>NZ_KV757711.1:2083-42140 GCF_001712795.1 Nostoc sp. KVJ20
TGGAGTTCTTGTCTTAAACCCTTGCTCCATTGGGTCGCGGACTCGCTAACGCTGCGCTATCTGCCTCCAACATCCTCGATAATTTCAACATATCTGCTTGCTGATGCAGATTGAACATTGTCAATACTTTTAAGTCTGCAATAACCAGATAATTTCGCTTTTAAATTGAGATTTACCCAAGATATCAACTTTAGCGACAGAAGATGAAGTAAGATTCACATCTGAGGCAGTCCCCGTATAATCCCATAGTTTCTGACAAAAAATAGTCCAGTGCGATGATTGATAAATATCCTCAGAATCTTATAGTGTCCTGCTTACCGCTGAGTATGCTGGTATTTCTCAGCAACATATCTTCTAGTCCACTGCAAGCTCAGGCTGTTGATACTACACAATTACCAACTAGTAATTTCATCCTGTCACAACAATTCCCACCACCACAGGATGTCCAACCACCCGCACCTTTGCCAACTCCCTCACCTGAACTGCCACAGCCACTTCCCCCACCAGCAGAATTATTTCCGCCCTCTGTCCCAACTCCCACACCTGAAGAACCAATCCCCGGCAACTTTCCTCAAACTATTGTTGTGGAACGGTTTGAAGTTGTTGGTAGTACAGTCTTCAGTCCCGAAGAGTTAGCTAAAGCCACTGCTGAATTTACCAAACGACCGATATCGCTGACTGAAGTTTATCAAGCACGTTCTAAAATTACTGAGTTATACCTCAACAATGGTTACATTACCTCTGGTGCATATATCCCACCCCAAACAATCCAATCCGGTGTTGTCAAAATTCAGGTGGTCGAAGGTAAATTAGAAGACATCCAGATAACTGGAACTCGACGCTTGAATCAGAATTATGTCCGCAGCCGACTAGCAATAGCGACATCACCGCCTCTCAATCGCCAGCGTTTACTAGAGGCACTGCAACTTTTGCAACTTAATCCTTTGATTCAAAATGTGACTGCGGAACTCTCCGCAGGATCACGGACTGGTGCAAGTCTCTTAGAAGTTAAAGTAACCGAGGCAAAAACCTTTAGTAGCCAAATAGTTCTTGATAATGGGCGATCGCCAAGTGTTGGCAGTTTTCGCCGCCGATTACAATTAAATGAAGCCAACTTATTGGGACTGGGAGATTCTCTGGGTGTAGCTTACACTAATACCGATGGTAGCAACTCCTTTGATGCCAGCTATACATTACCACTCAATCCCCGCAATGGAACCCTCACCTTAAACTATGGCATCACATCCAGCAATGTCATTGAACCTCCTTTCAACGTTTTAGATATTCAATCAGATTCTCGCTATTACGAATTAACATTCCGCCAGCCCATAGTTCAAACTCCTACACAAGAATTCGCCCTTGGGTTGACAGCCTCGCGACGGGAAAGTGAAGCTTCTTATATTGAAGGAGAGAGACTACCTTTCCCCGGTTTAGGTGCTGATGAACAAGGACGTACCAGGGTATCTGCGTTGCGATTTTTTCAAGAATGGACGAGTCGTAACAGTCGTGAAGTCATCGCCCTGCGTTCTCAATTCAGTTTGGGCATAGATGTATTGAACCCCACAATTAATCAAAATCCTCCCGATAGCCGTTTTTTTGCTTGGCAAGGACAAGCGCAGTGGGCCCGCCTTTTAGCTCCTGAAACCTTATTTTTACTTCGTTTAAATACGCAACTCGCATCCAGAACACTTTTGCCTTTAGAGCAATTTGGCTTAGGTGGGCAGGATAGCATTCGCGGCTACCGTCAAGATTACTTACTGACGGATAATGGTACTTTTCTTTCTGCTGAAGTTCAAGTACCGATTCTGCGCTTACCCCAGATAGATAGCACCTTACAGGTTGTCCCCTTTGTGGATTTTGGTGTTGGCTGGAATAGTTCTGGTAGAGAGAATCCCGATACTAATACTTTAGCTGCTGTTGGTTTGGGGTTGCGTTGGTCACAAGGCGATCGCTTTACCCTTCGTCTTGACTGGGGAATTCCTTTAGTATCTGTCAACTCAAACGAGAGAACATTACAAGAAAACGGTCTGTACTTTAGTTTACTCTATAATCCTTTTTAAAATTTAGAGGTTTATTCTCCTTCCTTGCTCTACAAAAGTCTGTACCAACGGAGATTCCCGTTATTGAAGCAACTGGCGTGGGATTCAGAGGATGCTTGGTGGACTGCATGTATTGATAGGTAAATTCCACAAACACATTATCTACGCAAACAATAGGCAAAAAGAATGATTTTCAGGTAGGGGAAATTCATTGAAAGCGGCGGGAAACTCCATCGCAAAGAGTGGATGGAGAGGGATAGTCGCGCCGTCGCTTCGGGCATTGATTGGGCATTGTTAACTTCTTCCCTATGCCCCATTCCCTACGGTGTACACACAAGTGAATTACCCCACCCTAACCCTCCCCGATGCATTGGGGAGGGAACTAGATTTTCTTGTTTCCCCCCTTTACAAGGGGGGATTAAGGGGGGTAAAACCCGGATCTCAAAGTAACTCTGATTTGTGTGTACACGGTAGGCCCCATTCCCCATGCTCAAAAACTCCATCCCAAGAGTGGGATGGAGTTTTTTATGTAGATACATTCGCGGAGTGTCTCGTAAGAGTAGCGGCTACTCTTACAAGAACGCTTTCAGCGAACCTACGGGGTATTGCCTCAGAGTGCATATAGTTATTGCGTGAGTCCTCAAACAACTAGGTTCATCAAACCGCAACGCAAGAGTCATTAGTCATTAAGTAATTAGACAGAAATATTTATACATTAGATTTTAGGCTGGATAAGGGTTTCAGGTCAAAAATTGTGTAATTAATTTTGTCTTACTACTTAGCTATTAGTCCTTGATATACGACGCCTACTTTTGAACGCGGTTTAAATTAGTTCGATTTTCCGCCCACAAGGGACGGGGTATGCACCAATGACCAATGACTACTTAATCAAATACTAGTGCTATATTTTTAAGGGCAATAGACTAGTCAACAAAAAAATTGAGTATTTTTACTGAAGATAGCCATGTATTCTCGCAGTATTCTTATCAAAGAAAAAACGAAATATCTGTACTCTTAAGAAAATCTCAAGGTACTGAGTGATACGTGTAATTTAGACCAAAACATCCCTTAACTTAAAATTCAAGAGATTCAAAGATATGTCAGATAAAGTTGCTAAAGAGTTGGCAGATTTTCTGCTGCAAATAGAACAGCGATCGCAGTTTCATGCAGGTTATCCATATAATTTAACTTGTGACTACAGTGCGATCGCAAAATTTTTTAATTTTCTGTTAAATAATGCTGGAGATCCATATATTGAGCCAGATTTTGGTCTTCATTCTCGTAAATTTGAGCAAGAAGTATTATCTTTTTTTGCTCACCTCTATAAGATTCCAGAAAATCAATTTTGGGGTTATATTACTGCTGGCGGGACTGAAGGTAATTTATATGGAATGTTTTTAGCAAGAGAAATCTACCCTAATGGAATTCTTTACTCTTCAGAAGACTCTCATTACTCCATACCCAAAGCAGCCAAATTATTCCGCATTCAACATAATGTTGTTAATTCACAAATTAATGGAGAGATGAATTATGAACATTTTGAAAAATTAATTAGTGACAATCGTAGTTATCCAGCGATCATCAATTTAAATATTGGCACTACTGTCAAAGGTGCGATTGATAACTTAGACAAAGTTCTAGAAATTTTAGAGCGTAATCAGATTAAAGATTACTACATTCATTGTGATGCCGCACTTTCAGGATTAATATTACCCTTTCTAGATGGCGCTCCGCAAATTAACTTTCAAAAACCCATAGATAGTGTAGCTATTTCTGCTAAATTCATTGGTTCTCCCTTACCTTGCGGTGTAGTTTTAACTAAAAAGAAATGGGTAGAAAAAGTTGAAACAGCAATTGAATATATTGGTTCAACAGATACAACAATTCTGGGTTCTAGAAACGGTCATACCCCTCTGATTCTCTGGTATGCAACGCAAACAAGGGGTTATGATGGATTAGCCAGAGAAGCAAAGACCTGTATTGATAATGCCCAATATCTTTTCCAACAACTCCAAATCAGAGAATATCCATGTATGCTCAATAATTTTTCCAATACCGTAGTCTTTCAAAAACCTTCCCAAAGGTTAATTAAAAAGTGGCAGTTAGCAATTTTTGAAGATTGGGTACACATTGTAGTCATGCAAAATATCGATAGAAAGAAAATTGATACTTTTGTGAACGAACTCTTATTGGAAGAAGGGTTAGTTAATAATGCAGAAGATTTTCAGCTACAGTCAGTACTACACTAATATAAATTATCAAGTGAAATTGCTCACCCAACTTTACAAGATGTTTCTCTAAACAGATTTTAATCCCAAGATTTTATCTCTTTAAAAAGTTTTTGGAGCATAAGTTAGCTGCAAGTAGTCTTTCTACTTCTGCACGTTCCATCGGTGGTAAGAAAAAATACCCTTGTCCATAATCACATTGTAAAGCCTTCAATTGTGCTAATTGCTCTACAGTTTCTATTCCTTCTGCTGTTACAGACATATTTAAATTATGGGCTAATGTCACAATCGCTCGAATAATTTCTAAATTTTCTCCTCGACTACCTATACTCGTGACAAAAGAGCGGTCAATCTTAATGGTTTTGATTGGTAGGCGGTGCAGATAACTCAAGGATGAATAGCCAGTACCAAAGTCATCCATGTGCGTCTCGACATTCAGCGCTGTTAGCTGGGAAAGCACAGTGGTAGCTAATTCAAAATTATCCATCAACAAAGTTTCAGTAATCTCCAATTTCAAACAGCATGGCTCCAGTCCAGTTTGCTGCAAAATATGTTTAACCTGTTTAAATACATCGGGTTGCGTGATTTGTTTACCAGAAAAATTGACGCTAATTGTCAAAGGTAGTGAAGTAGGAAATTGTTGATGCCATCTGTGCATTTGGTGACAGGCTTCATAAAGCACCCATTCCCCGATACTAACAATCATTCCCGTTTCCTCAGCCAGGGGAATAAAATCTTGGGGGGAAATAAGTCCTCGCTCTGGATGATACCAACGTATCAGTGCTTCAAATCCAATAACTTTGCCAGTTGTCAGTGAAACAATTGGCTGGTAGTCAAGACGAAAATCTTCTTGCTTGAGCAGCGCATGACGTAAAGCAGTTTCTAACTCCAAGAGCAAAGCTGCACCCTCGTGCATCTTTGGGTCAAAAACCTCATAACGCGCTTTACCAAGTGCTTTGGCACAATACATTGCTACATCGGCATCGCGTAAAATCTGTGCTGCTTGCTCATAATCTCTTTTACTTAAAGCGATGCCAATACTAACATTAGTAAACACCCGATGCTCGTTTAATTGAAATGGCGAAGCTAGCACCTTTTTAATTCGCTCGGCTACATGTATAGCGGTGCTGATATCTTCAATTTCCTCAAGTAATATTGTGAACTCGTCTCCACCAAAACGGGCAACTATATCTCCAACTCGTAGAACTGACTTTAGTCGGTGAGAAATTGCAATCAAAAGTTGATTTCCTTGTAGATGTCCAAGGCTGTCATTAACAACTTTAAAGCGGTCTAGGTCTAAGAAGAGGACAGCAAATAAATAATTATTTTGCTGTTTACTATGTTCTATTGCCTGCTGCACCCGCTCCATAAATAATCTTTGGTTAGGCAATCCAGTTAGTCCATCATGAAGACTATTGTGTAGTAATTGCTCTTGTGCTTCTTGACGCTTGATAATGTCTTGTTGAAGTTGTTGATTAACTCTAATAAGTTCAATGGTGCGCTCTAGCACCAACTGCTCAAGCTGATAACGGTACTGAACTAATTCTTCCTCTGCTAGCTTCCGCTTAGTGATATCACGGACAATTACAATATATTCCCGTAGCTGGGAATTAAATGGCTGTGAAATAGTCGATTCAACAATTCGTAAACCTTGGTTTATTCTTAAACTTTGCTCACTTCTAATAGACCATTGTTCCGGTGTACCGCGATAGCACATTAGGAGTTGATTCAAGTTTTTCCCAAGCAACTGTTGAATGCTTGTTTCAAATAATTCTTCAGCAGCAGCATTGGTTTGACAAATTATACCTTTTTCATCTAATACTAAAACCGTATCTGGAACAGTATCGAGAGTAGTGATAAATAAGTTTCTTGCTTGTTTGCGTGCCTCATCAATAGCAATAATTTGTGGTAAAGTTGTCCAGCAAGCGATCGCTACCCCTGTAAAAGATAGTGTCACTAACAGAATAGCTAGTAAAGAGTTTTGAGGATTAGTAGAAAGTCTATCTAATAAATCGCGGATAACCCAACTGATTGTGGCAGTAATACAAATTAATGATACTAAAACAATTACTTGTAGTACCACAAAGTCTGAGTTGTTTTTAATAGCTCTAGTGTCGTAACGCTGTGTCCACCATTTGGGGTGTAATGGTGCAAATCTTAAGCGACGTAGGGCTACATCTCCTATTATCAGAATAATGGGTAATAATAATCCTACTAAAAAATCTCTCCAATTCCAAGCTAAACCTCCCACTATGAGAACTACTGCTTCTACTAAGAAAAAACTAAGTGACCACCAAGGCCATAACACGTGTGGTTGTCCCCGACACAGCCATAATCCCAGATGTAGTCCCATAATAGACATGAGATAACAAGTACCTGCTACTGTGACAAGTTGAGATATATTTCCCAAATTGAGACAAAGCAAACTGAGTATAAAGGTAACTAAAATAGCAGGGCCAAGGACACCTTGACGCGAAACTAATGCAAATATGGGAGAAATCTGTCTGTCTAAGGCAAGCTGGTATAACATCCGAGGAGAATTGGAAACCGCTGTAGCAGAACTCAGAAGGCAAGATATAGTAATTAGAAGTGTTACTAGAAAGGAGGCAGATTCACCCCAAAAAGGTTTAGAAGCCTCTACGAGATTTAAGAACGCATCATCACCTATTGTTGGATTTGGAGCCGAACACATTAATACCCAAGAACCACCTAAAAAGACTGGAGGAATTAACCAAGCCGCTACGGTTAAGAAATTTAAAGTTTTATATGGGTGGCGGCTATCAGCAACAAAAGAAGAAGTGGTTTCACAAGCAAAAATTGAATAGCTACCTAGAAAAAACCACTTTGCCCATTCTTCAAAGCTCAGGCTATGTGTGCTAATTGGGAGAAATTTAAAACTAGAAGTTGAGAAGGCTAACCATAGTACACCTTGAATACAAAATAATAACAGTAATAAAATTGCTGGGAATACAAAAAATAAATGCAGGAGTGCTAAAGCACGCGTGCCACTGAATGCCAAAATAAAAGGAATAGCTGTAAATAAAACTTTTAATAAATTTTCTGGGAAAGAAATATCTAATGGTTCAAAATTGACTTTAATTAGGTTGGTGAGAATAATTGCGTATAGTGCTGGTGCTGCTGCCCAGCTAAAAAAATATCCTAATGCTACGTAACGGCCTAAAGCAGGAAAGTTCTCTAATAGCCTTGTGGTATAGTTTGGTGTTCCTCCGGAGACATCTGACCAATGTCTACCTAGACTTTGTACCTGCAAGTTAAGCAAAAAGGAAACGATCGTGCCAAAAAACCAAACTAAGATAGCTTTAGGCCCTAACGCTGCATGAATAATGGGCGCAGTACCAATCCATCCAACATGACCCGTTAACCCAAAGCCCCAGGTTTCGAGATAACTCAGAGTCCGTGGTAGGCGCATTAGCAAGTGCTGATTTTTCTCTGCCCGTGCAGAATCGTTACTAACCATTTTTTCTTAGTGAGATTTACTGACCTTTTCACTCAATAACTGAATCTCACTGCTTATAGCTTCCGTATAACTGCTGAACTTTAGAAAAAAACAACTTAGTTGTTACTGAATTTGGGATTTTAAATTGGAGATTTGAGATTGACCCCATGCCTGAAGTTTTTTTCTTGAATAAAGAATTTTAGATTTGAGATTTTTCCTATGTAGCTTTCTTCTCAGAAAACCAGTATAAATTATCTTTATTCAGACCTTGATTAAAATCGAAAGGTTCAGATTTCCGACTTATTAAATAAGTCGGAAATCGTGTTGTTCATGAATGATTACGTAGGGCTATAGGCTATAATTTTTGCAATAACTCCTGAGTTAACTGAAAGAAAGCTTTGGAACCTGCTGATTGGGGAGCATTTAAAACGGCGGGCATAAAACTATCAACAGCCTTAGCAACATTGACATCAACTGGGATTTGTACTTTACAAATTTTTTCTACACCAAAATCTTCAACAACGCGGTGCATAACTTGTTTATAGTATCTGCCAGTGAGAAGATTAGCGCTGGACATACTAAATACAATTCCCAACATTTTTATATCTATCTTGGTTTCATGTCCGTGACTGTCTTTTAATTGGGCAATCCGTCTTTCTAGCAGTTGAATACCTACTACAGATAATGGTTCTGGTTTAGCAGGAAGTATGTAGAAATCGCTAGCAGCTAAAGCGCTACGAGTCAATAGATTATAGCCCGGTGCACAATCGAGAAGAATAAAATCATATTCTTGACGGACTGGTTTTAAGATGTTGTTAATCAAGACCCTTTCAAACCGATTCCAAATCGTTTCAAAGTCCTGCTCACCCAAAGCAGTTGCTTGTTTATGAAGCATTTCTGAAACAACGAATTCATCATATAAATCGATATCTCCCGGTAATAAATCTAGTCCTGGAAGATTACAAACTTGGGATTGGACGATATCTTGAATTGTGAGTTTTGCTTGTGGATCTGGATTGATAACTTGGTCTATCAGATACCTAAATGTCTTGCTTTGTTTACGACGCTTGGCAAAATCTAAAGGCGACATCAAGCTGAGTGTGGCGCTAATTTGGCTGTCTAAATCAAGGACAAGCACCCGTTTGCCATGATTTTTAGCTAAACAAGTAGCTAAATTGACGGTGAGAGTGGTTTTACCAACGCCACCTTTCATATTTGCAGTAGCAATTACATATCCCATTGATTGAGTCCTCTATTGACGCATTCCCATCTACTGGTCTGTCGCGGATTGTCCGTAGTTTGCGCTAAATCGCAAACTATGAACCTATCAAATAAAACTTGACAGACTACTAGGTAGCGTACACCCCTCTTGATATCTTAAATCTTCCATTAAATTTAATATTTTCGGAAATTCAAAAGAGTGATTTCAGGGATATTGACTCGATTGAGGCAGCAATATGTAGTTGGATCTTTAGCTGAAATCGTTCTACCAGACTACTTTACCCCATAATGCAGATGTTTGACTTAATGGTGTAACAGCGATCGCTCTCATCAAAGCAATTATAGAGGTATTGACAAATACAGTAGCCCTAAATCAATTGTGAGAAAATAATCAGGTTGTGAATATCACTAAGTATTGGGTGCAAAATGTGGATGCATTTGCTAACTGAATTGAACGAAGCCGATCAATAAATTCGTGAAATCAAAGGCGCATTTACACACAAACTTATAAGGTAATTAAAATGACTTACGATTCAGAAGATGTAGAACAAATCCTTCAAAAAGCACTCACTCGTAAACAGGAAGGTGAATTTTCACGAGAACAGCTTTTAGAAATGGCATCTGAGTTAGGTATTTCTTCTGATATTTTGGAAACAACTGAACAAAAGTGGTTGGCTCAACAAGAAGAGAAACGTTTGCGACATACATTTAATACTTTCCGACGCAGAGCCTTTTGGACACACTTGGTTTCCTTCCTAGCAGTAAATTTATTCCTCATTCTCTTGAATTTAATTACTAGTCCTGGTTATTTTTGGGCTATTTTCCCAGCATTAGGATGGGGTTTAGGACTATTTTTTCATTGGTGGAGTGTTTTTCAGAGTAAATCAGAGGATTACGAGATCGCCTTTCAGAAATGGCGGGCACAGATTTAACTTCTCCCTACTTTGAAAAATAAAGACACTAAGAGTTGACATACTCACCGAGAAAGAAGGGTCGGTGATTCTGGAGTAAGTAATAAGTAATAAGTAATAAGTAATGAGTAAATACCCATTTTTCATCCACTCATTACTCTTACTCATTACTCATTACTCATTACTCGTTACTCATTACTCATTTAAAGTCCTGTCACCGATGATAAAAAGCCGTCCTCAAAGGACGGGGCTTCTCTACGAGACGCTTCGCGAACAGACCCAAGTTTTTGGTGAAGCAGGCAGGGGGAAAGAGGATCAGGGTAAGTAGAGGAGAGGGAAGAGAGAAAAAGTTTAACTTAACTGTATTAGTATTTAGTTCTCAGTTTTAATTAATACTTTTTCTCTCCTACCTCCTGCCTTTTGCCTTTTGATAGGTGTCGGCTTGACAATACAGCTTTGCACTTCGACGAGTTGGAAGTGATCTTTCACCTATGAATGGGGAAATTTCCGTACTTGATATTCTCCTGAGTCCACAATTGAATATGATTCTCTGAGCGCTTGAATGAAGTTGTCTTCAATGGTCTGCAAATGTGCTTGGGGTACAGCTTTCCACTGTTCCAGCGTTGCCCAACGAATGATCAGGATAACTTCTGTGTAGTCATTGGGGCTGATCCAAACCTCTTTACCGAGAAATCCTGGATACTCAGCCAGCGCTGTTGTCCAAATTTGTGCGTCCTTCTGGATAAAATATTCCCGTAAATCCGAGGCAACCTTAAACTTGAGAAGTTCTATAAACACGTCCTTTGAACCCTGTGTTTCTTAATTTGCCAAAATAGAGATGTAGGCTAGAGTAACTACGCTTTAAGCATAGCTTGATTGCCTAAACTCAGGAGCAAGGGTTGGCTGGTTAATAAGTAAGAGGAAGGGAATATGGACAACAACAATTGGTTGCAACAGCTAATGATGGTGGGTCTTGGCACAACGTCTTTAGTAGCAGAAAAACTGCGGCAAGTCAGCGATGATTTAGTTAAAGACGGTAAACTCAATCCTGAGCAAGCCAAGGCGGTAATGGATGATATTGCCCAGCAGTTAAAGTCTGAACAGGGAAACTGGGATGTCCAAATGCAGCGGCAAATGCGAAATATGATGCAGGATTTGGGGGTGGCTCGCCAGTCAGAGGTGGACGAATTAAGGGGTAGAATTGACCGTTTAGAGCGGCAAGTGCGCGATTTAGAAAATAAGCTTTGGCGTTAAAATACCCTTTCTGATTTAAACTAAATGTGTCCTGTTGGTAATCTTTTTGCCAGGATACTTAAGTAAGGAGAACTGATTTTGAAACCAATTTTCCTCAGCGTGGCGTTCATGCTGGTGTGTGTTGTGCTGTTGATTGTGGGGCAAGTAGGCAGTAAACAGAATACTGCCATTGCTGCCGAATTAACTCAAACACCGTCAGCGCCCACAACTGTAACTGAAAACAATATCTTAATTGCGAGTAACACTATGTCTGATGCGAATGCCGTAACCACTCCTTCTGGATTGAAGTATGTTGAGTTAAAAGAGGGGACTGGAGCGACTCCTCAACCTGGACAAACGGTTGAAGTTCACTATGTTGGCACTTTAGAAGATGGTACTCAGTTTGATAGTTCACGCGATCGCGGCCAACCCTTCAGCTTTAAAATCGGCATTGGACAGGTAATCAAAGGTTGGGATGAAGGACTTAGCACTATGAAAGTAGGCGGTCGTCGCAATTTAATCATCCCCTCTGAGTTAGGTTATGGCGCTCGTGGTGCTGGTGGCGTGATTCCTCCCAACGCAACTCTGCTGTTTGACGTGGAATTGCTAGGAGTTAAGTAAAAATTGGGTATGGGGAATGAGGAAGAGGACACGGGGACACAGAGATAGTATTTGATCGTTTATTTGCCTCGCTGCGTCTCTTCCTCACCTTGTCTCTACTATCTCCCTCATCTCTCCCATTCCCAATGCCCAATGCCCAATTCAAATTTTTAAATTTTGAAACTTTGTAAACTGTGGATTGAACAAAAGTTTTGCAGTACCCGTAGGCCCGTTGCGGTGTTTAGCTATAATTACTTCTGCAATGCCGCGATCGGGAGTATCGGGAGAGTAATATTCATCGCGATATAACATTATTACTAAGTCGGCATCTTGTTCAATGGAATTGTGAACAATAATATTATTTGCAACAAAATTATGCAAACCAGGAACGGTGAGGTCAAACACTTCTTCCTCGCCGCTATATTCAATTGAAACTATTTCATCCCAATAAACATCACTTTTGGCAAGAGTAACCAGTTTAGACGATTGAACAATGTTGCCAACTTTTAGAGCTTCTTCTCGACTTAAATTTACTTTGTAAAGAGTAGAGCCACAATACGAAACTCCATAAGTCATAGTTTGCTTACCAGGACTGGGGAGATGTCTGGGTAAACATAGATGTTGTTTAGGAGTTAATTCATCAAGTCTTTTCCAGCCATCAATTGTTAAAAATTTGTGATTACCTGTGGCACGGATTTTCTGGCCCAATCTAGTTGTTAAAGTAAACAGAGGCTTTACACCAGTGGAAAAAGCATTGCTAACAATTGCTTTTTCTAGCTGCATTGTAGCTTCGTTCAATGCCCAAACTGCAAAACCAGATTTATCTACTAATTCCTTAATTGGCACTTGCAGTCCGCTATCTGCTAATGTCACCAGACTATCGCCTGCTAAACAACCGGATTCTCTCAAATCAGATAACATCGGGCGCTTGTTTGTGCGTGCTTCAACCCCTCGACTCAACTGAGACAAAGCAATAACTGGTACAGATAATTCCCGCGCTAAACCTTTGAGTTGACGAGTAATTTTTGATAATTCTTGAACTCGATTATCGCCTGCTCCTTCCATCAATTGCAGATAATCTATTACAATTAATCCTAATTCAGTTCCAACTTCTGCTTGTAATCTTCTTGCCTGACTACGCATTTGTGTAACTGTAATATTCGGCGTATCATCAATATAAATTGGCATCTCTGAAAGGATACCAATAGCACGGCTTAAAGGTTCCCACTGTGTTTGACTCAGGCGGCCAGTCCGCAGATAACTACTTTCAATTTGTGCTTCGCTAGCTAATAGCCGTTGCGTCAATTGCTCTTTTGACATTTCCAAGCTGAAAACGGCAACTGGTAATTTATAAGAAGCGGCGATATTATGAGCAAGGTTTAAGCAAAATGCTGTATTGTGAACACAAATATCATTGGCAACAAAATTGTGTGTTTCTGGAATTGTTAAGTCATAAACTTGCTTGTTCCCCATCGGCTCAATTGCAACTATTTCATCCCAATAAATATCACTAGTTGCTAACTGTTGAAGTGGTAAATTATCTAAAGCTGTGGCTAGTATCCAAAGTCTTTCCCGCCTTAAAGCACGTTTACCAACATGCATATTTGTATAGCCTTGAATACCAGACCGTCTGGCTAAACTACTCCAAGTTTCATTACCTTTTGCTGCTGCTATTTGTTCCCAAATCTCTACAGGTATCAAATCACGATTAGTTTGATATCTTTTTTGAGATATTGCTGCTGCAACTTTTGCTATTGCTTCTTCTTTACTGAAGATACCTATTTCTGCGATAAAGGTTTTGATAGATAAGGCATCGGTAATATCTAATTGCCATGCTGGTCTGCGGGTGTTTTTATACTTAACAGACCGTTTTTTGAGAGATGCAATAATGCCAAATCTTAATAAAAGATGTTGAATTTGTCTTGCTAGTTTTTCGCTGACTGTTGCATAGCCTAACTGTGATTGACCGCTAGTAAGTAGTGCAGCCCATCCATCAGTAGCAAAGAGACGATTAAGAAATAAGGCTATTTGCGATCGCTCTAATTTAAAAATGATGTTTGGTATAGTTTTAGAATGAGCACCTTTGCCCCATAAACCTAATTCTTCTAACCAAAGCGTTAGCGAATTCTTCCGAGATTTGCTCATGCAGGTAAATCCATGAGATACAAACTCTTCTGACTCTAATTGTAAAACTTCAGACAATAGCTCAAAAGTTTCTAAATTTGGTACACACTCTCCTTGCTTCCAAGCGCAAAGTAAAGTGGGACTGACTCCAACTAACTGACTTATTTCTTTTCCTGTCAATGACTGTGATTGCATCGCTAGTTTAAAACTTTCGGCAAAAATCTGTCTTTGAATAGCAATAAATTCCAAATCCCCACGTACACAAAGTGTTGGTGTGCGTGTACCTTGAGAATTTTCCCACCGAATTTTTAAACCAACAAAATCAGCAACTGCTTGAGAAAACTCTGCTTGCAATAACGGATTACTATTTGTAAATCGTGGAGTGCAGTTAGTTAAGCCACCATCGCCAATTAAGTATGCTAATAACTTTACTTCGCACTCACGGATGGTTTCTGTACCAAATACATTTATTTTTCGCGGAACAGCAATCTTATCACCAACTGTCAGCTTTTCTAGTTTTTGCCAGCCTTTAATAGTCAAATACGGATGGGTAATTGTAGTTTCAATAGACCTACCTAAGCGAGTTGTTACCCGAAAAACTGGTTTGATACCATCATCTACAAATGCACAGGGTTGAGTAAAGGTAAATTTCCAGTCATTATTTAACGTCAATAATGAGCCACTTGTGTTGAGCGGAGTCGAAACATGACGTTGTTTATATAATTCTTCAATTGTGGTAATTGTTCCATCTGCCAAAACTATTTCTGAATCATAGCTGAGGCATTTACCCATTGATGGCCTGCCAGCGACAATAATCAAATCAGAACGTTGAAAGCCGCTGGTCATGGCATCTAAATCGTAAAATCCGCAGGGAATCCCAGGTAAGGCAATACCTTGATTTCTATCTTCAATATCCTGGAAATTATTAATTAGAGTATCAGAAATATGAACTAAACCCGATTGGGGACGTTCTTGAGTAACGCCGAATACTTTCTGTTCTGCCTGATCTAAAACAGTTGGTAACTCGGTTTCTGTCTCGTAACCCAAATGTACAATTTCATTGCCAGCTTTAATTAACTGTCGCCGCAGGTATTTTTCCATCACCAACCCTGCTAAGGCGTCGATGTTAACGGCTGACACTGTGCGGTCTACCAGAGTTGCTAATTTATTTCTGCCACCAATGCGGGCAAGAATTTCATGGTCAGTCAGCCAACTGGTGACTGAGAGTAAGTCTGTGGGTTTACCTTGAGCGTGCAGCCTCACAGCTGCTTGATAAATGTCTTTGTGGGCGCTAATGTAAAAAGCTTCGGGAAGGAGGCGATCGCTAACTCGACTAATCGCTTCTGGATCTAGCAAAATACCCCCCAAAATCGCTTCTTCCGCCTCAATATTTTGGGGGGGGAGGCGTAGTTTACCGCCGTAGGCATCGCTACCATCGCCTTTAAAACTCAGTTCTTCAGCCATAAACGATTTTAGTTTTGAGATTTTGCTAGAGACGCGACTAATCGCGTCTGTTTGCTAGAGACGCGATTAATCGCGTCTGTACAAGAGTTAAAGGTTATTTACTTTTACTTCCCTTGCTTCCTCATCCCTGCGTTCCCCTCTTGAGTTAACTAGCGACGACTTGAATATCGACTTGTGCCGCTACTTCAGAATGCAGTTTGATTTCGGCTTGATAAGTACCAAGGTGGTTAATATCGGGAATGGTAATGCCACGCCGATCGACTTCTTGACCGGTAGCTGCCTTAATTGCATCTACAACATCTTGGGTGGTGATAGTACCGAAAATTGCTTCGTTTTCACCAACTGGCTTGGCAATTGTCAAGCTGCCAACTTTTTCTAAAGATTCTTTTTGCTCAAGAGCTTGTTGTCTGAGTTCTAATTGCCGTTGACGCTCTTGCTCACGACGGCGTTCTACTTGCTTGAGAATACCAGGAGTGGCATTGGTTGCCAATTTTTGGGGAATCAGATAATTACGAGCGTAGCCAGGAGCTACTTCCACTAAGTCGCCAGATTTCCCCAGCTTGCTGATATCCTGATTTAAAACTAACTGTACGCGTTTCGCCATCGTTTTTCCTGTAAAATCTGATTAATTTGGGTAAGGCTTGATAGCTCACAATGTCACTGCTGTATTCCAAGCTTCTTTGCCTACACCCTAAAGCTTACAGATCGTAGCGAAATGAAGGGTGCGATCGCAACTATTAGCCCAAGAAAATTGATGGAGATTGGGAAATGCCCAATCCTCAACGCCCAATCCCCAATGCCAAATGCCTAAAAGTTATTTTTCATTTCCCGTATCCGCGCAAAGGTTTGCACCCCATCGCTACTCTTAACGGTTGATTGTAATGATGGCTGATCCCAACGTAAAAAAGGATTGCTTCGCTTCTCTACTCCCAGCAAAGAGGGAATAGTAGCTTCTCCTCGACTACGGTAAGCTTTTACTTCATCAAAGCGCCTTTGTAAGTCGGCGTTGTCACCATCCACAGTTAGGGCAAATTGCAGATTTTTTAAGGTGTATTCGTGGGCACACCAGACGCGTGTATCATCTGGCAGAGAGCGTAGTTTGCTCAAGGAGTCTACCATTTGGGTCGGTGTTCCTTCAAACAAGCGACCGCAACCGCCAGAAAATAAGGTATCGCCGCAAAATAATTCCCCTGTTTCACCAGCTTTTTCTGGGGAAAAGTAGTAAGCAATGTGAGCGCGGGTATGTCCAGGGACGAAGATAACTTCAGCTATCCGGTCTGCAAACTGGACGCGATCGCCTTGTTGCAAAAACACCTGCTGCCCCGGAATCCTACCACGATCCTCGGCTCCTCCATAAACTATCAGTTGGGGGAATTGTTCCATTAATTGCTTATTACCACCCACATGATCGTTATGGTGGTGCGTGTTGAAAATTGCTACTAACTCAGCTTTTAATTCTGCCAGTTTCTTTAAAACTGGTTGAGCCTCCGCTGGATCGACAACAGCGGCAATATTTTGTTTGTAGTCGTGTAACAAGAATATGTAGTTGTCTGAGAGTGCTTCCAGACGGATTACCTGCATTATCTCTGCCTCCCTTACAACATAAATATTTGGTCTTGAGTAGCAATACAACATTCCAGCGAATAATAGTGCTACTTCTACAAACTATATCAAGTATTTATACTTTGTTTATTATAGCTATATGCAATATTCACTATGATATTATACAACCGTGCTTAGACGGTAATTTTACTTAAATAAAGTCAACTTCAGATGAAATTATCAGTAAAATTTCTCTGGAATAGCTACAAATATAAAGTTAGATTTATTTTATTGTTTTTTGCTTAAAAATAATAAGTTTCCAAGTTTATATTTTGCTTATCTCTACTCTATGAGATTTGGCTATAACTAAAACTAGAGTAAGATTTTCTAAGAATAAATACATATCTAATTTCCAAACTAAACAACAATTGTTAATTTGATTTATGCCAACAGAAACTAGAGGATTTATTACAATTTTAACTGGACTTTACCCTTTTCAAGATTGTATTCATTTTTTGGCAGCAATTAGAAAGTTCCATCAAGAGCCAATCATTATTCTAATTGACCAAGTTCCCACAGGACTCTATCCTTTTTTGAAGGCTTTTAAAAATGTAATTTTAAAGCCGGCTCCGGCAAATGAAAATACTGTTTTAGCATCAAGGCAAGCAAAACTGGCTCTATATGCGGCCTCTGAGTTTGACAAAACGATTTATCTAGATTCAGATATTTGTTTACTTTCCGATATCAACGACGTATTTAGCTATTTAGATGAATATGATTTGCTATTAACTGAAGATGTGCAACCTTCTATTCTTAAAGCTACAAATTTGTTGCGCGGAAAGCAAGAAGATATTTTGCCAAATGTTTTGCCAATTCTGCAATCTGTCGGTTTTCCTTTGGAAGCGGATAGTGTGCAATATAATAGCGGTTTGATAGCTTTTAGAAAAACAGAAGTAATTAAGGTATTTTTTGACGAATTTCAACGTTATTTTGAGATTGTCAAAAACAACCAAGATAAATTACTTTTAAAAGATCAAGGGGCTTTTGCATCTGCGATCGCATCTGTACAACCTCACATGAAAATTCTACCACCCACCTATAATTATCTCAGTAAGTGGCAGGATGCTTATAATATTCAGGATCAAATTAAAGTTCTACACTGCACCTATCCTTATCGACCTCAATATGCTAAAAATATTAGTCGTTCCTTATATACACGGATTTTTGACAGATTCGCTAAAGTATTTTTACCGAATCAAGTTACAAATCCTTGGCGCACTAAATAAAAATAAGTATAAAAATAGTGAAAAAGTTTTCCAAGATATCGCTATTGGTTTCAGATTTATCAAGTGCAGCTATTTTGCGTGCATACTTGATAGCAACAGCCCTAAGAAATTTAGAATATGAAGTTGAAATTATGGGGTTTTTGTTTGGAAATAACTTATATCGAAATTTACCATCAGAATTAAAAGTTTATAGTTTACCGGGCAAAAATTTCCCAGACTTTTTTGGAGAAGTCAGCAAATTTATCTCAAAAATTGATGGAGATATAATTTATGCTATAAAACCACAGATAGCGAGTTTTGGAGTTGCCCTACTAAATAAAATATTTAGCCGAAAACCATTAATTTTAGACATAGATGATTGGGAACTCAGTTGGTATGGTGGCGATGACTGGCATTATCGTCCCACACCTAAACAATTAGCTAGGGAATTGTTGAAACCAGACGGCGCACTCAGGAATCCTTATCATCCTTTGTACGTCAAATGGATGGAAGGTTTAGTAAGTAGCGCTGATGCTGTGACGGTGCATACTAAATTTTTGCAGCAGCGCTTTGGCGGTACATTTGTTCCTAATGGTAAGGATACTTCTTTATTTGATCCCGCTCGATATGATGCTGAGTCCAGCAGAAATCGTTATGGTTTATCTGAATATCGTATTTTAATGTTTCCTGGTGCGCCAAGACCTTATAAAGGTCTAGAAGATGTGCTTATAGCACTCGATAAAATTAATCAGCCAGACTTAAGACTAGTGATTGTAGGTGGTAGTCCTTATGATGATTATGATCAGCAACTCCAACAAAAGTGGGGACGCTGGATTATCAAATTACCAAAGTATCCAGCTGATGTTATGCCTGATTTAGTAGCAGCGGCTCATATTGTAGTCGTTCCCCAGCGAGACACCCCAGAAACTCGTGCTCAATTTCCCCTGAAGTTGACAGATGGAATGGCAATGGCTAAACCTGTATTATCAACGCGAGTTGGAGATATTCCTAAAATTTTAGGTGATACTGGTTATTTAGTAGAGCCTGCTTGTCCTGAACAGATTGCTGAACAAATTCAATTGATTTTTCAGAATTTAGAGTCGGCAAATCAGCAAGGTATCAAGGCTAGAAAAAGATGTGTGGAACACTATAGCATAGAGGCTATGGCTTCTACACTCAAGTCAGTAATTGCTAGGCTGTGAATCTTGATTTGGGATTGGGGATTGGGAACCCAACCAAATCTTAATCATATTTTCTTTCCCAGTACCCAGTACCCTGTCCCATATTTATTTAATGATTAGCTTTAGTTGGCAATTATTTTGTGAATAATATTAATAAGTGAAAGTGGCATAAAAATATCCAATGTCTACCAGAAAACTACTACTAAGATTCGCTAAACCCTATCCAGGTTTGATTCTGCTGACAATATTGTTAGGATTTTCTGGAGCTTTATTTAATGGGATTAGCACAGCTTTAATTGTGCCAGTGGTTTTAAAAATTGTGGGGCAAGAAGTAGATTTAAGCACGGCCCCTCCCATTCTCAAAACGATGATATCTCCCTTTGATAATACTCCAGAACCTTACCGGATAGGAGTAATGGCTGGGGCAATTATATTTACCATTATTTTAAAGAATTTAGCGACTTATGCCAGCGCTTTATCATCTAGTTCTTTAACCCGAAAGCTGACATCAGATATGCGCGAAACCGGGTTAAGACTATTATTAGAAATCGATATAGATTATTACGCAAAAACGAAAGTTGGTGATTTAATCAACCGTCTTGGTGGAGAAATTGGTCGGGCTGCAAGCGCTATCGGCAGTACAGTCAGGATAGTTATATTGGGAATCACAATTCTAGTTTTTGTTGGTTTATTGCTGTCAATTTCTTGGCAGTTGACAATTGCTGCTACGCTTTTGCTGTCATTGGTGACTTTAGTAAATCAGTATGCTATTTCCCGGTCTAGAAATTTTGGGAAGCAGCTTAGTGAGATGTCTAAAGCATACTCCATTTCTGTACTGGAAACTCTGAACGGAATTCGGCTAGTAAAGGCGACGGGAAATGAAGAAAAAGAATATCGACGGATTAAAAAATTAATTCGCGATCGCGAGTTAGCAGATTTCCAATCTCAGGTTAATTCGGAAGCGATTACACCTCTGAGTGAGGTGATGGGTATTACAGCTTTACTGCTGATTGTAATTTTGAGCAAAACCTTTTTTGCTGACCAGGTTTCTTCTCTTTCCACTGTACTCCTGACATATTTATTAGTGCTGCTGCGAGTGCTGCCATTAATTTCTCAGTTAAATACTATTCGCAGCAACTTTGCCAGTACCGCAGCCAGCGTGGATGTTACCAATGAGTTTTTAAGCCTGCACGATAAGCCGTTCATGAGCAAAGGTAAGCTTCCCTATACAAAATTAGAAGAGGGAGTGTCTTTTAATTCTCTTTGCTTTGCCTACCCTGGTCATGAAAAGTTGGTACTCAAAGATGTGAGTTTATATTTACCACGTGGCACGACCTTAGCATTAGTAGGTGGTTCTGGTGCTGGTAAATCCACTTTGGCAGACCTTTTACCCAGATTTTATGACCCGATCGCTGGCAGTATTACCATTGACGGCACCGATTTGCGGGAGTTTGATCTTGTATCCCTGCGAAAGCGGATGGGAATCGTTAGTCAAGATACCTTTCTTTTCAATGACTCAGTACTGAATAACATCGCATACGGGCGAGCAGAGGCTACTGAGGATGAAATTATTACAGCAGCCAAGCGGGCAAATGCTTATGAGTTTATTAGTAAATTGCCTCAAGGATTTGACACCCTAATTGGCGATCGCGGTGTCATGTTATCTGGTGGACAAAGGCAAAGATTAGCGATCGCCCGCGCCCTCGTCCAAAATCCCGAAATTCTGATTTTAGATGAAGCCACCAGCGCTTTAGATACCGTTTCGGAACGTTTAGTACAAGCTGCACTCGATGATTTGAGTCGCGATCGCACCACCCTAGTAATTGCTCACCGCCTTTCCACCGTCCAAAAAGCCGATCAAATTGCCGTTTTAGATCAAGGACAGGTGGTAGAGGTAGGAACCCATGAAGAACTTTTAAAAAAGGGTGCTTACTATTCACGCCTTTATTCAATGCAATTTAGCGATCGCCCTAGTAAAAACTTGATTCAGACAAAAATTATCAAGGCAATGCGCCTAAACTCCAAAAAATTTGCTGAATATCCGGAAGCTGTTAAACACAATCAAAGCTGGCTTCGCATCTCTCATGAAATTCGGACGCAGATGAACTCGATGATTGGGTTACTGCGCTTATTACTTGATGATTTGGTAGACAATTCTCAAGAACGGCAAGAATTAATTGAAGACTCTTACAAATCAGCTTGGAGAATTCTCAACACCATTGATGTTTTTGACGATGTTATTAACTTGCAAAAAAAAGGACAATTAATCTTAATCTCTGAGCAAAATCAAGATATTATAAGTACCTATTATGAAGCATTTAATCATATCTCTATTGAGTTCCGAACTTCTCTTAACCTCATCCTTAGCTCTCTCCGTTCTCTAACTGATAATTTGATATCTAGCACAGAAGAACAAAATGAATTAATTAGTGAAAGTTATGAATATTCGATAAGCCTACTAGATAATTTAGAAAAGTTTGAAAATAGTATTAATATCTAAAATTTATGAAAAATACTGCTGTAAAAAAACACTACATTTTTTTTATTGGTGAAGAGTTGCCACAGCCAGAGGCTCACTTAGTACAGTCTACAAATGCAGCTAACGCCGCCGCTAACTTGGGATACTCAACAGTTTTGGTATATCCTGACAAAGGAGCAAAAGCCTTTAATCTAGCTAATTTAGCTCGTCCTTTTCAACCGAGACAAACACCAATAGAACTTGTTAAATATTACAACCTCCATGACAAGTTAAAAGTTGCTCCCTTACCCATGCCTTGGCCGATTGACCGTTTTCGGAGCAAATTTACTGACTCTAACACCATTGCCAGCAAATATTATTTACCATTTCATATACTTCCAACTATTAAACTTGTCCACAGTCGCAACTGGAATTTTGTAAAAGCTGCCATCAGAAATGGCGTTCCTGCAATTTACGAACATCACCACCATGAAGACAAGCCATTTGAACCAGAAATTGTCAACAATCCCCTGTTACAAATTGCTGTCAGCGTTGTAGAAACTGTCCGCGAAAGCATGATTAAAAATGGGATGCCACCAGAGAAAGTGATTAAGTTACATAATGGGTTTAATCGCTTATTTATGGAGAGACAACCGGAAAAAGCAGCAGAATGGCGTCAAAAACTATTGCGAGATGAAAGCCAACAATTGGTAGTTTATGCGGGAGCATTACAGCAATTTAAAGGTATTGATGTACTAATTGATGTAGCTAAAGAAATGCCTCATGTGCAATTTGCCTGTGCCGGTGGTAAGCCCACAGAAGTTGAATATTATCAACAATTAGTCAAAGAAAAACAGATTCATAATATTAAATTTTTGGGCTATGTCTTGCATAATGAGTTAGCATCTTTGCTACAAGCAGCCAATGTTTTAGCTCATCCTCATTGTTCGGGAAAAGCGGCAACTTTCACATCTCCCTTAAAGCTGTTTGACTACTTCGCATCTGGAACTCCCATTGTCTCTACGGAAATTCCATCATTAGTTGAGTTTCAAGATACTCAAGCGATCGCAGCTTGGTGTGAACCAGATAACCCCAGCAAATTTGCCGAAAGTCTGAAGCGGGTTTTAGAAACTCATCCCAGAAAAGTAGAGGGTTATCCAGATAGCATCGAGTTTGTCAAGCAGTTTTCTTGGGAAAATCGAGCGGCAAAAATCCTTAGTTATGTTGATGAATCTCTACTGCCTCAAATGATTGTGTAAGAAAAATCACAAATGACAAATGACAAATAACTAAAATGACTATGAAAACTGTAGGTATGATTAGCAGCTATCGAGGTTTAGAAACTAGAGCCGATTGGCTATGGCAACAAACCCCGAATCAATTTGGAGTTTGGGGCAATATGCAAATGCAAGCACTAGCAGAAAAACCAGATTTTCTGCTGATGTATCAATTTGATTTTCCCCAAGCATCGCCACAAAAATCTTGGTTAGATAGTTTTCGCAAAAAGCAGCAAAAACCAGTAGTCAATGTTGATTCTCTACTGCGCGGTGTGAGTAAAGAGCGGATTATTTATTTACTAAGGGAACCGCCTTTAGATGAAATTGTCGAAATCACTAATCATAATTATCAACACGCCCAGAAATATTCTGGCTACATCTCTGGCCCCGATGATTTTGCTCCCACTCCTGACTATATGCCGGCTATTTGGTATCACTCAAATTCTTTTCAAGATTTAAATGAAATGCCACCGCCTCAAAAGGTTGCACCATGTAGTTGGATTACTTCAGGAATTAGCCGTACAGTTAATCATCGCCAGCGTTTAGACTTTTTGCAGTCTCTACAATCTAGTGGCATTAAGTTTGATTTGTATGGGCGTAACTTACCAGGATGGGCTAATAAGTCGGGAGAACTAGGTAACAAATGGTATGGCATGGCACCATACTATTACAATCTGGCAATTGAAAATTACGCTGATAATAATTGGTATGTGAGTGAGAAACTTTGGGATAGTTTGCTTGCTTGGTGTTTACCAATTTACTATGGTGGACCGGCTGCTGATAAATTATTGCCGCCGGGTAGTTTTTTGCGGTTGCCCAGTTTAGATGAAAAAGGCATTGCCTACATCAAAGAAGTCACAGCTACACCTGATGCTTGGTATGCAGCCAAAGATGCGATCGCAGAAGCACGTCAAATCATCTTACACAAATTAAACCTACTTAACTGGTTGTCAAACTTTGTTGATCAACACTCATAAATTATGAATGGTATTTGTACCCTTGGCAATGATTATGTTTTCGATCAACTGGTGGCTTTGCTCAACAGTATTGATGTTATTTTAGGGCCAGAAACTCCTGTTTGTATCTATCCTTTCGATGATCAAACACAGCGAATTACTGACGAAATAGCTAAACGCCCTAATGTATTTCTTTACGATGATCTAGAATCAATCAACCGCTGGGATCAATTTATGCTCACAGCAGCACCAGAACGATTGAATCGTAATAAATCCCGCCTTTATGGCGCTCATCGTCGTTTTTGCGCCTTTGATGGGCCATTCGATAAGTTTATCTATTTAGATGCAGACACTTTGGTGATGAACTCACTAACGACAGTGTTTGAAAAGCTAGATAGTTATGATTTTGTTGTCTACGATTTTCAATTTAAAGACGTTAGTAAAATATATAATGTTAATTCTCCCAAATTACTAGAAGTTTTCGAGCAAAAACGCATTGATTCCGAAATATTTTGTTCAGGTTTCTATGGTGCAAAGCGGGGAATATTTAACTCAGAACAAAGAGATTTGCTGATATCCCATTTACAAAATGGTGAGGCGGAACTTTTGTATGAAGGTGCTGGCGAACAACCATTGATAAACTACATGGTAATGAGGTCTAATCTTTCTATTTATAACTTTGCTCGTCAACTGCCAGATAATCAAAAAACAGGATGTTCTGCCACATCTAAGCACTTTGAGGAACGGGAACATCTTCTTTATGACAAAGATAATCGACTAACCTATCTTCATTACATTGGTATTCCTCCTAATATCAATCAAGCAGTCTGTGCTGGAGAGAATATTGAGTTTCCTTATCGAGATTTATTTCTTTACTATCGTTACCTACACGAACCAGAAAAGCGTCCAGTATTTAGAAATCCTCCTAAGAATTATAATGACGCTCCAGTACCAAATTTACTTACAAGAGCTTTGCGAAAATTTAAGTTAATTAACCAAGGATAATTTATGAGTAGGGGAATTTATATAGTTGCCAATGACCGGGTTATCGATAATGCGATCGCTTTACTCAATAGCATTCGTTACTATGACCCAGAAGTAATCATTTATCTCATACCATTTAATGAAAATTATCACAAAGTAGCAGAGCAGGTTGCTACCTTACACAATGTCAAAATTTTCCCAGATTTAGAACTTATTGATAAATTTACCAAACGCATCGGAGAAATTTTTGATAGAGATTTTCTCGCCTTACCCAACAAAATGCGTAAGCTAGTAGCGTGGTTTGGCCCTTTAGATGAGTTTATTTATATTGATACGGATATTGTCGTTTTTGAAAAAATCGCCGACAATTTAGACAAACTTTCAGAAGTTGATTTCTTCTGTTGTGACTACCATCATGCCAATGACAAACTACGAAATATTTTTTCACCATTGGTAAAAGAGCAGCAAATTTTTTCCGATGTGCAACTTCAAGACGTTTTCAACAGTGGTTTTTGGGCTTCTAGAAAAGGAATTATTACCGAACAACAAATGGATGAAACTTTGCGCGAGTGTGCAGCGCATCGTGAATATTTCGATTTTTCTGAAGGAGTTACAGACCAACCAGTTTTAAATTATCTTGTGCTTAAGCTGATTGCCAAACGTGGGAATCTCGTCAAAATTCCTGGGGGTGGGCCTGGTAGTTGGGCGGGTTCACAAAATTTTCAACAGCAAGATTACGCCCTCTATGACCGAGGACAACGACTAAAATATCTTCACTGGGCTGGTACGCGGATGAAAACTGGTAGTCCCTATTGGCAATTGTGGGAACACTATCGCTATCTTCATGAGGGTAAATTTGCTTTCATCCCCAAGTTAACTCGCCGTTTATTTCCCTTTGTTGCTGCTCGTACTTAATATTAGGAGTATCCCAATGATTGATGGCATTTACATCCTAGCCAATGATGTTGTCTATGACCAATTAGTTTCGTTGCTCAACAGTATAGAAGCTAATGCTGGTAGGAAAATTCCTATTTGTATACTTCCATATAATGAGCGATTAGACAAGGTAAGAGCAGAGATTGCATCTAGAGATAATGTCAGCTTATTTGAAGATTCTGATTCCATAGCTTACTGGGATAACTTTGCCACTCAGATATGGAAAAATTACCCTAGAGCGCAAAAAACTTGGCGAGAGTGGGGCTTTCCAGAACTCTATGAGTTACCAATGCACCGCAAATTTTGTGCTATCGATGGCCCATTTGATAGATTTATTTATTTTGATGCAGATACTTTGTTAATGGGGCCCATAGATTATGTATATGAAAAATTAGATAACTACGATTGGGTAGTCAATGATTTTCAGTATAAGTCTGATTTAAAATTTATTTTTGATGGTTCACCAGAGCAGATACAACAAATTTTCAACTTAGAGAACTTGCAGTCTAAAGTATTTTGTGCTGGTTGGTTTGCCACTAAGAAAAATATTTTTTCTCCAGCGATGAGAGCCGATATACTTGACAAATTAGCCGCAGGTGAAGCTGATGTCATGGCTTTCTTAGCGCCCGACCAATCTTTATTTAACTACATGGTGTTGAGAAGCAAAATTTCATATTATAACTTTGCTTTTCATGACTGCGAACAGGCAACTGGTAATCACTGGGGTTCTCAATTTGATGTGGTAGATAATATCCTCTACGACCAAGGGCGGAGGTTGACATATTTACATTATATGAGTATATCTTCTTCAAATTTTGTGAGGCTTTGTAGGGGTGAAGATGTTGATATTCCTTACCGCGATGTTTTCTTATATTATCGCTATTTAAAATCACCTGAAAAACGTCCTCAAAGCTTTACGCGTCCAAGCAAGCTAATGCTTCTGCAAAAGTCTACTAGTAGTTTTATTCAGCAAAGAATCAACAATTTTAAGCTAAACTATCGCAATTTTAAGGATAGAATTACTAGTTAAAAATAAGTCAAAATAGAGTTTTTCTCATTCTTGATTAACTAATATAATTCAGTTGAAGCAATCCTATCTAGTTTGTGAAAGGAATGGCACTAAGAAAAGATACATCCCCTGCTCTAACTGGTTCCCAGCCTGGAGGCTGGGAAAGCATTCTGGGAGGAGGCTCCGCCTCCAGTAGCTTTAATTGAGGCAGAGCCTCTTTAAATACATTCCCAGCCTGGAGGCTGGGAACGAGACTAAACAAGCTTTTGGGATTTTCTTAGTGCCATTCGGTTCTGAAAGTTAGTGGTTTTTAGATACCTGAATTATCAAATAATTCGGGTATCTAACCTTTTCACATATCTAAGAAAAAGAATCTAAATCTAAAGATTGCATACCTTCACGTTCTATAAAGGTCATCATACTTCCCAACTGCAACCAAACTAATAAACAAGTAAACAAACTAATTGGTAGACCGACTCCTAAAGCCAAGGTGGAGGGAAAGCCAAATATTTCTAAGCCTGAAGACAGAAATAAACAAGTGCCGCCAGTTATACCGATAAATGGCACAAGTAATTGTTTCAGTGAGGAACGTGGTTTAGTATTTTCTGCTCGTTCGCTTGGCCATTTCTGCACAATTACTTTTAACGTGCCAGATAATGCCAAACCAGATGTTAATGCTGTCAAAAAGCCAACAAGTAAGAGGAAATAGGGTGGTTGTAGAGGAAAATAGTACATTAAAACTCCTGATTTATATTAAAGGTTTTTAGTTTTTACTTGCTGACTCTGACTGGTTTCCAGTAAAAGGCGCAAGGAATGTAGCTTTTGGGAGAATAGCGGCTGCACCTTCTCTGGATAAATCTGTTAAAATCCCGATCGCTACATTTAATAAACGATCCGGTTTTAAGTCATCCTTAACGAGGTTCCACAGGCGTTGGACATCTTCTGTGTGGAGGCGGTCATCTTCGGTGAGAGCAAGCACCAGCTGTCGCCGCAGAAACTTCCCTTCTTCCGAGATTAAATATTGGAACCCCATCTGGGCTGTGGGCAATACATCAAAGTTGCTATCGGTACGAGCGATCGCAATCAAATTCTCTAACCGCTGCCACTGAAATTTACCATCTTTGAATAACACATTCAATAATCGTCGCCGTAATTCCGGCGATTCGCCCGTCAGCAACCGCCGTGCTATGTAGGGATAACCCACTTCAATAATTTTGAAATCCGGGTTGAGGCTCAGGGCAATACCTTCCTGAGTCACCAAGGAACGAATAATCAAAGCAAACTTTGCCGGGACTCGGAAAGGATATTCATACATCAATTCCGAAAATTCATCGGTAATAGTTTTGAAGTTAAAATCCTTGACATTTTTGCCAATAGCGTTTCCTAGCACTGCTTCTAATGCTGGCACGATCGGGCAAATATTCGTGTCTGGAGTCAGAAATCCTAATTTTACAAAGTCTTCGGCTAAGTCGGTGTAGTCTTTATTTACCAAATGCACTAGTGCATCTACCAGTGTTTCTTTGGTGCTTTCCTCCAACTGATCCATCATACCGAAATCAATGTAAGCCATACGACCATCGGCTACAGCAAATAAATTGCCGGGATGAGGGTCAGCATGGAAGAAGCCGTGTTCTAAAAGCTGTTGCAATCCTGATGTAACACCAATTTGGATGATCGCTTCTGGATCTAAACCTGCTTCGCGGATGCGTTGAGTGTCCGTCAGCTTGAAGCCGTCAATCCATTCCAGGGTTAAAACGTGGGTGTTGGTGTAACGCCAGTAAATGCCTGGAACTTTTACTTGCGGGTCGTTGTGGAAGTTGCTAGCAAATTTTTCGGCGTTGCGGCCTTCATTAATATAGTCAATTTCTTCAAATAACTTTATGCCAAACTCGTCCACAATTAAAGTTAGGTCGTGACCGAGATTTAAAGGCAACCAAGGAGCTACCCAACCTGCTGCCCAACGCATCAGATATAGGTCGCGGGTGATTACCGGGTGTAAATTGGGGCGTTGCACCTTCACGGCGACTTCTTCGCCGCTGACCAGACGACCCCGGTATACTTGACCCAAGCTAGCAGCCGCTACTGGGCTAGGTGACAGTTCGCTAAAACTTTCATGGATTGGACGGCCTAGTTCCGTTTCGATAATCTGGTAAGCGATCGCATTATCGAAAGGTGGTAACTGGTCTTGTAACTTGATCAGTTCTTCTAAAAAATCTTTGCGTATCAGGTCAGGCCTAGTAGAGAGGGCTTGACCAACTTTAATAAAAGTCGGGCCGAGGCGGGTGAGCAGTTCTCGCAACTGGATAGCTCGTTTACCCTTGTTCTGCTCAACTTTATCTTGCCATTCGTCCCACTTCAGATTGAGTATAAATCCTGCAAAGGAGGAGATAATTCTCAGCACTCGCCCCCAGGCTAGCCAAGGACGGTAACTATAGTAGCGAGCGATCGCATCTGGATCATAGAGTTTTAGTTGAGCAGGTTGATACTGACCCACGCCTTTTTTTGCCTCTTCAACTGAAAAATTTACAATGATTCTTTTCTCCTGACTCACAAGTTAGTTGCAAGTTCAAGATAGCCAGTAGTCTTTTATCTAAAACAACTAGAACTTTACCCTTTAGGGATAGTGTTCGAGGCGATTTTAGCTTATTGCCACTGCCTAGATATGTTTATCTTTTTCTTAATTATACTTTATAAAACTACAACTACTTTTCCACGTTTTGGATGATTTTATCTTTTCTTAACTTTACTTTATATAAATATAAATATTTACCTATGCAAGATCCCCGGCTTCTCACGGAAGCCGGGGATCTTGGTTTTATCTTTATTTATACCCTGCGATTTAAGTGAAAAATAAAAGATTCTATGTATCTACAAAGAAATTACACTATCAACTAAAACCTTGCTAATTGGTATAGCAATCCCATCTGATCTGTGAGAATTTACGAATAGAAAAATCCTACTTTTGCAAGCATTACAGGCTTTATTCTTTCTCACATATTATTTAGGATTACTATAGTGATTTTGTCACAATTACTAATTACCAATTAGCTACTTTTAATTATCATGTAGTGCTATTTAGATTTGGCCTCCAAGTTTTCTAAACGGCTTCTCAATTCCTGGTTTTGTTGTTTGAGTTGGTCGAAATCTTCACGCAATTGGCGCAGGTTTTTTTCGGAACCAATATTCTTTTGCACTTTAGAAATTTCTTCCTCAGCATAGCGACGCACACGCCCATCAGCCGTTTGTTCAGCGAGCGATCGCAAAATCCCGACTGCTTTAGGCGTTTCCATTTGTCCTAATGCCGCTGCTACCGCCACTTGCGTTAAAAAGAAGGTTTCTTTGGCTAGTTCTGTTAATTTTTCTAAAATCCGTTCCAAATTAGCTGGACTTTGACCGACAGAAATCTTTCCTAAAGCGCGAATTGTGGCTAAACGTAGAGGTTGCGGCACACCAAGTTTGGTGTATTCGATAAGCAGATTTAAAGCTGTTTCCGAGGTTTTGAATTCAGCTAAACCAGCAACTGCACCACTCCGCACGATTTCATTCCAACCCGCCTTCTCTTCTAAAACAGATTTCAGCAACTTTAATACTTTGTCTTCTTTGGGTTTTTCTTCCAAGTTTGCCGATGAAATCGCCCCGATCGCACGAGAAGCTGCTGCTTCCACATAGTAGCTAGGATCGCCTTTTTGTAAAACCCCTCTCACAATCTTATAGCTTTCAGCTGTTTTAATTTGAGCAAGTGCTTCCACTACAGATCGTCGCACGTAAGCATTTTTATCTTTTAAAGCCGGAACTAAGCCATCAAAGGCTTGATCTAAGTTGATTTTGGCCAGTTGTTTCGCCACTTCCACACGCACACCCCACAATGGGTCATTTTTTAGCGAAGCAGAAAGCGCAATGGTAGCTTCTAACCCGCCTTTTTTCGCCAAAGCTGTTGCTGCATAAACACGTGAAATCGGGTCAGGATCAAATTCTAACTGTGCTTTTAACTCTGATATTGGATACTCCAAAACTACTGTTTTTAGGTAATTATTTCCAACATCAAAGCTGATAAATTGAGGCTTATTTTCTAGGGGAAAGTAGAAGCTTTGTTCACGTTCATTCACCCGCACAGTGAAAGTTTTGAGTGCTGAGTGCTGAGTGCTGAGTTTTCCATTACTCTTCACCTCACTCTTGACTTCTTCTTGCGTATAGCCAAAACCAATAGGTATTTTTAAATCAAACAAATCCTTACTGCCATTTTTACCTTCAGCAGCTTGGGTTTGAGTTACTGTAATTTTTGCTAACTTAGCATCCCCATCCCAAGAGTAAGCCACTTTAAAATCGGGATGACCACCACGATAAACGTATTGGTCAAAGAGGAACAAAAGATTACGTCCGGTAGATTTTTCAATCGCCCTGAGTAAGTCTACTGTTTCTACGGTTTTGTGAGCATTATCTTGGATAAATGTTTGGATAGCTTGCCAAAATAATTCATCTCCCAATTGGGCCCGAATCATGTGATAAACACAAGACCCTTTTTCGTAGATGTGGCGATCGTAAAGTTCAATAGCTTCTCGGTAAACGTGCGTTACCATCGGTCGGCGATAACGGCTACTATCTTCACTTAAGTAGCGACGAGCTTCCAATAAACGATAGTAAGCTGCTTCTTCTGAACTATATTCCTCTTCTGTCCACATCACCTCAGAGTAAGAAGCCATCCCTTCTTTAATCCAAGCATGAGACCAATGCTTAATCACCACCAAATCACCAAACCACTGGTGCGCGAGTTCGTGGACGACTAAACTTTCGGTGTTGCGGTTATCTAAGGCGGCACGTTCATCCAGCAAACATCTATCTGTTAACAGAGTTGTGGAGGTGTTTTCCATGCCGCCAAAGATGAAGTCATCGACGCAAACTTGGGCGTATTTCGGAAAAGGGTATGGATAACCATATTTTTGGCTCAAAAATTCGATCATCCGGGGAGTTTTGTCCATGCTGCGTTTAGCATCTTCCTCCCGTCCCTTTTCTACGTAGTAGGTAACTGGTTTACCCTTCCACTCATCCCGAATTTCAGCAAAATCACCTACTGCTAAGGCCATTAAGTAGGTAGGATGAACTTGTTGCTGTGACCAATGGTAGATTTTGTAATCACCATCTTCTATAGTGTCAATTAATTCGCCGTTGGAAATAGCCACGAGAGGGTTGGGGACACGGACGCGAATTTCCGAAGTAGATAGTTGTCCTGGATAGTCGAAGCAGGGGAACCAAAAGCGAGAGTCTTCGTCTTCTCCCTGAGTCCAAACTTGCGTAGGCTTGTTTGGGTAATGCTTGTCTGGTTGAATAAAATAAATACCGCGTTGCGGTTTTGCCACCGAATAGGCGATCGCAATTAGCAAGCATTTACCAATTTGAGTCGCCTCAGAAAGTTGAATGGAAAGCTGTTCCCCGTCGTAGTCAAAACTTTGTGGAACCTCGTCTACCTGCACAGACTCGATATTCAGGTTTACAGCATCCAAAGTCAAACTATCAATGCCATTACGGATTGGTAAGAGGCGAATGCTACAACTGCCCTGATAGCAAAGCTTTGGAATATCCAAGCTGAGATCGAGAAAAATATGCTCTACCTGTCCGGGGCGATCGGGGTTGTACTGTGGTCTTGCTCCCGGTAACTCAAAAGGTTTGTGTCCGTTATTATCTGTATCAAAATAAGACTTCGACATTGATCCTTACTGACCTTGTAATCCTGAAAAGTCTGGCTTGGCTGGATGTTGTTAAGCAAAATAGCGGTGTGTATATTTCCCAAATTAATAGGGCATCATGGAGGTGAGAACTTCCCTTTGGGATTAGGGATTGAAATTAATCTCACTCCAACTTCCAAAGCACGGCTGTCGAACCTTGGACTTTTTTCCATATTCCTACCGCATTTACTTTTCCTGATGTTTTGCACTTTTTTGTCACTGAGTCAAGAGTCTCTTGCCCCTCGAAAGATTCTCATTAAGTACAAATACTCCTAATTATTCTTATAACTTAGGATAGCTTGCTGCTGCTGATCAGGCTATTTTCTTTGAGATGAACAGCATATCATTTGCGGATTTGCTCATCATCCCTTTGAAGTATTTTTGAGAGTAACTATTAGACTGCTAACTTATAGGACTACTAATTTTATCAGTAAATACCGATCAATGAGCGGAAATTATTAAGAAATCCGAAAACTCTACAATGACACTTGTATAAATCTCGGTGACAATCTGAGCAAAAGAGGATAATAAAATGCCTGAAAGTAAATCAAAGTTTCTCATTCCTGCTATTGGTGCTGCTGTAGTTGTTGTAGCAGGAAGTATAGCGATTTATACGTATTTTAAAGGCCCATCAGGAAGTAGTTCAGACGCTTTAGGTAGCGCTAAAGTAGTACCTTCAACAGCGTTGATGGCAACTTATATTACTACTGACACTGAAGCTTGGGCAAAATTACAGCAGTTTGGCACTCCAGAAGCACAAAAATTAGTGGCAAAAAATCTGGAAAATTTCAATAAGCAAATGTTCAGTGACGGTAACGTTTCTTATGAAAAAGACATAAAGCCTTGGGCTGGTGGTGTCATGATTGCTGTATTGCCGCCAAATCCTGTGAAACCTGCACAGTTCAACGTCCCCTCTGGGGCACCTAATGTACCAACAAATTTACAGCAGGAACAGAATATCCTGATAGTGGTAGGAATTAAAGACAAGCTGAGTGCCTTGAATTTTGCTAACAAATTGAAGTCACAAAAAGGGGTGAAATTCCAGGAATCTGACTATCAAGGTCAAAAAATTGTCGAAACTACAGAAAATGGTAAGCCGACTTATAGCGTAGTTTTAAATAATAGTCACTTAGTATTAGCGCCTGAAAAACAAGCTGTAGAAAAGGCAATTGACACTTTTAAGGGACAGTCTTCTTTTGCTAGTAAAGAAGGTGCAAGTAACATTCTTAAAGGAGTGGATGTCAAAAATAGCCTTGCCCAAATTTATGTACCAGACTATGCAGCGATGGTACAGCAATTAGCAGCCGGAAATCCCCAGGTAAAGCAGTTACCTCCACAAACCTTGACACAACTGAAGCAGATAAAATCTGTGGTGGCGGGTGTTGGTGTTGATGATGCAGGAGTGCGGGTAAAAGCGATCGCTAATTTAGATCCGCAACTAAATAAATTTCAGTATCAATCAAGTCCTGGGAATATAGTCGGGAAATTTCCCACTGATACCTTTGCTTTAATTAGCGGAAATGGCATTAGCCGTGGCTGGGAAACGCTAGTAGAACAGTCAAAAGATTATCCAGAAATGAAGCAAGGTCTTGAACAGGTGCGAGGACAACTGAAATTTGTCAATATAGACCTGGATAAGGATATTTTTGGCTGGATGAATGGGGAATTTGCCTTTGGTGCGATTCCATCAAATCAAGGAGTATTAGCGAGTGTTGGTTTTGGGGGTGCTTTAGTATTTGATACTAGCGATCGCAAAACTGCCGAAGCCACCTTAACAAAATTGGATACCCTCGCCAAAACCCAACAAATTAACGTAGCTAACAGAAATATCGGTGGTAAAGACGTAACTGAATGGCAAATCCCCCAACAAGGAGCTTTATTGGCACATGGTTGGCTGGATCAAGATACCGTATTTGTAGCTGTTGGTGGCCCTGTTGCTGACGCAGTTGCCAATAGCAAGAATCCATCTCTCGACAATAGCGATGCCTTCAAAGCCGTTACTGCTTCTTTGCAAAAGCCCAACGGTGGTTATTTTTACCTAGATATGGATAAAACTAAAACTGTACCCCTGATTAATAGTTTTATCTCGTCTAACCCCGATACCATAACCATCCTGAGTTCTGTTCGTGGTATTGGTTTTACCTCTACTAGCCCTGATAAATCTACCAGTGAATTGGAGATGTTGTTAGCTCTCAAGCCTACTGCCAAATAGGGTATTGGGCATGGGGCATGGGGCATTGGGAATGGGTTATTTCCTTGTCCCCCTTGTCCCCCTTGTCTCTCTTCTCCCCCTTGCCCCCTGCCCCCTGCCCCCCTGCTTCTTCCTCATCTCCCCACTCCACTCACAAAACTTGATTATTCCGAGATTCTAATGTTTGGTTGAGCCTATCCAAAGCACCAGTCAGTCTTTCCTGAGCTGCAAGCTTAGGATCTGATAATGGAGATTGAATCGGAACATCCTCTTGTCTCTTGAGTTTTTGCAAAGCGCGAATTGCTACAAATAAGATGAAAGCAATGATTAAAAAGTCCAGGATTGCGCCGAGAAACTGACCGATCGCAATCCCTGGTCCGATAGTGATTGTTCTCCAGTCTTTACCAGTCACACTGATTAAGGGGTTAATCAATGGCATAATCACATCCTCAACAAAGGCGGTGATAACCCGACTAAAAGCAGTACCGATGATGACTGCGATCGCTAAGTCAACTACACTGCCTTTGAGGGCAAATTCTTGAAAATCTCTTAAAAAGCCACTTGCACTTCTTCTTGCTCTTGCCATACTTGAGACTGAATAAGTTAGTTGTAGTCTTTTTTTTATATGACATTTGCCTTTGTGCCCTCTCTGTTGAGATAGATTTTGTCCAGCAACTATGTCATAAGTAAAAAAGGCTGTTAAATGCAAATTGATTTATGACTGCTGCTGTAAACACTAATCCTGGTTTCGCTTCCCGCTTGGTAAATGGCATATTGGCAATCCAGCCTTTAGCTAACCTAGCCAAGCATCAAGCTAGACAAATGATGATTAAACGTGCCGAGAGAATTGGTGTACCTTGGACGCAAGAAGTCGAAACACTACAGGCGCGTGATTGGAAAGCTGATTTAACTCAAGTAGAAAATCCTCAGCTTTCCTATCCCGATTATTACGTCACCTCATTTCATGCCTACGAAACTGGAAATCTGAGTTGGCAAGCCGCTTTTGAGGTAGAACCTGCTGCTTACGCTGTCCACGCTAAGATTTGGCAGGACGCTGAAGAAGCGCAAGGCGATCCCATGCTGCGCCAAAGCTACCACAATATCCTGAAAAGTCAAATTCCTAATGAGCCGCAAGACATCTTAGATGTAGGGTGTAGTGTGGGCTTGAGTAGTTTTGCTCTACAAGCAGTTTATCCCCATACCAAAATTACAGGCTTGGACTTATCTCCCTACTTTTTAGCCGTTGCCAATTACCGCGCTGGGCAACGCCAAGCTCAAATAAACTGGCTTCATGCCCAAGCTGAATCTACTGGGCTACCTGATGCCTCGTTTGATTTAGTTTCCATTTTCCTGATGTGCCACGAGTTACCCCAATCGGCAACCCGACAGATTTTAGCTGAAATGCGGCGCGTGCTGCGTCCAGGTGGCTACTTAGCAATCATGGATATGAATCCTAAATCTGAAGTTTACAAGAAAATGCCAGCCTACATTTTGACTTTGCTCAAAAGTACTGAACCGTATTTAGATGAATATTTTGCTTTGGACATTGAGCAAGCTATTGTTGAGGCGGGTTTCCAAACTCCCACTATCACCAACAATACCCACCGTCACCGCACAGTGATTGCTCAGGTGAGTGGTTGATTCATCTCTACTGTTGTGGGCAGCAATACCACCCTTGCTGCTGCTAGGCTACTACTACTTGCGGGTGCCATTTGCCCCACCTTTGTTAAAGTTACTAATGTTCTTTATCATCGGGGCAATATCTGGTATTTTAGCCCTTAGCCTCGAATGGATTTTTGAAATTGTAGCTAACTGGGTTTCAGACTGGTATCACATCGATCTATGTCTACCGCCAAGCCGATGCGCGTCTACGCTTTTTGGTGTGGCGTTGCGGCAGCTTATAGAAGTAGGCCCAATTGAAGAAGGCTGCAAGTTGGCTGCGGTTGTTGTCCCAACCTACTATCTGCAACGCAGGTATCGATTACTTGCATCTACGGTTTTCCTCTTCACCATAGCCGTTACTCTTGGATTCACTGCCGAAGAAAACTGGATTTACCTTTTTCATGGTACAGCATCAATTCTTGACCGTACTATCGGTACGCCAGTTCACGCGATGTTCTCTGCACCTTGGGGATACGCATTAGGAATTTATATTTCTTCCCACACTCGGTTAAATCGAGACAAGAAGTTCATTTTTCGGGCTTGGCTAAATTCTGTAATATGTCATGCCCTAGTTAATGTCCTATCTATTGCTTGGGGTTACTCATTACCCCTACGTTTCCTGAGTTATGGTTTCTTTCCATTTCTGTTGTGGATGTTTTGGCGACTGGAACAATTACTGCGAAAAGTGCAAGGTAAACCTGTAATTACCCTAATTTCAGACCGTACAATCCAACGCCGTTATTGGCAGAGGAGTTTAGTACTTTTTGCCCTTATGCTGGGTGGAAATGCTATTTTTGGTCTGTTTCTCTTAGCCAGGAAAATTAGTCCTTTGAGTCCGTCAAAGCTTTTTGACACTTATATTTTGTGGTTTATATTTAGTCGCTGTTTACTAAATCTCTTTTTTGGAGTTTTAGCTTGGGGCATTTATCGCTATTTGCGACATTCCGCCCGTCGTCGATATTTTTAAAATATGATTTAGGAAAAGGCTAGGGGGTTTCTATGCAAACAACTCCAGTGCGTTGGATGACTGCTGGCCTACAGCTATTTGCTAGCGATTCTCATTCCAAGACACTTCGTGAACACAGAAATCGCTATGAGATTATTAATCCAGAACTATTTATGACCTTGAATACCGAGTTTAGGAAAAGCACCAAAAGAGACATATTCAGAAACGTCACAGCCGAGCCAAGCGACAGTGACGCTTCTGATGGATAACCTAGAATCGAAAATTCAAAATTCAAAATTTATAAACTCCCCAGGCCGGATTCGAACCAGCGACCAATCGATTAACAGTCGATCGCTCTACCACTGAGCTACTGAGGACCACTCACGATTTATAATCTTAGGGCTAAAAATAGTATTTGGCAAGTACTTTCGCCAATATTTTTTTTAGATGCTTAATTTATATAACTTTTGCAGCCAAAATCCATTCAGGAACTTAAGCAGAGACTCTTAAATACTAAATATTCACTGTAATCCCATTCGTAATTCAGCCAGACGTTGCCGCGCTTTAGCATCAATCGCATTAGCTAAAAACCTACTCTTAGATTGTTTGCGCGTATGATACTTTTGTCGCATCCGGCAGACGGTAGCTTCCACTTCACCACAGAGTTGTTGTGCCGACAACCATTCAGCCCCATACCCTTGTATCATCAACTGCTGTGCCCGATCTGATGTAGCAACAATTACACGAGAAATCAAAGATTGAGCTATTTGCTGGCGAAAAGAAGCGCAGGATTTTTCAATATAAGTATCTGCTGTTTGCCCAAAATCAGTGTAATAAACAGATAAAAGCTCAGTAATAATTTCTTTATTACTAGAGGTGTTCTGATATTGGGCATCAAAAACTATCTGAGTTGTGTAACCTTGAAACGCACTGTAACCGGTCATTGCTTCCACAAGTTCGCCCCGTGCAGCCTCTAATCCAACACTATCACGCGTTTTTTTAAGGCAAGGCCAAGCGCCTATTATATTGTAGCCGTCCACTAACAAAACGGCTTGGAGTAAGGAACGGGGCATGGTTTTTAATCACAATTTTCTAGAGTTAACAAAATTCATTCATAAGTTTTATAATAATTGATGCATTGTCTGTAACACTATGCTACACAGAATAAAAAATACGGCAGCCTCACAAAACTCAAACCTCAGACAGACGCACAAACTTAAAAACGCGCCTTTTAAATAAAGGCGCGTTGCAGTTCTTTTTTAGTAGTATTTAGGAGTGCTAAGTACAATGAATTTTACTTACTCAGCACTCAGCACTCGTTACTCAGCACTCAATTAAGAGGCTTCGCTGTGTACCTCCATCAGACGTTGTTTAAGGCGTTCAGCTTCACCTCTATCCACCAGAGAGCCTTTTTCTAGCAAAAAAGCGCCGTCACAGTAATTTAACTCATCTAATCGATGTGTCACCCACAGGGCTGTAATACCTCGACTTTTGACAAGGCGGCGAACACCAGCAACTAAATCCAACTGGCTATCTGGATCTAGTAAGGCAGTGGGTTCATCTAATAATAAGACTTCACAGCGGCGGGCGATCGCACCTGCGATCGCTACTCGCTGTTTCTGTCCTCCAGAGAGTGCATAGATAGGGCGTCGTTGGAGGGTAAGCAAATTCACCGCCCCTAGCGCCTCCTCAACTCTTGCTCTGGTAGCAGCAGGTGGCAACTTTTCTTCCACCAATCCAAAAGCCACATCAGCACCAACAGTTGGCATCACTAGTTGATGATCTGGATTTTGGAAAACAAAGCCAACGGGGTGTAAAACCCTAATTTCGCCAGATTCAGGAGCTAATAACCCCGCCAGCAGTTTCAGTAACGTAGATTTTCCGCTGCCATTTGTACCCAAGAGCATCCAAAACTCACCCTTGGGTACTTCTAAAGAGCAAGATTTGATAACTTTCTCTCCATTAGGCCAACTGAAATTTAAATCCTTGACCTCAATGCCCACTTGAGCCATTTGTCAACCTTGGTTACTCAGCAGCTACAGCGAAAAAGCCTGGTGGTCTTCCACCACCAGGGGTTGTACCATCTTTCTGAACAATCTGCACCCCAGAAATTTCACTAGCGCGGACAGCAATTTTTTTCTCTGTCTTGCCCTCGCACTTGAGTTCTACGATGTCAGGGTTCCCAGAACGGATTGCTGCCAAAATTAGCTGATAGACAGCCTCAGCATCCTCTGCTGACTTACGTTGTACTGAGATCGGGAAAGCAGTGTTTCTGATGCTTAAATCGATGGTAAACATTTAGCAATAATCAAATTTAACTGTGGACTCATTTTAGCGTCAGCTGACTGATTCTAGGGAAATGGGGATTGGGGATTGGGATTAGGGGAGAGGTAACAGGTGATAGGGAATAATCTGTTACCTGTAACCTATTCCCTTCTTGTCTTCCCACCTCAATCTCAATCAAAAATTAATTTTTATGACAAAAGCACTAGAAAAATTAGCGATTTACACCTAATATGATTAAAGGTGTGTAAAAAATTGTAAACTTGGTTAACAACCTGGTTAACTTTCTGCATATAGAAGGCTTTTATTGAGCCATCTATAATACAGATACAACCTGTACTTATAAACATTTGGAGATTTGCTCTCATGA
>NZ_KV757712.1 GCF_001712795.1 Nostoc sp. KVJ20
GTTCTATTGGAGCTAGAAGTTATCCAGACTTAGCAAAAGCAATTGAAACTGCTTTTACTCAAGTCTCGTTAACTGATATTTATAATTGGTTTACCCATTCTTGTTACTGTACTTCACCAGACTGAGAAATGCTATAAGAGTTTTTCTACTTCTGCTTGGGAAATCTTGGTAGTGTAGCTTTGCAGGCGTTGTTTGGGAATTTTGACAATTACTTGGAGTTCGTCAGGAAGAATAATCGGATAAAGGATGGCGGCTGTGGAATTATCTTGGTCTACCACTTGATCTAGGGCTACTTTCTTACCTTGCAGACAAGCTTCCCGGAAAAAGTCGTCTAATTCTGCTAGTTGGAGTGCTTCAATCCGCTCGCGTGCTTTCTCCAATATTTTTTCATCTGATAATTTCCCTTCTTGAGATTTCAGCAGTAACTCTACTGACTGGCGGTATACGGGTTCTACGCTATCTCGGAAGTTGAATTGCACATCCTGGTTTACTACATCTTTATTCACTACTAAATCTTTGCGGAGAGACTGGAGAGTATCCACAGCAGAATCATAAGCCGCGATCGCACCATTAATATCTTTTTGTGCCCAGAGCAATCTACCTAACTGCCACTCCAAGCTATAGGTAATTTCTAGGGCATTGCTGCTCTGTGCTAAAGCTAATCCTTGCCTGGTCAGCTTTTGCGCCTCTGACCACTGTCTGGTTTCTTCATACAAGCCGCCTAAACTCTTCAGGGCATAGGCTTCTGCCCGCTTATCTCCTAAGCTGTGGGATTGCTGGATGGCTTTGGCGAGTAATACTGCTGAGTCTTTTGTGCTGAATCCTGAGTAATAACTATGACTCGATGCTTGCAATACACCACTATTGACTTTTGATAGACTCTGTGAGTAATTAACCTGAGCGTAAATACTAGCGCGGCTGAGGGGAAGTTGGTCGAGTTTGGATTCAATCGACGGTAAGAGAGTTTGAACTTTTGCCCATTGTTGATCTTCAATGAGTAGTCCCAGGTGATTCAGTTGCGCTTGGACTTTTGTCAGGGGTGAGGGAGATGCTTCAACTGTTTGTTCATAATAGGCGATCGCCTGTTGATTTTTCTGTTGTTGACGGGCATTATTCCCTAAGCTGAATAGACTTGCCCCAATATCAGCGCTTGATTGCAGGTTTCGAGCAATTGTCAGACTTTCTTCTAGCGTCTGACGTGATTTTTCAAAATCGCCCAATACCAAAAGGGCATCACCGAGCGATCGCAAACCTACTGTCTTTTCTATAGAATCTGGTTGAGATTTTAACGTCTGACTTACCTGATCGAGTGTTTTAACAGCCCGTGGGTAAAATCCTTGGGTGCGCCATGCTTGTGCTTGATTGATTTGCGATCGCACTACGCCACTTTTATTATCTGTTTGTTTGTAAATTTGTTCCGTCTGCTGCCAAGTCGCTAAAGCCGCCTCAGCCTGTCCCATTAACAGTTGTAGACGACCTTGAATATCTAGTGATTGGGCAAATATTTGCAGATTTTGGTTTTTATCCTGTCCTTTGAGCAAATTTAAGCTCTCTGTAATTGCCTGCTGCGCTTGACTCCATGCACCGAGTTGCTGATATGCCAGAGAAAGATTACTCAGTGTCGCTGCCAGTGCGAGGCTCTCCCCTCGCTGCTGATATACCTGAACAGCCTGTTGCAACACTTCTACAGCTTTAGCAAAATTGCCAGCACTGTATAAAACTTTGCCCTGTTGTAGTAGTGAGGCGGGGTCAGCAGATACAACCAGCGATGTCAGACTGTTTATTGGCGGTTGGGATGAGGAATTGATTGAAACAGGAACTTTTGCCAGCACAGGTGAACCGACAATGCATAGCAAAGCGATCAGGAAGTACAAAGGTAAACGTAAAAAGTTAGCCTCACCTGTGAGGGTCTTTTTGGTTTCTAAAACGAGTGACTGGCAAACCCCAAAGATGTAACGAAGGGAAAATATGCGACGCCCTGGCTCCTTTTGCCTTTTAACTTTTACAGAATTCGCGCCAAAAATCCTAGTTTTTTTAGGCATAAGCATGACAAGAGGTAGGTGACATACTCACCGAGAAAGAAGGGTCGGTGATTCTGGAGTAATGAGTAATAAGTAATAAGTAATAAGTAATAAGTAATAAGTAAATACCCATTACTCATTACTCATTACTCATTTAAAGTCCTGTCACCGATGATAAAAAGCCGTCCTCAAAAGACGGGGCTTCAGACCCAAGTTTTTGGTGATAACCAGGAGGGCACAGTATGAACTGTAGGTGCTTGGGCTACCAGAGTAATGTTACCATTCCCATCCCTCACCTATCTCTGAGTTTCTACAATCTTATTTATCAGGAGAGGCAGAGGGCAGGAGGTAGGAGGAAATATTGACTCCAGCGCTGAGAGCAATTGACCGTACAGAACTTGGGTCTAAAACCCCGCAGTCTACACGGGACATACAATTGGGAGCCAGTCCGGTGAACGGATTCCCTGGCATAAAGGAACTGGCGTGCGGGGTCTGAATCCCTGCCTCCTGCCTCCTGCCTCCTGCCTCCTGCCTTCTGCCTCCTGCCTTCTGCCTTCTGCCTCCTGCCTCCTTCACAATAATCCCTCCAATTCTGCGAATTTACGCAAACGCGGTAGACATTGGCGCTGATAAAAACTGCTTAATGTCGGAATTGACATTCCAAATTCCTCAGATAATTCTCTCCAGCTAACTTCCGGGGGTAAGCGTTTGAGAATTAACACCTGACAATTCACATCTGGACGTCCTTTAATGTAAGTACCACGCAATTCTCCATCAGAATCCGTCTTTGCCCATATCTCCAAGTCTTCTAGAATTGGAGGTGCTTGGGGGTTAGCTGGAAGATTATCTACAGGGTCAATGATTTCACTTGTTCCACCCGATGTAGACTGACGAATTCTCAGAGGGACAGTAGTGGCTTGTTCCCGGTTCTGGTTCAGGTAAAAGTCTTGTAGTCTCCTTTTTAGGTAAGCATTCAGCCAGGTAATGACAGTACCATAAGTGGGGTCATATATCTGACCTGTCAAACCTTCACAAACATTGCGACAGAAATACAACCAAGTTTGTTGTAGTGCGTCTTGATAGTAGGGAGTACTTTCCCTCCAGAGTCTATTTGCTGTCAAGCGAATAATTTGCGTGAGCAGCTTCTGACGCTGAGGGCTTCCAGGTTGGTGTCCACAGGCTTCTGTAACTAGGCAGCGGAGCTGTTCATCGAATTGAACCATGACAATCTTGGCGAAGAAAGCAAGAATATCTTAGTATTGCGTATAACAACGCCCGAAAAAATTACCTTTCGTCAAGATGTTGGGGATTGGGCATTGGGCATTGGGCATGGGGCATTGGGCATGGGGCATTGGGCATTGGGCATTGGGAGATTTGAGTCTTTGAGGTGGATGAATCTAGTTCAAAGGTGGATGAACGAGTATCTGAGGTGGATGAATCCAGTTTAAAGGTGGATGACTGAGGCTTTTATTCTCTTTGTCTCCCAATCCCCAGTCCCCAATCCCTAATCCCCAGTCCCCAATCTCCTCAATACAATCCCAGCCAGGACAAGAAATTTTCCCACCAAGAATATCTCAGATTACCTACACTCAACTTCATTTTGTTGCGAATATCTTGGATTTTCCAGTTGGTTAGTTTAGCTAGAGTTTGCGCCTCTTGTTCAAAACGCTTGGGTAAAGACTGCTTATATTCTCTACCCGCCTGACATTTGAGTTCCCCTTGGAACGGATGTTGCAAAACATAACGTCCTTGGAAAGATTCACTGTTGGCAGTTTGTTGAAATATCAAGTCTTCAGGGAATTTGTCGCGGGTGTAGCGGACATGCAAGCGAGAAATGAAGACGTTGCTTCTAGGAAAGGGACGACGAAAGTTAGGGGATACTGGCACATTACTTGCAGAATTATCATCTAGCCAAAATACACCCGCTTGCTTGAGTTCCTCTGGGGTCAGGGGTTCAGCAGAACAGGGATCGCAACTACCCATATCCCAAGCGTATTCTAAAAAACCAACCTTCCTGTCTTCTTTGGTGTAGATAGTTTGAAACATGGATTTGTAAAATTCACCAAATTCATCTTTGACAAATATGGGAATGTTTGCGTCAGAGGGAATTTTTACCGTCCGGTAGTTAGTGATTTCTGCCTGTCCTTGGGGCGAGAGAATGTAGACAATTAAATCTTGCTCTGTCGTAGCATTGATCATGCCCAAACGAATTGGCAGCATGAATTTAGGTGACTGGTAAGAAATTTGTAGCGGACGGAGGAACTGATAGCCAGATTGCTCGAATTTATCCAAGTTGACTTTAGCAACAAAGAATTTCATTGAGGAGCGAATGTAAGGCTGAAGTAATTGTTTCGCACCTCTGGGGATTTTGTAGCCATTGCGTTTGAGCCAAGTTTCTAGTCCGCCAGATTCTTTAGCGCTGAGGATCAAAATGTCGTATTCGCCGACGTTGAAACGTGCTTCGACTGTCACACCTAAACTAGCATCACTGCTTCTCTTACGCGCTGACTCATCATTGCTTGCTGCTGGTGCTGGTGCTGCTGATAACTCCCTTTCATAAACTGGGGCACAGGGATCTGGGTCAAAATATTCAACTAATCGCGGCGCACTAAAAGCATCTAGGCGTTCGATAATCTTGGGTTCAGTGACGCGAACTTGTTCTTTTTGCACCACCGTTGGTACTGGTACTACCATTGCAAAATCTTTGACTTCGCCTTGAAAGTCGTTTGCCATTGTTAGGATAGTGCGATCGCCATCTCGCGCGATCACAACCTGAGAAGCTTTGTTATACAGTTTTGTATCTGCTTTGGCTACATAAAATCCACAAAATGCCCAAGCTGCGGGTGCAAAGCACAAAACAGCTACAATTGCCAACAATAATGGTGTTAAAAGTCGAAAAATTTTCATTATTTTATACCTCTATCTTTTTTAGTGCTAGAGACTAGAGACGCGATGAATCGCGTCTGTACAAGAGTTAGGAGTGCTGAGTTAGAAGTTCTTCCCCTGCTTCCTCATCTTTTTCTTGCCAAGCAAACCTTGGGGCTAACCAGAGAACATCTAGCAGAATGGTCAATGGTGCAAGGGCAAATAGCGCCCAGAAAACTGCTGTGGAAATAAAGAAATAATTTCGCAGGATAAAAGTTAAGCCGGCGATACAGATTGCCCAAACTACACGCCCAATTCGGGAATTGGGAATCGATCGCGGATCTGTAATCATAAATAGAGCAAACAGCAGCAAAGACCCACTCATCAATCGGTGCCAGTAAACATCCCAAGTCCAACCCAGCCAGAGATTGCGAATGGCTTCCAGCAAAGAGTAGGAACCCAAAAAAGCTGCTGTGGTGTCCCAGCGACCAACGCGCTGCAAAATTATGCCGCCAGTGCCGACAAATAATAGCCCATACCACCACTCTTCACCCCATTGTCCCGGCGAAACCCAAGCATTAGGGGTGAGAATCAAGGCAGATATGATGCCAAAATTGGCGGGATTAAAGAAATGCTTATCGCCGACTTGGAAGATGAATTTGCTAGCGATCGCAAGTGCTGCGGCTATTGCCATTGTCGTCCAGTGGTCAGCCCGCAACAATAGGCCCAGTCCCAAAGAGGTAATTAGGGCACTGCGAATATTTAGGCTTTGTCCTTTATTCTTCGCTAATGACCAATGACTAATGACTAATGACAATATCCATTGAGTTGCAAGACAAGTGGCGATCGCTACCCCAATGAATTCTGGTCGCAGCGTCCAATCTCGTGTACCGATTCCCAAGACTAGGAATAAGCCCAGAAATAGAATCTGATAATCTCGTATATCTTTTAGCAACATTAACCCTTAATTCAGGGATTACCCGTAGATTTTTCATCAATCTAGACGAGTAATAGCTCAAATAGTATTGCTGTTACAAATTTTGTTACAAAGTAGATAAACGCAAAATGCAACTAGCTCCCCTCTTCCCAATTTTCTACCGCATTCTCCAGCCGAGTTTTCCCAACTGCCTTTGGGGTGGAAATCCTCATACGAAAGCGATCGCACTCACATTCGACGATGGGCCCCATCCGCAATACACACCCGAAGTCTTGGCAGTGTTAGATCGTTACAATATTACAGCGAGTTTTTTTTGGTTGGGTGTTTGCGTCAACCGTTCACCAGTTATTGCTAAAGCCGTTAGCGATCGCGGACACTGGATCGGATTGCATGGCTACGATCATCGCTCTTTTCCCATGCTTTCCCCAAATGACCTAAAGGACAGTTTAGAAAAAACCCAAGCTGCTATCTATAATGCCTGCAACCTGCAACCTGAACAAGTGCGGGATGTCCGCCCCCCCAATGGTTTATTTACACCTGCGACTTTAAAATTATTCTTTGAGTGGAATTACCGTTCAGTGATGTGGAGCGTTGTACCAGAAGATTGGGTACGACCAGGTGTCAGCACCGTAGTACAGCGAATTATGCAGCAGGTGAAAAATGGTTCAATGATTGTCTTGCATGATGGTGCTTGCGGTGGACAAGATGTTGCTGCGACAATTCAAATTCTCATTCCGCAACTGCTACAACAAGGTTATGAGTTTGTAACTGTTGATACTCTATGGCAGCAAGTTAAGGCTAACCATTGACTATTAAACATTTTAAAAATAGCTGAAGTTAATAATTTGCTTTAAATCAGGCTTTCCCATCAATTATGCCAGAGCAGTTTCCAATCATTGACGTTCCCCTAGATGCCCCAGAGGCTGATGAAGATTTGGGAACTAAAGAAAAGTTCTGGTTTCGCCATCAGTATTTAGGTCGTTGTCTATTCAAGAAAGCTAGACCAAACACAGGAGAAGATTGGGCAGAAAAGATTGCAGCCGAGTTGTGCGAGTTACTAAGTTTACCCCATGCTGATTATGAACTGGCAATATTCAATGGGGAAAATGGTATTATTTCACCCTCATTTTTGCCCCCTCAAGAAGGTGCAATTCTCACACTTGGTAATGAAATTCTGGCTCGGATAGTATCCGATTATCCACAAGATTCTAAAGACCTGTCCCAACACACAATTGATAATGTATTCAATGCTATCGGAGATGCTTCAGTTAATTTACCTATCGACTGGACACCACCAGAGAGAATTAGTTATGCGACAGAAACTTTTGTTGGGTATTTACTTTTAGATGCTTGGATCGGGAATAGTGATCGACACCATGAAAATTGGGCATTCATCAGTTTAGAAGAGAAGATTTATCTAGCACCAACTTACGATCACGCCTCCTGTCTCGGTAGGAACGAGCCTGATTCTAAAAGAAAAAACAGACTAACCACAAAAGACGCTGGCTTTTCTGTCCAAGCGTATGTAGAAAAATGTAATTCTGCGTTGTATGCTAGAACTGGCGATCAAAAAACTCTCAAGACTTTTAATGCATTTTGTGAAGCGCAACAACGGTATCCAGATGCAGCCAGGGTATGGTTAAATAATCTAGCAAGGGTGTCAAGCAATGATACGTTAGAGCTTTTTGAGTGTATTCCATCTAATCGCATATCGCAAACAGCAATTGAATTTGCACAAAAGATATTGGAGTTAAATCAAACTAAGCTGCTAGACACCCTACTATGAAAACACTTTTTTTAGCTTGGCAAGATCCTAAAAGTCGCGCTTGGCTTCCCATTGGTCGCTTAACATTTGACGGAAAAAAATATCAGTTTGTATATACGCAAGGTGCTGTTAAAGCTAAAACTGAACATAACTTTCAGCTATTGTATTCCTTCCCAGACTTGAACAAAGAATACGCATCAGTTGAACTATTCCCCTTGTTTTCTAATCGATTAATGCGACGCTCTCGCCCTGACTACAAAGATTATATTGAATCGCTAAATATTCCAGAAGGAGAAGACGATCCAATTAGCGTTCTTTCTCGGAGTGGTGGACGGAAGGTAACAGATTATTTTGAAGTTTTCCCCTGCCCAGAACCAGATGAGAATGGTTTATACCATATCCATTTTTTTGCACATGGACTGCGACACCTTCCTGCTTGTGCAACTGAACGGATTAATCAATTACAAACGGGTGAACTGTTATATTTAGCTAACGAATTTCAAAATCCCCGTGACCCGCGTGCATTGCTCTTATGCACTGAGGATCATCACATCGTAGGTTATTGCCCTCGGTATATTGTGGATGATGTTTTTAAACTCAAGAACAAAAGTTCAGAACTGTTAAAAGTGAAAGTTGAGCGCGTTAACCCAGTACCAACACCTCTCCAACTGCGTTTATTGTGCAATATGACCGCAGAATGGCATGAGGATTTTCGTCCATTTTCTAGCCGGGAGTATCAGCCTTTGGTGACTGATATCCCAGTAACTTATGCTAGTTCCTAAAGTTGATGTGTGGCTAGAAAAGCTTCGACTTCAGCAGCAGTAGGTTGAGAAGCGATCGCACCTGCTTTAATGGTAGTCAGCGCTCCAACAGCACTGGCATAAGTGACAATGCGTTTTGCTGTTTCTGCATCCCGCAAGCCGTGGATACCATTCTGACTCAACTGATGAATAAATCCTGCCAAAAAACTATCCCCTGCACCAGTTGTATCAACTACAGGAATGGAAAATGAAGGTAATTTTCCTTCGTTCTCACCTAAACAGTAAGTGCAACCGTTTTCTCCATCTGTTACTAGTACCCCTTCAATTGAAGCCAGACGGTAAGTGATGGCTCCGGGATCTGCGGTTTCAAATAGCCATTCAGCTTCTTCTTTGGAGAGTTTGAGGAAATCAACTCGGTTAAATAATTCTGGAATTTTTTGATGGGCGATGTTTGGCTCTTTCCAAAATACAGGACGCCAGTTGACATCCAGCACAATCTTCAAGTCGTAATGTTCTGCTAATTCTAGAGCGCGGTGAATTGCCTTTTCACTTTCAGGATAGGCTAATTCCAAAGTACCCAAAACCAGAAAATCTGCTTCTTGAAACAGCGAATCTGACAATTGTTTAGCTTGCAGGCGAGTATCGGCAAATTCTGCGGTATCGTACTGACCAAATCCGGCGAAAGTGCGATCGCCAGTCAGATCCCGTGTAACATAAACTTGCCGCGTTGGTGCTGTGGGATGGCGTTGTATCCCCGTCGTCTCTACACCTACATCTTGTAATAGCTTGACCAGTGCATTCCCTGGTTCATCTTCACCAACGGCTCCGATAAATCCTGCTGGCGTCCCCAGCTTGACTAAAGCACAGGCTACATTAGCTGGTGCTCCTCCTGGATAGGGAGTCCAAGATTTCACTTCTTCCAGCTTTAGCCCTAATTGATCGGCTAAACAATCAAACAAAATTTCACCAAGGCACAAAACACGGGGATTGCTCATCTCATTTTCAATTTTAGATTTCGATTTGGGATTAGGAATTTACAGTATAAAATCTACAATAGTTTTTGCTAATCTGTCGCCAGTCCTTCATAGAATTAAATAGCAATTTTTATTACTCTAATAGCATGTATATGCTTCTAATTCTCGCTTCTTTGAGCTAAGTGCTGAGACAATATTCTTGCGAAAATAAGCTATATTTATTACTTTAAGAATTGCGTAGGTTATATTTATGTCAACTTGAAATCCAAAGAAAATATTGACAATCGTATTACTGCTAACACTTGAAACCCCTACCAACAAAAGAATCTTCTAGAATTAGAAAGAGCGATTAAGTACATATACCAAGGGAGGATAGAAATAGTCATGGCTGGTGGCAAGTCTGAGACCCCCGTTAGTCTGTCAGACAGAGAACTGCAAATTATCGACTTAGTAGCCGCTGGCTTAACTAACCAAGAGATTGCAGGAAAACTGGAGATTAGCAAGCGTACAGTTGATAACCATATCAGTAATATTCTCACCAAGACCGAGACAGAAAATCGAGTAGCCCTTGTCCGCTGGGCTTTACAGTGGGGCAAAGTCTGTTTGAATGATGTCAATTGCTGTACTCTACCTAACCAGATCGAATAAACAATTTACTAGTAGCAACGTAATTGCTTTGGTCTGGTATGATGCAAGCCAATTTTGAGTTTTACTGATTTTTCCCCTCTCACGACTAAGTTTTCAGTGTGAACACTCTACCAAAAGTTCCGAGTCCTTCACTCAGCCGGAGTTTATGTTAGTGGAGCCAGCTGACCCTCGGACTCGGAAACTATAAAGACCAGAATTACTTATTGAGCAGAACAGATTGTAGGACTGGGGACTGGGGACTGGGGACTGGGGACTTGGGAGAACCATCTACAATAATTCCCAATTCCCAATGCCCAATGCCCAATTCCCCATGCCCAAACAAACAATCATCTAGAAAAATTAGCAACAATTCAGTGATGCAAGCGTTACATTTGAAAGAAATCTATGTTGCCCCATCGGCTTTGGGAGTAGTGTTCCAATGAATACTTCCGCTTATTTTCAGGGTAGTTCGTCTCCCTTTCAATTTTTTAACTTTGATTTTACGATACCTATATCTGAGAAAGTTTCGAGTATTGAAGACCAATTTTCAGACTTTCCGCAACCCACACAAGATACCGACTTACTCAGACAGCTATCGTTTATTCCAGGGTTGAAGGAAATTTTGATGCTGCGGCAGGTTCACGCCTTAGAACACGCAACTGTTTGGGTTCTTAGCGAATCAAAAAGTGCCTATCCTGCCAGAGCAGAATCCACTAAGGTTCAACTAGATAATGAACTATTAGGTGGTTTGTCTACTGAGCAGGGATTTTACCTCTATGGTGAGGTAAATATTAGTGATTTGCGGCGTGCGGTCACACTTGCTCGATATCGCATTACCAGTGGAGAATGGGATTTGGCTGTACATCCCCGTTGTGGCACAAATTTATCAGTAGCAATGCTCTTAACGGCTGGACTAGCTGTGGGTGTGCATCTGTTGCTACCATTTCGCCCAATTGAGCAACTTATAGGTTTGGGGTTAGCAGCAACGACAGCCGCAGAACTCGCACCTGATTTAGGTTCTATGGCACAGCGTTACTTAACAACTGCTATCCCTTTTAACCTCGCAATTGAAAATATTACTCGTACACGGGATGTTTGGGGGCGTGAGGCACATTTTGTTAAAGTGGGCTGGCAAGAGTAATCTTATGGAATCAAAACCACGTACCTTCAAAGAAACTGCTAAAGAAACAACTCTACTGTTTTCAGGGGGCGCTGGCGCTGGACTAATCATCTTTGCCCTGTTCGGCGGCTTATGGCACGTCACTCACTTTTGGTGGGTGATGGCAGTAACTACAATGTTCTGCGGTTTATTAGCCGTAGTGTTCCGTCAAAACTTCCAGAAGATGTTAGATGCTTTGATGGATAATGCTCCCTGGATGTAGGAACACAAGGTTAAATATTTCCTTAAAAATTATGAGAAAACTTTACTTCTTACTTCCCGGTACAGATGACAAATTTGCCTGTGGTGGTCTTTGGGCTGAGTTAAAAGCACTTAATCTGGCTCAGAATTTCTGTAGTGCTGATGTTGTAACTTACCGTCAACGAGAAAAAGGTAAGCTTTTCATTGATGATTTACTAAAAGAGAAAAATTTAAATGATGTAATTTTTGTCATCAGTTGGGGATTTGATATAGCTCAACTCGTGGCTAAACTTAAGCAATACAATGTCGTTTACCACGCACATAGTGCAGGTTATCCATTTAGGCTACCTGCGAGTATTCCGATCATGACTGTTAGCCGCTATACAATGGGATATTGGGGAGAAAAATCACCCAATTCTCTAATTTATTATTTGCCAAATCAAATTTCTGATGAGTTTCAAAATTTAGGTCTGGAACGAGATATTGATGTTTTAGTTCAGGCTCGGAAGTCTTCTGAATATTTAATTAAAGAATTGATTCCAGCGTTGCAAAAACGTTGTAAAGTATTGGTTGTTGATTCATACATTGAAGATTTACCTGGGCTATTTAACCGAGCTAAGGTTTATCTTTATGATTCCGCTGAGTACTGGGCACAACAGCGTGTTAGTGAAGGATTTGGTCTACAACCAATGGAAGCTCTTGCCTGTGGCTGTCAAGTATTTTCTAGTGTCAATGGTGGACTAGCTGATTACTTAGATCCGGGATTTAATTGCTATAAAATTGCTGGATATTCTCAAGAATATGATGTTCAACGTATTATGAAAGTGATTGAATCTTCAGTAGCATTTAGTTTGTCTGAAGAGTTTTTAGTTGAGCATCGAACTGAAAATATTATTAAGCGGTTCCAAGTTATTGTGGATGAGTTGAATGAGTTTTTTGATCACAAAATCCAGCAGCCATCTAATATTAAGAGTTTGACGAAAACACGCGTGGCAAAATTACTCGCCCAGAAGATATACGGGAAACTGAGGAAGAAATATTTTAAGTAATAGAAACGTATATGCGTAGCGACTTGCCACAGGCGATCGCAGAAGTGCTGAGAACACAGAGATTAAGAGAGGAAGTTAGATGAATCGGCGGTTATTAGTTACTGGTGGTGCGGGGTTTATTGGGGCGAATTTTGTCCATCACTGGTGTCAAGTTTATCCAGACGATCGCGTGGTGGTGTTAGATGCTCTTACATACGCGGGGAATCGTCTGAACTTGGCGCTGGTTGAGGGTAGAGAGAATTTTCGGTTTGTTCAGGGGGATATTTGCGATCGCACCATCATAGACGAGCTATTATCAACGGAAAATATTGATACCATTGCCCATTTTGCCGCTGAATCTCATGTTGATCGTTCGATCCTTGGGCCGGCTGCTTTTGTGCAAACTAATGTAGTCGGAACTTTCACGCTGCTAGAAGCTTTTCGGCAACATTGGGAGACAAAAGCACGGCCATCTGATTATCGTTTCCTACACGTTTCTACTGATGAAGTGTACGGTAGTTTGGGCGCAGATGACCCAGCTTTTTGTGAAACTACACCCTACGCTCCCAATAGTCCCTATTCAGCTTCAAAAGCGGGTAGCGATCATTTAGTGCGTGCTTATTATCATACTTATCAACTTCCAACCATTATCACAAATTGCTCTAATAATTATGGCCCTTATCAGTTTCCCGAAAAGCTAATTCCCCTGATGTGCATCAACACTTTGATCGGGAAACCATTACCTGTTTATGGCGATGGTAAAAATGTGCGAGATTGGCTTTACGTGGGCGATCATTGTCTGGCTCTGGATGTAGTAATTAATCATGGTGAACCAGGAGAAACATACAATATTGGTGGCAATAATGAGGTGGAAAATATCAACCTCGTCCAACTGTTATGTCAGATGATGGATGAATTAGCATCTGATTTACCAATATATCCAGCCAAGCAGTTAATTACTTTTGTCAAAGACAGACAAGGACATGATCGGAGATATGCAATTAATGCAAACAAAATTAAAACTCAGCTTGGTTGGACGCCTTCTGTAACGATTGCTGAGGGTTTACGTTTAACTGTTGAATGGTATCTCAACCATCGTGATTGGTGGGAACCTCTGCTATCTGCGGAATATCAAGCTTACTATCGCAAAAATTATCTGTAGAATTACCTAAGATGGGGCTAACTTTCACCAGTAATGCTCTGAAATTCTTATAGGGAACTAATTTGTCATAATGTAAGCGACCAAGAATTATGCCTGGATGTCTATTTTGATTTTGAGCAAATTCTTCAATCGTTTCACAAGAAAAGGCTTTTTTACTGCTGATAATAAATTCATTTAATGTCTGAGAATTTATTAACCAGTCAGCGGCTTTTGCATTAGCTTCTTTTTCTTCCTCATTCTCTTCTAACGCATCCAAGTTGTCTAAATAAGCTCCTTGATGCCCTAAAACGATATGTGCTAACTCATGCATGAGGGTGAACCAGAATGAATCTATCCGGTCATATCTCAATGTCAACGCGATAACGGGATTGCTGTTTAAATATAAAGCTGCACCATCCAAGTAGGTTTTGCTTAAATGCGGCACAATTAGAAAATGTACACCTAAATCTGCTAGCAATCTAGGAATCCGCACGATACTTTCTACTTGTTTAGCACAAGCAAGAATTTCAGGGATAGCAATCTCTATTTTTTCGCGTTCAAAACTAGCAACGGTTTGTTGTCTTGCTAGGTTCTCAACCCGTTTTACCCAAGTTATGCGAGAAGTTTCCTCTGGCTCTCGATGCTCGGAACAACGGAAATTAACGGCTAACTGGAGTGTTTCATCTAAGGAAAATATGCCGAAAAAATTACAGATTTGTCGTTCTAAGTCATCAATCGAATCTGTTGCTTGAATCCACTTATTTTTGATTAGTTCAGAGATGGGGGCAATTGTATACAATCGGCTTTTACGAGCTATATCTTGCTCCTTTTTTTCTTTTCCTACTAGATGAAGTTGATACTTTACTTCAAGATTTGTCCAAAACTCTGGAGAAGTACCCAAGGCTTGGGAGAGTTCGATAGCTATTTCAGGTATAATTTGCTTGCTTCCCAGAATAATTTCATCGATACTTTGAACTGGACACCCCATAATTTCTGCTAAATCTTTCTGTGTCCAGCCACGGGCTTCTAATTCTCGACTTAAAATTTTTCCTGGTGTTGGTACTTTTGCTGGTGCTAGCTTCTGGCTCATATTGCTGTTTCCCCTTCTGCCTTGGTTAGTGGTAGTCGGGGTGAGACAATATCCCAGCGCCTTCATAATTGAATTGACGTTTTCAAGGCGCGGGTTGCCATTGCTGGATAAGGCTTTTTGCAATCCCCGGCGTGTCATGCCTGTTTGCTCGGCTATCTCACTAATTCCTCGTACACGAGCAACAACACGCAAAGATGCCAATAACGCACCAGAATCGTTGTCTTCTGCATATTCCTGAAATATCTCGGTCAAATAATCATCGATTTCTTCCGGGTGCTTGCGGAAGTACTCTTCTTCAAATTCATCAAGTGTTCTAAAATTTCTCATGGCTTAGGTACTTCTTCCAGTAAGCTTTTGCGTCTTCGATGTCCTGATTCTGTGTGCTTTTGTCGCCTCCACACAGTACGACAACAATATTTTCAGCATCTTCACCGAAATAGACGCGATAACCAGAACCAAAGAACATTCGCAACTCGCTTAAACCATCTCCTATCGGCGCAACATCGCCGTAATTACCTTGTTCAAGGCGGCGTAGGCGTTGCAGTATGCGTCGTTTTCCTTGTTGGTCGCGTAAATTATCCATCCACTCTGCAAACGGCTCGTAACCATCTTGATTGGCATAGATGATAATCTGTTTTGGTTGTGCTTCTTTGGTCACTTTCAATCTCTACTATAATATTTATAACATATGCGAACAATAATTCGCACTAATTTTCTAGAGAACCCCAAAATTGGAATCTTCAACTGCTTTCAAAAAATTATCAGGCTCCCACAGTTTCTCTAGATAATGACTATCCTTGAATAGTAAGGAAATCAGAGTAAATTGCCAGCAGGTGTCCAATGCTGCAACCAGAACAGATATTACAAGACCGTTATCAAATTCAACGCCAACTCGGTAACAATGGAATTCGTCAAACTTGGCTAGCATTGGATTTACAAGCCTCTAATGGCGATAATTCCACTGTTGTAGTCAAACTTTTGGCCTTTGGTGGTACTGTGCAGTGGGATGATTTGAAACTTTTTGAGAGGGAAGCACAAATTCTCAAACAGCTAAATCATCCCCGAATTCCCCAGTATATTGATTATTTTTGTATCGACGATCGCACACTCTGGTTTGCCCTAATACAAGAATATATCCCTGGTGAATCACTCAAGGATAAACTTGCTGTTGGCAAAAGGTTTACTGAAAAGCGAGCGAGAAAAATTGCTGTTGAGGTTTTAAATATTCTCATGTATCTACATGAGTTGAATCCAGGGGTGTTGCATAGAGATATTAAACCGAGTAATTTAATCTGGGGCGACGATAATCGGGTTTATTTAGTTGATTTTGGCGCAGTTCAGGATAAAGCAGCAAGAGAGGGCGTTACTTTTACCGTTGTGGGTACTTATGGTTATGCCCCTATGGAACAATTTGGTGGTCGAGCGGTTGCGGCTTCAGACCTCTATGCACTGGGAGCAACTTTAATTCATTTGTTAACTGGGACTTCCCCATCTGATTTACCCCAGCAGGATTTGCGACTGCAATTTACAGACCGAGTTAACTTGAGTCCCAGTTTTGTCAGTTGGCTACAAAAGTTGGTAGAACCCGCTCCCGAACAAAGATTTACTAGCGCCCACCAAGCGCTGAATGCTCTCAAATCAGGACTGACTGTTGCATCTGTAAACAAGAATCAACTTTTACCGCTAAGAGAAATAATCAACAATTCAGGATGCGGGATAAATAATCATAATGAAACAGTCCCAGAGGAAATTCTCGGTTGGAACTGGGGGGCATTTTTGATGCCTTGGTTGTGGATGTGGCCTAATCAAGTGTGGTATGGGCTATTCTGTTTTGTACCGCATGGTTGGTGGTTAATGGCGATCGCACTCGGTGCAAAAGGCAATGAATGGGCCTGGAAAAGTAGACCGTGGCGCAGTATTGAACAATTCAAAGCACATCAGCGAGGTTGGGCGATCGCTGGGATTCTCCTGGGAGCGCCTATTAGTATTATGTTGTGGATTCGAGCGATCGTTTTGCTCAAATCTGCACTCTAAGGCAGTCTTTTGGGTAAATCTCAACCGGTTTTTTTAGGCAGATAGCTATAAGGGTTCAACAAATGGTTCAACTTATTCAAGGAAAAGATATCACCCTAGCCCAACTGATTGATGAATTTGGCCTACAACTTGCAGATGATGAGCATTTTTTTTCAGAGTGGCAACATGATTTACCTGAGTTGAGTGACTTAGAAAAGCAATCTCTCAACGAAGTTAAGGCAGAATATTTGCATCTATCGAAATATCCTATTTTAGAACCTGTAGTCAAAATGGTGGTGCTATCTCCACTATTGCGTCTAGCAGGTTTTTATCAACCGCCTTTTTACATTGCCTCAGAACAAGAGGTAAAAATCTCTTCTGAAGACGAAGGCACGATTATCAGAGGACGTATTGACATCTTGGTGTTGAATCCTCCATTTTGGGTTTTGGTTATTGAAGCAAAACGAGTAGATTATTCTTTAGTGCCCGCAATTCCCCAAGCATTGGCTTATATGTTGGCAGATGCAACTTCGGCTAAACCTGTTTTTAGCTTTATCACCAATGGTAATGAATTTAGATTTGTCAAACTGCTAAAAACTGAAACTCCACAATACGCTCTATCTGATTTGTTTGCTTTAGATAGTCGTGATGATATATATATTGTCCTGAAAGTGTTAAAGCACCTAGCTCATCTAATTCGTAATTTGTAATCTTGTCGGGTGCAAAACATATCCCTCTCCGACTCGGAGAGGGATAGACTTGAACTTTAGTTCAAGGCAGGGAGAGGTTCGTCGAACTCACGTTAAGTTGACTACCCCACCAACTCCATTTCTAACTACTAACTTGCGATTCAACTACACCTACGGGACAAGATACATTTGTCCCTCCTAAACCACAATATCCATTGGGATTTTTAGCCAGATATTGCTGATGGTAAGCTTCAGCGTAGTAGAATTCAGGTGCATCTAAGATTTCTGTGGTTATTTTGCCATAACCTGCACCATTGAGGGCTTGCTGATAAGCTTCCCGCGATGCTTCTGCTAGCTGCTTTTGACTTTCAGAATATACATAAATTCCCGAACGGTATTGAGTGCCAACATCATTACCTTGGCGCATTCCTTGGGTGGGATTGTGGCTTTCCCAAAAGACTTTGAGCAATTCGGTATAACTAATCACTTTGGGATCGAACACAACCAACACCACTTCATTGTGGCCAGTTTTTCCACTACATACTTCTTCATAAGTGGGATTGGGTGTTAAACCAGCAGCATAACCCACTGCGGTGGTGTAAACTCCTTTCAGTTGCCAAAATTTGCGTTCTGCACCCCAAAAACAACCCAAACCAAAAATTGCCTTCTCTAATCCATCGGGAAAAGGAGGTTTTAAAGGATTCTTGTTGACATAATGAGCGGCGGGTACTGACATAGATTGTGCCCTTCCTGACAAAGCTTCTTCAGGTGTAGGCATAACTGACTTTTTGCCAAATCCGAATAGTCCCATTGATTTTGACTCTGATATATATCTTTACCTTATTTACTATTCTAAAGATTTTAGCGATCGCTTGGGGTTTTCGCAAAATTGTCAGTACAGCCATTCATCTTCCTTGAACTGTTGGTCGATAAGTTTTTCGTTACTTTTTATTAAATTCAGTAAAAATACCAAAATAAGCTTTGCAATTATGATATATTCCTCGTGTTTTTACTTAATTTAACCAAAATAGAAAAAGTGTAATATATGTTATTTAACTCCCTAGAGTTTATATTTCTGTTTTTACCAACTACTATTTTCATATTTTTCTTTCTTGGTAAATATGGTTATCAACGGTTAGCAGTCGCCTGGTTAGTGATTGCTTCTTTATTTTTTTATGGTTGGTGGAATCCAAGATACTTACTATTGCTTCTAGCTTCAATTGCCTTAAATTTTTTTATAGGTTCTACACTAAATCAAGAGTTAAACTCACCAGTCAGAAAAAAGACACTGCTCATTTTAGGAATAACAGCTAATTTAATCATCCTTGGTTGTTTCAAATATGCTAATTTTTTTGTTTCAAGTGCAGCCGATATATTAGGTATAAACTTTAATTTCCAAAAGATTATCCTGCCATTAGGAATCTCCTTTTTTACCTTCCAGCAAATTACCTACTTGGTTGATTCTTATTGTGGGGGAACGAAAAATACTAAATTTTTAGACTACTGCCTATTTATCACTTTTTTCCCTAAACTAATTTCTGGCCCTATTGTTCACCACTCAGAGGTAATGCCACAATTCGCTGACAAAACTGTGTATCGGTTTAACTTGGAGAATATGGCAGTAGGTATTACCATTTTCAGTTTGGGATTATTTAAAAAAGTTGTTTTTGCAGATAACATTGCTGCTTATGCAAGCCCAGTCTTTAATACTGCTGCTAGTGGTATTTTCCCCACATTTTTAGAATCTTGGGTTGGTGCACTAGCCTACACGTTGCAGCTGTACTTTGATTTTTCTGGTTATTCCGACATGGCGATTGGGATAGCTAGGATGTTCGGGATTAAGTTACCAGTCAACTTCTTTTCACCTTATAAAGCTTCTAGCATTAGTGACTTCTGGCGTAGGTGGCACATCACCCTTTCTAACTTTCTTCGAGATTACCTATACATCCCTTTGGGTGGTAATCGCAAAGGTGAGATTAGACGAAGTTTGAATTTAATGATAACCATGCTGCTGGGAGGAATTTGGCACGGTGAGGGTTGGCAATTTGTCTTTTGGGGTGGATTGCATGGAACTTATCTAAGTATTAATCATGAATGGAATGTTTTACAAAAAAAGTATGATCTGAAAACAGATAGCTGGCTGAGTTTAAAACTTGGTTGGTTTATAACATTTGTCGCGGTTGTCTTCGGATGGGTATTTTTCAGAGCAGAAAACATGGCTACGGCATTCATAATTGTCAAGGGCATGATCGGATTAAATGGCTTCTTATTCAGTACTCAAATTATTGAATCAGGATTAAAAAAAGCAATTATTGATATTTCTATTTTACTTGCGATCGTCTGGTTGACACCTAATGTTCAGGAATGGATGGGTAAGTACGATCCAGTCTTGAATTATGAAAAAGTAAAAAAACTTTCATCTAATAGCCTTTTCTGGTCTAAATTACAGTGGCAACCAAATCAAACCTATGCTTTAGTCATTTCAGTTTTAACTGTAATCGCACTGTTGCATCTTACAAAAGTTAGTGAGTTTTTATATTTTCAGTTCTAGGGAGAATCAAAGCTGATGCTTGCTTATTTGAAAACCTACTTGACAATGGTAAGTACACTTATCTCATTTATTGGAGTAGTAAATTTAGCTGTTGATCCACTCTGGTACACTCAAGGGAACAAGTTAAATCCAATAAATGTTCCCTATAATGAAAGATTGACCAAAACTAATCTATTGTTGCATAGTGATAGGCGAAAGTATGATTGCGTCATTTTTGGTAGCTCTCGTGTAACTCTGTTAAATAGTAAGGCACTCAAGAATAATGTTTGTTTCAATTATTCTTTCAGTGCTGGAACAGCTGAGGAATTTGTTAAATATGCCGAATACGTTAAAGAGAAAGGAGTTAATCCTCAAAAAATATATGTGGGGATAGACGCTTACAATTTCACCTTCGACAAAAAGACGGCTTTGAAAAATAAAGTTGAGGTAGCAGAACCCAAACCCGCCTATCAGTCTTATCTATTCTCTCTAGATACTTTGCAGTTATCCTTAAAAACAATTTTTAGGCTAAATACAGAGATTAGATTCTACGATCAAGACTTCCAAGGTAAAGTTTTTGATAATGCTCCTAAATACAAACCTGAATTTGTAGATAAAAAAACTCAAGAAAAATGTAACTTTTCTCGCATCGCCTATTACAAACAAATACGACATATATTTCCAAATGCTAAAATTGTTGGATATGTGCCACCAATATCAGTTTGGAAGCTTTTCAATGAAAGCTATGCTCGTGGTTTGCTAGACTGCGAATTACAGGCAATTTATGAAGCTTCCAAGAGTTACGATATAACATACGATTTATCATATCCTTCAGAGATAACCACCGTAACATATAATACTTATGATGGTAGTCACTACTATCCAGATGTGAATAATCAAATAGCACAAGTTCTTGAAGGTAAGCTATCAAATCTTGGAATTCGCATCCATCAATATAATCTAAATGAATATCAGCAGTTCCATAAAAGTAAGCTAAAAGAGTATTTGTACAAAGAAGGGGAGGGAAAGCGGTGGTAGAAAACAGAGTTTCACTTTGTTTGAGTAAATTTTTATCGATGTTATGAATACTTTTCAAGGGGAACTTGGCGTCAGAAGCTACTCATGGATAAAATACCGAAAATTGACCGCCAAAGAGAGCATCAAGCGAACGAACGTACCTTTCTGGCTTGGCTACGCACCTCTATTGCATTGATTGGCTTTGGTTTTGCGATCGCCCGATTTGGCATATTTCTGCGCCAGTTGAATCTTGCTATTACCCAGCAAGAACCTCCGTTACATCAATTATCCAACTCGGAAAATTTGGGTGTTGCTTTGGTAATTTTTGGAATTTCGACTATTGCCTTAGCTGCATGGCGATACAACCAAGTTTTCTGGCAAATTGAGGGAGGGAACTATAGACCAAATAGGTTAATGGTTTGGATCATGACTGGAGTAGTAATTATTTTGGGGCTTCTCTGTCTTCCTTTGCTCCTATGGCGTGATAAAGTACCTTCTCGTTCTCCGGTTCCAAGTCAACCACAGTCCCGAAAGGGGAGTGTGGGGAGTGTGGGGGGTAAGACTAGTACCGCAAGGCGGAA
>NZ_KV757713.1 GCF_001712795.1 Nostoc sp. KVJ20
CTCCACATTGCTAGTATCAATGCTTGCGACTTAGACAGATGCGGCATCTTTTCTATGACTTTCCTCGTCCATTGCCTTAATTCCTCGCTTTTTCCTAAAAGCATTTTCCCCCCACACCCTGACATTCTTCACCGCATCTGACTTGCATATTTTTGCGGTCTGACAACAGTTGTGTATTTTACCTGCTTTTCTCCCTCTTTCTTAAACCCCTACCCTTGAAAGGGAGGGGCAGAGGGGCAGAGGGGAAAGAACTTGGTATTTGAACTCTCCTCTGCTCCCCTGCTCCCTTGCTCCCTTTTTCTGCACCTTCTTGACAAATATGCAATTATCTAGATATTTAACTGATAGTCACTGTACAGCTTTTTCTCACCATTTAGTCTAAAACTTCAGTCATAAATATCTCTTGGGTGAAAAAGTACTTAAGTTCTGTGCTAAATCTATCTTTGTCTGTAGAGGAATTTGGGTATGCTAAGACGTAAGCGCGGAGTTATACTCACTTCTGTTGGTTTACAGAAGTTCGAAGAAGCAAGGCACAAGTTTGAGTTTCGAGATAATTTTGGCAAGAGATTCACTCTTGAAGAGTTAAGCTACCGCACTAACTTAGACCCTCTAACAATCAGAAAAGTTTTAAACCGTAGGAAGGGAGTTGACAAGCGAACACTTGAGGCTCTCTTTCTTGGTTTTGATAGCTGCCTATGCGAAGGCTACTATTCGACCTCAGACCCCAATTGCCGTCAAGATTGGGGGGAAGCTGTTTCTGTCTTAGCATTTTACGGACGTACAGAAGAACTCAGTACTCTGGATGAGTGGTTGCTGAAGGATCGCTGTCGATTAGTGACCATTCTCGGAATGGGTGGAGTCGGGAAAACTAGTCTGTCAATCAAATTGGCAGAATTAATGCAGGACAAATTTGATTGTATTGTCTGGCGATCGCTGTATGACGCTCCACCCATTGATACATTCTTAGGTAGCATCATTCAGTTTCTATCTGACGAGCAAGAAACTGAGGCAGAATTGCCGGAAAGCGTTAGTGATAAGATTTCCATGCTGCTTAACTACTTTAAGGAAATGCGCTGCTTGGTCGTGTTCGATAATGTAGACGCTGTGTTACGTGGTGGGAGTCGAGCCGGACAATATAACCTTGGATATGAGCAGTATGGCGAACTCCTGAAACGAGTAGGTAAATCAGACCACCAGAGTTGCTTGCTACTCACAACGCGAGAAAAACCTAAAGAAGTTGCCTCTCTAGAAGGAGAAGCCTTACCAGTGCGAACTTTGAGATTGGGTGGACTCAAAGAAGGAGAGGGAGAAGAAATTCTTAAGAGTAAGAGGCTCAAGGGTTTAGAAACTCAATTTAACGCACTGGTCAAACGCTATGGAGGCAATGCCTTAGCCTTAAAAATTGTGGCAACTACGATTCAAGATTTATTTGATGGTTATATTTCTGAGTTTTTAAAAGAGGAAACCACCGTATTTGGGGATCTTCGTGATTTATTAGAGCAGCAATTTGAGCGTTTATCTGATGAGGGAAAAGATGTAATGTACTGGCTAGCGATTAATCGGGAGCCAGTAACCCTCTCCAAATTACGAGAAGATTTAGTATCGCCTTTTCCCCAACTCAATTTAATTGAAACGCTGGAATCTTTGGGACGGCGATCGCTCATCGAACGAGATACAGCCTACTTCACCCTACAGCCAGTCGTGATGGAGTACGTGACAAGTCGCTTGGTTGAGCAAGTTTGTGAGGAGATTGCTAACCAGGAGTTTTCGCTTTTTAAAAGCCATGCTCTGATCAAAGCTACTGCCAAAGACTATGTAAGAGAGACTCAAATTCGTCTCATTCTCTATGCCGTGATTAACAGATTAATTCCAGTCTTTGAAGGCAAAAAAAACTTGGAATATGAACTGACTCAAATCTTACTCAAGCAGCAAGAGAAGTCACCCTTGGAGCCGGGATATGTAGCAGGTAATATTCTTAACTTACTCAATCAGTTAGGAACTAATTTAACGGGCTATGATTTCTCTGGTCTAACCATTTGGCAGGCTGACCTCCGAGATGTAAATTTGCAAAATACGAATTTTGCTTACGCCAATTTAGCGAGGTGTACGTTTACTGAAACCTTTGGTGCTATTCATGCGGTAGCCTTTAGTCCTGATGGAGAACTTCTGGCGGTAGGTGACAGTAATGGAGAAATTCATCTGTACCAAGTTAGCGATGTGCAACCAGTCTTCATCTGCACGCGACATAAAAGTTGGGTAACATCACTGACGTTCAGCCCTGATGGTAAGATTCTCGCTAGCGGTAGCACCGATTACACAATAAAGTTATGGGATGTTAGTACTGGTCAGTGCCTTCGCACCTTAGAAGGGCATACAAATGAGGTTTGGTCGGTTGCATTTAGCCAAGATAATTGCACATTAGCAAGTGGCAGCGATGACTGCACCGTGAAGCTATGGAATAGCAGCACTGGAGAATGCTTCAAAACACTCCAGGGACATCTTAGTTGGGTACTCTCTGTTGTCTTTAGGGGAGATACTCAACTGTTGAGTGGTAGTGACGATTGCACTGTTAAATTGTGGGATATCAAAACTGGACAGTGTATGCAAACGTTTGAAAAACACCATAATAGTGGAATACGGTCAATAATCCTCAGTCCAGATGGTCAAATATTGGCAAGTGGCAGCGAGGATCAAACTATTAGGCTATGGAAAACTCAAACGGGTGAATGTCTCAAAACACTTCTGGGGCATTCAAATCGAGTTTTTTCAGTGGATTTCAGCCCGCAAGGCGACCTTTTGGCTAGCGGTGGGCACGATCATACCGTGAAGCTATGGAGTGTCGATACGGGTGAATGTTTCAAAACGCTTCAAGGACATTTCAGTTGGGTCTTTGCAGTTGCCTTCAGTCCCCAAGGCAAGCTTTTGGCTAGCGGTGGACACGATCAAACCGTGAAGCTATGGAGTGTCGATACAGGTGAATGCCTCAAGACCCTACAAGGATATACCAATCAAATACTCTCTGTTACCTTTAGTCCTGTTAGTGCTAGCTTGTCAAGCATTGGTCAAATGTTTGCTAGTAGCAGCCGCGATCGCACTGTGAGGTTATGGGATGCCGCAACTGGTGAATGCCTCAAAGTGTTAAAAGGACATTCCAACTCGGTTCATTCAGTTATCTTTAATCATGAAGGAAATATCCTAGTCAGCAGTAGTGTAGATAAAACACTGAAAATATGGGATGTTCCTTCAGGTAAAACCTTAAGAACCTTACAAGGACATCGCGCAGCAGTTTTATCGATTGCCTTTAGTCCCGACAGCCAGACGATCGCCAGTGGCAGTGAGGACTGTACTATAAAATTATGGGACGTTCGTTCAGGTCGAACCTTAAGAACCTTACAGGGACATAACGCTGCGGTTTGGTCAGTTGCCTTCATCTCTCAAGGAGAGATATTGGCGAGTGGCTCCTGGGATCAAACGGTCAAGTTATGGGATATTCACACGGGTGACTGCCTCAGAACATTGGCAGGACACACGAGTTGGATTTGGGCAATTGCGATCGCCCCTGATGGTAATATCCTGGCAAGTGCTAGTCCAGATCGAACAATCAGGCTGTGGAATCCGCACACGGGTGACTGCCTGAAAGTTTTACAAGCAGACACAAACTGGTTGCAATCGATCGCCTTTAGCTCTGATGGCAAGATACTGGCTAGCACGAGTCACGATCTGACAATCAAGTTGTGGGACGTTTGCACGGGTGAGTGCCTGAAAGTTTTGCACGGACATACAGGCTTGGTTTGGTCAGTTGCCTTTAGTCCAGATAACCAAACCTTGGTTAGTGGCGGTGACGATGAAACGATTAGACTTTGGGATATCGGAGCAGGCAAATGCTTAAAAACCATGAGAGCGAGTAAGCCCTATGAGCAAATGAATATTGTCGGAGTTAAAGGTTTAACTGAGGCGGCAACGGCCACGTTGACCTCTTTAGGAGCAGTTATCTAAGCTCAAACCATTAGCCTAGTAGTTCGCCAAGTGAACTTGGCGGGGAAAGGGGAAAGGGGAAAGGGGAAAGGTTAAAGGTTAAAGGTTAAAGGTTAAAGAGTAAAGGTTAAAGAGTAAAGGTTAAAGGTTAAAGGTTAAAGGTTAAAGGGAAAAGATTTTGAGTTTTTTCCCCTTTACCCCTTCCCCTTTACCCCTTCCCCTTTACCCCGACTTTTGCAAGAAGTTCACTGAGACATGACTCTTCGGGCTGCTTCGAGGGTGCGATCGATGTCTGCTTCGGTATGAGCTAAAGAAGTAAATCCGGCTTCAAATTGAGATGGAGCTAAATAAACTCCATGTTCTAACATCCCGCGATGGAAACGAGCAAATTTACTTAAGTCAGACTTCTTAGCATCCTCATAATTGCGAACCGGGCCTTCGTTAAAGAAGAAACCAAACATCCCGCTAATCTGACCACCGCAGGCAGCATGACCTGTTTCTTTAGCAATCTCCAGCATTCCCTCTGTGAGTCGCTTCGTAATCCGATCGAGATACTCGTAAGTTCCAGGTCGTTGCAACAACTCTAACGTCTTAATCCCTGCCGTCATTGCCAGTGGATTGCCCGAAAGCGTTCCGGCTTGATACACGTTTCCAGCTGGAGCAACCATCGACATAATTTCTTGGCGACCACCATAAGCGCCGACTGGCAGACCGCCGCCGATCACCTTACCTAAGGTAGTTAAGTCAGGAATAACACCAAATTTCTCCTGCGCTCCACCGTAGGCAATCCGAAAGCCTGTCATCACTTCATCAAATACCAATAGCGCTCCATGCTCTTGCGTCAGTTTTCGCAAACCTTCAAGAAAACCCGCATCAGGTGGAATAAAACCTGCATTTCCAACAACAGGTTCAAGAATTACACCAGCAATTTCACCGGGATTTTGCTCGAACAATACTTTTACTGCTTCTAAATCGTTGAAAGGAGCGGTCAGCGTGTTGCTAGTCACCGATTTGGGCACACCAGGAGAATCGGGCAAGCCGAGAGTGGCAATACCAGAGCCAGCCTTAACGAGAAACATATCGGCGTGTCCGTGGTAGCAGCCTTCAAACTTGATTGCTTTCTCCCGTCCCGTAAAAGCTCGCATCAGACGAAGAACAGCCATACAAGCTTCCGTGCCGGAGTTGACAAAACGCACCATCTCGATACTGGGAACAGCATCGATTACCATCTGTGCCAGTACATTTTCTAGATAGCAGGGCGCACCGAAGCTAGTTCCTTTATGCAGCGCATCGTGCAGAGCAGCAATGACTTCAGGATGAGTGTGACCGCAGATAGCTGGCCCCCAACTGCCGACATAATCGATATATTGATTGCCATCTACATCCCAGACGTAAGCGCCAAGGACGCGATCGAATACGATTGGCTGTCCACCAACAGATTTGAAAGCCCGCACGGGGGAACTAACTCCTCCTGGCATTAATTTTTGGGCAGCAGCAAAGATTTCCTCCGATTGGGTGGTTTTTAAGCGAGTCGTTGCAATCATGATTTTTTCTCCTGAGATATTTGACTTGATGCGATCGCGAAGAGTGAGAATCTAGTAGTCTGTCCCATTAATTTTGCAAGGTTTGTAGTAAGCACTTAAGTGCTTAAAAATCCAGGACTAAAGTCCTTACTACAAACTTTTATAACCCTTCAGAACTAATGACATAGACTACTAGTAGTCTGTCAACCCAAAGATGCTAGGTGAGGTCTGGGGAAAGGGGAAAGGGAAAAGGTTAAGGGATTTAAAACCTTTCCCCCTTCCCCTTTACCCTTTACCCCGCCAAGTTCACTTGGCGAACTACTAGTTATTAAGAGTGACAAGCAAAACGTGCAGATATTATTTCAATTCGAGCATGACTTCATTGTGTCTAAATGCGGGCAAGATGAACGGAGAGTCATAAAAAGCATAAATCGCTTTACCTTTTGTTTCGATACCTTGCCGAGCCAGAAAAGCAGATAATTTGGCTTCGTTTTCCTGCAATTGTTCATCCCCAGCTAGACCGGAGAAACGGATTGCCGCTACTTTATTGCTGGGAACTTCTTTGATAGTAATGCGAGAGTCTTTTGGTTTTGGCAGCGTTGCCAGCGTATATTCTGAGGGCATTACAAACTGTACCGCCCAAGCGCTTGTGGCAATATTTTCTCCCGCTTCTTGTTGAATCACAGGCGCAGTCATGGCGATTTTTTCACTTGGCTGGGATTGCGTGACAGGCGCAGTCATAGCAATTTTTTTTACAGACGTGTTTTCACCAAATATGTAAGCGGCAAGAATCGAGAATGCAGCCTTGTTTGCTCGATCTCTTTCAGTTTGAATGACTGTTTCAGCAACAATTTTTGGCTCGTATTGCCGTATTTCAATATCATCATAAGATTGCAATACGGAATATTTTGGTTCTTCAGTTTGACTCATAAGACTTTCACAAATAGCTAAAATTAATGCCAATAAAAAATCACGTTCTCACTAGTACAATTAGATAGTCCCTTACTTTCCCACTTCTTGTACTAAGCGTCCATCTTCCATGTGGATGATGCGATCAGCAATATCGAGAATTCGATTATCGTGGGTGACTAGTAAAATGGTACAACCCTGCTCTTTAGCTAGACGCTGCATGATATCTACAACATCGCGACCTGACTTTTTATCGAGAGCAGCAGTCGGTTCGTCGGCAAGAACAATTTTAGGACGGCTGACTAGGGCACGAGCGATCGCAACTCGCTGCTTTTGCCCTCCAGAAAGACTATCTGCATAATAATCGATGCGATCGCCCAAACCAACACTTTTCAGAGTATCCGTTGCCAGCTGATCCATATCTTGCTTGAGGTACTCATCGTGTAATTCCAAAGACATTCGGACATTCTGCTTTGCTGTTAAGAAGGTTAACAAATTGTGTGCTTGAAAAATATAACCAATCTGCCGCCGCACTTGCATCAGTTGCCGCTTACTAGCCCCAGATATTTCCTGTCCCAAAACTTTCAGGTTGCCTTCGCGAGCGGATCTCAATCCACCTATTAGTGTTAGTAAAGTGGTTTTACCAGAACCGGATGGCCCAGTCATAATCACAATCTCTCCAGAATAAATGTCGAGATGAATATCAAACAAGACTTGCTTGCAGAGTTCTCCCCGACCGAAGTAGTAATCGAGATGGCAAACTGAAATAACGGGTTGTTGGGAAGTGTTTTGAGTTTTGAGTTTTGAACTTTGACCGAGACTAATTTCTTGCAACATGAGAGTTCAACCGTAAATTTGGGGACTTCCAAATAAAAAAATATAAGATGCCACTGGTGTCAACTTTTGCCAAAAATAGCGTACTGATTGGGTGTTGTTCACCCGCCAGGGATTGTAAATCCCTGACTAATTGCTCAAGTCTACTGAAGTAGACTGAAAATT
>NZ_KV757714.1 GCF_001712795.1 Nostoc sp. KVJ20
ACTTCTCTTCTGCTCCATCAAACGCCTTGAGAAGAGTGAGAAATGCGGGTAGATGTGCCCGTATCCTTATTTTAGTTAGGTTTTGTTATTTTCCAGAGATAGTCGTTTACCTGCTGTAACTTTGAGTTATAAACTTTTTCAACTCCAGCCTTCAAGAAGTCAGACGGCTCGTACAAGAACAAAAATATGTCACTAAAGCCATTAGTAATCTCTGGTAACTGATTTTTTCCTACGATTTGAAATCGCACCTTTGGATCAACTAAATAACTAAGTATTTGTATTGGTGGAACTAAGTTATTATCATCACTAATTAAAAGCGGTTTATTAGCTTGATTAGCAATGTTAGCAATTTTAGGATATTCTTGATATTTTTCCGGAAATTGGTTCCACCAAATCTTAGATTGAGAGTGGATTGTACAAGATATAATTCCGCCTATAATTACCATAAATGCTACAAATGACCAGAGCTTTTTTTGCCAAGCTTTAGTATAAATAGACGTGATCTTAGTGGTAAATAGGTAAGCAACAGCTAACTGTATACCTAAAACTGAAGGAAGTGTATATCTACTAGTAGCGTATCGCTTTTGAAAGACGAAATCCGTTATAAATAGGGGAAGCGCTACTGCTCCAATCAAAGTTAAGACAAATAACCAAACTTCTTTAGAGGTTCTTCGACAGAGAAAATAAATTGAGTAGCTTATTAGAGCTAAAATAATTAAAATAAAAGGAATTAAGACGAGCTTAAGTTTTCCTGGATCGCTAGGGCTAATACCTAAATCAATAAACGTGCGACTAAAGATACCAGCCCACCTTGCAGATGAAGCAAATAATGTTTGTTTAGTATTCGTCCAAGCTACTGCTTCTACCTGAGGGTTGTTAATAATAATCCAAATCCAAGGTACAAAAGTTATGAAGCCTGCAAGCGATGATAGCAGGTAATACATCAAAGTTTTACTCAATCGGAAACGTTCGATTGTAACTACATAAATTCCCTGTGCAAAAGCAACCAAGGTAAAAAATAGATGAGTATAAAACCCTACTGGTAATATTGCTGCATAAATGCACCAACTAACCTTTGTTTTAAGGCGCATCGCTCGCAGTAGTGCTGCACTTGATAATAAGATGATTACTATCAATAAAGTATATGATCGTGTTTCTTGTGCATATACGATATGAATAGGTGAAACGGCTACTAATCCGATAGCTACCCACCCTACTAGTGAAGACTCAAATAATTCTAAACATAGCCAATAAAGACAAGGAAAAGTCAGCAGACTAGTAAATACCGAAAAACTTCTCATCACTGCTACAGAATTGCCAAACCATTCTACCCAAAATCGGGTCATCAAAATGTATAGCGGCAAAATCTGAGAGTCTTCTAACATAATACCTTTGATTGTATCAATGGCGTTTTTTTCAGAATTAGGATACTGGTATTTATGTAAATCTTCTATGGTAAGTAAACGACCATTATTTAATTGCTCCTTCATTTCTGACTGCATATAGCCAGATGTGCGTAATGAGGAGAAAACCTCATCACCCCAATAAAGTTTTTGATCAATATTAACAAATCGAAAAAATACACCTATTACTACTAGGATTATGACTATAAAACGTAACCAAGATTTAGGAATCTTCCAGTTCTGTGACGATTGCTTTTTCATGTATTTTTCAATTTCCTCAAAGCCTTAGTAAACGTGGCAAAAATGTTATTGTTATCGCTAGATTCGATTGATTATTAAATACATGCATTTTAGTTCCAATGCTACTATCAGAAGTATTACAAGGGCTAAAAGTATTTTATTCTTAGAGGATGTTTGAAAAGTCATGATTGATGTATAAAATTTTTTTACCCCACCCTAGCCCTCCCCTTATAAAGGGGAGCCACTGCGTTGGGCGGCTTCGCCGACTTGAAGCATGTGGCGTGAGGGAACTGGATTTTATTGTTTCCCCCCTTTATAAGGGGGGACTAAGGGGGGTAATAGTTCGATTAAAATCACAACATACTACTTTTCAAACAACCTCTTATGCCATTCAACCGCCAACTCAGTTTGAGATTAACTCATAAATTACAAATTAATATTACCTAATGTATAAACTGAAATCACTAAATAAAACAACTTCTATCCATAATTTATAATAGGTTATTCATCAATTTTTCATAGCTTGTTGGTAATGCTAAAAGTAAACCTCTTACTATGTCTACAGAATTCAGTTAGAAGGATTTTGCACCTTTTAGCAAAACAATCCCATAATACATGCAATTGTTTATTTTTCATCCTATAGTATAAATTAATCAAGACATAAAATACTTGTGTTGAAAATAAAAATATTTCATAAAGTTTATATGAAAGTACTGTAAGTACGCATGTAAGTAGCGAAGATTCCCCAATTTCCGCATTTGAAGGTGAGTAATGAGTTATCCGGGACTGGGTACTGGGTACTGGGGACTGGGTACTGGGGACTAGGGATGGGGACTGGGGAAGAAAATACCAGTAAGATTCGGTTGGGATCTGAATCCCCTTCAAATTTTCCCAATCCCAGTACCCTATTCAAGAATTTCTTTCTTGACGTAGCAATTGATTAGTTCAATTTATGGATCAGAACGAACAACGAATTCTTCATTCATGGGTAGTGAATGCCAAACCGTGGACACGTATAGTTCGTGACAAGCTTCTTGAGAGCCGTGTTCTTGTCACAGATAGAGCGATTGTAGAAGCTGTAGTTGATTTTGAACCGAGAACGTTCTTGGATATCGGGTGTGGTGAAGGGTGGTTATGCCGTGAACTCTGGGATCGCGGGTTTAATGGCTGGGGAGTTGATGCCATTAGCAATCTAATCGAATCAGCACGGTGTATGGGCGATATCCGCTTTGTTGTATCTTCGTATTCGGATCTTCCGTCACAGAGATTTGGCAGTATTAATCAGTTCTCCTGCTTCATCTGCAACTTTTCCATTCTTGGGGAACGTGCTCTTGGTGAGATCGCTGAGGCGGGTCAGAGTATGTTGGAGTCTAAGGGCAAAATAATTATTCAAACACTTCATCCTCATCTTGTTTGTGGTGATTCCCCATATAAAAGTGGGTGGCGCGAAACTTCCTGGACAGGAGTCGGAGATGGGTCATGTCATCCTGCGCCCTGGTACTTCAGAACGGTTGAATCATGGATTGCTGAGTTCCATCTCAGGAACTACCAATTACTAAAGTTACTGGAGCCGTCTCACCCCATAAGCAAAAAACCAGCCTCAATTATATTTATCTTTGAACGACAGTAATCTTGAAAAGGCAGGAGGCAGGAAAATCCAGTAGTTTAAAATACGATAATTCAATACTACGGTAAGTTTATCGTTTTACAGTGCAATTATGTTCAGATGCGATCGCGTCCTTTGCACGATGATCCATTCAAAGTTCAACAGCGAATTACCAACTATCTGGAAGAACAAAGCCGAGAAGTTGGAAGCAGTACCAGCGCTTTCATAAGCTACAGAGTGCTACGACAAGATTTCGTAGCCCGGTTTACCTATTCTGAGATTTGGAATGTGATTCACCCTTGTTGTTTTCTAGATATAAATTTACCGATATAGTTGGTTAAAAGTTGGTATTTTTGGTACTATTTTACCTAGCATCAATTTTATGAAAGAAACCTCTTAAACGCCTTTTTCATGAAAAGAAGACAAATTTTTGGCTTTTTGGGTGTAGCGGTTGCTGGCTTGCTGCTAGCAATTGGTTTACCATTAGTTACTCCTTCTCCTGTAATAGCACAGTCGAACACCAGCATACTTGTGTCCGCAGCCGCCAGTTTAAAAGATGCACTAGAAGAAATTAAGCCTTTGTACCAACAAAGTAAATCAAATATCAATATTACTTATAACTTTGGGGCTTCTGGTGCTTTGCAGCAACAGATTGAGCAAGGTGCACCAGCGGATATCTTTATTTCTGCTGCTAAAAAACAAGTGGATGCTTTGGAAAAAAAAGGACTGTTGTTACCAGGTAGCCGTACTAACCTGGCAAATAACCGTCTAGTCTTGATTGTGGCTCAGGATGTTGTTGGCATTAGTAGCTTCTACAATTTAACAGATAGTAAGATTAGAAAAATTGCGATCGGTGAACCTAGAAGTGTGCCCGCCGGTCAATATGGGGAGCAAGTCTTAAAGAAATTGAACCTTTACGATCAGGTTAAGTCAAAATTGGTCTTTGCTAACAATGTGCGTCAAGTTTTAGCAGCTGTAGAAAGTGGTAACGCCGAAGCGGGTTTAGTTTATGCTACTGATGCCAGAATTTCCAACAAGGTAAAAGTAGTAGTCGCTGCGGATGATAAGTTTCACTCACCAATTGTCTATCCGGTAGCAATAATTAAAAGTAGCAAAAATGCTTCTGCCGCCAAGGAATTTGTCCAGTTTCTATCTGATAATCCAGCTAAAAATGTACTCAAAAAATATGGGTTTATTGTGCGTTAAAGGAATAAAAAATGAGATTAATGAGATTAATGTCTGTTTAAAAGGCTTGTAAACACTAAGCTTTATAACTTTTGGTTGATGAGATTGGCAAGTAATCAGACGAAAATTTTCCTAGACTTTCAAAAATATCAGGGAAAAAGTATGTCTAGGATTAAAATTACTAACTTGCAACCTAAAAATCAAGTTGAACAATGGGAACTATCTGAGGCAGATATAACCGCAGTTATGGGAGGACTTGAAGTTAAACTTCTCGGTAATAGCATTGTAGATGCGACATTCGGGGGCTTTAGATTGACGCTTTAAATTTGGCAGCCATACTAAGAAAAGCCCAAAAGCTTTTATGGCCTCGTTCCCAGCCTCCAGGCTGGGAATTCTGAGAGGCTTTGCCTCTGGTTAAACCACTGGAGGCGGCAGCTAGGAGGACTACATCTTAACTTAGTACCGATTCGGGCTTCAGTCCCAAGTCTTGTTAATTTAGGTCTAAGAAGCTGCGGATTGTAATTTTTCTAGTCGTGCCAGCACTTCTGAACTGTGAATGGTTGGGTTGACTTTGACAAAAGTCTCGCGCAAGACACCTTGAGGATCGATGATAAAACTGTGGCGCATAGATAAAAAGCCAAGCCACGAACCGTAAGCTTTACTCACTGAACCATCAGTGTCAGCCAACAGGGGAAATTTTAGTCCCTCTGAATCACAAAATTGGGCGTGAGAATCAATGTCATCAGCACTTACACCAATAATTTGGGTATTTTTTTCGAGGTATTGGGGTAAGTCTTGCTGAAAACGACGAGCCTCTATAGTACAACCAGAGGTGAAGTCTTTAGGATAAAAGTACAGGACTAGCCACTTACCGCGTAAATCAGAGAGGGATATTTTGCCATCACCTGTATTAGTTGGCAAAGTAAACTCTGGTGCAGGTTGATTAATTGCCGGAAGTTTACCACCCATAGCATCAGCAGCAGGGGTAAAATTCAGCCAGCTGATGAGAGAAATACAGCTGGCAAATAATATGCTTAAAAAAGTGCGGCGGGAAATCATGGTGCAAACCAAAATCACAACTTTACACAAGTTTACAATTGTTGGTTGCGAGAAATCTTATTCTAAGTGAGATTCGGGAGGGCTATCTGTGCTTTCGATGTATTGACTATCTAGAAGAAAGGCTCCCCTAGTAAAGCGAATACCCCAATATCCACCCGGTCTGCGGTCAATGACTATACCCTCTTCGCCAATGTGAATTACATTAGGTGGGCGCAGCATGGGCATCGGTTCAGCAGTTTTGACGTAGGCTGGTAGTGCCACAACACGGACTTTACTACCAATTGCGAATTCTTTAGACATTTTAATCAAGCTAGTTTTGAATTAACTCATAACTCAAAACTATCTTGAAAGTCTAGTGACAATTAGTCGGAGGACTGTCGTCAACTCACGCGTAATTCATCTCATTACTTCCACTTCGCGGTAAGTGAGAGGCTTCTTGCTGGTTTAGCTAAATTGGGCATGGGGGGTTAGGTTTTCCAGATGACGTGAAACGTCAGGGGAATAAATAGGGAAAGGGAAAGGAGAAAAACTTCATCCCCTTTCCCATCTTCTGCAAGAAGTCTTTTAATAATTTTTAACTATGGAAAACAATACCTGGACATCAGTCAAGGGCAAGTGCCAAAGTAATTTTGGTTTCCAAGTGCCTGGGAGAGTGACAACTTCGTTAGTATGCTTGCCAGAGTCTATCCCAGGTAAATTTTTGTTTGGTATGAGATGGACTGCACTGCCCACCCCAGAATTATTAACTATTTTTGAAAGATGATTATTGGGGATTGCCTTGTTGACGGCGGGAAGGAGCGTTTTGACGGAATTGCTCTAGTTTTTGGCGCTGTTCTGGGGTGAAGACTGCTTGAATCTGTTGTTTTTCAGACTCGCGGATTTGTCGCATTTGGGTTTTCTGTGCTTCAGTCAGATTTAATTCAGCAAAACCACCCTTTCCTCGACGTTGGCCGGGTTGGCGTTGACCTTGACCTGCTTGGCGTTGAGCCTGACGCGCTTGTTTCGCCGCCTCTAATTTTGCCTTTTGTTCTGGGGTCAAAACTGCTTCAAATTTGGCGCGGCTATCGCGGCGAATTGCCTGGATTTGGGTTTTTTGGGCATCTGTTAGACCCAATTCTTTCCAAGGGCCCTTTTGTTTTTGTGGAGTTTGTGCGAGTTGCAGGGATAAAGGAGAGGCTGTTTGGGCGTTAACAGCAAATGAGGTTGCAGTTAAAGTTAGAGCGATCGCTCCAGCTACTAGCGATAATGCTTTGAGTTTCATTACTTTTCTTGTGGGTTTTTCCTGGTTGGATGCCACCATCATAAGAATTTATCTTCAGTAGTTACATGAGGAGAAAGTCATGGATCTACCCGTGACTTTAGTCATGATTGAATTTTGACAAAGATGATTGACAATAAATAGTTAGGAGTTAGGAGTTAGGAATTAGGAGTTAGAAATAATGAAGATTTTGATTATGATCAATTTATTAAGTCATTATTTAGCTTATTAATTAATGGGTTTCATCTGGCAATTACTCTTAATTACTCATTCTGCGAAAAGCTAAAGTTGGTTCCAATGCTGCTCAACTCTTCAGAACTCCTAACTTATAACTTATAACTTATAACTCCTAACTCCTAACTTATAACTCCTAACTTATAACTGGAGCAACGCGATTGATGAGTCCTCCGATTCAAATTAAAAAACACCCTTTTCCATCTCTGCTTTATCTAGAGTGGACACTATTGGCGATTACTGCTTTGATAGCAGTTATACCACCTCCATTACGGCGTTCTCGTCCTAGACTTCAAGAACTATCAATTTGTGGTGTATTTCCAGACTTGTCTGTTTGTGGCATATTGCCAGAACTGTCAATTTATAGTTTGATTGCTTTTGCATTAATGGGCTTAAAATTACCCAGAAATAGCCAGACAGCTAAGATAATTTACACAGTAGTTGAAATTTTATTGATTTTAATGATAGGGCTTTTTGGCGAGAGATTTGCACGCCTTTTTCCCTTTCTCTACATAATTTTAGTTACTCGTAGTTGTCTAATTTTTCAACTGCCTGGGCGTTTAATCGTTACAGCTTTATCATTTACATTATTCCTAGTTACTACACAACTAAAATATCAGCTATTCAATTTTCAAGCATCACCACAGGCGCAAGAACGCTTTCGATTTCTGAGCTTGAATTGGTCGCTGGTATTTGGCTTGAGTTTAGTTTTTGTGTTGTTGATGATGAATGCAGTGTTATCTGAACGGCACAGTCGAGAAAAGCTAGCGATCGCTAACGAAAAACTCCGTCAATATGCCCTACGAATTGAAAATCAAGCTACCTTAGAAGAACGTAACCGTATTGCTCGTGAAATTCATGATTCATTAGGACATTCTCTGACTGCTTTAAATCTACAATTAGAAACTGCTTTAAAATTGTGGCAATCTAACCCAGGGAAGGCTGAAACATTTCTAGCAACAGCGAAGGAATTAGGCTCAAAAGCGCTAAATGATGTCCGTCAATCTGTTTCTACTATGCGTTCTAATCCTTTACAGGAACAGTCTTTAGAGCGTGCAATCGCTAGTCTTTCAGAAAATTTTCATCGCTCTAATGGCATTTTACCAATTTATCAAATAAATATTGAATATTCTCTACCGCCTGAAATCAATACCGCTATTTATCGGATTACTCAAGAATCTTTTACAAATATATCTAAATATGCTTATGCGACTGAGGTTAAATTGGAACTCACTACGACAAGAGGCAATTTACGATTGACAATTGAGGATAATGGTAGAGGTTTTGATGTCAGGCAAAATACTACTGGTTTTGGGCTTCATAGTATGCGCGATCGCACTTTAGCAATTGGAGGTGAGTTTAATATTAATAGCGCTCTTGGTTCTGGTTGCAAAATTACAGTTGATATTCCCTTAACGAGGTTGACATTATGATTAAAGTGTTGCTGGTAGATGACCAAAGTTTAATTCGTCAAGGATTAAGAGCTTTATTGGAACTAGAACCAGATTTAGAGATAGTAGGAGAAGCAGAAAATGGTGAACAGGCGATTAATTTGGTTGCAGAATTTCAGCCAGATGTAATATTACTGGATATCAGAATGCCGATTATGGATGGAGTTGCAGCCACGCGAGAGATTCAAAAACGTTTTGTCAAAACTAAGATTTTAGTACTGACGACTTTTGATGATGATGAATATGTATCAGCTGCATTGCAAAATGGGGCAATGGGTTATTTATTGAAAGATACACCCTCTGAAGAATTAGCTGTTGCGATTCGTGCAGTTCACAAAGGATATACTCAATTAGGCCCAGGTATAGTTAAAAAGCTGTTGACTCAGTTTTCTAATGGTACACTAACGCAGTCACCGCCAGTACCATCTAGTTTAACTGAACTTACCCCTAGAGAAAAAGAGGTTTTGCGACTAATTGCTACAGGTGCTAGTAACCGAGAAATTGCTCAGGAACTCTACATTTCTGAGGGTACGGTAAAAAATCATGTTACGAATATTTTAAACAGGTTAAATTTGCGCGATCGCACTCAAGCTGCAATTTGGGCAAATACCTATTTATCCTATTTAAATGAGCCAAGTTAAATAATTCGTAATTCTTTACCAAGCTACTTATACCGCCCGCCGATTTAGTTATTAGTCATTAGTCAATCGCTCTTGCTTAATTTTACAGATATAGCCTCCTGCCTCCTGCCTTCTGCCTCCTGCCTCCTGCCTCCTGCCTCCTGCCTTCTGCCTCCTGCCTCCTTCAATTAATTGAGTTTAACCGTACCATCGCTGAGTGCATAGCAGTCAACCGCCGAACAATCTGGTCAATCTCTAAATCTAATATGCTGTAATCAATGACTGCCTGACGGATAGGTGTATGTCCTTGATTGACATCTAGCTCTTGTATCCGGGCTGTACGCAGTGCTTGCAGGTGCGGTTGGATTTTTCGCAGCGTTGCTTCTAAGTCAGGTAAAGGCGGTGGGGTAATTTCCTGCTGTACTGAATCAGCTAACTGCTCTAACAGTAGCGAAATTTGGCGGACAAAGGTTTCTAATTCTGGGAGTGGCACTGTTCCTCGAAAATGTTCGAGATGTACTGCCAAAACTGTCACAGCGTTAGTAAAACGCCCCATGTACACCAGCAGTGTCATTACTGGTTCTACTAATTCTTTGTGCATTTGGGGTTCGCGTAGCAATCCTTGGAAGGAGGCTTGAGCATTGCCGATTGCCAGTCCAGTTTGTCGCCGTTGACTGATAATTGTAGAGTCAGGCTCTTTTGTCCCCTGATAAACAGCCATCACATCCCGAAAGTAGTTGTGACATTCTCGTAGTGCAGTGGCGAGTTGACTGGGTAAGCGATCGCGTTCTCGATTTGGCAATATAAAATAATGACTCGCAAAAGCTAGTCCCGCCCCAATTAATGTATTCAATACGCGAAAACCAGCAAATTCCCAACCAATGGGATGACCAATGTCAATAATTAGTAAGACAAATATTGACAAAAAAACCACTGAATAGGCATAGTTGACAGTGATTAGGGAAATGCCAAAAAAGACTGTCAGCAAAATGATGATGTCCAATACAGGCTTACTGGTGATAGTTGCAACGATAACAGCGGCTAATACAGCTCCCAAGATTGTCCCGCCAACTCGCTGGAAAAACCGCTGAAAAGTTGCACCCAAGTTCGGTTTGAGGACTAGCATGATTGTCAGTGTTACCCAATACCCCATTGGTAAATTGGTAATGCTGTATAGAATTACGCCTACAGTTAGACTCACAGCTATGCGGAGAGCATGGCGAAAGATTGCTGAGTCGAAGGTGAAGTTTTCTTGGAGTAAACTTAAGAGCGATCGCTGTTCGTCTTCAACTAACAGAAGTCTATCTACATCTCGGCGATTCTTTTTGCTGTGATCTACCAGAGATTTAGCTGTCTGAGCCGTGTATTGCAATTGCTTGATCAGCTTTTCGATCATCAGCACTAGGTTAGTGAAAGCAACGAGAGTTGTGTAGTCTGTCTCACTCCCAGCAATTGCTTTTCTTTGCAGACTTTCTTGTTCCTTTAGTGCCTCACAGATACGCTTGAGATTTCCGAGATCGATGCTGGCAGATTTGCCAGAGATGACTTTCGCTATGGCTTGAAGAATGACTGATATTTGTTCGAGTGCATCGTCTACTAATTGCTGGACTGCTTGATATTGATGTTGTTGGAAGTGAGTTTCGAGTAATTCGGTTAAAGCGATAACTGAGCCAAGTAAGCGATCGCCATCCTGAATTAGCACTAACAATTGCTCATCCATCCAACTCCGCGCTGGCTGTCCAATTCTGACAGTACCTAAAGTAGTCCGTGCTGTCTCTAATGCCTGTCTAATTTCGAGAATCTTTTCAGATGTTGCTACTTTACCTACAAAAGCCTGAATGTAACTAGCTAAAGCATTTAAGGAATTAGCCAAAGCTAACCGTAGTGGATCATAAGGTCTAAAGGGCCACATTACCAAAGAAAGTAGCATCGCCCATCCACCTGCAATTAGACATAGCAGCGATCGCATGAGTGCAGTTTCCAAGTTTCCTGATTGTGCGATCGTGGTAACAAATGATATCCCTAGCACCAGTCCGACATTTGCACCAGCATTACCGTACAGGGACGCAAAACCGGAAGCAAGTCCCCAGAGAAATGTCAGCACCACAGCTAGCGCTGGAACTCTAGCGACTAGAGTACCCACAAATACTGAAACAGCCATTCCCAAAGTAGCCGCCGCCATCGCCTTAGCTTTGATCTGGTAAGGGCCACCAACATTCGCAAAGTTGACAAAATAAGCCATTAAACCGACAAATAATCCGCTTTCCCTTTGGTTGATGAGTTGCCCAATTAGCATGGGAACCCCTAACGCTAAAGCAGCTCGTAAGCCGTTAGATATTGCTGGCTTTCCTGGCTCTGACTGGATCAGAATCTTGAGTAAATTACTTCGATTCAACTGCATTGTTTTTGTTAACAAAACAAAATTTTTATCTGGATTTTCTTAATATTTTGATATATTCAGATTTATTTTAATTTATAGTAGATACGTGAAGATCGAAAATAAATTCATGCTGTATTTATGGCAACCCAACTAAGCCAAGCCAAATCACCAACAGAACTGGTAATCACTTGGGAAGCCTTACCCAAAGATTTTCAACTAGAGGATGAACCAGTGGAGAATACCGGTCAGCCACTTTTGGCTGGTGCTTCGCGTGAAAGCCTAGAAATCAGTGGATTCATCCAACCGCAGATGTTGATAGCTTCAAACTTTGGTCTTTGTGCGACAGTCAACGGGCAATTTATTGCCAAAGCACCAGACTGGGTTTATGTGCCGTTGGTTAATGAAGTTGTGGGTAATCGCAAAAGTTATACACCCAACTTAGAAGGAGATATCCCTGCGATCGCTATCGAATTTCTATCTGATACTGAGGGTGGAGAATATTCGGTAAAGCGAACCTATCCACCAGGAAAATGGTTTTTCTACGAGCAAATTTTACAGATTCCCATCTACATAATTTTTGAACCTTATGGCGGTTTATTAGAATATTATCAACTGGAAAATAAGCGCTATGAGTTAAAGCAACCCGACGAAAATGGTCGTCATTGGATTGATGTAATGGGCTTATTTTTAGGAACTTGGCAAGGAACAAAAGAAGGACGAACTGGCTATTGGTTACGCTGGTGGGATCGAGATGGTAATTTGTTACCGTGGGCTGTAGAACAGATTGAACAAGAACGTCAACGTGCTGAACAAGAACGTCAACGCGCTGAACAAGAACGTCAACAAAAAGAACAACTGATTGCTTATTTGCAATCTCAAGGTATTGACCCGAATAACTTACCCCCGTTCTCTTAGAGGCAATTCATGCCTCTAAGAGAATCATCAAATTGTGCAAAATAAACTATAGGACTCATATTTGATTTCTGAAAAAACTCAGTACAACTAAGAAGCCTTCTTTCCTGTTGCCTGTTGCCTGTTGCCTGTTGCCTATTGCCTGTCTACGCAAATTCGTTCAGAAATCAAAGCGGATTCCTATAGTTTGCTATAGCAATCATGAATTATGTGATGTCTGTCAAATCACCCATAATAAACTGCTTGTAGTGGGGACTTCAGTCCCCAAAGCCAGGACTAAAGTCCTTATATTACTACGAGCATTTTTTATCCAGCTTGATTAACATGATATTCCCCGACTTGTTTGAGAAGTCGGGGATATTAGGATTGTCACAGAAATCCTAAATCATTTCTGACTAGATATTCATCAATCTGAGAATATGTTTTTGAGTTTAACGATAACATCCGAGTTAGTTTCTTTCCAGTCTTCCCATGCATTTTGAATATCTTTTTTTTGTTCTTGGGTTAACTGCCAAGAAAGTGGAGGATTAGTTGTATCACTAGGGAATTTAATGGGAATATGCATAATTTCTACTCCTTTCTGACAAGATTTGTCTTTCAAAAATTGCTGCAATTTTTCCTGCTCATCATCCTTGTAGCCACATTTATACTTGTCTGTCAGGAGTTTGATATTTAACGCGTTACCTTCATTTTGTGTAGAACTACGAACATTTAATAAAGCAAGCAATGAACCAATGACTTCCATCTGCCATCCGGGAGCGCCTTTTTCTTCTTTGACATTTTCATTATCAGGAAAAGCATTTATTTGGATTAAAATAACCTTTTTTATTTGGTTACATCGCTCAGATTCTAGTAGATTATCAAGTAGGTCTACGCTAGTACCAATACCAAAATTGTCGAAATAACCACCATCACCTATATGATAATTCCATTTAGTTTCTTGACTAGGACGACACACAGGAGATATATAAGGGAAAGTAGCAGATAATCTAGCGGCTGTTGTCACATCAATATCATATTCTGGATAGAGAGTATTAAAGTCTATAGACTTGCAATCCTCGTGCTTACTAAAAGTCATTGGACTAACTAGAAAACGCCGTCCATCTTCAACTAAAGTCGCATTAAAAATAGGAATAGGAATAATTCCTTGGTCTATTTTATCGCTCCAACTACCTAAAGTTGCATTGGGATTTTTCATTTCCCCTTTCCAATCTATTTCGATAGCTGTACCACGGTCTTGCTCAGTTGCAGTACTATGCTCTTGCGCTTTTGGTACAACAAAAGGTAAACCAATGAAACGAAGTAAATCTGGATAAGCTAATCCCCAACCTGTAGCGTCTAAACTATCTTCTGTAGCACTTTTAAAAATCTGTTTTAATTGATTGTCTTCTGGATAACCTTGCTCTCCAAATCTATCCAAATAAAACATTGTTCCGACAGAACCACCAGAAACCGAGCTTATCCAACCAATAGCTTTGGTAAATTCCGATCCAAGTTCTTCTTGTAAACCAGTCAAAACTTTAGTTGTCCATCCAGATGCTTGAATACCTCCACCACTTGCACAAACCACCACTAAAGTTTTATCTTCACTTTGTTGATTATTCAGTCGTTGAGAGATAACATTAATCCACTTTTCTTCTGTCGGTTTTAACCAGCTATTGCTTAAGAACATTTTGTAAAAATGGTCTACTTTAAAAATAGTATAAGAAGCAGATGAAATAACTAAAAATAATAGTAATGTGGGAACGCGAGATACATCATTAAAAAAAGAAATTCCTCCTATCCACACTACCATGATTGATAAAATTAGAGTAATATAGAAAAGAGCAGGAACTTCAAATCTATTATTAATTGGGCGAGGTTTAAAAATAAAATAACCTAACCCATAAAGAATTAAGAGAAAGATAGAAAATACTACTATCTCAGCAATCCCATAAGATAGATCACCACTTTCATCGATATAACCTCTTTGTATTCTTCCTGGTAAAAAAGAAATTATTTTCAACAATACCTGTTCTAAAATTTGATTGGATTTAAAAAATATCTTGGCAAAGTGAGTGGTTATTATCAGGAAAGCTCCTGCAACAACGCCAAATATAATTCCCCAGCCTTCCCAGCCATGATCTCCTTCTTTTATTTCTTTCTTGGAAAGCTGAGTTGCCTTTATGGCAATCGGAAGACTTAAGATAATAGCGATTAAATATTGGAGAAATTCTGGAATTCCTTGGTGCTGAGGTACATCAAAACGAAGATGGGAATTATACAAAATGATATCGAAAACTTCTATCGTAGCTAGTCCTGCTAAAACTGCACCTCCAATCACTAAAACCAATTGATTATTAGCACGAAGTATAAACAAGTTTTTCAGCATCGCTGATAAACCAGTATTCACTGAAATTGTTGGTAATAACAATAGCAATAAGCCAACAATTATAGGTACTCGAAGAAAGAAAATATATTGCAATACGTTGTAGAAGTTTTGTAGCATTAAACCCAGGAATGCCAGTCCCACCCACAATAAAATACCGTTAAAAACCTGTTGTTTTTTCTTCATGACAAATTTCTGTAAATATACAAAGAGTTAATTATTCATATTGGCTTATATCTTGCACCCAGCTTTAAATTAAACGAGAGTGAAAGTCATCAATCTACAAGTTGTTTTACTTCCCTCAATAACAGTTAATATTAGAGGAACACGATATAAGCCAATAAAGTTTGATACACAAGAACATATCAAAATTCCGCAAAAGATATTATAAAGTTATATTTAGTTAAGTTTTAAGTAGTAATTAATATAGGAATCCGCTTTGATTTTTGAACGAATTTGCGTAGACAGGCAATAGGCAATCTTGCTACAGTCAAGAAGGCTTCTTAGTTGTACTGAGTTTTTTCAGAAATCAAATATGAGTCCTATATGTGATATCAGAGTCGAAAAGATTCAGTTAGTAGGTTTTATCAGTCAACGAAATAATGCGAATTGTAGCGGTCATGCTTTCGGACTGATTGATAAATCTGGGTTAATCGCCTGGATTGGTTCACTAAATATATATTTTTCCAGGCGTTTACCTTATTTTAATCTTCAAGTATCTCTAGTAATTGTGCCTCGCTTAACTGCGTAATCCCCAAGGAAATTGCTTTTTCTAATTTAGAGCCAGCATCTTCTCCTAGCACCAAATAATCTGTTTTCTTACTCACTGAATCAGTTACTTTTCCCCCAGCTTGTTGAATCAAAGCCTTCGCTTCATCTCGCTTTAAGGTTGGCAATGTACCCGTAATTACAAAAGTTTTACCCGCAAACTTTTGATTACCATCACCAACTGTTTTTGTTTCTTCTGTGGCAGTTAATTGTAATTCTTCTGCTTGCAAGCGTTCTATCAACCTTTGATTAGCGTCAATCCGAAACCACTGGTACACAGATTGAGCAATTTCAGCACCAATACCGTAAATGCCTTCAATGTCTGATTGCTTGGCTGTAGCTAACTGGTCTACGGTGAAATACTTCTGAGTCAACAATTGAGCATTCACACTGCCAACGTGACGAATGCCTAAACCATATAATACCCTTGACCAAGGTTGATTTTTTGATTGAGCGATCGCATCAATCAATTTCTCTGCCGACTTTTTCCCCATCCTTTCTAATGCAGATAACTTCTCTGCTGTCAACTCATATAAATCGGCAACGGAATGCACCAATCCTTTATCAACGAGTTGATACACCAATTTTTCCCCCATGCCTTTAATATCCAAGGCATCACGACTTACCCAATGTTCTATGGAACCTTTGAGAATCGCTGCACAGGAAGCATTGACACACCGCGTCACCGCCTCACCTGATTCTCGCACCACCAATTGACCACAGACTGGGCAATGGGTGGGCATAACAAAGGGTTCGGTATCAGCAGGACGCAGTTCTTTAATTACCCTCACCACTTCTGGAATGATTTCCCCAGCTTTGCGGACAATGACAGTATCGCCAATGCGGATGTCTAATTGAGTAATGCGATCGCTATTATGTAAAGTTGCACGGGAAACTGTTGTCCCCGCTAGTTGCACAGGGCGCATCTCGGCTAATGGAGTTAACGCCCCCGTTCTCCCAACATTCACAGCAATATTTTCTACACGGGTAGGCGCTTCTTCGGCTGGGTACTTTAAAGCGATCGCCCAGCGGGGAAATTTCTGCGTAAATCCTAGCTGTTCTTGAAGTTTAAAAGAATTCAGCTTCACTACTACCCCATCAGTCATGTAGGGTAAATTCAGCCGTTCCGTGTCCCAATATTCATAATATTTTGCTACTTCTGCGATCGAGGCACACAGTTTGTGGTTAGGGTTGACTCGAAAACCCATCTTTTCCAACAACTCCAACGCTTCCCATTGGGTATTGGCAATACTGGTGTCATCTCTACCAGGAATGTGCAGGGTGTAGCCAAAGAAATCTAACCGCCGTTTAGCGACAATGCGAGAGTCTAATTGCCTGAGTGTACCAGCTGCGGCATTGCGAGGATTGGCAAATAATTGCTCACCTGCTTTTTGTCTTTCCTCGTTGATTTGTTTAAATACTTCTAAAGGCAGAAACGCCTCGCCTCGCACTTCCACTCTTTCCAGAATTTCTAACCCTTCAAAATTCAAACGCAAGGGAATTGAGCGAATTGTCCGCACATTTTGGGTGATATCTTCACCCGTCACTCCATCACCCCTAGTTGTCCCCCTAACTAGAATGCCATTTTGGTAGGTAAGAGCCAAAGCAGAACCATCAATTTTCAGTTCAGTGACATATTCCACTGATTCTATTTTTGGTAATTGTCGCCGCCAACGCTGATCCCACCCTTTCAACTCATCGATATTGAATGCATTCTCCAGACTATACAAAGGGATATTATGCCGCACCGAGGTAAACTGCGTTGCTGGTCTTTCACCCACGCGCTGAGTCGGACTATCGGGTGCTGTCAATTCTGGATATTGAATTTCCAGTTGTTGTAATTCTCGATATAGTTGGTCATAGACTGCATCCTCCATGATTGGAGTATCTAAGACGTAATAAGCATAGCTGGCTTGTTGCAATAACTGGCGCAATTCTTCTGTGCGCTTTACTTCAGGCTTAATCTGTGTCATTAGAATTGTTACAAAATATCCTAGGAATAATTTACATACTACTTTTTGAGTAAGAATTCAGCACCCAGGAGTCAGAATTTAAAAGGAATACAGTAGGATTGGTACATTTATGTATCAATTTAACTATTGTGACTCCTGTTAGCGATAGCGGGGCGTTTAGCTCATTCTGACTCCTGTTAGCGGATAGCTAAGGTTTAGCCCATTCTGACTTTTTGAGGATAGCTTAAATTCTACTAAAACCATATCTGCGGCAACAGTTCCATTAACGCGATCGCGCATTAATTGACGAGAGAAGATTTTCCAAAATAGACTAGGATCTTTGATTATTGCTTGGAGTAGTCTCAACTTCGATACTGTTTGATTTTTGCCGAATTTAGATAAACTAAAATTGTTTGCTGCTCGTGCGATCGCAGAATTTGCCGGTGGCATATAAAATTTTATCTCACAGCCTAATTGACGTGCTAGTTCTTCGTAAGATTTTTTACTAAAACGTAGTATATGATGTGGTGGATGATTTAATATATCAAACCAATCTGATTCAACTGACATTGGTGAATAAGGAGTACTAATCAAGATACTACCCATCGGTTTCAGAACAGAAAGCATTGATGCAATAAATTCCTTTGGTTGGCTAATATGTTCCAAGCAATGAAAAGACAAGACATAGTTAAACTTTTCACTAGAAAATTTATTGTAAAAACTCTCAATTGTTTCACAATAAACTTCAAATCCTCTTTTCTGACATTGGTCAACAGATTCTAGAGTTGTATCCAAGCCAACTATACGAGTATTTGAAAGTTTTTTAGCGGCAATTTCAAGAAAATTACCTCCTCCGCAGCCCACATCTAAGACAGAAATCGAGTTTTGTCTTTCTCGCTTTTTTATTTGCTCAATAACCGCAAACCATTCCCATCTAGATTCTGGATAATAACCAACTCTTGTAGTAACCCATTGATAAAATGACTGGCTACCTGCTTCTAGAGGGAAAGCATATTCAAGTGAGCAATTTTTACATTGCTGTATTTCATAGTCTATGATTTCAATTTTTTCTGGAGGCTTTTCGGCAAAATAATCTTCTAATTCGCTGATAATATTTTTTTGAGATAATGAACGAATATGGATACTATCATGGTTGCAAACAGGACATTTATTTGAAAGATTTTCAGACATAATAAACGTTGAGTGATCTATTTCTTAATGTGTTTAGTTAGAGTTTACTATGCTTTTTATGCTCTGCTAGATTTATGTTTTCCGTAATATGGCAGTTTTTTGAGGCGGGGAAAGTATGAATAAATTTTTGCAAAATACACCTGCAATTATTATTGCACACCGAGGTGCTAGCGGCTATCGTCTAGAACATACTTTAGCTGCTTATGAATTAGGCATCGCACTAGGCGCTGATTATATTGAACTTGATTTAGTTCCCACCAAAGACGGTGTTTTAATTGCTCGTCACGAAAATGAGATTTCTGAAACCACTGATGTTGCTAACCATGCAGAATTTGCTCACCGTCAAACCACTAAAATAATTGATGGCGAATCGAAAACTGGCTGGTTTACTGAAGACTTTACCCTGGCAGAAATAAAAACACTACGAGCTAAGGAGCGAATTCCACAACTGCGTAGGCGTAGCCCGCCGCAGGCATCGCAAAATACCACCTATGATGGACTCTTAGAAATTCCCACTCTCCAAGAAATCATCGATTTAGTCAAGGTTAAAAGTGCCGAAATTAATCGGGAGATTGGTATTTACCCAGAAACTAAGCACCCAACTTACTTTCAATCTATTGGGTTAGCCCTAGAAGCACCCCTACTTGCAACTTTGACAGCTAACGGTTATCAGGGCGCTAATGCACCTGTTTTCATTCAGTCTTTTGAAGTGAGTAATTTGCAAGATTTATCTACAAAGACTGATTTACCTCTGGTGCAATTGCTAAATGACAGTGGTAAACCTTATGATTTTGTGGTTAGTGGCTGCGTAGGCGTTGGCGTAGCCTCTCGTAGAGAAGCCCGCCGTAGGCATCGCACTTATGCAGATTTAGCCACTGCATCAGGTTTAAGGGAAATTGCTAAATATGCACAAGCGGTTGGGATTCATAAAAATTTACTGGTTCCGAGAGACAGGAATGGTAAATTGCAATCGCCTACATCTTTAGTCACAGATGCTCATGCGGCTGGTTTGCTGGTTCATGTCTGGACTTTCCGCAATGAAGACTGCTTTTTACCCCTGGACTTTCAAGGAAATCCCCAAGGGGAATATGAATTATTTTTCAGCTTAGGTGTTGATGGCGTATTTACTGACTACCCAGATACGGCTTTTGCTGTCACCGAAAAGCTTCGCTCTAAACTTGGTTCTCCATGAAATTCGAGAGCATAAAATCAAAATTGCAGTAATGCACAATAAGATTCCCGAATGATTAAATAAGTCGGGAATCTGAGATTTAGCATTTTTACAAACTAGTCATCACCTGAGCTAATTGATTAGATAAATCCATTACAGACTCCTGACCTTTTTTAAATAAAACGCCAGCTAAAAAATAATAATCGCCAGAATAAAATGCCATCTTGTTTTTTTGGAGTTCTTTTATGTGGTTCTTTACCTTGGGATCAGAGCTATAGTAGCCAAACTGCAAAGGTAAGACCATGAAATTTTGAACATAGTAACCATTTTGCTTGGCTAAGTTCAACGTATTGATTGGATTAGAAAAGCTAGCTATTAAAACCAACACATTTTCATAACCTAATGATAAAAGCTCGTTGGTAATTGTAGCTCCATCTATGCCTCCAAATAAGAGTGGCATATAAATATCATTATCTGGTGCGGGTAAATATGGTGGATTGGCTACAAGGTAATCGGCATGGGGTTGAGAAGAATTAAACAAAGATGAATTATGGATGATGTATTTATTGGTGAGATTGTATTCATCAATGGTTGAATTTGCAACTTTCCATGCAGAAGTATTTAACTCAAACCCCTGGATGATTCCATCAAACTTATTTCTCAATAAGGAATTAATTACAGGGCTGCCATCTCCTGAGCCAAACTCAACAATAGATTCGGAATTTTTACAATTTCTAATAACAAAGCTTTCTAAGCAGTTTGAGTAGAAATTAGATTCTTCAGGACAAAAAAAGATATCTTTCATTTGACTAAAATTCAGACGTAAGGTAGAATCAAGCTAATAGGAAATTGTTTATCAACTTGTATTAAGACAATAAAAAACTGTCCCTTTAGCAAAGAAGGCTAAAGAAATTTATTTGCAGGTGAATTAGCAATAGAACAGGAGTCAGAATTCAGACTTCAGAATACTCTACCCACAAAGGGATAGAGTTTTAAGGCGAGAATATTTTATTTTTTTGCCCACTATTCCACTCGCTTTTAAGCAATACTCGTCACCCACTCGTACAGAATTAATACCTGTTTTATAACCGGAGGCGGAGTGTCTCCGGCTCCGATTTTCAGTTCTGAATTCTTCTTATAAAATGACTTAGGAATGCCAAATTAAAACGCTAAGAATAACCTGCTATTTTGAAGTTTTAATTGTTGGGATTTCTCACAAGAGTAAAGTGGCTTATTCTGCTTGGCGTATTGATTGTATAACAGCAGCAGCGGCGCGATCGCTCATGAGTTTCTGTTGGTCGTACCCAAGCACCAGTTCCCACGCATCATTGGGATATCGTTCTGCTAATGGCAAAGCCACATCATCTAACATCCAACGACCGTGGCGTTCATCTTCCCTGATGTGCAGTTCCCAATAACCCACCGCTACTTCAGAGAGTTCCAATCGTTGCGCCGCAACTAAATAATTCTTGTAAACCGCAGGGCCAGCAACTTCAAAATAGGTCAACCCGCCGCCATAACGCAGAAAATCGCGTTTGCGCTCAGTCACCAGAAAGTTATGATTGGTAGAAGCCAACACTTCCCAAGGTACTAAATCAAAATATGCCTCTGGTTTAGTGTTCATTCCAAATTCAGCCAGCATTTGGGCGAAAAATGTCGAGTGCTTGCGAGATAAACGACCATTGCCGTATTCTTCTATAAGTACCCGCATCAGCGTACACTGCACTTCATTCGCAGTACCACCCAAAATCCGGGAAAGATGACTCGCTTCAACCAAGCCATCAAAGGAGCCGATCGCTAGCAAGTGACGATAACCAGCTTCAGTCATTTCTTCACGAACATAGCGGCTACTCTCCGACATCAGCGGATCTAAATCGGCAGATGTGCGCTCAATTAAAGCTTGTTTTACATCCAATTGTCGCAGTGCAGCCACATCAATTTGTGCGAGTTCCCAGTTTTGCCAAGCTGCTTCAATTTGGTCACGACATGAGTACAAATACAGCGATCGCTCGTTGGTATAATTGTGCAAATCGTCGTACCAGAACAGCTTTAGGCGATTAATTCGATAAAGTATCCGTTGCAGAAAACGGTGAGCCTGTTCATCAGAGCGATCGTTTCCATACGCAGCACGAATTGCGGTTGAGAGCGCCTGTTCAAACTCACTGGCTCTTGAAGGCTTGACATCCAGTTTATGATCCAAATCCTCCATTGCCAGCAGTTCTATAAATTGCTCCTCAGCACGGTCATACTTGGTAATTGTTCTTTCTTCAGTTTGCGTGCTATTTTTCGCAGCCCCAGCTTTCGGAAATATAACTAAATTGCTTTGCATGGAATCTTCGGTACCTTTGGAAAAGTGATAAATTACTTTCACCTCTAATATCTAGGTTTCCACACCAGTAGCTTTCTGTACCTCTTTCCTTGGTTATAAAGAAAAATTAAGTTTAGAAGAGAAGGACTAGTCCCCATTCCCCAGTCCCCAGTCCCCAATCCCCAATCCCTACTCCCTACGGCGTTTCCGTCCGTTGCTCAATCGCCTTACTTGGCGGAATCTCTTCAAGAGGAATCAGCGCTTCGATCACCGACTTCACAATTGGCGCAGCGACAGTAGAACCATAAGCACTTTCTCCTTTTGGCTCATCCACCAGTGCGAACACTACATAGCGAGGAGATTCCACCGGTAAAATAGCCACAAAGCTGGTCATTCTAGCACCCTTGATGTAGCCGCCAGAAGGACTAGCTTTTTGGGCTGTACCGGTTTTACCAGCAATCCGATATCCGGGAATTTGTGAAGCCTTCCCGCTGCCGTCAGTAACAACAGTTTCCATCATTTCCACAACCTTTTGGGCTGTTGCGGCTGAGAAAATTTGGCGTGGTATAGTGCGATTGGGTGAATCATGCATCTGCCCTTTGGTATCAATCAACCCTTGGACTACATGGGGTGTTACCAACTTACCGCCATTGGCTAAAGCACCGTGCATTTGCACTAGCTGTAACGGTGTCATAGAAAAACCTTGCCCAAAAGAAGTAGTAGCTGGTTCAATTGGCGAAGCGATAAATTCTTCTTGACTTTTGAGCCGACCGCTAGCTTCAAAAGGTAAATCTGTATCAACTTTTTGTCCTAGCCCCAAGCGTTCTAGCCAGTTGTAATAGATTGAAGGCTTTAAGCGTTGGATAATTTTCACCATGCCAATGTTGCTAGAATTTTGGAGGATTTGGGCAATGTTGATTTGCCCATAACCATTGTTCATCGCATTTTTGATGGTGTAATTAGCCACTCGAATAGAACCGGAGTCATTAAACACATCATCGGCTTTGATCACACCATTTTCCAGAGCGATCGCCACATTCAAAGGCTTAAAAGTCGATCCCGGTTCATAAAGATCCGCTACCGTCCAGTTTTTAAATAGGGAGATATTAGCTTTACCATATTCATTAGGGTTATAAGTAGGTTGAGAAACGAGGGCGAGTAAGGAACCATCCAACGCATCCATGACAATTACCGCCCCACGTTTGGCATTAAACTTATCCATCTGTTGTTTGAGCGCAACGCGGGCAATTCGTTGCAGACGACTATCAATAGTGAGTTGCAATCGCAAATCATCAAAATGCAAAAAACCTTCAGGGGCATGATCCGGCATCACTGAGCCATCACCCGACCGACTGAGCCGCACTGTTTGCACAGGACGTTCTAGCAACTTCTCTTGAGAGTATTCCACACCTGCTTGACCACGGCGGTCAATATTCACATAGCCCACCACATCAGCAACCAAATCGTCTGGCGGGTAAAATCGAGAGTATTTTTGAATCCACTCCAGGCCATTTAAGCGCAAAGAAATGACGCGATCGATCATTTCTTCTGGTATGGCTGGGGCAAGTATAATTCCGCTTTTTTTGCTTTGAAAAGTTTTTACCAATTCAGCAGTATCTTTTGCCAATATTGGGGCAAGTCGCTCTGCTATATCCTCATTAGACTTATCAAACAGCTTGGGATGAGCGTACAAAGTATACACAGGGCGGTCAATCGCCAACAGATTACTATTGCGATCTACCACCGGGCGACGCGGCATAAAAGGTCGCAAATTCAACATTTGCTGGCTGCGTGCCTGCTCAGTTAACTTTGGCCCCTTGACAATTTGGAGATTATACAATTTGATACCCAACCCCAACCCGGCTGCCATTAATACGCCCCAGACTATGAACATTCGAGACTTGGTGGTGGATGTTTGGTCTTGGATCTTAGAGGCTAATCTTCCCAAAATCCCTTGTCTATAACCCTTTTGTCGCCTTGTAAAAGCTGAATTCCGAAACTTTCTAAATTTTGTTTTGCTTGGTGACTTCTGCATTGGGTTCGTCCTTTGTCATTTGTCTTTTGTCATTTGCCACAAATCTGAGTCCTAATCACTAATGACAAATGAATAATGACTCTTAACCTTTTACCAATTCTCCAAAATCAAGCTACAGATACAAGAGGTGGAAACTCAAATTGCAGCGTTTTTCATCTCTTTGAAGCACAATCTTCGCGATTACGAATTACGATTAGTATCCCAGTGGTGAGAGTGTTTGCTGTTTCGTTTCAGAACTTGGCGTTGTGTTAGACGATTCTGGCTTAGGACTTAGAGATGCTGGAGGCAAGAAAATCATCCCTTGAGGAGTTGGTGAAACCAGCCCTGCTGTTGGTTTTTCTGCTTCATCAGCCATTTTATTTGTCAGCGTCGCATTAGTTGTCGTTAGCATTCGCTCATGACGTTGGAGCTTTTGCAGTCTTCGATATGACTGACTCCAAAGCTCTTGGGAATATACTGTCCAGCCATAAACAGCAAGTGTCGATGCTACTAACAAGAACGCCAAAACTGACGAATAACGGTGAAAGGTGTACAAGCGCAGCAACCACCCAGGTGTCGCTCCAGAATTAGGTATTGTGGGTAAGCGAAGAAAACCTACCCCCGAACTCTTCTGCTTGGTACTCGACTGCTCATAGAGATTTGGCACTTGTTGTTTACCCAACTTTTTCACCGATTTGGGCATAACTGCCTCATTTTTAGGAGAAACCGCTAAATTTTTTGAGGAACGCCGTTGTCTTTGAGAGGATACTGGTGGGGCTTGAGTAGCTGATGTAGAAGCGCTCTGTGTTGCTGAGTCATTAGGCGCAGAGCGTCGCCTTCCTAAAGAAAGGATAGAATTTTGCCAAAACCGATTACCTCTTGTAGAAACAGCAGATTTACGAGCAACTACCATAAATTTTTTTAGAGAAAATACTGTACTTTAGATTGATTGTCTAAATTGTCTTTTTTTGCTGAGGTTACAATCACCTTCGGTGCAACAAGCACACATAACAGACTACACCCTTTTAACTGTTCTGATAGGTAGCTGCACCAATGTTTCCAATCAGCGATTATAAACTGGACAGCCTACCTCTTAGGTATTGCACCTAAAGTATGGCAACGTCGAGTAGCAAGGTGCAATACTCCATGAAAAAAAACTAAAATTTTTTGCTATGATAGCTCGGTTAACTATTAAATTTGGTAATTTTCGTCTTTCTCCTGAGTTCAGAGAAACTAATCAGATGGCTGTAGGATATACAATCCCAAAGAGAATACCCCAAAGGATTGTTTTTTTAAATATGTAATCTTGTAACATTAAAAAAAAAGCAATAAATACGGTATCGTATTCAACAGGCGAAAAATTGTTCTAGCCACAATTGGTGAAAGAGGAGTTATGAAAACAAAAATCTTTGGTTTTGCTTTAATGTTAAGTCTGGCTGCGATTCTCGGAGCCTGTGAAGGTGGTGGCGGTGGGACTGGTACTAGCACTCCCGCTGCTACAGGTGAACCAACTGATGCACCTCCCGCAGCTACTCCCCCAGCTACACCCGCAGCTACTCCTAAATAAGGCATCTTAAACTTTAGCGAATTTAGCGAAAGCGTTCCTCACTACATAGCTTGAATTAATTAGGCTCCCACAAAAACCAGCATTTTTATGTTGGTGTCCCAGAGCCTAGAGTTTGCTCAAATATCAGCTAAGTAGGGGAGTAAGTCAAGGACACTGGTAAAGAGGGTTACATCCTCAACCAAGTGTCCGCCGTTAGTTCTTCCCAGATCAAACCTTCTTCCCAGCCCAAGGAAGTTGAGTGATGTGAATTTAAGGCATTTTGTAGGCAAAATACTTCCCTCATTGGGTATTTAGAATTGCTTAGACTACTGAGCTTTGAGAGGGAAAAACAATTGATTGCGATCGCTGGCAATTGCTCTTGAGTATTCCCCATAGTCTATTTTTTATCAGGAAAGACCTGGTAATATCACTTGATATTGCCAGATTTTTATTATTGGGAAAATTTGGGCATGGGATATGGGAAAAATAGATTTTCATCCTGCGTTGTGAACGCAGTTCAGGAGATGGGGAGATTTAGAGCGATAAATGCAGTAAAATTACTTATTTTAATTGTAACTAGTGGAATATTAGTTGTATTAAGTAGCTATTGGGGATCAGCAGTAATAGCATTACCGCCACCAGACGATACGCCAGAAGAGATATTACGGACAAAGATTATCATAGAAGCGCGATCGCCTATTGATGGAAAATTCCTAACAGCTGCCGAATATATCCAATTGCAAGCCCAGCTGCAAGAAGTCCCGCCACCGAAACTAGACCCCAACATTCGGGATCAGATTTTCTTGCTTCGCTTACGTAAAACATTGTTTCAGTTTTTCCCCTTTTTAAATTTTTAATAAATTACTCCAGTTTCAAAAATCAAGAGCTTTCCCCCAATCCCCATTCCCCAATCCCCAGTCCCCAGTCCCCAGTCCCCATTCTGATGTAGGATAACGGTGGCGACAAAATTGCAAATAAATGTAAAGAATATATATAGATATTAAAAAAGTAGATTTAGTCAATCACGTTATTTCACTTAGGTAGCTTCATGTCCATGACCACGATCGCCCCTGAACAGGTTAACAGCATCGTTTGGAATCAGCATAACGATCCCTTTGAAATACTAGGTTCTCATCCCATAGAACAAGACGGCAAAACTGTCTGGGCTGTGCGGGCCTACTTACCAAATGCAAGTGCAGCATGGGTCGTTCTTCCTGAACAACGTAAAGAATACCCAATGCAAACAGTGCATCATCCCCACTTTTTTGAATGCACCATTGAAACTGCCGAACTGGCAAACTACCAGTTACGGATTAAAGAAGGAGAACATGAGCGTGTTATCTATGACCCTTACGCTTTCCGTTCTCCCCGCTTGACAGACTTTGACTTGCATTTGTTTGGTGAAGGCAACCATCACCGGATATATGAAAAACTGGGAGCGCACCCCACGGAAATAGACGGCGTTAAAGGCGTTTATTTTGCCGTTTGGGCACCTAACGCTCGTAATGTTTCATTGTTGGGAGATTTTAATCTCTGGGATGGACGCAAACACCAGATGCGTAAAGGCCCCACCGGAATTTGGGAATTGTTTATTCCTGAAATCGGTGTGGGAGAGCATTACAAATATGAAATCAAAAATTTTGAAGGACACATTTACGAAAAATCTGATCCTTACGGTTTCCAACAGGAACCCCGCCCAAAAACGGCATCCATTGTCACTGATTTAGATACTTACAGTTGGAGTGATGAAGACTGGATGGAAAAGCGGCGTCGTACTGACCCGCTAACTCAGCCAGTTTCAGTTTACGAAGTGCATTTAGGCTCTTGGTTACACGCATCGAGCGCAGAACCAGCTAAACTCCCCAATGGTGAAACGGAACCTGTAGTTGTCGTTTCGGAACTGAAACCGGGCGCACGCTTCCTTACCTACCGAGAACTAGCTGACCGACTTATTCCTTATGTCAAAGAATTAGGATACACCCACATAGAAATGCTGCCCATTGCGGAGCATCCTTTTGATGGTTCTTGGGGTTATCAAGTAACTGGTTACTATGCCCCTACCTCGCGTTTTGGCAAACCCGAAGATTTCATGTATTTTGTTGACAAATGTCACGAAAATGATCTAGGGGTAATTGTGGATTGGGTTCCTGGCCACTTCCCCAAAGATGGACATGGTTTAGCTTTCTTTGATGGTAGCCACCTGTACGAACATGCTGACCCGCGCAAAGGCGAACACAAAGGATGGGGTACTTTAGTGTTCAACTACGGTCGCCATGAAGTTAGTAATTTCCTCGCCGCTAATGCCCTCTTCTGGTTCGACAAGTACCACATTGATGGGATTCGGGTCGATGCTGTTGCCTCGATGCTCTATAACGACTATTGCCGCGAACCAGGAGAATGGCTGCCCAACCAATACGGTGGCAGAGAAAACCTAGAAGCAGCAGATTTTCTGCGTCAGGTAAATCACATTATCTTTAGCTATTTCCCTGGTATTCTCTCAATTGCGGAAGAATCCACTTCCTGGCCAATGGTATCTTGGCCTACTTATACAGGCGGACTGGGCTTTAACTTGAAGTGGGATATGGGCTGGATGCACGATATGCTGGATTACTTCAGCATGGACCCTTGGTTCCGGCAGTTCCACCAAAACAATATCACCTTTAGTATGTGGTACAACCACAGCGAGAACTTCATGCTGGCTCTGTCTCACGATGAAGTCGTGCATGGTAAGAGCAATATTATTGGTAAAATGCCGGGGGATACATGGCAGAAGTTAGCGAATATCCGTTGTTTATTTAGCTATATGTTTGCTCACCCAGGCAAGAAAACCATGTTTATGAGCATGGAGTTTGGGCAATGGAGTGAGTGGAATGCTTGGGCTGATTTGGAGTGGCATTTATTGCAGCATGAAGCCCACCAACAGTTAAAAACATTTTTCCGGGAATTGAACCATCTCTACCGTTCTGAACCAGTTTTGTACACCCAAGATTTTGCGGAACCTGGGTTTGAATGGATTGATTGTAGCGATAACCGCCATAGTGTAGTTTCCTTCATGCGTCGCGACAAGGATTCTGATGATTTTGCGATCGTAGTTTGTAATTTTACACCGCAACCCCATTCTCACTACCGCATCGGTGTACCGCAAAAGGGATTTTATACCGAGTTGTTTAATAGTGATGCGCGTCAATATGGCGGCAGCAATATGGGCAACTTAGGCGGTAAGTGGACAGATGATTGGTCTTTGCACAGTCGTCCTTATTCGCTAGATTTGTGTTTGCCACCTTTGGGTGTGTTGATTCTCAAGTTGGATAAGAAGAAGACTGCTGAGATGATGGGATAACACTTTGGGTGGGGCATCGCCCACCCTTAATACTATTTCTTTTTAAAGGGGGAGAAAAGGGTAGCCAATGGCTACTTTTTCCCAATAACCATCAATTTACTCTGAATCGGATTTTTCATACCAATTCAATTAATGATTGCAATACATCTTTGGGTAAAGACGCGATGAATCGCGTCTCTACAAATGGTCTATTTATCGCATTCTTTTTTCAAATTGGTATCACTTTGAGTTTTTGCGGATGAATTATTAGCAGCATTTGCACTGTCTTTCTGTAACTGGCTTTTTAACAAATTAATTAAACCTTCAGAAAGTTGTGATAATGAATTTTCTAATTGTGGTGAAAGTTCTAAGGGTAAACTACCAGTACGCAAATGTAGGGAGCGTTGGGGGAAGGGAATATTGATGTTTTTTTGTCTGAGAATTTCATCAATCTGAAAATATAAGTCACTCTTAATTTGAAACTGCTTGCGGGGTTTAGAAATCCAAACTAATAACTGAAAATTTAAAAAATCTTCACCATATCCTTGAAACCAAACAGTAGGATGTGGTTTTTTTAAAATATCAGTATTTTTCAGCGCTACTTCTAATAATGCAGACCGTATAATATTGATACTCACACCATAAGCAACTCGTATTGGTAATACTAGACGACATGCTGAAGTCTGATGGTTCCAATTGACTACTTCTGTATCTAAAAAACGGGAATTTGGCACAATCACTACGATATCATCTAAGGTGCGGAGGTAAGTGCTGCGAGCATTTAAACGCTCTACTGTTCCCATAAACTCGCCAACTTGCACAAAGTCGCCAATTTCAATAGCGCGTTCAAAAGTAATTACAAAACCGCTTACCAATTCTTTAGCAACTCCCTGCAAGCCAAAGCCGATCGCTACACCAAAGACACTGGCTACTATTGCTAAAGAACTGATGTCTAAACCCCAAATTTGTAGTAATAAAACTGTCCCGATAAAAATTAGACTGTAATAGATAGCAATGGCAATTGATTCTTGTACACCACGGCTAACATTTGTCATGCGTAATACGCGCGATCGCAGCAGATTAGTTAAAGTTCCAGCAATCGCTAATACTCCAAAAAGTAAGCTGATGAATATAATTATATTGATGACTGAATAAGAACTTTCACCAATAGTAATCACTGGAGAAGTTAAGCTCATCCAGAGAATATTGGCAATGCTTCTGCTCCATTCTCGCGTTAAGGGGAATAAGTCGGTAATGTAGATAGCTATTCCTATCCACAGTAGCGATCGCACCATAACCAGCGTCAATTGTAAAAATAGCTCGATTCCTTTGGGTTGCGCTCCCGTTTCTGGGTGATTAGCTTCTCTAGGAACCAGTCGCCGTAACCAATAGCGCCAAACCCAACCCAAAATAAAATGGAGTGCGATCGCGCTTAATACAGATAAAACTACTACTAATATTGCCCGCCAAAAATAATCTAATCTGCGTTCTTCTTGACCTTGTTCAACTGCTTCTCTAATTCGTTGCGCCCAAATTTCTGCTTGTTCCTGTTTTGTTCTCCCAGTGAAAGTATCTTGTTGAGTCACCGTTAATAGGTGACGATTATTTACCAGAATTACAGGTAATTGATTAGTTTCTACAATCTCTACCTTCACACCACCTGAAGAACGGACTGCTTCTCTTAAAATTAAGTTGGCATCACCAGCACGATTTTCCGCGCTAAATTGTCCTGCTTCCGAAAGTTCAAATAACTGACGACCATCTACTGTAATATGAGCAGTTGGTCTTGATTGAGCTTGCACCAACATTTCAGTAGTTAACAGCCATCCAATCATCATGAAGACAATTACCAGGATGGCAATGGCTTTCCGAAAGTGATGAAAGCTATTCATAATATCATGTTTTTATAAGGAAACTTTTTTTATAAAATAAAATTGTTAGTGTTTTTAATTATAATATTAGGTCGCACATCGCATTAATATACTGTGCATGGATATTAGGAGTACTTTTATGGTTCTACAAGTTAACCCCATCCAAAAAGAACCAATTGTTACTTGGGAAGCACTTCCAGCCGACTTCATTTTACCTGACGATCCAGTGGAAAATATTCAACAACCCGCGATCGCTGCTGCGCTTACCGATGCTTTGGGAAACACAGGACGCATCCAACCTCAAATGCTGATTGGCTCTAATTTTGGACTTGTAGCCACAGTCAACAAAAAAATCGTTGTCAAAGCACCAGACTGGTTTTACGTACCTCAAGTGCAGTCTGTGGGAACAAATGTAGTTCGTCGCAGCTATACCCCCAATTTAGAAGGTGCTGCGGTAGCTGTGGTGATGGAATTTCTTTCAGACACAGAAGGTGGAGAACTATCAGTCCGCTCAAGTCCACCCTACGGTAAACTCTATTATTACGAAAAGATTCTCCAAGTTCCAACCTACGTAACCTATGACCCTTACGAACCCAGTCTAGAAATACGGTGCTTGCTAAATGGACAATATACTTTGCAGCAAGCAGATAGCAATGGACGTTACTGGATTCCTGAGTTAGAGTTATTTCTCGGAATTTGGCAAGGTGAAAGATTATGTCAAACCATGAATTGGCTGCGCTGGTGGGATAGAGAAGGAAATTTGCTGTTGTGGAGCAGTGAACAAGCCGAACAGGAACGCCAACGCGCCCAACAGGAACGCCAACGTGCCCAACAGGAAAGCCAACGTGCTGATATATTAGCAGCTAAGTTACGTGAGCTAGGTGTTGACCCTGATGCATAGGTGTAGCCGGTGTAGCCCACACTTCTCTACGAGACGCTGCGCGTAGCTTGCTTCCCCGGATGGGTAAGGCAAGCTACTTCGGCTGCGCTCAGTACAAGTCAGTGACCATCGTAGACATCGCATAAACTCAAGGGATGCTGGGAATAATAATTTTGGGACATCAGCACCAAAATTCCATGAAACAGCAAAAAAATCAGTTCAGCCATCTCACTGCGATCGAAAGAAGTTATCTGTCATTTCCGGCACAGTTTTTGTTAAATCAAAACCTTTTACAAGGCAAAATACTAGACTTCGGTTGTGGCTTTGGTAATGATGTTAAAATATTGCGCCAAAAAGGTTTTGATATTACAGGCTATGACCCTTATTATTTTCCAGAATATCCTGATAATAAATTTGATACCATAATTTGCTTTTATGTTTTAAATGTTTTATTTACTGAAGAACAAACTAATGTTCTTATGGAAGTATCACATTTATTAAAACCAGGAGGTAAAGCTTATTATGCTGTAAGAAGGGATATCAAGAGGGAAGGATTTCGAGAACATTATGTCCACAAAAAGCCAACATATCAATGTATTGTCAAACTTCCCTTCCCTTCAGTTTGCTTAGATGAAAATCGGGAAGTGTATGAGTATGTCCACTATAATCACCAGCGTAATTCATCTAATTATTGTATATTCTGTAATCCCCATAAAAATCTGAACCTCTTAACGGAATCAGCAACAGCTTATGCTATTTTTGATGGCTATCCAATCAGTAAGGGACATGTTTTGGTTATTCCCAAACGTCATGTTAGCAGTTATTTTGAATTACCATTGAAAGAGCAATCTGCTTGCTGGTTTATGGTGAACAAGGTACAAGAAATTCTTAAAGCAGAATTTGAACCTGATGGTTTTAATATAGGAATGAACATCAATCGAGCCGCTGGACAAAATATTATGCACGCCAGTATTCATATCATCCCTCGCTACAAAGGTGATACTGTTGGCGCTAAAAGTGGAATCAGGAACGTTATTCCTAAAAAGCAATAGTTTTTTTTACTGACAGCTTTTAGTAGTAAATCTTGATTTATGACAAATGCATAAATCTGAAAAACTCAGTTTTTTGAATCTTATTAAAAATATTACAAAATATTTCAGTTAACCCAGATTATCTGGATCTATTCCCAGCGCTCTTAATTGTTCTGTCAATTGTTGCACCCGTAGTTCTGCTTGTTGAGCGCGTTGTGCTTCTTGTTGAGCGCGTTGTGTCTCTTGTTGAGCGCGTTGTGTCTCTTGTTTTACTTGTTCTGCGGGCGTGAGATACCGTTTTCCTTGCTCATCATACCAATACATCCATTCCCGCGTTACACCACAATAATTTCCCCTTTCGCAACCAATTCCTAAGCCAATCTCTGGTAGCCAAACGGGATTTCCCTCTTGCAATTCATACTTACCATTGACTAACTTATGTACTTCCAGATGTGGTTTGCGGCGGCGACGAGAGGAATAAATCACGTAATAAAGTACACCTAAAGCCTCATATTCATTCAACTTAGTAGTGTATTCTTTGCGATAATTTTGGGAAACTACTTCTAGCACGAAAATCGGTACAACATCTTCATCCCACAGTACATAACTGGGACGCAGTTCTTCATCATAAAACCGCTCTACCCCTAAGCTCAAAAACCCATCTGGCACAATGGGCGGTTTATCAGGGTGATAATAAATACCCATATCTATGGCAAAGAGCCAATCCATGCGTTCTGACCAAAGTATCAGCAGGATCGCCTTTAGTAAGCCTGGTATTAATTCTTGCAGTTCATTATCCACAGGCATTTCATCTGAGTCTGGCAGTTCCTCGGCTGAGGGCAAGTACCTTGGCAAGTTGTACTCTAACATGGCTGGTTTCCCCAAAACTCAAAGGATATTTGGCTCACCAGAATTATAGCGATTTCTGGGCTAGCGATGTCACCATAGCAATCCGATAGCGAGTCTTGTCTACGACACGCTACGCGAAAGAGCGTCTTTGATTTGGAGAATCACTCGTAGAGGTAAGCGACTGCGGACATTAATAAATATATTAGGTGCTTGGTGCTATTCATGCTTTATATTTAGCAACAGGGTGGTGCAAACAGCCAACTCATGTTCAAAAACTTAGGAGGCAGTACCCAGCAGGAGCACACTCACGCTTCGATACTATCAGCACGTAGTGTAAGTTAAAGTTAAGTCGATATTCAAACGAATAATTTTTGCTGAATTGCGACAGATAAAGACTAAACTAAAAAGTCTTGTGCAGCAAAACCTGTAGCTTTAAATGAAGTAATCATGTCTAAGGTTCTTGTCTCTGATTCGATTGACCAAGCTGGAATTGACATTCTTTCGCAAGTTGCAACCGTTGATGTCAAACTAGGTCTAAAACCAGCGGAACTGATCGCAATTATTGGTGAGTATGACGCGCTGATGATTCGCTCTGGTACGCGCGTCACTCAAGAAATCATTGATGCCGGCACTCAGCTAAAAATCATCGGTCGTGCTGGTGTGGGTGTGGATAATGTGGATGTTCCCGCTGCCACACGTCGGGGAATTGTGGTAGTCAATTCTCCAGAGGGAAATACAATTGCTGCGGCTGAACACGCGCTAGCAATGATTTTGGCTTTGTCTCGCCACATCCCTGATGCTAACGCTTCGGTGAAACGCGGTGCGTGGGATCGCAATAGTTTTGTTGGCGCGGAAGTCTACAAAAAAACTCTCGGTGTTGTCGGTTTGGGTAAAATTGGCTCCCATGTTGCAGCTGTAGCTAAGACAATGGGGATGAAACTCCTTGCTTATGACCCTTTTATTTCTACAGAACGAGCCGAACAAATTGGCTGTCAGTTGGTGGAACTAGATTTACTCTTCCAGCAAGCAGACTACATCACCCTCCACATCCCGAAAACCCCAGAAACTACCCACTTAATCAATGCCACAACTCTGGCAAAAATGAAACCCACAGCCCGGATTATTAACTGCGCTCGTGGCGGGATCATTGATGAAGTAGCTTTAGCAGCAGCTATAAAAGCGGGTAAAATCGGTGGTGCAGCTTTGGATGTGTTCGAGTCAGAACCACTGGGTGAATCTGAATTGCGATCGCTAGGAAAGGAAGTTATCCTCACCCCCCACTTGGGAGCCTCTACCACGGAAGCTCAAGTGAATGTGGCCATTGATGTTGCCGAACAAATTCGCGATGTCCTTTTAGGACTACCAGCACGTTCAGCCGTAAACATTCCCGGACTCGGCCCCGATGTGTTGGAAGAACTCAAGCCCTATATGCAACTAGCAGAAACTCTAGGTAATCTAGTAGGACAGCTAGCCGGCGGACGGGTGGAAGTACTCAATATTCGACTACAAGGGGAACTCGCTACCAACAAAAGTCAGCCTTTGATCGTAGCCGCCCTCAAAGGACTACTTTACCAAGCTTTGCGGGAACGGGTAAATTACGTAAATGCCAGCATAGAAGCCAAAGAACGCGGAATTCGGGTAATTGAAACCCGCGATGCTTCCATTCGAGACTATGCTGGCACATTGCATCTAGAAGCCACGGGTACTTTAGGTACTCATTCTGTCACAGGCGCTTTGTTGGGTGAGCGGGAAATCCACCTCACTGACGTTGATGGTTTCCCAATTAACGTCCCACCCAGCAAATATATGTTGTTTACCCTACACCGCGATATGCCGGGGATTATCGGCAAACTCGGTTCTCTACTCGGCAGTTTTAATGTGAATATTGCCAGTATGCAAGTAGGTCGTAAAATCGTCCGTGGCGATGCCGTCATGGCTCTGAGTATAGATGACCCTTTACCAGAGGGCATTTTGGATGAGATTATTAAAGTCCCTGGTATTCGGGATGCGTATACGGTAACTCTCTAATTTTGGATTTTGGATTTTGGATTTTGGATTGGTAATGGCTAATTGCTCATTGTTTTTCCCATTGGTCATTAACCATTACCTACTCCCCAATCTAAAATCTAAAATCTAAAATCTAAAATTGTATGGCAAACACCTGGTGGGAATTAAATATTTTATGTGAGCCAGACCTGGAAGAATCGATCTTTTGGCGACTGGAAGATTTTGGCTGTCGTGGTACAGCTAGTGAAAATAAAGGAGATTCATCTTTAGTAAGGGCTTATTTGCCGACAATTCAAACACAACTACTAGATTTGGCGGCCCTGTCGCTGTGGCTGCGTCAAGATGCCCTCTGTGTAGGAGTTTCGTCTCCTTCCCTACAATGGCAATTAATTGATGAGGAAGATTGGGCGACTAGCTGGAAACAATATTGGCATCCGCAGGAAATAGGCGATCGCTTCCTAATTAACCCCGCGTGGCTGCCATTACCAGAAACAACCGAACGGTTAGTAATTCTTCTCGATCCTGGTGTAGCATTTGGTACTGGCAACCATGCCACCACTCAGCTATGTTTGGAATCCCTGGAAATGCGGCTCAGTGAAGTTCCTCAGTCCTTTGTGGGTACTGGTGGCAAACATGAACATCTAGTAATTGCGGATATTGGCTGTGGTTCAGGTATCCTTTCCATTGGGGCGCTGCTACTGGGAGCAGAGAAAGTCTATGCAGTAGATAATGACCCTTTGGCAGTGCAATCAACTATCAGTAATGGTGCGCTGAACGACATTAGCCCAGAACGTTTACTACCTGCACTAGGAAGTGTAGACGTTTTGGCAAAACTAATTGAGAAACCAGTTGATGGTATCGTTTGCAATATTTTGGCTCATGTAATTATTGAATTAATTCCAGAAATGAGTGCGATCGCAAAACCTGAAACTTGGGCGATCTTCAGTGGTATTTTACTAGAACAATCTAAAGCTGTTGCTGACGCCTTAGAACAAAATGGTTGGGTTGTCGCTACTCTGTGGAAACGAAAAGAATGGTGTTGCTTAAATGTACGTCGTTCTTAACCCAGTTAGAGAGACGCGATAAATCGCCGTCTCTACAGGTAATTTATCCATCAATTATTTGTTGACAGACTACTAGTACACTGTGGCGGAAGTTTGGCTACCTTTAACAAATAGCGATCGCCAGTACTCTAGATACTAGCGATCGCTATTTGTTATCGTTATCGTCTTATACTGCCTGTACTTACCTCCACCTTCTGTGATCCTTCAACGATTTGGTAGAGTTTTTCTTCAAATTTTTGCATACATGCCGACCAATCAAATTCGAGTATAGAAGGGCGAGCGTGCCGAGTCATATCTGCTTTCAAGTCGGGATTTTCTAGAATTGCAATCACCTTTTGGGCGAAGTCTGTGGGGTTGTTGGGTTGGGCAAGAAAGCCGTTATGACCAGGAGATACTTGTTCTGAGGTTGACGGTGCAACAACGGCAACCAGAGGGGTTCCAGAGGCTAGTGCTTCGTTATTTGTAGTGCAGAAGTTCTCGGTCACAGAGGGGTTGACAAAAACATCCGCTCTAGCAAACCAACCTAAAAGTTCTGTACCGTGGGACTCGCCCCATACAGTAACACCCGATCCAAACTTTTTGGCACGCTCCCGGATCTCTTCATCTAGCGGGCCACTACCAACAATCACCAGATGCACATCAGGAATTTTGGCAGCTATGACTGGAAATATATCAAGCAGTTGGTTGACATTCTTTTCGGGTGTGATCCGTCCGACAAACAAAAGAGTCGGGCGGTGATCATTAGGAATTGGGTTGTAACAAATGTTTCGTGGGTGAAATTTTTCGCAATCGATGCCTTGATAAGCGACGTATTCAGCGCGTTGGCATTTCAGTTCTTCGTATTTAGTGAGTTGTTCTTTAGAAGAAAAGTAATTGAAGTCATAAGACTCACTAAATTGCTTGACTAAAACAGGAACGATGGGACGAACCAAGTTAAAGAATTTATCCCCAAAGTAATATTTGATATATGCAACAATATCAGTATGAAAGAGTGATATTATTGGCGTGCCTGTTCGTTTTGCGTATTGAGTGCCAATCGGGCGACCATAACCTTGCAAGAAAAATGAGTATAAACCTCTCATTTGGGCTGCTTCTTCAACCACGATAATGTCGGGTTTGAATTTCTCCAGCAACTTGGTATCACTCCAATGACGATAGCTCAATGGTTGAGGAAGAGACTTATAGAATACCAGTGGTTCTGTAGGGAATGCGTAAGCAGAGAAATTGGGAAAAGACTGAATTTCCTCTAAACCTGCCATAGGGCGATCGCCAACATTTTTGGGGTAGCGATCGTTGATTTGTGGATGGATTAAAAAAACCTCATGTCCTTGCTCTAGCAACCAACGAACCCGTTGGTGAACTGCGACTGAAACTCCAGTCAAGAAAGGAGCGTACAACCCTGTAAATAGTGCAATGCGAAGTTTTTGCTTAGTCATAAAAAAAGGGAATATTTCACGAAAATGCTGGTTTTGAATTTAGGATTTACGCAGCTTATGTTTCATGAACATCCTGATAATTTGATTCAGGAATTCCCACCAATACAGTTAGACTAAGGATTTACGCATTGTCAAATAGCCGAAATTGTCGATTTTGAAGTGGATGTTTATAAACCTGGATTTAAACTATCAAAACATCCAAATTACTAAGTCAAAATTCCCCTTAATATATTTGTCTAAACCCTTGCCATTAATGCAAATACATTTTGCTAATCAATAAGAGAAAGCGTGTATTCTGACAAGGGTTATAGCTAATATATTTCTACTAAATATAAGATAATATAATTTGAAGACTAGGGAATGTTTAGTGTAATAACTTTCATACCCTAGTTCATATTTAGCGATTTAGTTCAAAGAGAAACCTTGCTATCAATAGGCTGATCTAACCATTGATAAGGGCGATATTCAATTAGCCGGACATTCCAGGGCCCTTGAACCCGATAGCTGACACCGCGCCAGGTGACTGTTGATGTCCACAGGGATGATAGCATTGCTAACCCATAAACCCACTGCGTCAAGGGAATCGCAATCAACATTTTGATGATTGTAGCAACTGATAATTTTGCGATCGCCTGGTCATTAGAGCGAATCACTCGCTGTATCTCTAATTCCAACACGAGCATGATCAAGAGTAATCCGACAGTATAGACTCCATAGCAGCCTAACAAGAGAGCCGCAGCTTCCCATTTTGCCTGTAACAACGACTCTAGAACTAAGATGATAACTGTAGTCGGAAACAAAATGCTAGAAACAGCCTCACTAACTAAAGCTAACCAACGTGGGTGATAGAGTCGAGAATAAAGAATGAGGCGCTTGAGATAATCTATTAAGTTGAATAAATCAGTCTCTTCACGATTTACTGTCAGCAGCGAAGGCACAAACTTTATTTGCAACCCCTGTTTTTTGAGGATGTCGTGCATCATAAAATCTTCGCCTAAAGCTTGTCCCCACTTATCAAGTAGTTCTGTTTGGCGAAGCACTTCTGTTTTCACAGCCAAAGTCCCACCCCAAGGGATTTGGAAGATAAACATTTGCACTACTGTGGATACATTACCGGCGTAGCGCACTAAAGATCCCCAATACCTACCTGTAGGTACATACCAACGATTACCTGTTGTCGCCCCTACTTTCGCATCCCTTAAAGGACTGACTAATTCTCTAAGCCAATTCACATGGACTATAGTATCAGCATCTACTAAGGCAACCACCTTGTAAGAATCATCCAACTCACCGACAGCTTGGATTAAAGAGCTACATTTGAGACTACAATTGTTGCGTACTATTCTCAAAGAGCTAATTTGAACGTTGGTCGCTTCTTGCTCTGTGATGGTTTCACTGGCAATTTTCCAAGCGGGATCTTCGTGACTATCAACGATTAATTTTAAATCATACTGTGGATAGTTTTGATTTAGGAGCGATCGCAAACATCGAGGCAAAAACGGATCGGCTCCGCGTAAGCAAAGAATCACTGCGGTTTTGGGTAACTGATCATCTGGTAATAAGTTTTTTTTAGATGAGCGCAGATACCATATAAAGACAAGCGTGAAACACACCTGAATAAACAACCAACCTGTCAAAGACTTAGACAGAAATATTGCCAAATCTTCCATTAATTTTTTAGTCTCCGACAGAATGAGGGATTGGGGATTGGGGATTGGGGATTAGGGATTGGGGAATGGGGATTAGGGATTAGGGATTGGGGATTGGGAATCATAAATATCTTCTAGAAAGCCAGTTCCCAGTTGCCAGTCCCCAGTCCTCAGTCCCCAGTCCCCAGTTCCCAGTCCCCAGTCCCCACTCCCTTTACGAATCCAGCGAATATTTCATGATGATATTGACAGTTGTATTTTTGTTTACAACAAAACTGGCATCACGAAATTTTGGTGTACCTGTTTGTATGGACACAGTTGGATTTTTGGAAATACCAAAACCTTCTGTGGGAATACCGAAAAAGTCTTTATTGAGTTTGCGATCGCCATTTTGATCATCAACTACGGCGACAGCATAAGTTCCAGGCTTCAAGCCGGAAAATTCTTTTGTTACAGAATTGCCAGTAATCTTAGCGCAGCCACTTTGAGCTTCACTAGTACTACTCATCGGAAATCCTTTTTCACTTGCGTAAACTCTGAAGCAAACCTCACCTTTTTGGTGACGTATTCCATTTACAACAACACTTAGTGTTGTTGTTGGCTCTGCATTCACTGTTTTAGCAAAGCTGAGGCTCACTAAAGTAGCAAGCAAAACATGAGATAGTTGAGATAGTTTCAGCATGATTTTGTAGTGAATAATAGGTGATTTTGAACTGCGAAAAAGCTGGCGATCGCAGCTTTTATTTCTGAACTGATTTGTTTAAAGTGTGACTTGCTGTTCTTGCATTGATAGAGGTTGCGAACCTTTCCATAGTCTTTGCAGTGCTATTAGCAAATCTTTCAGCAAAAGATATTCTGTTCCTTTTAACTGCTGATGTAGACTTATATGACAACACAGCCGTTCATTCAAACTCAGGGGACTAAGCCAAATGGAAAGTATATACTCCCAGATTATTCTCCAATGTGGTAATAAAATTTGTCCTTTCTTTGCTGAATCAAACCACACTGAATATGCATAATAATCAGGCATTGTACTCAATAATGATTTGTCATTTTTGTCAGCAAACAGCAAGTAATTAGGAAAGAACATACTCATTGATTGTTGTGGATGGCTTCTGGGAAAAAACAGGTATTCAGGGATTTCATAAAACCGACCAAGAAGACCAAGCCTTAACAAGAGAATTCCATCTGCATTACCATAACCACCCATCTGTGGTATCATTCTCAGGGCACTGGCGCGAATTACTCCATAGCATTGATAACATAAATGTTTGATCAGCAATTCGTGAAAACGCTCGTGTGGTTTTAGTGCATCTGCCTTGAGTTTGATATTGTAATTTTGGAGATAATTCCCCTGTTCATCAATGAAATATGCCTGGGAGTGACACAAGATTATGCTAGGATCTTGGTCAAGCACCTCAACACACTTCTTGATAAAATCTGGAGAATGTAGATCATCATAGGCTGCCCATTTAAAATACTCACCCGAAGACAATTGAAAGACGCGATTAAAGTTACGAGCGCAACCTATATTCTTGTCATTACGGTAGTAACAGATGCGTTTGTCTTGTTCGGCGTAAGCTCTACAAATTTCCTCAGTTTTATCTGTAGATGCATTATCTGAAATAATTAATTCAAAATCTTCAAAGGTCTGATCCAAGAGTGAATCTATGGCTGCTTTGATAAATTTTTCACCATTGTATACAGGTAATCCGATGCTTAATCGTGGCTGATTACTACTCATAGAAAACAAGTATTCGGAAAATCTGTGGATTATTTTATGCTTAATTGCAGATAATTGTTAGGCAGATGCAACGGAAGAATTCAGAATTCAGAATACTTTGATAGCAAGCTTAATAATTTCAATAAAATCAAGCGTACTCTAGCTTCGTTATTTTGTAATCATTCTGAATTCTGACTCCTGGCTCCTGAATTCTCAAAAATCTGAGGATTATTTCATCAAGCTTTGAATATCTGTTTTTTGCAGCCATTCATGTGTTCGCTGCATTCCTTCTTCGAGGTCAATTGCTGGTTTATAATTTAACAGGTTTTGTGCTTTGACAATAGAACAAGCGTAGGGACGAGTCATAAAATCTATAGACTCTGGTAAGATATCAACTTTTTTCCGAAAAAGTTTTTGTCCTTGAACGCGTAACTTTAGAAACAACTTGATTTCGTCTTTCGATAATGAAAGAGGTGCTTGTAAATCTTCCATTGCTGCTAAACGCATAAAATACTCTTTCCACGAAGTTTCTTGTCCGTCGGTGATATTAAATATTTCACCGTAGGTTTCTTTTTCTATCGCCAGAAAGATGCCATTAATCAGATTATCTATATATACGTGATTGATAACTCCTTTAGCATCATTGGCACAGGCAAATAACTTTTGGCGCATCATCAGAATTGGTCTGACTATCCAGGGAATACTTCCTGGGCCGTAAACATCGCCGGCTCGAATAACAATGATACCCAAATCTGAGGGATTATTCAGTTCTAAGACTGCTGTTTCAGCTTCTATTTTCGTTTGACAGTAAGGATTATTTTCGCCAGAAAGTGGCCCGGATTCTGTAACACCATCAGGATAGTTGAAACCGTAAACCATCACACTGGATAGATGCACAAATGTTTTGACCCCAGCCTGTTTAGCGGCTTTAGCCATGTTGACAGTACCACCAACATTGACTTCACGAAAATGCTTAATTGCACCAGCTTCTTCGGCAATTTGCTCTGTATGTAAAACTATATCTACTCCCTGACAAGCCTTTTGAGCAATAGTAGAATCGGTAATACTACCAATAATTACCTCTACACCTAAATTCTGTAATTGTTTGTTCTGTTCTGTAGAACTTTGTAGTCCCCGAACCTTCATTCCCTGGGCTATGGCTAACTCGGCTGTACGCAAACCGACAAATTCATTAATTCCAGTAATTAGGAGGGTTTTGTTGTTGAGGTTCATATAGTAAAGGTTATACCAATTTTGGATTTTTGATTAAAAGAAAAGTGCTAGTTTTGATAGTTTGTAGTAAGGACTTTAGTGCTTATAAAACAAGGACTAAAATCCTTACTATGAACTTGCTTATCTTTAACAAGTTGTTTTGGTTAGAAAATATCTCCCGGATCTGCGGAGCGGAGTTTGTTGATCGCAAGCGCTCCTGATGTTATGCACATTAAAACTGTGGAAGTTAAGACAATCACTGCATTATTAGTGGTCATCATTATTGGTAGTTTAGTTGCTTCTGCCGCAAAGCTATATAACAAAACAGAAGTAATAAATCCTGGGATATAACCTAAGATTGCTAAAATCAAAGCTTGTTGAAATACCACATTTAATAAGTAGCTATTGGCATAACCAATGGCTTTTAAAGTGGCGTATGCAACGAACTGTGTAGCAATATTGCTGTAAAGAATTTGATAAACAATAACCACCCCAACAACCGCAGCCATTGTCAACATCAAGTTAAGAATAAAACCAATGGGTGTTCTGACAGCCCAGTATTGTTTCTCAAAATCAATGAAGCCTTGGCGGGTAAAAACTTGGACATCATTAGGCAAACTTGCTTGCAAATTTTTTAGTACTTTTTCGGCATTAGCACCAGGTTTGAGGGAAATCAAACCGACATCAATCATATCTGCTGGACGAGTATTGGGATTTATCCTCAAAAAAGTTGAGTCACTAACAAGCAAATTTCCATCTACCCCAAAGGAAGGGCCTAATGTGAATAAACCACCAATTCTTACTCTATAGCCAATTAATGAACTGTAGGGAAATATTTCAATTGTCTGTGCAGTTTCTCCCGCATTAAATTTTTCAGCTATTGGGCCAAACTCTGGGCGAGAACCTCGGTCAAAAAGCACGACATCGGGAATTTTGAGTTTATCTAAATTTTTCTCCACTTCTGGGAGATTCATCACCGGTCTACCTGGATCGAAACCAATAACATATATTGAATATTTCTCACTAGTAGCCGGATTTTTCAGTTTGGCAAATTGCAAATACATGGGGCTAACTGAATCAACGCCATCAAACCCCAAAGATTGGTATAAACGAGTCCGCGAAAAACTTTGATTTGAGGTCAAAGATTTATATTGCGAACTAACTAAAAATAAATCTCCTTTGAGATTTTGATGTACAGCAGTTGCACTGGAATAGAGGGCATCTTGGAAACCAAGTTGCACAAACATTAGCAGCACAATAAAACCAATTCCGGCTACAGCTACTAGTAAACGAACTTTTTGCTGGGCTAGCTGTAGCCATCCTAAAGGAATTTTAAAATTCATGGATTTATTTTCATTTGTCATTTGTCATTTGTCATTTGTCATTTGTCATTGGTGAATGACATCTGCCAATTGACTAAATCTGAATGGCGACATCCACTTGTAAGTTAGTTAAACGAGCAACTTTTTCACTATCTGCGGGATTATCGATGGAAATTTTAACTTCAACTATTCGGCGGTCTGTGTCTGAACCAGGGTTTATGCTGAAGATGTTTTGCTTGTCAACTTGCCAACCAATTTCTTTGACAGTTCCTTTTAATGTTCCATTAAATGCAGTGCTGTTAATGGTGGCTTTTTGTCCTACACGCACTTTTTGAACATCGGTTTGATACACCTCTGCAATCACATACATTTGAGATGTTTTACCGATTTCAGCAAATCCTTTGTTGGTGTTGATTACTTCTCCACTTTTGGCGTGAATTTTCAAAATTTTGCCATTTATGGGAGATTTTATATAACTTAAATCCAAGTCGGCTTTTGCTTGTTGAACAGATGTTGTTGCACTGTTGACTTCGGTTTGTGCGACTTGAACATCTACACTACGCACTTCGCTAATACTGGTGAGTTGTGCTTGTGCTTGCTTAACTTGTTCTTGGTATGTGTCTTGAGTTCGCTTGAGGGTGGCTTGAGCTTCTGCTAGCTGCTGTTGGGTAGTTTTTAGTTGCAAAGCTTTGCTATCTGCTACAGAAGCCGCGATCGCACCTTGTTTATATAATTGCTGATAGCGGTTATTCTCGGCTTGAGCGTTGTCTACTTCCGCCTGGATGCGGGCAATTGTCGCCTCTTGAGTTGCAACATCCCCTTTATATTGTGGCTCTAACCGGGCAATTACAGCCTTTTGAGCATCAATATCTCCAGTTTTACCTCCAGATTTCACCTGCGCTAGTTTAGCTTTGGCAACTTGCAGTTGGTCTAAAGCCTGTTGCAATGCAGTTCTAGAACGACCATAATTTTCGAGATAGGCCAGTGTTTGCCCAGCTTTAACCGCATCTCCTTCTTTCACCAACAGTCTGTCTACTCGCACCCCATTATTGGAAGCAGGAGCAGTCAAAGAAGTAACTTCACCTTCTGGTTCCAAACGTCCCAAGGCTGTCACAGCAACTTTTGCAGGTGTGGCAGCTTTTGGTGAATTTGCTGGTGGTGTCTCAACTTTTGGTTTAGACCAAAACGGTACCAAACTATAAAAAGCGATTAATCCAGCCGCTAAAGTTAGAGAAGCTGCTAAAATTACTTGCGATCGGGCTACGGGTTTTGTGAATAATCGGCTTTCTTTATTTACTGCCATATTTTCATTCCAATTCTGCTTTTTTAGGAGATAGCCTGGTTATATTTAGTCGATTAGATATAGACTCATCCGCAAATTACCAAGAGGATTTTGCCTCTAGGGTTTCTACCTTAATAATGTGGATGAATCTAAATTGGTTTTATATGAATTGTTCTACGCTTCTACCGCCCAAAGTTACTATTGTGGCGTGAAAATTAATGGAGTGTTACTTCAAAGCTTCCTAAGTTATATCCTAATTTGACATCTAATCCAGTAGCGTAAAATACAATAGCGCTAACCAGAAAACTTAACTCTCAAGAACAACGAAGCGCTAATAAAAATGAACTAAAAATTGGATAAACTTGTCATTAAGTATGGCGTAAAATTTGATTTTTGTCAACCAAAAAGCTTTGCATAAATCCTGATTCTCTCACTAAATTATTTCATCCCAGTAAGATGAGATGCTGCAAAAGTTACTTGTCACTAATCTCTTGTTTAGCAATTGAATACCAACAGATAGTTAGTTATTAAGCAGATTTGATATTACTAACAGATTATTATTAGCAAGGTTGTGTACTATAAGACATTATTATTGCTTTCGATTCTACTAATTCAATGTATGAAGTGATACCTTTGGTGAGTTAACGGACGTTAAAAGGGCGGTTAGAAACCGCGTCTACACGAGACTTTACCCACCTCCGTGGGTTTAAAACACCCAATTTTTCTTAGTCCGCGGAGGCGAATTACTCTGCTGTTTCGCTGTGAATTTAGGCACTTTTCGATCCCCTCTAACGCCCCTTAAAAAGCTACGGTGTATACACAAGTCTAAAATAGCTGAAAAACCCAAGGTTTTACCCCACCCTAACCTTCCCCGATGCATTGGGGAGGGAACTAGATTTTCTATTTCCTTGGCAAGGGGGGATTAAGGGCTTTCAAGGGTAGGGG
>NZ_KV757715.1 GCF_001712795.1 Nostoc sp. KVJ20
CCTTAATTCCTCGCTTTTTCCTAAAAGCATTTTCCCCCCACACCCTGACATTCTTCACCGCATCTGACTTGCATATTTTTGCGGTCTGACAACAGTTGTGTATTTTACCTGCTTTTCTCCCTCTTTCTTAAACCCCTACCCTTGAAAGGGGGTAAAACCTTGGTTAATCAGCTATTTCAGACTTGTGTGTACACCGTAGCCTTTTAGAACAGAGGTTTTCCAGATGCCGTGAAAAGTCAGGTCGTTTTCCTTGGTGAAGAGTTTCCATAGCAATCGGAGTTGAGTTAAAATCTCTCGGCGAGTTGCCCTGGAAAATGTCAAAATTAAATGAGTTTTGCGTAGGCGCAAGCGACTTGTCGCCAGACATCGCCACTTTACACAACGCGGATTTGAGATAATTAAGTTGGAATTTATGGGCAAGCAACGTGTTCTTTCTGGAATTCAACCAACCGGCAATTACCATCTAGGTAACTACTTGGGAGCCATTCGCAACTGGGTAGAAGGTCAGAGCGAATACGAAAATTACCTTTTTGTGGCTGATTTGCACGCAATTACAGTGCCACACAAACCAACACAGTTGGCAACTGATACCTACACCCTTGTTGCTCTCTATCTAGCTTGTGGTCTTGATTTAAATCACTCTACCATCTTTGTACAATCCCACGTTTCGGCCCACAGTGAACTCACCTGGTTGCTCAACTGCATTACACCTCTAAACTGGCTGCAAGACATGATTCAGTTCAAGGAAAAGGCCGTCAAGCAGGGAGAAAATGTCAGTGTCGGCTTATTGGATTATCCTGTGCTGATGGCAGCGGATATTTTGCTTTACCAAGCGGATAAAGTGCCAGTGGGTGAAGACCAAAAGCAACATTTGGAATTGACACGGGATATTGCAGCTCGGTTAAATCACCAATTTGGTAAACCAGATCAACCGGTTCTGAAGTTACCAGACCCTTTGATTCGCAAGGAAGGGGCAAGGATAATGAGTTTGGCGGACGGTACACGCAAAATGTCGAAGTCCGATCCTTCAGAGTTAAGCTGGATAAGTTTGCTAGATTCACCAGAACAGATTCAATACAAGATTAAGCGTTGCAAAACCGATCCGATTCGGGGACTGACTTTTGACGATCCAGCGCGTCCAGAGTGTAATAATTTGTTAACCCTGTACACATTGCTTTCTGGTAAAACGAAGACAGATGTTGCAATTGAGTGTCAGGATATGGGCTGGGGACAATTCAAGCCATTGTTGACGGACACAATTATTGAGTCTCTGAAACCAATCCAAGAAAAATATCAGGCGGTAACGGCGGACAAAAGCTATTTAGAGTCTGTGTTGCGGGATGGAGGGGAAAAAGCTAGAGCGATCGCAAATCAAACTTTATCACAAGTAAAAGCTGCTTTAGGATACTCTCTTCCTCTCTAAGTTTTCCCTTTTAGGTGTGATTTGCTATACCATTTAAGAAATTGAAAGTCTTAATTTTATGCATCACACCCATAGCCACACAGCCTTCCGCAGAGCTGTACAAGCAGGTGAATTTCTAGTTACCGCCGAGGTAGCACCGCCAAAAGGGGGAGATCCAGCGCACATGATTCAAATGGCGGCGACTCTTAAGGGAAGGGTTCATGCTGTCAATGTTACTGATGGTAGCCGCGCAGTATTACGGATGTCTTCGTTAATGGCGTCGGTAATTTTGTCACAAAACGGTATAGAGCCGATTTGTCAAATTGCTTGCCGCGATCGCAACCGCATCGGTTTACAAGCTGATTTGATGGGCGCTCATGCTTTGGGCATACATAACATTTTAGCTTTGACTGGCGACCCAGTAAAAGCAGGTGATCATCCAGATGCCAAAGCGGTGTTTGATTTAGAAGCTGTGCGACTGCTGCAACTGATTCGGAAGATGAATCAAGGCGTTGATTGCAATGAGAAACCCTTGACTGATGGAGCGCTAGATTTATTTGTTGGTGCAGCAGTAGACCCGCAATGTAAGAGTTGGTCAGGTTTGCAAAGTCGATTTGAACGTAAAATTGAAGCTGGAGCGCAGTTTTTTCAAAGTCAGTTGATTACAGATTTTGAGCGGCTAGAAAAGTTTATGGATACCATTGCCGCTGGTTATAAAAAACCGATTTTGGCAGGAATTTTTCTGTTGAAATCGGCAAAAAATGCCCAGTTTATTAATAGATGTGTTCCGGGGGTAAATATTCCCCAACATATTATTGATAGATTGGCAAAAGCCAAAGACCCTTTTGAGGAAGGGATAAAAATTGCCGCCGAGCAAGTGCAGATAGCGCGGCAATTGTGTCAGGGTGTACACATGATGGCAGTAAAACGCGAAGATGCGATCGCGCCAATTTTAGATTTGGCTGGGGTTGCTCCAGTTAATCAGTTGGTATCTAAGTAAATAAGATAATAAATCTTTTATGAAAGCAGATGGTTCCATCTGCTTTTTTAATCCTGAATCAGACGCGTCTACACGATTTTTGATAGACTTTCAATATCCAATTTTTGCTTCACTAAATCCAGGTGAAAACTGACAAAATATTTTATAGCTTATTTCAAGCTTTTCCTAGCATCTTTTTTGCAATAGTTGGCGATAATACTGTTGATGTAAACGCCTATAAATTTGTTTCAGTTGAAGTAAAAGAAAATGCTTTTAGGATTGATGGGGTATTTATCCCCACAAGTGAAACTACAAACCAGCCACTTTACTTTGTTGAAGTCCAGTTTCAATTAGACTCAACTTTTTATAGACGCTTCTTTGCTGAAATCTTCACTTACTTTCGTCAAAACGAATCAGTCAATTTTTGGCGTGCTGTGGTTATCTATCCCCAAAGGAGTTTAGATCCAAGCGATCGCTTACCGTATGAGTTGCTTCTAGACAGTTCACAAGTGCAACGCATTTATCTAGATGAATTAGATACGGGGGAGAACTCACTGCAAGTTGCGATCGTTAAATTAATTATCGAAAAAGAAGAGACAGCCATTGACAAAGGTAGAGAATTGATTTTACAGGCTAGGCAACAACTGGCAGATGAATCTACCAGGAAGCAAATTGTAGAATTGATAGAGACTATTCTGTTGTACAAATTTACCCGGTTAAGCCGAGAGGAGTTAGCAGAAATGTTGGGTATAGATGACGAATTCAAAAAAACAAGGATGTATCAATCAATCAAGGAAGACGGCTTAGAAGAAGGTCGCCAACAAGGTCGCCAAGAAGGTCGCCAACAAGGTAAGCAGCAAGCTAAGTTAGAAGCTATTCCCCGGTTGTTGGCATTGGGATTGAGTGTAGAGCAAGTGGCGGTGGCTCTCGATTTAACGGTGGCACAAGTACAGGAAGCAACCCAGAATTCGTCTGGCTAGATTCTGGGTGCTACTTGCGATCGCATTTCAAACCTGGGTTACATCTTACCGTGTTGCATCACTTCTTGTAGATGGCGGCGAACCTCTTGTGCTTGCTCAAGATCAGATTGCCGCAATTTTTGGAACAACTCTACACAAGGCTGAGAACCTACTTGTTGTGCATCTTTGATGTAAATATCATAAGCTTTGACGGCTTCAGCCTTGTTGTGCAACACGGTTACAAAATCGTACTCCAAGTTGCTAATTGGTTCTTGAGACTGTCCGTTACCTGTATTTTTAGCCATTGTTTGAACCTCTTTTAGGATTTCTAATTAACTTTATACTTACCCTTAAAGAGCGATTCATCTTCCAAAAAGAGTATATTTCAATACGTCGGAAGTACCTTACGAGGGTAGGTTAGTAAATTCGTAATTCGTAATTCGTAATGACGCTCTCTACGTTCGCGCAGCGTGTCGTAGACAGACGCTACGCGAACGAATACTCGCTAACGTAATTCGTAATTAATAGCCGTCACTCTATAAATACGTCAGGAGATAGGACAGACAAGGGAGAAAATTCTACCTCATCTCCCCCACTCTCTAATTTCATAACAATTTATCCAAGCGGTTGGTTCTCATCACATTGACGTGAATACTCGAATTCAAACTCATCATTTTTCCGTTCCCTACCTCCTCTATACACAACCGGACAAAATTTAGTGTTAGCGCTCATACAATCCATGTGTGGCGTCTTAGCACACACCACTAATAGTCCACCCAGAACAAACAACAAACCACAAATTGCCAGCGTATTAACCCAAGAAATTTCCAGCGCTCCGTGAACTACTACCTCTCGCAGTAGAGATACAATCGTTACCTCAACTGCTACTCCCACAGAGATACTATGTTCTTGCAAATAGACCATTAATAGTCGGAATAACTCGACTAAAATCAACACAAATAGTATTTTTGCAGTCACATATTTATAATCTAGTGGCTGCATGAGGGCCATAAGTAAACCCCACAATTGGATCAGCATGACGGCAAACAAACCCAAACACAAAACAATCACAATTAAGTCTTGAAAGGCTTCCATGTTGCGAACAATTGATTGCCGATCAAGCCAGCGATCGCTAAATAAAAATCGACTTTTCTGGCGCTTTTGCATGTACATTCATTCCATTCGGGATAAGTTCAGACAACACCAGCGAGTCAACCCAATACTTTTATGTTATGCAATATTAAGCTGTTGCGCCTCAGCGAGGTTGGTAATTTAAATTTTGTGCTTGTTGCAACAATTGCTCGGCATTTTTCGCCCATTGGGGATTTCCCTGAGCATTGTATAAATCTCTAGCAAATTGGAATACTTGTACTGCATCACCATATTGCTGTAACTGCATAAAAACTAACCCAGCACCATAATAAGCGTTGGGATAGTTAGAGTTAGCTTCGGCTGATTTTCTAAAAGCCTCTAATGCCTCTTGTAATTTGCGTTGCTGAAACCAAATTGAGCCGAGATTGTAGTAAGCTTCGGGATATTTCGGATTAATCTTTACCGCTTGATTAAAGGCATTTCTAGCTTGATCGAGTTTGCCTTGTTGGAGATAACACATCCCCAGATGATAAGGAGGTTCTGGTGCATTCTTGCTATATTCTATGGCTTTTCTAAAAGATGCGATCGCTCGGTCACAATCTCGTTGCTGTTCTTGTACCAACCCTAAGTTATAGTGGGCAAATCCTAGTTTGGGATCAAGTTCTACGGCCCGTTGCAAGTAATCGTTCGCTAACTGTAAATTATTCCCTTCTAACAATGCACCGCCCAAATTGGCAAAAGCTGGAGCAAACTTAGGATCGGCTTGCGTCGCTCGATAAAATGCATCCGCAGAGGGTTGTAATTGTCCCGTTTGTCTGAATGCTAGCCCTAAATTATAGTGCGCTGGTGCTAATGCCGGATCTAACTGGGTTGCTTGTTTAAAGGCTGCGATCGCATCTTGTACCCTTCCCGCCTGAATTGCCTGTAATCCTTGGTTTAACCAGTCTACAGCACTTTTAGGGTTAGATTGTGCCACCTTTAAGGCGATAGGAGAAGATAGAGCAAGAGAGGGAGAGGAAATACTAACAATCAGCAAAGTTAAACTTACTAACCCTGCTATGCGATATTTAAAGAATGATAATGCCATTGATTTTCTAACTCGCAACAATTTCAGTTAACTTTACTTCATAAAAAGTTTTTTACAAAAGTTTTTAATTTGGCATAAAAGTTTGTGATAATTAACTTTTCTTAAGCTAAATCTTACGACAGGCTACAATTTTTTTAACTTTCGATTAAAGAGAGGATAATAACAAATTAAAGAAGGGGTAATTTTGACTCCAGAGAACCATTTTTTTATCAAATAGAATTCAGGAGTCAGGAGGAGGCAGTGCGGTCTTCTCCCAAAGGGAGAGGCTAGCGCCAAGGGGGTTTCCCCCATGAGCAACTGCCGTTCAGAATTCAGAATGAATTCTGTACGGCTAGTGAATAAAGAAATCAGTTGAAGACGATTGCGGACTCGCTACTGTCTTGACTCGGAATCCCGAATTCAGAATAGCTGGATTCTTCTTTAACCCTTCATATATACGGAATCATGCGGTTAGGAAAAACTTACCGCAAGGGAGGTTTTATGAACGAAAAAGTAAAATCGGGTTCGCGGAATGTTGCAATTGTCGGGCCTTATTTAAGTGGAAAAACCACTTTACTAGAAAGCTTGTTATTTGTCACAGGGGCAATTTCCCGGAAAGGGAGTGTTAAGGACAGCAATACAGTGGGAGATAGTGCTGCCGAGTCGCGCGATCGCCACATGAGTGTAGAAGTCAGCGCTGCTAGCACTGAGTATAACGGCATTCGCTTCACTTTTATTGACTGTCCAGGAAGCGTAGAATTTGCCCAAGAAACTTACAATGCTTTAATCGGAGTCGATGCGGCAATTGTAGTTTGCGAACCCATCCGCGATCGCGTCCTCACCCTCGCCCCTCTATTTAAATTCCTCGACGATTGGGAAATTCCTCACCTCGTCTTCGTCAACAAAATGGATCGGGCAAATATTCACGTTTTGGAAACGTTACACGCCCTGAAAGCAGTATCTAGCCGTCCCCTGGTAGCGCATCAATATCCCATCATGAACGGGGAACAACTCACCGGCTTTATTGATATGGTGAGCGAACAGGCATATCAATATCATCCAGGCGCACCTGCTGACCCCATCCCTTTTCCCGAAAGTTTAAAAGAAGAAGAACACATAACACGGGCAGAAATGCTCGAAGCCTTAGCAAATTTTGACGACCATTTACTCGAAGAACTTTTAGAAGACATTGAACCACCCCAAGAGGAAATTCTCAAAGATTTAAAAATGGAATTAGGGGCAGATTTAGTAGTGCCCGTTTTCTTTGGTGTAGCAGAACAAGATTATGGTGTTAGACCTCTATTAGAAGCCTTGTTACGGGAAGCCCCCGAACCAGAAACCACAGCAGAACGTCGTTTAAAAAACATCAAAGGTGATACACCTTTAGCGCAGGTATTAAAAACTTACTACACTCCCCAAGGTGGAAAACTCTCTCTCGTGCGTGTTTGGCGGGGCAAATTAACTGATGGAATTGTCCTCAATGGCATTCGCACTGGTGGAATTTACCGCCTCATGGGACAACAGCAGCAGATAGTTAACCAAGTTAGTGCTGGTGAAATTGTTGCATTGAGCCGTTTAGAAGGAATCAAAACAGGCGATACAATCTCTACAGAACAGCAATCTGCAATAGAATTACCTAAAGCTGTACAGTTGGAACCTGTGTATGCCCTCGCTATTACACCAGAAAAGCGCAACGATGAAGTTAAACTCAGCAGTGCCATCACCAAGTTATTAGAAGAAGACTGTTCACTTGCTTGGGAACAGCACGGCGATACCCACGAAGTTATATTGTGGGGTCAAGGCGAGATTCATTTGCAAGTCGCCCTAGACAGACTGCGCCGCAAATATAACTTGCCGATGACAACTCATTTACCGCAAGTGCCTTACAAAGAAACCATTCGTAAGACAGTGGCTTCAGTTCATGGGCGCTACAAACACCAAAGCGGTGGTCACGGACAGTTTGGTGATGTTTTTCTTGAAATCAAGCCTTTACCACGCGGTACAGGTTTTAACTTTAATGAAACCATTGTCGGCGGCGTGGTTCCCAAACAGTACATTCCTGGCGTGGAAATGGGCGTGCGGGAATTTCTGACACATGGGCCTTTGGGCTTCCCAATAGTGGATTTGTCCGTAACTCTGACTAATGGTTCCTATCACAACGTTGATAGTTCCGAACAAGCCTTTAAGCAAGCTGCCCGATTGGCAATGCAAACAGGGATACCCCAAGCAGAACCTACGCTGTTAGAACCAATTCTGCGAGTGGAAGTGACAACTCCTAGCGAATTTACCTCCAAAGTGCTGCAACTATTGAGTGGTAGACGGGGGCAAATTTTAGGCTATGAGGGGAGAAACGATTGGCAAGGCTGGGATAATGTCTCTGCATACTTGCCACAAGCAGAGATGCAAAATTTTATTGTAGAACTGCGATCGCTCACTCTTGGCGTTGGTTCCTTCCATTGGGAATATGACCACCTCCAGGAAGTGCCGGAAAAGCTTGCCGAACGTGTCATTCACAGCAATGGTAATGGTGGTAACGGCAACGGCAAGTAATTTTGGATTTGGAATTAATCTAGAGTAGCGTAGGCATCGCTCCAAGGCTGAGATTCCTGACTTCTGAGAAAAGTCGGGAATCTTTTTTAATCTGTAAAAGGATTCGTAAATAACTAGGACCAGCCCTTTCAAGGTGTCTGCTTTTAGGTATTATTTTTGGGATAGAATTTTAGCTGTAGAAACATGGG
>NZ_KV757716.1 GCF_001712795.1 Nostoc sp. KVJ20
AGATCAATTTCTCATTGTTATCTCGTTCCTATGCTCTGCATAGGAATGCCTGATTAGAGGCTCTGCTTCTAGCCAGATATTGAGTCAGAGACTCAATGAATGCATTCCCAGCCGGAGACTGGGAACAAGGAAATGCTTATCAAGCTAGGTTTTTAGGACTTGTGTGTACACCGTAGCTCCGAGTTGGAGAGGGAGAGGCTAGAACTAAAGTTCAAAACAGGGAGAAGATCGTCAATGCAAAAAGGTAGTAGAAGCACCAACTTTTTTATGTAGATGCATAAATGCTACTTGTCTCAGGCTACGAATTAGTATTACTCCACCCTTTTACAGATGTTTTTCAAAATAAACCTATGTAATATTAGTGCTGAAAATAACCAAGTGATTACTGCCTTACTTAAGAAATTGTTAACAGATGCTAAGGTAAAAGGCTTAGTAGTGTACTTTAGCCGTTATGTTTTGCAACAGTTTATACCCTAGTATCTGACAAATATTCTTGTGTTGTTTACCCTTAGATGAATACCAGCAGTTCTAAACCTAGCTTTAAGGTGATTATTTGATATGTGAGCGATGCCTGCGGCGGGCTACGCTTACGTGAGATCAACTCTTCTCACCCACCAAATCTTGCCTAAATACAGTGATGGCAAGACTTTCAGACTTGTGGCATCAAAGCCATACAGTTACAGATGCAGGTTAAGTTAACTACTTGGAATTTTTTTTGTAAAGCGGATTTTTGAGAAATGTCAGGATTTGTTGACTTTCTTAACATTTCTTGAGATTATTTTAGGATGTGTAGCGTCAAAATAAAAATAGTTCCGTATAGCAAACTACAAAATCCTAGCCACAAGTCTAATTTCTGTAATGTTTGTTCCTAATTATTAACGGGAACACTATCGTAAGTGTTAATTTGTGAGTAAAAACCATGAGTGTGAATACGGTGCCTTCTATCAATTACTACTCTCTAGATGTGATTCAAGACGAAGCACGCCGACTGGTGCAAAAGGGAATGATTAGCCGACAACAGCCAATATATACCCTTTGCCAATACATCCCAGCGAGAGAGTGGGTTTGCGTTGAATGTGAATTAGAGAAATGTGACTTTTTGTTGCGCGATCGCATTGGCGATCTAATTGGTCGTGAACAGTGGGACAACGACTAAATCAATGTTTGATTTCGGATTTGGGATTGGGAGCTTATTTTCGATGTGTGGATGTCACCATCAACGATTAGACGCCCAATTTGGGGGATAATCTCTGTTTTTTCATGAGCATTGCCCCATACAGAATCTTGCGTTTTTCATTAACACAGAAGTATTAGAGTCTGAATTTATACAACTTTTCAAGTTAAAGAAGGCATCAGAACCATTTGTTCTGTCCATCTGGTGTCACAGCTTGAGTCTAGTATGTAAATTCTGTGAAGTTCCTACATTGAGCCGATAGAAGTGTAGGAACTTCACTTTTGACTCATAATTCATTTCATCGCTTAGTTGAGGGAAGCGTCAATCTACTTGCTCTTCAAAGCCAAAATCCGTCTTAAAAAGTTTGCTGACTAGGGCTAACGGACACCAACGTGAACCTCCGCAAGCAACTGGCTCAACTCTGAAAAAATCCAAAATTTGTATAGTATTTTTTAAGAAAAAATCTTGAAAAGCATAGCAAAACCATTTCAACAATTATTCTACTTGCTCTAAATACTGATTAATGTCTTCAATGATGCGAGTAAGTTCAGCTTCCGTAGTCAAGCGGATGTTGACGTTGCGGACAGTCAGCAAAACTTTGGCTGCGAATGGCGTTGGCCAGATATTAGGATTACAAAAAACTTCTAAAAATACTTCACCCGTATAACGATATTCCAAGGGAGGCTGGGGAGTGACTCTACCGCCGCCAGGAGTGGGTTTAGTGGCGATCGCTTTCAGGCGCTCCATCAGTTGATCCGTCGCTGTCTTTAATTCTCGTGCTGCTTGGGGTGAAAAACTGAAGGAGACTGAACCTTCAATTAAATTCAATGTTAGAGGAATTGAAGACATATCTTTTTTATTAAAACTTCTTGATAAGTACTGATATTACCGGAAGAAGGGGCCTGAATCCCACTCTGATGTTTCCCTGTGTCTGATTCAATAAACCACTAGTACAGCTTGGCGTAATTCGTAATGACGCTCCTACGTTGCGATCGCTGCTCCTAGACCGCGTGAGCCACCTGTTACCAATGCCACCTTACCTGTAAGTTTTTTGGTGCTCATAGTCTTCTTCTGTCGTTATAGTTTTGTATCGTATGGTATAGATATAAAGCATGGGGGTAAGCCTGTCAAGAAACTATTATACTGATGAGTATGAAACAGGAAAAAGCCACTGCGGCGATGGGCCGACCCCGCGAGTTCGATACCGATGATGCACTCAATCGTGCAATGCACGTGTTCTGGCGCAAGGGCTATCTAGGCACATCCCTCTCGGATCTGACCGAGGCTATGGGCATCAATCGTCCGAGCCTTTACGCTGCCTTTGGAAACAAGGAATCTTTATTCCGGAAAGTGCTTGATCGCTATGCCGACGGGCCGTCAGCCTATCTTCGTGAGGCTCTCAAAGAGCCGACCGCCCGCCAGGTCGTCGAGCGGATGATATATGGAGTCGTTGACCTGGGAACCGATCCGCGCAATCCACCGGGATGTCTCTGGGTTCATGGCACGCTTTCATGCGGAGATCCAACCGATCCGATCCGGCAAGAATTGTCCGCACGCAGAGCGTCAAGCGAAGCTGCCCTGCGTAATCGTTTCGAGCGGGCGATTTCGGAGGGGGATTTGCCGGCCGATTCCGATCCAGATGCTCTCGCCCGCTTTGTCATAACGGTCAATTGTGGAATCTCAGTTTTGGCGGCGACCGGAGCCCCCAAGGTGGAACTACTACGGGTAGTGAAGACAGCGTTGCAAGCGTGGCCGGAGTAGGACAATACCTATTTAGATCCTCAAATGTTGACCCTTTTCTGAATAAATTGCGGGCTTTTTTATCCTTATGAAGTAGTAAATAAAACTCATTAAGCTCGTCAGTTATTCGGAGTAAATACAGACAAGTATAGTGATCATAATATCTTTGAATACAATTCGATATGACCTAAGTGGATATATAGGAATTCGCTTTGATTTCTGAACGAATTTGCGTAGACAGGCAATAGGCAATAGGCAACAGTCAAGAAGGCTTCTTAGTTGTACTGAGTTTTTTCAGAAATCAAATATGAGTCCTATATGAGGAAGAATATTAATTAAAATATTCCTAGAATTAATGCTAAAAATACGCTGTTATTTGTAAATATATTACTAATGCCCATCGAGCTTGTAGCTGTTGTTAGTTATAAAGACTCTCAACAAATTAGCATAAAATATAGAGACTCCAGAGATATTTAGTTCTTACTGCGTAAGACTTTGATACACTTTATTTGTGTTTATTTGTATTTTGAGGTCTACATTAGAAGTCATAGAACTTGATGTGATAAATTATCTATGACTTACGATAACCGTGGCGAAGTACAAAAGGTTTTAATTATTACTCTACTGCTCAACCTGTTTGTACTGGCATTAAAAGCAGTTGTAGGCTACTGGACAGGTTCTTTGAGTTTGCTAGCTGATGCCTTGCATAGTGTGACAGATAGCGCCAATAACGTTTTAGGATTAATTGCGAGTAAATTTTCTTCTCCACAACCCGATCGCGAGCATCCCTACGGACACAGCAAGTTTGAAGCAGTGGGAGCTTTAGGAATTGCCTCATTTTTAGGAATAGCCTGTTTTGAAATTCTGCAAGGAGCAATCGAACGAATTCTCAAAGGTGGTGGTGAACCTGTAAGAATATCGCCACCTGAGTTGTGGTTATTACTAATTGTGCTGGGTGTGAATATTTTTGTGGCGTTTTACGAACGCGCTGTTGGTAAACGGGTAGGTAGCTCAATTCTCATAGCTGATGCGACACATACCATGAGCGATATTTGGGTGACAATCTCTGTAATTGGCGGATTGATAGGAGTTTGGCTAGGTTATCAATGGATGGATTTGGTGTTAGCTTTTCCTGTCGCCTTGTTGGTATTTTGGAGTGGTTGGTCAGTTTTAAAAGAGAATTTACCTTGGCTTGTGGATCAAATGGCGATCGCACCAGAAGCAATACATGCGATCGCTACTTCTGTTCCAGGTGTAATTAACTGTCATGCGATCGCTTCTCGCGGCGTTCTTGGTCGTCAAGTATTCATCGAAATGCATTTAATAGTAGATGCACCAGATGTAGAAACCGCTCACCACATAACCGAAGAAGTAGAAAGCCAATTAGAAGAACGGTTTCGTCCAGTGAGGATTTTAATTCACGTCGAGCCACCAACGTATAAGTCTGAGCAAATTAGCTTTGAAACTGGAGCAAAATAGTCTCTAGCAGTTTTCAACTATGCGAGTTTATTTAAAAGATTAAATAACACAGAATTTAATGCAATACAGTTCAGATAAGACCAAAACTTTGTAGAGACGGCGATTTATCGCGTCTCGAAAACCCAAAATTTTTGTCAATAGCCCTTAACTGAACCGTATTAGAATTTAATGTAGATATTTCTACTTTTTCCAAAGCAAATTATCACCGCAGTCAAAAACCATTTCAAGAAAATTATCATAAATTGAATGAGTTTGTGCAGAAGATAACTCACAAGAAATTACATGATAAATACACTATTTTATAAATATTTCAAGCTTTTTGATGACAGAATTGGTGTTTCAAGTTTCCTCAAGACTGCAATCGCACCTTTTTAACTACTCCTGACGTAAATAACAAATAACAAGTCTATGCATCTTTGTATTAACTCTTATAAGAAGCAACCAAATTTGCGACGATCGCAACTAATTCTCCTGGATCAACTGGTTTAGCGACATGAGTCTGAAAACCTGCTTCGAGAGCACGGCTACGATACTCGCTATCACCATAGGCAGTTAAGGCGATCGCGGGGAGCTTTCCATAAATATCATTCAGCGCCCGGATCTTGCGGATGAGGGTGTATCCATCTTCACCAGGCATAGCAATATCACAAATCAAGACATCTGGTTGCAACTCAGGTAGTACATTCAATGCTACCGCTGCCGATGCAACTGCCATGATGGTTGCTCCATCAGCTTCCAATACGGTAGTAATGTAAAAGCGGCTATCGTCATCATCATCAACTACGAGGATGTTTAAGCCAGCAAGGGGGAGAGGAGGTTCCATGACATCTCTATTAACGTTGATCAAATGAAAGTTATTTCTAATGAGCTGCTTGTTTTTTCTCAGTAACCACACCATTGGTAATTTTACTGCGATCGCGCCTACTTTTCTAGACAATAATTTAATTTGTCTAGTTACCATCTAATTGATGGTTCATTGTTCGCTGGTATTTATAATTATTGACTGGATAAAATTATGTTGGTGTTTAAATTCCTTTACATTTAAAAATTAACTTTAACGAATAGTTGGAATTCAAGAATAATCTTGGTAATTACTCACTGCTTTATTACTAACAAGTTTGGATTTTGATCAAAGCTTTTTAAAATTAAAAGTAGTAAAGTTACTTAAAATTTAGCAAATACGGGATTTTGCGACATTCTTGCTCTTAGTAAACCGAAATTCAAAAAAATAGACAATGCCGAGGCTTAAAAGGAGTCAGGGCGGCATTGCCATTTTGAAATACAGCAGGATTCAGAAGTATACTAATACACCGTGACGGAACTTTGGCTACATTTAATCAGTTGCTCAAGTAGGGGCAATTCATGAATTGCCCCTACTTGTCTGCTTAATTGAGATGGTAGCTGGATTTACGCCGTGCTGTAATAGGCTTTATACCTGGCTCTTGAGTTGAAAAGGTTTAACTGATTAACTTGCAGACTACTATATATGAAACTAATCTACTGCAAGGGATCTAAACCATAGCCAAGAGTGATGAACTTTTAGTTAAGTCAACTCAAAACTTGATTATTCCCATTCAATAGTTCCAGGCGGCTTAGAGGTGATGTCATAAACCACCCGATTTACTCCTTTCACCTCATTCACAATCCGAGTGGAAATCACTTCCAAGACATCGTAAGGTACTCTTGCCCAATCAGCAGTCATACCATCTTCACTGGTAACAATCCGCAAAACAATGGGGTAAGCGTAAGTACGTTGATCCCCCATAACGCCAACACTGCGAATTGGCAGCAATACAGCAAATGCTTGCCAGAAATCATGATACATACCGCGTTGGTTAATTTCTTGCCGGACAATCAAATCGGCATCACGCAAAATATTTAACCGCTCAGATGTAACTTCGCCCAAAATGCGAATTGCCAAACCAGGCCCAGGAAAAGGTTGCCGTTGGACAATTTCTTCTGGTAAACCAATAGAACGCCCAACTTTGCGGACTTCATCTTTAAATAGTTTCCGCAGTGGTTCTACCAACTTAAATCTTAGGTCTTTGGGCAAACCGCCAACATTGTGATGGCTCTTAATTTTCACCGCTACCCGCTCACCAGTTTGGGGATCAACGTTGGTGTCAGCAGATTCGATAACATCTGGATAAAGAGTCCCTTGAGCCAAATAGTCAAAGTGACCAAGGCGTTTGGATGTTTCCTCAAATACAGCAATAAATTCGTGTCCGATCCGGCGGCGTTTTTCTTCAGGATCGGTAATATCAGCAACTCTAGCTAAAAAGCGATCGCGGGCATTAACATACTCTACAGGAATGTGAAACTGCTCTTGGAACAGCTTTACCAATCGCTCTGGCTCATACTTTCGCATAAAGCCTTGATCGATAAACACGCAAGTCAGTTGTTCACCAATGGCTTTATACAGCAAGAACGCTAGGGTAGAAGAATCCACTCCACCAGATAGCGCCAACAGCACTCGCTTTTCACCAACTCTGGCGCGAATTTCTTGAATTGCTTCTTCGACAAAAGCCGCTGTTGTCCAAGTGGGTTCGCAATCGCAGATATGGTAGACAAAATTACGGATTAATGCTATTCCGCCAAGAGAATGCACCACCTCTGGATGGAACTGAACACCGTAAAGTTTCCTTTCGTGGTCAGCAATGGCAGCACAGGGAGTATTTTCTGTATGTGCCAGCAATTCAAACCCCGATGGCATTTGGATAACTGAGTCTCCGTGACTCATCCACATGGTGGTACCATCTTCGACGTTGGTGAGCAAATCTGTGGGATCATCAATATATAATGATGCTTTGCCGTACTCACCTCGATCAGCCTTTGCCACTTCGCCACCGAGTTGGTTCACCATCAGCTGCATCCCATAGCAAACACCCAAAATGGGTATTCCCAAATTCCAGATTTCTGGGTCACAATGGGGAGCGTTATCACCATACACCGAACTCGGCCCACCGGAGAGGATGATTCCCTTGGGATTGAGTTGGCGCAATTGTTCAGAAGTAGTGCGATAGGATAAAACTTCAGAGTATACTTGAGTCTCGCGGATGCGACGGGCAATCAACTCAGAATATTGGGAGCCGAAGTCCAGAATTACAATCAATTGGCGATCAAGCCGCCCAAAATTTTCCAATGTTTGGGGCGCTTGTTCTGTTGGTAGAGTCACCGCTGTATTCATGACGGGAGTGTTATGTCTGTTAAGGATAGATGCTTTGTGGTCTATAGTGATGCTATTATTCAGCCTGGTTAGGCTGATAATGGTATAAAAGCCCTAGACAAACGCGAGGTTATGTGCGCTTGTCTAGTCCCGGAGTCGGAGATGGTATTAAAACGATAAACTTACCCTAGAGTGGTTACTTAAAAGATTATTTATTTGGATTGTTTACGATTATTCATAATAAATTAACATAATTTTCCCATCAACAGACGAGCAGTTTTACTCTTCACAATAATTTTGCGATCGCGATCAAAGAGGATAGAGCCACAGACTGTAGTTCCTGTGCCCTTTTGGCTATGGCTTTGGATGTATTCTTGGGAACGAACATCGATGGTTTCGGCGATCGCACTGTAAACTTGATTTACCCAATCACTGCCAGTTGCAGCATCTAGCGATTTTAGATATGTTAGTGCTGCTTCGGCGGTAGCACTATTAAACACAGCTTGGATATCTGGTAATTTTAAACCTGCGATCGCACAGTGTGCTGCCAAAATTTCCCGTCGTCCATCAGCCAAGTAATGATGAGTGTGAAAAATCCCTCCTGCCAGTTTCATCAGTTTACCGTGATAGCCAAATAATAAGATTTCTTTCACACCCAGCACATCAGCTTCTACTAACATTGGGCCGAGCCAGTTAGCCGTTTTGACTAATTGTTCAGGATTAATCCCTAGTTTACGCGCTAAATCTAAGCCATTTTCGCCGATACAGAATATTAAACTCTCAAAACGACTGGCTTTATTTTGTAATTCCGCCCGAAAAACTGCAAGCTGATCTGGTGTACTTAAGGGTTGAGAAATGCCTGTTGTGCCTAAAAGGGAAAGTCCTTCAACTACACCAAAAGCAGAATTTGAAGTTCTAACAGCAAGCGATCGCCCTTCGGGTAGAATAATCGTCACCGTGATTTTTTCCCTCGGTGCTAGCATCCGTTGCAAATTTTCTTGCAACAGCCTTTGAGCATAAGCATAAATGGCTGGCTTGTCATCAGCATTTAATTGCCTACCAATCCCTTCCCCACCTTTAATAATTACTGCATCATCACCCTGTTCTCGCCATTCCACCAATGCCCAAATCGGTGTATTTTTAGTCAGGTCAAGATTATCACCGGGATCGCTGCGAGCGATCGCTAAAGCTGTACTATCAGATAGTCCTGCGACCTGTTCAATGGGGATTTCTGCAATTTGAGCGGGTTCAATTAAATCTACAGATGCTAAAGTTAGGGATTGGCGATTGTGTAACCAGTGTAAAGCTGCAACAGCAGCAGCGCAAGCAAAGACGGGAAGTGTGTATCCAGAACGGGACATTTTTTAAATTCAAAAGTCAAAATAATTCTTCAAAAATAAAAACAGTTTCACATAACAATTTAGACCCATCTCTAGCTTGCTTCCTTCAGGGTAAGGTAAACTTAAGCCGACACAGATTGCCCTCATATTCTTACCAAATAACCTCTCCACGTTCGGCTACAACGCCATATTAACCATCTCCTCATCTTGCCAGTAAACATATTTTTTGGTTGTCATAGGGTGAACGAACGACTTATGAACTTCTCCAAGTATGCCAACCATCTTATCAAACAGGGACAAACAGCATTTGATCTTAATTACATTGCCAATACTAAAAATTCAGGGTAAACAAAAGCCCCAAGCAATCATAATTGCTTGGGGCTTGTTGAAAAATAGAACCTGGCATCGAGCTATTTTTGCGTAGGGCTACCCCTAAACTATCGTTGCCGCAGCAGCGTTTCACCTCTGAGTTCGGGAAGGGTTCAGTGTGGTTCCACCGCGCAATAGACACCAGGAAAACTTGTTGGGTCAGAGACCCTGAAGACTGCAAGTAACGCGAATTATTAGTTGACCAAATGAGTTGTGAGGTCAAGCCCTCGGT
>NZ_KV757717.1 GCF_001712795.1 Nostoc sp. KVJ20
ACGTCTGGTAGTCACGATGATTTTGGTAGTCACGATGATTAATATCTATTTATATAGAGGTCGTGACTACGGTATCAAACTCTGATACAAAATGTGGATATTTTCAGTGGTGACTACCAAATTACGTATCAAACTTAGCATTGATAAAGCAGTACAGGCATGAGGAGACGCGGCGAATATTTTTTTGGGGAGCGCGGCGGGCCAAAACTTGAGGAGGTGATTTACTCACGGTCGGAAATTAAATTTTCAAAAGTGGTGTCAATTTTCTTAAAATTAAATTGAAGTTAGGAGGCGATCGCGAAGAGACGCGGCGAAGCCGTCGTCGTTGAGCCAGCATAGCTGGCAGTCAAACCATAGCGATTGTTAACAATGTTTAAGGCGATAAGCCTACGCGGTAGTCCTTAATTACAACCTGTTATCTTGTTTCAAAACAAGTTATAAAAATATCTAACCAGATAGATAGTGTTGCGATTAGTGGGCGATCGCTAAAACTAAAATATAATCAGTAAAACCAAAGGCTAGCAAGCTGTTACAAAAAACACAAAAGCTCTAACGATTTAAATAACAGGATGATTGCAGACATAACATTTGTTCTATAACCAGTTAAGATATATCTGTTACGTGATTTTGAAAAATAAATAACAGGATGCTACAAGTGGCTTTTGATAAGGGTTTTGGATACTTGCATAAAATAACAAGTTAGCAAAATTGTAACCAGATGACGCAGACATGAACTAGTTATAATAACAGGTTAATGCAGATATCTCAAGCATGGTCAGGCAAGCATGTAACAGGTACGTCTGTTAATTTAAATTAACAGA
>NZ_KV757718.1:0-17077 GCF_001712795.1 Nostoc sp. KVJ20
TCATCGAAAGAGCCGAACAAATCACTTGGCTGTACTTCGGTTAATCCTGAATCCGAAGTTTCCCCAAAACTAATAGTTTCTGATAATTCATCCACAGCATTCTCTGTGGGTTCCATCTGAATATAGGTGGAATCATTTACAGCGACATCTTCAAACAGCAGTTGCGAATTTTCATCGTCAGAGCCGAACAAATCACCTGGCTGTACTTCGGTTAATGCTGAATCTGAATTTTCCCCAAAACTAATAGTTTCTGATAATTCATCCACAGCATTCTCTGTGGGTTCCATCTGAATATAGGTGGAATCATTTGCAGCGACATCTTCAAACAGCAGTTGCGGATTTTCATCGAAAGAGCTTAATGAATTAAGTTCCAGATCAACATCAGATATATCTTGGGGCTGATTAGTAAATTCTGGAACAAAATCTAAAGCTTCTGGTTGTTGCGGCCTGAGAATTTCTTCCTCTGGATGCGGCGCAAACAACGGCGTTTCAAGCCTAGAAACATCGTTGATTGCAGGAGAAATAGTTGAGCTACTTGGTACTAATTCATCAAATAAATCATCTCCCGAATCTGATGAGAGTATCAAATCTAGCTGCTCTTGCTGCTGGAAATTGAGATCAAAATCTTCTTCTATGTCAAAACTAGCTATAGAAGAAGGTATAAGTGGCTGACTATCAGCAAAAATATCATCAGTTACACCAGTAAACAAACTCTCATCTAACGCCCTTTCCACATTCTGCTCAATTAAGGAATCGAACTCGTCCTGTTCCTCTGTGGTTTCCTGACTCCAAAAGTTGCTCAGATCATTTTCTGATTGAGAAAATTCAGGTGCCGTTCCTGGAGAAGTATCAAATAAATCACCGATTTCTGGTTCACTTGTAGGCAGTAGTATCTGTTCTTCCGTTTCACCAAACAGGTTGTCCAAAGACAAGCCTGTTGGCTGGGGTAATTCTATGTAGTCACTGGGGGTAATTTCTTCTACCCAATTTGCATTTCTAGGTTCTAAAAATAAGTTATCAAAACCATTTTGTTGGTTAGTAGATAGTTCTACACTGGCAAATGACTCAGTTTCTGGTTGAGTCACTTCGCCTATTGGCAATAGTTCATCATCATCTAATGCCAGTGACAATAAATCTTCTACTACATCATTTTTGTTGACATCAGTAGACTGGTTTGTATGACTAGAAATATCAATAAATTCTTGTAAATCTTCAGAAGAAGAATCTAAATTTATATCAAGTACGTTAATATCACTCAACTCTAGAGTCGTAGCAGCTATTTGTTGATTTTGCGGTTCTGAATTTTCCTTTTCTAGGAAATTATCGCCAAATAATAGGGATAAATCTTCTGTAGTGGCTGTGATTGTTGGGTGCTGTGTATTGCTTATGTCTTGATCAAAGGAGAGTAAATCGGATAAATCGCCATCAGCAATCTCAGCATCAGTACTGCTGAAATCAATTCCAAAGTCATCGGTGGAAACGATATCTAAAGTTTCTTCTTGATGCCAGCTTTCATCTAGTTCGGGAGTCTCACCTTCAAATAAATCGGCAAGGGTATTTAACTCAGCTATTCCTACCTCTGGGCCATTAGGGTCAAGATTGTTACTGATTGGATGTGCTTCTTCATGTGTGTTGAAAGTAAGACTGGTGTGAGTCGCAGCATTGAGTTGTGTTCCTTGGAACTCAAGATAGGGGCGTTCGTTGGAGACGTTGGTGTAGCCAGATGTTCGTGGACTCGCTAACGCTGCGCGATCGCTAGTATCTTCGTCTAGATTCAATTCTTCATTTATCTCGTCGGTGTTACCAGATAGAATTGGCTCTGATTCTGTCAAAGCCGCAGACTGTTCATCAAACAAATCAGGCGTAACTGCTAATAACTCAATTTCTGCAAAGCTCAAAAGTGCTTCTAGTTGCTGACTAATTGCAATTTCAGCTTCCCTACCTTGCAGGACTAATTCTTGAGCTTGCTTAATTTCGGTAATGACAATTTTAGCTAAAGTCAGATAAGTATTTTCGGGATTGCCGATCGCACTGGCTGCTGCTTGACACAAACTACACCATTTCGACAAATTCCAAGTCTCACCAAGTTTGACTAACTGCTGACAGCATTGCTGAAGATTTTGCCGAGTTGAGGGTGTTGTGGTTTGCTTAAATAGTTGCAACATTTCCCGCAGTGTTTGCAACACTTGGGCTTGAAACTCACCCCAATTATTATTTTCTTTAGCGCTGACTGGCGAAGACACCTCCTGGGGCGCTATCGAGTCTGGAGATTCTTCTGCCAAATCGGGAATATCTCGCCGCAGGAAAAGTTCTGTAAGTGTGGAGACATTTTCTACAGAGGTTGTGTGTGGTTCTGTTGCATCAGGATTGCTGGATACTCCACTCTTTGCTTGTTCTACAAGTAGTTCCAAATGCTGATACAGCCATTGAAACACTGGCTCCGTTTCTGACATCAAAGTATTAGCTGCATCTTCGGAAAGACCATAAGGCCCGCTCAAATGCTCTAACAGCGATTTTAGGGTATCAGATACACCAAGAAATAAAGACTCTAACTTTTGGTCAATCTGAACCGGATTATCTTTAAGAACTTTGAAACAATCTTCCAGACGGTGGGAGGTATGCTGGATGCTAGTCAATCCAAGCATCGCCGCTCCTCCTTTGATGGAGTGAGCCGCCCGGAAGACTTCACTGATCATTTCCGGGTCGTTCAGAGTACCCTCTAAATTCAGCAAGCCCTGCTCAATGGTGTTCAGGTGATCCCTGGCTTCTTCAATAAAGTAACCCAAAATCCGCTGTTGTTGTTCCGGCAGCATAGTTTTTTAGTCATTAGTCAATGGTCATTGGTCATTGGTCATTAGTCATTAGTCATTAGCAAATAAAAAAGGACAAAAGACAAATGACTATTTATCTGGTTTCCATAGTTTCCACTCGGAAACGTTCAACGGAGGCGATTAAGTCACGGGATACACCTACTAAGTGTTGTAGAGCACCTGAAACTCGCTGTGCTTCCTGGGAAGTTTCTTGGGCAGTCAGTTCTACTGATTGCATTACATGAGCGACGGCGCGGGAAGTTTCTGTTTGTTCCACAGTGTCGCTGGTAATAGAGCGCACAAGAATATCGATGCGATTCGCCACTTGAATAATATTTTCGAGCGATCGCTTGGCTTCTTCTGCCAATTTTGTCCCTTTAATTACTTGTTGTGTGCCTTCTTCCATTGCGGTCATTACTGAGCCTGTTTCGCTTTGGATTTGCATCACAATTTGTTCAATTTCCTTCAGGGATTTAGCAGATTTGTCTGCTAACTGGCGCACTTCATCTGCTACAATCGCAAACCCGCGTCCCGCTTCTCCCGCCCTTGCCGCCTCAATACTGGCATTGAGTGCTAACAAGTTTGTTCTCGAAGCAATCTGAGAAATCAACGCCACAATTTTAGAAATTTCTTGAGAAGATTCCGCCAACCGCTTGACTTTGCGAGTGGTTTCGGCAACGGTTTCTCGAATTTCTAAAATCCCCGCCACGGTATTTTCTACTGCTTCGCCACCTTTGAGAGCGATCGTACTAGCATCACGAGCGACGGTTTCGGCTTCCCGCGCCGCTTCTGCTACCCGCTGAATTGAGTCGGTCATTACCTGTACAGAATTCAGCGTTACTGCCAACTCTTCTGCTTGGCGCAAGGCATCACTAGATAATGCTCTAGCAAAGGTTTCAGAGTTAGTTGCACCTTTTGTTACATCCTTCGCCGCCACTTTTACCTGTTGCACAATATCCCGCAAGTTTTGAATTGTCAGGTTAAAGGCATCAGCTACAGCTCCGAGTACGTCGGCTGTCACTTCAGCTTGGACTGTTAAATCACCTCTAGCAGCACCTTCCACATCATCCAAGAGACGAATCACCTGGCGTTGGAGATTTTCTTTGGCTTCCTCTTGTTCATCGGCTTTCCGTTGGGCTTCACTTGTGGTTGTGAAAATTACCCGCGCCATTTCATTAAAGCCAGTGGATAAATGCCCCAATTCATCTTCGGAATACACTGTAGCTTGAGCATTCAGATTTCCTTGACGTACAGCCTCAAACTGAGCTTGGAGATCATTAGTTGTGCGCCGAATTTGTTTCAGCGCCAAATTCCCCATAAAGCCCGCGGTAGCAAAGCCTGCAATCCCAGATGCGAGTGACATTGCCCAACCTGTGTTTCGTACTGTTTCTCGTTGTTGGGGTGGCGAAAATGTGGTGGCGACAAAGCTAACTGTAGCTACAACCAGCGCCGAGACAATGCCGACGCTTCCAGCAATTAACCATTGTTTCTGTTCGATGGAGGCATTTTCTAATGGTGCTAACCATCCTTGCTCGATGCTGACGTTGGGTTCTAGTTTCGAGACATCTGTTTGGCTAAAGACTGGAACTCCTTCATGGGAACCAGTCATCGAAAATAGTTCTTCTTCGCGATCGGCTGTATTACTTGGAAAAGCCTCTGCGACTTGAGCGCGTCCAGTGTCACTATTTTCTGCTGGAGCCGAATGCATTGCTAGATCGCCGAAGTTAGCATCTCCTTCGAGCAGGTCAAACCCTGGAATGTTGCCTAAATCGTCAAATTCCTCAAAATCATCTAAAAACTCGATATTGCTCTTAGAATTTTCTCCATTCAGTATAGTACTTGAGTCTTCATAAGAACTTAAACCCTCTGAGCCAAAAGCAGACTCAAATGCTTCCATATCAAAGTTTTCATCGTCATCAAAGCTATTTTGACTGATGAATTCGCCTGATTTCAACGGCTTTTCTTCTTGAGGTATATTGCTGCTAAAAGCTGAAGAATTCTCAGATAAATCTGGCTGAGAAGCTTCCTCTGCGGCAAAATCTTGTGGTTCCAACCAACTATGTGCTTCGGTTTCAAGCAAATTATCTTGACTGCCGTATTCCAATTTATTTTTTGTTGCCGAACCATTTCTCAGTTCTTCTTCAACAATTAGTAAAGTTTCGTCTCCAAAACTAGATTTTTTATATTCTAAATTTTCAATACTAAGTTCTGGGGACTTTGGCTCACTCAACAAATCAGGAAAATTATTCTCGCTATTACCAATTTCTGACTTAGAAGATGAAGAGTTATTATTGTTAATAGTTGAATTTTCTTGAAGAGAATTTATCCCATTATCTGAAAATTGACTATTTACTAATGATTCTTCCAGAATATCTTCTGACACATCTTCTTGCCAAAAAGCAGGCAATTCTAATTCTGCATTCTCCTCCCACTTGCTATTTGACTCTTGTTCCTGTGATTCTTCATTTAAATTTAAGGCAAAAGGGTCGTCACCAAAAGCTGGAGAAGAATCTGAGATTTTGACCGTTCCAATGCTGTCTTCTGTGGGTAGGTCAAATGGACTTTTTGAAGATAGTTCTTCAACGCTATCCACAGTTTCTTGATGCTCTCCAAAAAAGTTCAAATCAAGGTTATTGCTGTCAAACTCCTCACTAGCGCCCAAATCTTCTAATTCTGGTTCGCTATATGCCAGTGGATCAGACATCTCTGAGGAATTTATTTGCTCTTGACTTCCGGATGTATCAACCTGCCCACCGAATGACTGTAAATATTGATTGATATTTTCAATTCCATTCTTGGCAAAACCAATAATTTCTTGATCGTTAGTCAGGCCTAATACCTGTTGATATTCTTCTTTTGCTACATCGTACTGCTGTAAAACATAGTAGATGTGACCCCGCAACAAATGGGAGTTGGGGTCATCTGGTAAATTTTGCACCACTTGGTCAACTAAAGTGGCTGCAACCTCATAATTCCTTTGAACATAGGCGGTCATCGCCTGTTGATATGTTGGCTCGTAATTATCAATACTTGCTGCCATTTCCTCCTCCAATTTCATCCTGCCCACCTAGCACTCCGTACAATTGCCATTTGATCGAGCAGTCTTAGGCACTGATTTTTTTTAGCACTTAATGACCACTCTCCACGTAAAAAAGGAGCCATAGTATCTGGAACATTAGTTGGTGGCATGAGATTTTGGACATCCAGCCAATCCATACCACCAATTTCCTCTACTGCTAAACCCACTATTGTGTCTTGCTCCTCAATGGCAATCACCGAAATTTCAGCTCTATCCGTGTTTAATGCACTTGCTTCCCCAAGAAATTGACCCAAATCGGCCACCCAAATAACTCGACCTCGTAAATTTAGAGTACCCAAAAGTAAAGGAGAAGCATTAGGAATCGGGGTGATTCTATCAGGACTTAATTCAATTACCTCCCGGATGCCAGTTGCTTGTAGTGCAAACTCCTGATGCGAGGGAATGTAAAACCTCAAATGTAACTCACCTTCAGGACTTTCTACTTGTAATTCTGGTCGGAAGTGGTCTTGACCGCTGCCACTTAAAAAGTCCGGTTTGCTGACCATGTTGTTTTTATCCTTATCCTCGCAGCAGTTGTTTGACTGTTCCTACCAACTCGGTTGGTTGAAATGGTTTGGCTATGTAGGCATCTGCACCCTGTTTCATCCCCCAGTAGCGATCAAATTCTTCGCCTTTGGAAGAACACATAACCACTGGGACATTTTGGGTTTTTGGATCGGATTTTAACCGCCGACAAACTTCGTAGCCGTTCATCCGGGGCATGACAATATCCAATACCACTAAATCTGGAGGTGCTATTTGAATTGCCTCCAATGCTTCTAATCCGTCACTGGCATGGGTAACTGTTAGGCCAGTTGCTTTCAGGAGGTCTGTAATCATCTCCCTTTGCGCGATACTGTCTTCCACAATCAGAACTGTGCTCATAAGTGTCTATTTACCTCCTGATGTAGACGTTCCTATTTGGAACATTCCCTGATTCCTCCGCAAGTATTAACTGTATAAATTAATTCTATGTTTTCACTATTTTCCCGGTGATTGACGTTTCACGAAGTTGGCTGACTCTGTGATAACATCTTTTAACTCATCTTTTAGTAGATCAACAAATCTTCGATCTCTTTATATGTCTCATAGATGAGGAAGAAATAATCAATGCCCCATGCCCAATGCCCTATTTTCCTTGCTTGCTGATATATTTATCCACGAGCATGAGTAACTCAATGTCTGTAAATGGTTTTGTTAAATAATCTGTAGCCCCGACCATCCTAGCTTTGACTCGATCAATAAACCCATCTTTCCCAGTAAGCATGATAATTGGTGTGAGCCGAAATGCTGTTGAATGTCGCAGCATGGCGCAAACCTCGTACCCCTCCAATTCCGACATGGCAATGTCGCATAAAATTAAATCTGGTTTAAGTTGAAAAACTAGACTCAGTGCCTCTAAAGGATTGGTGAGCGCGATCGCTTCATAACCTTGTGGTTCTAAGATGGAATTTATAGTCTCACCGATGGCGATCGCATCGTCAATACATACTATCCGCCCCTTTTGTTTTTCTTTCAATTCCCAGCTATCTGTGTGAATGTCTGGTTTACTGGTGGCTGAATATACTAGTTGTAGCCAACCCTGTTGCACATAAGGATATATTGCTTTCGCGACTGTCAAAATGTCTCGGTTGAGATGGCGAGCTAGTTGTCGCAAGGATGTTTTACCATCAGCCCAATGTTGTAGCTTATTTACGGTTGCTTCTGGTAGGGAAGATTGTAGCTGAACTTTGTCAGATAGCACTGGCAATTGTTCTGGAGACTGAATATGTGGATAGAGTTGCTTCCACTCTTGCACTTGCTTCGTAATTTTTGTCACAAATGGAGCAATCTCAAAAGTGTTTAATTGCGGAGCAAGTGCCACACCCTGATGGAAAATAAAGTTACCTTGGCGCAAACTCAGCAGGTCAAAGAGAGTTTCATGCACCAAGCCTTGAATGATACTACCAGCTATCTTTGGGTTGATAATATTCCGCTCCAAGAGTGCCCAAAGATAGGCATACTCTGGCGCGTCGGTTGGTGGTAAAGAGGCAATTTGTTTGTCGGTGAGTCGCATCTCAACTCGATAATGACGTAAATAATCGCTAATTCTGGATAAACTACTCTCGCCTTCTTGGCAATAGATAATTTGACCATTCAGGAAAAAGACGAACCAAGACTGTTGTTTAGGGCGATTAATACTTGCTCCGTCTCCACCCAGTTTGTTGTTATGGTGAGAACTATAAGCTTCCACCCATAGTTGCCCAGTTCGCTGTCCCAACTCAATCAATTGCAGGATACTGCAAATATCAATTTCATTTAAATTTCCCTGCATTTATCTAAAAGTTACTCCTTAAGTATTGCTGAATTCTGAATGCTGAATTCTGACTTCTTCTTTCAGTATTGATTATGGAGTATTGAAAAGATTTTTACCCTGTTCTGATTGTTTTTAGGAAATATATTAAGCTATGAAGCTTCATCTTTCGTAATACACTTTGACAAAGCTAGTGTTAACACGGAAGTCATCATCACTGTCATCAGTACAAAATATAAAGGCGCGACTAGGTCGCTTCTATAAGTATCAAGACGTAATATCTCGCGTCTATAGTTTTGTCTGTCTTGTTCTCTTTAACTTCGGTTCAGTGAGACAAGTTAACAGAATTATTTAAGGTATATCCCAAAACACGAATTTGAAGTGCATCAATAAAGGACTAACGGTGTGCTGTATTTAGCAGAAGTACAAAAACAGAAAGGTGGTTTACTCAGTGGCGGTGCTAAAACCGAACTGAAACTGCTAGCTTGTCAGCGAACTGACCAGAATTGGAGTACTGTGTCGGAAGAAGTGATTGCCGCTGAGGACGCAAGCAAATTAAATGATGGTGCTTTGGTACTGGCTGAACTGAATCCGAATCGTCAAGTGCAGCGGATTCAAGAAGCAGGGCGGCCACTAGTCAACATTTTGCAGAATTTTTCCCGCCAGTTGGAGAAATTTAAGCTCAAGGAAGATGAGATTGATCAGTGGAAACAGTCGTTAACGTTTCAGGCGCAAGAGTTGAATCGCCGTGAAATGGACATGGAGGTACGCTCGGAACAGTTGCAACAATTGGAGGATGAGGTACAACAACTAGAGGAGCAAAAACAGGAAGTTGATACCTCGCGCCAGGAAATTGAACGGTTGCAAGCAGAAGTTGAGCGCAACCGCCAAGAGTTGGAAGGGGCTTGGGAGCATCTACGCGGTGAGCAGCGTCGCTTAGAGGAACGTCAAGCGGATTTTCAACCAGGGACGGTTTTGGATGAGGAGCAAAGTCGGGTAATGAGTGAGTTACTCGATCGCTTGTCTAGTCGTGTTGCTCCCACGGAAACAGTCAGAGAACACCTGCATCTGGCTTTTGAATTAGTCGAAAAGCAGCAAGAGACTCTTACCCCGCACTGGCAAAAACTTGAGGAGCAAAAAAGTGCGATCGCACAACAGCAAGAAGAAGTTGAGCGCTTGTCACAAACTTTTAGCGATCGCCAAAATGCATTGCAAGAGGCACAAAATTCTCTAGTTCAGCAAACAGCCCAATTGCAAATAAATACAGCAGACCTTACCAGCAAGCAAGAGTATGCTCGGATAATTAAAGAGCAGTTACGAAGCGCCGAAGAGTTATATCAACAGATGCATTCTTTAGCTGCAACATCTGGTGATGTAGTTCTCGGCCAACAAGCTGATGTGGAAGCTTTGGAGAAAATGCCTTTAGAAGAACTACAAAAGATAGTGCAAGACTTGGAGCATAAGTTAGAAATAGACGCTAGCTTTGTTCACGATCAAGAACAAGAACTGAAATATAAACAAGAAGCTATAGAAGAACTCCAAACTAAATTAAATAATGCATCTGACCATGACCACATCAATTTAGAACTAGAACTAACTGATGAAAAAGACCTTTATCAGATGCTAAACTCCAGTTTGGTGGGACAACGCCGCAATATGCTACAGCATCAGAAGTTTCTCAAGCAACACCAAGCTGTAATGCTGCGACGCCAAGGACATACTGTTACCGAAGAAGAAAGTAACAACAAAATTAATTTAGAACCGATTCTGTTACAAATTGAAACCCAGCGACAACAATATTCCCAAGAAATTCAAAAGCTAGAACGTGAGATTGACCAGATTCGTTCTGGTGTTGAGCTAAATCAGGGAATGATTGACAATCAAACTCACGATCTAGATGAAAAGCGCCAAGAACTGAAAGCGATTGAGGAAAACTTGCTATCTCTACGAAGAACCACTGCTGAATTATCTGGTCGAGTAAATCTTTATCAAGAAGCACTACAACCAATTCAGGATTCTCTAGATGGATTACGGCAAAAGCTGCAAGGAATTGGAGAATCTTTGGATCAATTCCAGGAAACTGGTGATTCTCAAGTCCAAGCGATCGCACAGTTGCGCCATATCCTCCAGGGTTTAATGCCTCAGCCCGAATTGTTAGCCTCTTAAAAAGTAGACATCTGGCGAAAATTAATTCTGCGTTGCTCGAAATCCTTGTTAGGGACAATTCATGAATTGTCCCTAATTCATTTTCACCAGATGTCTAGTGTCCTTTGAGTTTCAATACGGTTCGGTTAAGGCAAAAGACGCGATGAATCGCCGTCTCTACAAAAGACCGATTATTGTAGAGACGGCGATTTATCGCGTCTTTGTGATAATCATCAGCTAAAAACGCGCTGATATCGCTATCCCGAAATGTACGTAGCACTTGTGGTGTCTCCAGTCTGATGGGAACTGGAGACATGATTTAGCAGGAATTACGAGTCTACCAAGGCGATCGCTAATTAAACTGATCAAAAGTGATAGCAATTTGACATGAAGACGCACCAAACGAAAATTCACTTTTAATCTGTGCTGCAAGCTTGCTTTTAAATTTTGTCTGCTTCCCTCCATAACTAGCAACTTAAGTTAGATTTAAATTTTGAAATACCTTTTGGGGTTTTATTTAAAAATTGGAAATTTTGCATTGCTTATGAAACGGCGACCATACATGCTTATAGGATTTTTTCTCAGCCTTCTTCTAACTATCGTGCCTTTGTCAGGCAATTTTACCAATGCTGCAACACCAACAGCAGTCGCACCTGTATCCTCATTCACCCAAGGGGTACAAAAAACGGTATTGGACAACGGTTTAACAGTATTAACTAAGGAAGTCCATACTGCTCCAGTGGTAAGTGTGCAAGTTTGGTATAAAGTTGGTTCACGCAACGAGGTTAAGGGAGAGAGCGGCATTTCTCACCAGCTAGAACATTTGATGTTCAAAGGGACAAATGACCGTCCAGTACAGTTTGGACGGTTATTTAGTGCCTTGGGTAGCCAGTTCAATGCTTTTACTAGTTATGACGAAACAGCTTACTTTGGCACTGTGCAACGAGACAAACTGGAAGCACTGCTGACGCTGGAAGCCGATCGCATGGAAAACTCCTTAATTGGGCCTGAGCAACTGACAAGTGAAAAGCGGGTGGTGATTTCCGAGTTACAGGGGTACGAAAATTCACCTGAGTATCGTCTGAATCGGGCAGTGATGCGAGATGCTTTCCCTAGCAGAGCCTATGGTTTACCTGTGGGAGGGACAAAAGCAGATGTAGAAAAATTCACGGTGGAGCAGGTGCGGAATTATTACCAAACCTACTACAGCCCAGAAAATGCCACGTTGGTGATTACCGGAGATTTTGCCACAGAACCCGTACTCGAAGTTGTGAAAGAAACTTTTGGTAAGTTATCGCAACGATCAGAAAAGCAGAGGTCTAATGAGGCAGTTGATAATGCAACCAGAGTACTTGATCGTTTCTTAGCATCTTCTTCCCTCGCCGACGCTTCTCCATCTAGTCCTGTTGCTAAAAAAGCAACCATTGTCCTTAAGCAACCTGGAAGTGCAGCACTATTGCAAGCGGTGTATCCTCTGCCAGATATCAAACATCCTGATGTCCCGGCAATTGATGTGATGGATGCCATTCTCACAGGTGGACGTAGTTCTCGGCTTTATCAGGCTTTGGTGGAATCTGGGCTTGCCAGTTCAGTAAGTGGCGGTGCTGCCGAACTTATTGAACCGGGTTGGTATGAAATTGATGCTACGGCGGCTCCAGGTCAAGAGTTGGGGAAAATTACCCAGGTAATCCAGGAATCTTTAGCAAAATTGCAACAGCAGCCAGTTACCTCAGAAGAGTTGAACCGAGCGAAGACTCAAATGCAAGCCTCGTATATTTTGGGGAACCAAGACATCACTAGTCAAGCCAGTCAACTGGGGTATAACCAAACGATCGCGGGAGATTATCATTTTATTGAAAAGTATCTCGCAGCGATCGCAAAAGTCACTCCTGCTCAAGTGCAGCAAGCAGCAAAAACTTACCTCAATCCCGCTAAACAAACCATCGGCTTCTTTGAGCCAACTCAACCAGATGGTCAACCAGGGACTTCCGGCACTGATTCTGGTCGCACGGTGGAAAATTTCAGCCCCGGTAAGCCTGTAGATCCAGCAGAATTGGCGAAATATTTGCCACCTGCCACATCAGCGACAGATTCAACCAAACAATCACTACCAGAGGAGTTTACCTTAAATAATGGTTTGAAGGTTTTGCTCTTGCGCGATCGCAATCTTCCCACCATTAACTTAAGCGCACAAATTGACGCTGGTACTGAATTTGATGGCAATCAAAAAGCTGGATTAGCGAATCTGACTGCAAACAACTTAATGAATGGGACGCAGACTAAAAATGCTCTCACCCTAGCTAAAACCTTGGAAGACAAGGGAGCAGGTTTGAACTTTAGTGCTAGCCGCGAGGGAGTTAACGTCAGCGGTGAGGGACTTTCAGCAAATCTGCCGATATTGATTCAAACTCTGGCAGATGTGTTAGAAAATGCCACTTTCCCCGCCGATCAGTTAGAACTGAGTCGCCAGCGAGCATTGACAAGTCTGAAAGTCCAGCTAGATGACCCTAGAGGATTGGGACGGCAAGTATTCCAGCAGGCAATTTACCCCGAAAATCATCCATTCCACAGCTTTCCTACAGCCGAGAGTTTAAAGAGCATTACTCGTGATGATTTGCTGAGTTTCTACCAGACACACTACCGACCGGATACCACAACGATCGCAATAGTTGGAGACTTTGATTCAGTTAAGGTAAAAGCTTTGCTGAATCAGGTGTTTGGTAAATGGCAAGCCACAGGTAAGCCACCTGTTCTCAAAATACAGACCGTACCATTACCGCAAACTTTGACACGTCTAAACAAAGTAATTCCCGGTAAATCTGAGGCTGTTACCTACATTGGCTACAATGGCATTTCTCGGAAAGACCCACGTTATTATGCAGCACTGGTGCTAAATCAAATTTTGGGTGGTGATACCTTATCGAGCCGCCTGGGTACAGAAGTACGCGATCGCCAGGGTTTGACTTACGGTATATACAGTGGTTTTGCCGCCGGCATCAATCCTGGGCCCTTCTTGATTCAAATGCAAACTGCTCCTCTTGATGCCCAAAAAGCGATCGCCAGTACTCTCGCTTTACTCAAACAGTTACGCGAACAAGGTGTGACTGAGGCTGAATTCAACACAGCACAACGTTCAATTAGCAATAGCTACCCAGTGGATTTAGCCAATCCCAGTAATGTATCCAGCATCATTTTGGATAATGCTGTCTTGGGGCTTTCGCGATCGGAAATCCGAGAGTTTCCTCAGCGGATTCAAGCAGTAACTATGGCTGATATGCAACAGGCAATTGAAGATTTAATTAAGCCAGAAAACTTGGTGATTGTCACCACCGGCCCTGGAAATACATTACCCAAGGGCAGTTAATTACCTCAGATACATAGCAATCCGCTTTGATTTTTGGACTTACTTGCGTAGGGAGGCAATAGGCAATAGGCAATAGGCAATAGGCAATAGGCAATAGGCAATAGGCAATAGGCAATAGGCAACAGGCAATAGGCAATAGGCAATAGGCAATAGGCAATAGACAACAGGCAATAAAGCTTTTTGACTTGTATGGAGTTTTATTCACCTTCTGCCTCCTGCCTCCTGCCTCCTGCCTCCTGCCTCCTGCCTCCTGCCTCCTGCCTCCTGCCTCCTGCCTCCTGCCTCCTGCCTCCTGCCTCCTGCCTCCTGCCTCCTGCCTCCTTCAAATTGAATAAGACACTGGGAAAGACTTCGCATCCTTGGGCTTCACATACACTCGCTGTTGTGGTTCTAACTCTAAGTCATTAAAGCGATCGCGTGTTAAATGCGCCATCACCACTTGCCCGTCATCGAAAGTTAATTCCACCTGAATTTCCCAACCCAAATGGATCAATCGGCTCACTGTCGCAGCTGTAGTAGCACCGTTAGCAACTTTTTCAAAAATCACATCTTGCGGACGCAAAAACACTTGTGGGTGTGGTGCATCAAATCCGCTACTTTGAAAAATCTTCGAGGTGCTAGGTAATACGTTCACTGGGCCGATGAAGCTCATCACAAATGCAGTGGCAGGATTATCGTAAATTTCAGATGGTGTCCCCACCTGTTCCACACGCCCTTTATTCATCACCACAACCTCATCGGAGACTTCCATTGCTTCCTCTTGGTCGTGAGTGACGAAAACCGTGGTAACATGAACCTCATCATGGAGGCGGCGTAACCATGCCCGTAAGTCTTTGCGGACTTTAGCATCAAGTGCGCCAAAGGGTTCATCTAACAGTAATACTTCCGGTTCTACTGCCAGTGCCCTTGCTAAAGCTACCCGTTGTCTTTGACCACCGGAAAGTTGTGATGGATAGCGATCGCCTAATCCAGTTAATTGCACCAATTCGAGTAATTGTTCTACCTTTCCCTTAATCTTCTTTGGCTGTGCCTTACGAATTTCTAAGCCAAAGGCAATATTTTGCTTGACAGTCAGATGCTTGAATAAGGCGTAGTGCTGAAATACAAATCCAATATTCCGCTGTTGCACGCTTTGGTATGTGGCGTCCTTACCAGTCAGCAGGATTTTGCCACTATCTGGCATTTCTAAACCTGAAATTAACCGTAGTAGCGTAGATTTACCTGATCCCGATGGCCCTAGCAACGCAACTAGCGAACCACTCTTAATTTCCAGGCTAACCTCATCAACTGCCTTGAAACTCCCGAATTGTTTGGAGACGTTCTCAACTACTATGCCCACTGCTGCTGTACCTCTACAACTAAATCTACAGATCCTTGGTAGGATTACTGTGTCTTACATATACCATACATAATTATTTATAGATGAACAAGATTTAGGCTTTACTTTTCAGCACGCACTAAATACCCAATGCCCAATGCCAACTTACCTAGTTCGCAACAACTGCACAAAGGTATTACTCACCGTATTGTCTTTGGTATCAGCCGCGTATTGAATCAAATCTTCCCGCAGTTCTTTGGCTGCATCTAAAGGAAGTAACGTTGCTAGCAAGAAATAAACGCCACGAAAACGCGGGTCGCCCATTCTATCAACTAATAGTCCTTCGGCGGCATCACTTTCGCCGAGGAAGTTTTGCACCAAGAAGAAATCCATGATTTTATCGTGGCGGAAGTACCATTCTTTCTTGGCTTCGCCTTTTTCATCTTGCCACTGACGGCTGACTACCATTTTGTATTTCTCGTCTTCTAAAGACATGGCAACTTGGTGAAATTCATCGGCGGGTAAGGCTTGTTTGTCTTCGAGTCGCATTTGGTAGACGGCGGCGGAAAATCTTTTGAGGGGAAATTCTTGTTTCCATTCTTGCTGGTATTCTGCCGCCATCAGGTTGTATTGCTGTTCTTGCAAGCGAAACAAGTTTGGCTGTTTACCTTGTGATAACATCAGCGCTACTACTGTGAGATCCATTGGATTGGAAAGAATTCGGCGGACAGCATCTAACTCTTCTTTGGCTTGCTGGTTATTGAGGACTTCTGTTAAATAAATGGTGCAGGCTTGGGCGTAATCAGCACCTTGAATTTTGGCATCTTTGGGGAGTCGCGGCTGACGGGAGATCAAAAACTCTTGAATTTGTTGTTGTTCAAGGGGCTGCAAGTAGTAGGTTTTGGCTGTTGAGGGGGGTGTCCACTCTAGGGGCTGGGTAGTCATGATAATGTTGCCCCGGAAATAGCTTTCGACAAACTGGCAGATTTTTGCCCGTGTTTCGGCGGTGACTTCGTTGAGTCCGTCGATGCAGATATCTATCGCGCCACTGTAAATCAGGTTTTTCAGGAAGTCGGCATCTTGGGCTTGGCCGTGTAGCTTGTCTTGGATGGCTTCAATTACGCCTTTATGACATTTTTGGGCGGGGAGATAAACGACTATGCGCTGGGAGTTTTGCAAGAGATGACGGAGAAACATCGACTTGCCTAAGCCGGAATCTCCTTCTAAAATAATTTGTCCTTGAATACTGGGTAAGGCTGCGGTAATTGGGAGGATTTCTCCTGATGTGGGGACTTTGACTTTTGATTCTGGGAAGTATGATTGGTCATAAAAATTATCTAAGCCGGCATCGGCTAATAGAGAAGGTTTGAAGGGTTCAAATAATTTGCGGCGGAAGGGGGGAAACCAGGTGAGGAGAAAGCCGACATAGCCCACGCCGAGAATCCGGCGTACCCAAGGGTTCCAGAAGAAGATGGCTTGGATTTGGGGGAATTTGGGGTAGGCAAAGATGAGGGCTAGCCAAAAGGCAATGTGAGCAATGATAGTGTTTCTGGCTTTGAAAAACCACTGCCAATATTCCAGATTATTAATTACTGAGTGTAGTGTATCGGCATGAGTGGAGTTAATTTTTTTGAGGTTGCTGTAATGAGTTTGCAATAAGTTAATATCTTGTGCTTTCCAAAGAATTTGTTTGTTGGCAGCGACTTCAGAAATTTGCTGTGCTAAATCTTTTCTTAATTGATTTAGTTCTTGGCTGGGTTCCCAGGCTTGGCGAAAGACATTTAGTGTTTTGATACCTTCAGCGTGTGTCAGTTTATCGGGAGTTGCTTTCGGTCTGCCTAGCCATGTGAGCAAGGTTTTGACTTCATCAGTGCCGCCACCAAGGAAATAGGTTAAAAATCGCCACTGTGCAAATTCTGATTGGCCTTCGTAATAGACGCTATCCAGAATTACAATAATATTATTTAGGTTGAGTTGTTCTATCTTCCCCAATGCCGATGCTGCGCTGTAGCGAACATAATACTCAACGGATTTATCCTTGAGGAAGTCAGCGATGTCTTTGACGTAG
>NZ_KV757718.1:17117-17637 GCF_001712795.1 Nostoc sp. KVJ20
CAATGCCGATGCTGCACTAGAACGAACACTTAGATCAACGGATTTATCCTTGAGGAAGTCAGCGATATCTTTGACGTAGGGTTTGGCTGCCTCACCCATTTTACCCAATGCCTCTGCTGCACTGGAACGAACACTTGGATCAACGGTTTTATCCTTGAGGATATCAGCGATATCTTTGACGTAGGGTTTAGTTGCATCCCCCAGATTTCCCAATGCCACTGCTGCACTGTAACGAATAGAGGAGCGATTAGGGATAATAGGGATATTGGTATTCTCTCCAAGGATTTCAGCTTTGAGGAAGTCAGCGATGTCTTTGATGTGGGGTTTGGCAACTTCACCAAGATTTCCTAATGCCTCTGCTGCACTAGAACAAACATAAGCATCAACGGATTTATCCTTGAGGATGTCAGCGATGTCTTTGACGTAGGGTTTGGCTGCCTCACCCAGATTTCCCAATGCCGATGCTGCACGAGAACGAACATTAGCATCAACGGATTTATCCTTGAGGAAGTCGAGGATG
>NZ_KV757719.1 GCF_001712795.1 Nostoc sp. KVJ20
GCTTGGCCCACTTCCCCTCCACAACTTCATGTGTCTCAAATCACTCTCTCTACTGCCTGATTTTTAAACCCCTACCCTTGAAAGAGGGTTAGGGTGGGGTAAAACAGCTTGTGTGTACACCGTAGCCTTTTTAAAACATCCTCTAAGACTCTCTTAAAATCTGGGTTTTAGAATTGTTACAAAATATGTAGATAATACACAGGCTTAATAAAGACTTTAATTCATAGATTTTTCGGAAATCACTGCTTCACAAAGCTATAACTTTGTCTGACACAAAATGTAACTAATTTGTCAGAAAAAGCTAATGAATTTATTAATCAGCTTTTATATATTTTAAATATCAACAACAAATTAAACATCAAAGAGCAAATATAAATCATACAAATCTTTCAACTTTGGAAGAAGTTATAAATCTGACTAAAGTCTACACCAGTAAGACAAATATGGCATTTAACGAATTATTAAACACTGCCATAGTTAATCAACCTAATGTTAGCTGGGGATAAAAATATGCTAGAAGTAAATAACTTGTTTAACCAAATCGAACGAGGTTCATATCTCAAGACTTTCCAACCAGACAACAAAAATATTGAGGCGCTAGCAGACACCTGGAATAATTACCTCAAAACTTTACATGAAGCGATCGCGGAATCCAATACAGCCAAGCAAGTTGCTCAAAGAGATTATGAAAAAGTCCAAGCTCTTGCGATCGCTTGGGAAAAACAAATGCAAGTTGCTTTGACTAATTCCAGTGAAAAAGAGGTTCATCAGGCATTAGCACATAAACAAATTTATACAGCAAGGGCACGACAACTAAAAACTTTAGTCGAACGTCATATTATCCATATCAGCACCCTGAAAACCCAACTAGCTTATTGGGAAAATCAACCTTATTCTCAAGTCTCGTAAATTGACGAAGGTACTGGCTCTAAAAAGTATTTTGCTCATCAACCGTGCCACTATATAAATATAGAGTTGCAAATTGAGCAATAGGAAGACTAAAGAACACTGTGCAGATAACATTCTTAGGGACGAGTTCCGGTGTACCCACGCGATCGCGCAATGTTTCCAGTGTCGCTCTGAGATTACCACAAAGGGCAGAACTCTGGCTATTCGATTGTGGCGAAGGCACCCAGCATCAAATTATGCGGAGTGAACTGAAAATCAGTCAACTCTCCCGAATTTTTATCACCCACATGCACGGCGACCACATCTTTGGCTTGATGGGACTTCTTGCTACTTGCGGCTTGGCTGGCAATGTAGAACGAATCGATATCTATGGCCCACCTGGATTAAATGATTACATTCACTCCGCCTCACGTTACTCCCACACCCACTTTTCTTACCCAATTAAAGTTCACGCCATCCGTCCAGGGGTAATTTATGAAGACGAGGACTTCACCGTTAGCTGTGGTAACTTGCATCACCGCATTCCCGCTTTCGGCTACCGCGTAGCCGAAAAAGACCGATCAGGACGCTTTGATGTGGAAAAAGCCAAAGCGTTGCAAATTCCTGCTGGTCGGATTTATGGTCAACTCAAGCGCGGTGAAACAGTTACCCTTGACGACGGACGGGTGATTGATGGTACTCAATTGTGCGGCCCCACAGAAATTGGTCGAAAAATTGCCTATTGTACAGACACAATTTATTGTGATGGGGCAGTGGAATTAGCTCATGATGTAGATGTATTAATTCACGAAGCAACCTTTGCCCATCAAGATGCAGATATGGCTTTTCAGCGATTGCATTCCACAACCACAATGGCAGCGCAAACAGCTTTAGCCGCTGGGGCACATCGGCTGATTATGAGTCATTTTAGTCCCCGCTATGCTCCCGGAAATACCTTGGAGTTGAAGGATCTCCTTAAAGAAGCCCGTGCTATTTTTCCCCGTACTGATATGGCCCACGATTTTATGATTCATGAAGTACCCAGGCGACGGGAAGTAGAGTTAACCAAAGTAGGCGTTTAGATTTTAGATTTTGGATTTTAGATTTTAGATTTCCTATTGAAACCTTCTAATCTAAAATCTAAAATTAACCAAGCTTTATCTTGGAGTTAAGTTAACATCCAGCAAATAGACAGCAGTTTAATTTTATGAGTAAGTCAACTAGTTAACCAACGATTTACGGTTAACTCAGTGTATCAAGAATATAGAAATACTATGGTTTAAATATTTTTATCAATATGTTTTTTAAATTACAAGTTATAAAAAGAACTTTATTGTAATAGTACGGTTGTGAATCAGAGAATTTTTTACTTAAATACTTAGGAAAAATAATTAATTTTCCGTCAAGATTTTTCTTCCTTAAATAAAATATTTATTAAAAATTTATTCTTCCAACACTGATTAAGAATTTATATGCATGAATTGATGAACATGAAAGCGCCAGTTGGCATAATATTGTGCCAAGTGAGCTTGTCATAGTTGGAAGAAAAATTAAGTATGCTATTGCAGCTATTAGGTGTAAAAAAATCATTTCACATTTTTCATAAATCTTCCAAATAAATATAGTGTTTCGATATTAGAGGAGTTGGATAGTGGTTAAGACTAGTCTGAATCAAGAGCAACAGGTTACTACTTCAGCACAAGGTGCAGTTGACATCAGACAACTATCTACTATTTTGCTTCGCCGACGCTTTCTGATCTTGGGAGTTTCCTGTGTAGTTATGTCAGCGGCTAGCCTCTTAGCTGTCATTGCCAAACCTACTTACCAGAGCAATATGCAGATATTGGTGAGTTCCAATTTATCTGAAGGGGCACAGTCAAATAATATCCCAGTTGGAGTAGATACTCAGGTTACTGATTCCACTACTCAGATGAAACTTATGCTGAGTTCTAAGCTGCTCCAGAAAGCTGTAGATTCACTTCGTTCTAATTATCCTGATATCACCTTAGAAGATATCAATGGTCAAAAAAAACAGAGTAAAAAAGCACCTCTGGAAGTGACTCTAGAAGAGAAAAGCATAGGAGCTAATAAAGTTTTCAATCAAGTCTTTGAAGTTTCTTTCAATGATGACGATCCAGTTAAAGCACAAAGAATACTTCAAGCTCTACAAAAAGTCTATCAAAACTACAATAAAGAGCAACAAAAAGAACGTCTAAATCAGGGATTAGCATTTGTAAACGCTCGCCTCCCTGAGATCAAAAAAGAGGTGAGTAAAGCTGATAAAAATTTGGAACAGTTTCGTAAGAAACATAAATTACTCGATCCTGAAGTCCAAAGTAAAATCCTGCTAGAATCTCTAGCCGACATTCAACAGCAGCTACAAACCACTCGTGCCAACCTTCAAGATGTAAACGCTCGCTACAGCAACCTAGAGCAACAAATAGCGTCTTCGTCTCAGCAAAATACACTAATTTCGTCTCGTTTAAATCAGTCAAGCCGCTACCAAGCACTATTGAGTGAAATTCAAAAAACTGAGCTAGCTTTGGCTAAGGAGCGGCTGCGCTATACAGACGATTACCCATCAGTACAAAAACTAAAGCAGCAACGCCAAAGTCAACTGTCCCTATTACGAGAAGAAGTAAAAACTATTACTACTAGCAGTAAAAGTGAACCACTCTTACAAGGGCAAATCGTAGGGGTTGAGCCAAAGCTAGTAGACGAGTTAATTCTGGTACAGACAACTGTCTTAGGACTAACTGCCAATGAAAAAAATCTAGCCGAGTCAGAACAGCGACTCCGCTCTGAACTAAACAAATACCCAAGCTTAATCGCAGAATACAACAGTCTGCTGCCAAAGGTAGAAACTAGTCGTAAAACTCTTGAACAACTGCTCCAAGCACAACAATCCTTGGGGCTGAAAATTGCTCAGGAAGGATATAACTGGCAAGTTTTGACCGAACCTACTCTGGGCAATTATATGGGTAGCAACAGATTATTAATTTTGGTTGGGGGAGCAGCAATTGGGCCAATTTTAGGTATCTTAGCAGCCCTAATTTTGGAAAAGTTTAATGACGCTATTTATTGTGCGGGAGATTTAAAGAAACTGACGAACCTACGTGTATTGGGATCAGTACCAAAACTACCGTCGCGTGGTGTCAAAAAGCGGCGGCTGGGACTGCCTTGGAATAGTCGGCGAAGCTCAGATTCTTCTGTAATAGAAGCCAGTAATAAATTGCCCGTCCATGAAACTTTGGACATGATTTACCAAAATATTCAAATATTAAAATATCCCTTACCATTCAAGTCGCTGATGTTTACTTCAGCACTACCAGGAGAAGGGAAGACAACCTTAGTATTAGGACTTGTGGCTAGTGCTAGCCGGATGCATCGACGAGTATTAGTAATTGATGCTAACCTACATAATCCTAGCTTGCACAAAATCCTAGAGCTATCCAATGACTGGGGACTATCTCTGTTATTAGTTGATGAGACAACTACTCATTTTCAAGATTACATCCAGCCCATTCACCCCTCTATTGATATTTTGACTGCTGGGCCAGAACCAGAAGATACGGTTAAGTTGCTCAGTTCTCAACGGATGAAAGAATTAATAGAGTTGTTTGAACAAAATTATGACTTAGTACTGATAGATGCTCCACCTATTTTAGGCACGGTTGATGCCAGGATTGTGGCATCTTTTTGCAACGGTATTGTGATGGTAGAGCGCATGGGGAAAGTGACCCGAACTGAACTGACTCAAGCAACAGAAATTTTGAGTAAGTTGAATTTAATTGGAATTATCGCTAATGAAGTGAGTAATTCTCAAAAGGTATTGGCATCGTAAATTGAAGAAGCAGAGAGGCATTCCTCATCTGCCCTACCCCCTTCACCTAATTTCTACCTGATAGCTAAAGCAAAATGCATAATTAGTAGGAGGTGGCAACCTCCTGCGTTGGAGAAGTGTCTCATCTTAAAGTAGTAGACGCCATAGTTCAAAGCGTCAATTAGATACTAGTGTGATTAGATGATCAGCATGAAATTCCAACTTTACTTAGGCTCTTTATTTTCCCAGATTAAAGTACGTCATTGGTGGGTCAGTGTCTTATTGTGGATAGCTTTGGTTGCCCCAGCCCAAGCGTCTGTAATTCTGCGCGTGGCAATTGAGAGGGGCGTTAATCAGGTAAAAGTGGGCAGTTCCACCACTGGGATTGTCAAGGATAGTACTGGCCGGACTCTTGGACAGTTACCAGCGATGAGTGCATATTATGCCCAAGCCATTCCTGGTGGAGTTGCTTTAGATAAGTGGCAGTCTGGTTTATTTTGGATTGAGCCAACTGGTAAAGGATTCGTTTATATTGGCGATCGCTGGTATCGTGGTAGAACTCTGGTTGTTCCCACAGAAAAAGGCTTAACCGCTGTTAACTGGGTTGATGATCAAGAATATCTCTACAGTGTTCTCGGTGGCGAAATGAATGCTAGCTGGCCCCAAGAAGCACTAAAAGCCCAAGCGATCGCAGCCCGCACTTATGCTCTCTACGAACGAGAAAAACAACGGAAGAATCCCATTTACGACTTAGGCAATACCCCCGATCGCTGGCAAATTTACAAAGGCGTCATCAGTGAATCTCCTGCTACTTACAAAGCAGTGGATGAAACAGCAGGGCAAGTACTAACTTATAACAACAAGATTATTCTCTCAGTTTTTCACGCTTGTTCTGGAGGACATACCGAAAACGTGGAAGATGTTTGGGGAAATGCCTTGCCGTACCTACGGGCTGTTCAAGACTACGATCAAAATATCAGCGCGTGTAATTGGGTAAAAACCTTCTCGCCCAGTGAGATTAGTGCTAAATTCCCTGAACTTGGCAATGTGACGGCGATGATTCCAGAAACATTCTCGCCTTTCCGCAGTGTTAAAGTCTTGAAAATTGTCGGTAGCAAGGGCACAAAAGTTTTACAGCGCGAGCAAGTGCGGACAGCGCTGAAGCTAAAAAGTACCCGCTTTAGCGTCACGAAGGGAGCCGATGGCAATTTTGTACTCCAAGGACTTGGCTTCGGTCATGGTTTAGGCATGAGTCAGTGGGGGGCATACAATCTAGCTCGGCAAGGAGTGAACCACCTGCAAATTTTGGGACATTATTATCAAGGTGTAGCCCTAACACCAATTCAGGCGAAGTAATCAGGAATGGGGCATGGGGCATGGGGCATGGGGCATGGGGCATTGGGGATTGATTATTTCCCCTGCCCCTCCGCCCCTCCGCCCCTCTGCTCCCTATTCCCCACTCCCCCGTTCCAAGCGCCGCTGCCATTCAGCGTCAATTTGTGCAGAACGCTCAACTTCCTGGTCGAGTAAGTCAGTTTCGCTGGAATACACTAAATCTTTGTTGCCAATGACTTTTTCTGCGGCAAATTGTTGGGCATAGTCGATTTTTTGTTGCAAAGGTGCATCAGGGCTTGCCAATAGCCTTGCTCTGGAAAGGCGATCGCGGTTGCGATCGCCAATTTTACGATTACGCCACCGAATCCAGAAATAACGCAATAACGGTATGCCTAAGAAACCTGCTCCGTAAGCCAATAGCAGCCAATAAATTCCTTGCACAAAAGCTACCAGTCCACCTAATTGGACGGCAACAGTGCCATCTCTCAACAAACTTCCCAGTACTAAGGCACCAACAAAATTTACTACCCCCAACCCAGCACTCAGCATAATTTGCCCTGAACTTGCAGCACTAAAACGCCAGGGAAATTCCTCCAAGTGATCTGATATTGCATGACGGCGCTTTTTAGTTGCACTCACCTGCAACTCTGGAAAGTAATAAACAATTTGCCCTTCTGGACTTACCCCTGGTTGCCCATTAAATCGCGTCAGAACGGGCAGCATATAATCTTCGTACTCTCTTGTATATCCCTCGCCAATGTCATCCAAATATGGGGCAATTTGTTCTGCTACCACTGCACCACGGTTACTGCGAATCACCGTAGCAATTTCTTGCCAACGACGTTCTTCTAGGTTGCCATTAGGATTACCATCACCAAACAAAAACGAAAACACAGCTTCAAAGAAATTTAGATTGCTTTCTTCCTGGCTTCCGCGTCGTCGTTCCTGGTAGTGGGTGTCATAATTTGGGCTAAGATACCAAAATAAATTAGGAAAATAGAAGAACCCCCCACCACCGGAATTACTGCCACGATTGTCGCCATCACGGTCTGAATTGGCAGCGGTAATGATGATGAAGATGGTAACAGTTATCAGGGCGATGGAAACAGTTAAGAAGATTCCAAAAGAAATGCGAATCAGGTAAAACAGAACACTCCAGACCTTTTTCCACCATTCCTGCAATCGTAATCGGAAGTATTTATTACGCAAAATTGCTCGGAAATTTTGTGGAAAAAGGTAAACTATATCACCTGAATCCGCTACCTGTAAATGTCCCCCAGCATCAGATGCCAGGGCTAACAAGCTTTGATTAGCTTCAGCGACGTTCAATCCTGCCTGAGTTGCCACATCACCAACGGTGACACGATAACCCAGTTGTTCCACAGCCTGCATGATGGTGGGACTGGGAGCCATTGCTCTCCCCTCCTATTGAAAATTATTCCTTTTCTTAAGTATAAAGTTTTATTTTGAGCGACTTAGCAAGGGTAAAGGTAACAATTCAAAATTCAAAGTGTTGACGTTCGGTCTTCAACTCTTTAATTGACTAGACAATCAACAAATGATCTGACACGCAAAATGATATAATTACTCTCCTCAGCTTGCTTAAATCAGCAAATTTTCTGCTCAAATATGGTTCAATACACTCTCGCTCAAAGCCCAGAAATTATCCTTACCGTTTCTGGAAAAGATTCAGCCAAAGCCCGTGACAAAGCAATGGATCAGTTGATGGAACTGATGGATGCAGGTAAACTACCTACGGAACTGGAAGAAGGATTTGGCCCTCAACAATTAATTGAGGTTAAAGAGTCAACTATTGATACTGCTAGCGGTGAGGATAACATTACACAAGCTGTCCAGGTTTTGAGTAACCTGGCCACACTCAAGCTGAAAGTTCAGGAATCACGATCTGAAGCGTTGGAAATTCGCAAAGCGGTTGATGTTCTGTTCTCCGATGAGTCGGTAACAGAAGAGGAAATTACTCGACTCAAGGAAGGTTTTAAAGTTCTCAAAAATTTTGCCCAAGCTAATGTGCGTTACCAAGAAGCGCGATCTAAAGCAGAACAGGCTCGGCAGATTTTGGATCAAGCTCTCAAATCGCCTGACAAGTAAGATTTATAAAATTAGATGCATTGAGAAGCATCTTAAAATACAATCAAATACTCTAAAAGACAGGCTGTTATGCCTGTCTTTAGATTGACTGGGGCGCTAGGATTCGAACCCAGGAATGGCGAGACCAAAACCCGCTGCCTTACCACTTGGCGACGCCCCAATGAATTCACTATAGTAAATATAGCATTTAGTCCTGGGTTAATGTCAAGTACTTTAATAGTTTATTTCAGATAAGAGGTTTTTAACCTTGGGTATTGATTGGTCGAAATCCTTGCACTTAGGCTCTTTCATGACTTTGGGTTAACCCTTGAATCTTTGTGGTTAAGGCAGAAAATTCTGCGATCGCGATTCTTTTGTGTCTAAAATCTGCTTCACTTGATGATGAACGCCTTATGGTCTGTTCCTCCTGAATAGGGACACGCTATTTCTTTTTATCAAAGAAGGCAGAGGGAAGAAGAATGTAGTTCTGCTGCCTCCTGCCTACTTCCCTATGCCGCAACCGAAAGGGAGCAAGGGGTTAAGACTCCACCAAATTAAAATAATTTAGGGCTGCTTATTCAAAAGGGGTCTGAATTCCTAGCAGAGTACCCAATTAAGTAAAGAAAATCAAGATTTAGCATTGGTCAAACTCTCCCAAAAGGCTTTTCGAAGCTGGATTTATCAGGCTTTGGGAAATATGTACTTTGCAAAAGCGCCATTTCTTCAGCTTTTTAAGAATGGATAGTACTCTATACTTTTGACTGTAAATTAAATCATTAATCAATTGTAATTACTTCGAGAGCAATTTTTTGTCTAGTTATAAAATGCAAAATCATAGCTATTTTAATTAGTAGAATTATTGAATAGCTACTTTGGGATTTACTGAGTATCCAGTTACTCGTTTTAGTAGAAAACATAGCTTTACCTATAGACATACCTCTGAGCTTTTGAAGTATGCGATAATTAGCAGTTTTGAATACCGAGCCACAGTTAGGTGCTGTATTATCTTGATGCTCTTTTGCCCAAATTTGCCTTGAAATTAGAGGATTTTCGGTAAACTCTGTAAGTTCAAACTTGAAAATTGCACTCAATATAAGTTTGGAGTGCATACCAGTAAATATAGTTTCACGATAATCTCGTGCAATTTGACTATTTTGAAGTGTTTTTACACACCCATCCTCAAAGAAAGTTACACTTTCAACAAAGTCATATATTGTACATCCATGTTGTCTTCCTCTACCAGCGTTCATTGCTAATGCACCACCAATCGTTGCTGGTACAGACGCAAGATAATAAAAAGAATCCATAGAGTTTTGGTAACAGTACTTGAGTACTTCCATAACTGAAACAGAAGAGGACACTTCTAGTCTGTTTTCAGGTAGAGGATTTGTGTACTTAAGCAGTTTATTTTTCAATACCAACGATTGAATATTTTTTTTCACAAACAACGTGTTAGAACCATTTCCAATTATGTAGATATTTACTTTGTTTTCTTTAGCCCAGTTACAATACATCTGAAGGTCATCTACACTATTAATCTCTCCTACTCGCTCAAAGTGATGTTGAGTTCTATAGTGGGAAAGACTGTTTGATGTTAAAGACTCAATCTTTAAATTAGACATCTACCCCTTTATACTCCTTATTGTATTCAACGTTACTTCTACTATCAACTACTCCTTGTGTAATCGCTTCAACTAAATATTTTTTTGATTCTAGGATTTTTGATTCTAGGATTTCATGTACTGTTTTATAGTCAATATCAAAGATTTGCTTGCTCAATATTTGATATTTTAACTGGTCAGAGAATATCCTATTTTGCAAACCTAAATCAATAAGTAAATCTGTTACTTTATTTGATTTATCATTAGGAACAAATACGTTAAAAAGTTTTTTAAATATAATAGAAAACACAGCACCGTGATAAGTATTAGTTACGATATAAGATGCTTGGCTATATAATCCAATCCACTCTTTTGGACTTGCAGCTTCTAAATTTATTTGTGCTAATTGATTATATTTCCCAACTGAAACTATCGTAAGGTTTTTCTCTTCTGCCAGTAATTTGATAAAATATTCCTCTTCTGTTTCCATATCAGATTGAATATATAACAAAAGATATTGATCTTTTATTTTTGGAGGCCTTTTCAGTGCATCATAATTAATTAGAAAAGTAGGATCTAAAACTTTCACAGCGTCTTTTTCGCATTCATTGGTAATAATTTTTAAACTATTAGAATCACGAACTGAAATACTTTGAAACTGATTAATCAAGGTATATATTTCTTTTTGAAAATCTCCTAATTTTATAGTGTTGCCAAAACTTGCTGCATAACTTATCTTACGAGTAGTTGTATTGTTAACAAAATCTAAAAAGAAAGAAGAATTATATCCTCTGAAAGAATCTAGACACCATACCTGATCACTGCCACATATTATTACATCATACTTGTCCTCATAATATTCCAAACCTTTCTTACTATAAACTTTTCTGTTGCTTAACTTCAGATTAGAAAGTAGGAAACGCCTCATTTTCCAAGCTCTTGAAATATTAATGAAGGATTTTTCATTAATCCGAATTTTTTTATTTTCATTAATATTAATTTTTACCCTTTTGATGGGAAGTAAAGACCTAAAATATATCCATGCTATCTTAGTAGGCCGGTAATCTATTATTTCAACATCATATCCTTGACTGTTAAGAAAATTCCAGAGAGCATAAGCTTGCAATGTTGCTCCGTAATTGTCCACATGGTGAAAAGTTATAATTCCGATTTTCATATTTCCTCTCTCTGATAAACTAAACTATGATTCTGGTGTTAATTTGACAGCTAATATTCTTTGCTAACTAGTTGTATGAAGTCGAATATTTTTTCTTATAATTTAGCTACATTATATTAAGTATTAGTTAAGAAGTATTAAAATCTTCTTATTATAAAGATGTTAACATGTTATGTATCATGCTTTCTTTGTTATTTTGATATTCAAAGTTCTTGCTAAGTCAAGTAATTGTCTGAAAAGCTTTGGCGATATTACTGAGAGAACAAAAATATAAATAGAAATACCCAATAGCAATGAAATAATTAGTAGCATCCACGCTTCAATAAATTTTCCAAAGAAATATTTAGTTATTAATATAGTTCCAATCATTACTCCAGAAGCTACAAAAGGCACTATGTACAAACGTAAATAGTTAGTTAAACTCATTTTAACAAGTTTATTAATAGCTAATAACGAAATAGGTAATATTAAGTAACCACGAATTACATAAGCAGATGCAACAGCTACAATGCCCCATTTGACTGCCAGAGCAAAACCGACGACATTAGTAACTGTATTTATCACTTGTATCCATAGCCTCCACGAAGGTTTTCCCAGCGCCAGAATTACAGAATTGTTATAAAAGAAAATTAAGTGAACAGGGCCAATAAGCGATAGTACTTGCAATACTGGAATACTCTGAATCCACTGCTCACCAAAAAAGACCTTTATAAATTCAGGTGCTAACGCTGGTACACACAAAAATACTGGAAAAACAAGTAGACTTGTGAACTGAGTAGCACTATAGAAAGCATTGAGTAACCGTTCTGGCTCTCCCTGTAACCTAGAAAATATTGGTAGTGCAACCTTAGTTGTGGTAGTGATCAAGACTTGCATCATTACTAGAAGCAATTTGTAAGCAACTGAGTAATAACCTAATGCAACTAGTCCTAAAAAGTAGCCAATTAGTAAATCATCGGATCGGCGATTGAAAAAGTTAATTATATTAAATGCAGATATATTAATTCCAAAGGTAAAAAGTTCTTTAGCATGTATGACAGAAAATTTGAATCCTGGCCGCCAATCGCTAACTCGCCACAATACTAAAACTTGCACTAAACTACTAGATATTTGTTGACCTACAAGACTCCAAACGCCAAAATTGAAAAAAGCCATCACTACGCCAACTATCCCACCTATTATCACTGCTAGTAGTGAGCGTATTGCTAAACTTTTGAATGCGAACCTACGTTCAAGAACCGCTTGCTGCACACTGCTCAACCCACTAAGCGTAAAACTTATAGATAAGTATTGAATAATTGGTATTAACTGCGGCTGTTTAAGTAAATCAGCGACTAATCCAGCACCAGCAATACTTAACACGGTCAAGAGTATACTTATCCCTAAAGTTGTCCAAAATGCAGTGTCTAAGTGCTCCGCATCTATCTCCTGACGCTGGATAATTGCTACAGAGAATCCTTGGTCAACAAAAATTTGTACAAATTCAATAAAAATATATGCTAGAGCAATTAAACCAAAATTTTCTGGACTAAGTAAACGAGCTAGAATAAAGAAAACAACTAAAGATATTGCTTGGCGTCCCCAACTTTCAATAGCTGTCCAAATAACGCTTTTAACAGCTTTTTCTCGTAAATTTGATGAGGTTTGAGGTGATTCCATTAATAGTTTACCAATAAAAGAATCTAAGGTAATATGTATTTTTAATGCTTTCAGCCTTAAGTAGCTGGATTATTTTTTCACGCCATTAGGTCTTACCCTATTTCTGTGTAAGTTTATGATTACCATGCAAAGTGACTTATATATTACGAAAATTGCTATTTATATTAAACGCATTATGTGAGTTAACAATTCTCAAACAATATCAAAGGTTTCAACCTTAGCTTTAATCGTAAACTTTAGCCTTATAAACGAGACTACGTTGTTTCAGGCTTCAACTCACATAAGGCGTATTAAGTAATTACTCCTAGAAGAGTCTACCACAATCTTTTTAAAAATTGGCAGCTATTCAAGGTACTTTTAGGAGAAAATTTATTGATGAGCCTATTAGATTTTTACACAAAATGCCTGTTGCTTAGATTCTTAAGCCTTGGATGCAATGTGACTTTGATAATTCTTGTGTTAATGTAATGTTATTTTTGTTTTAGATTTTTTCGATTATTACAGTTGACATATTATCAACAATGTTGTTGTCTACAGAAGACTCAATCATGGGATGATTTCGCCCAATTTGGAACGAATTTTCAATGGTTTAAACCGCCAATTCATCCGGCATTTATTCGACGCCCTTTTCCTTCAGTCTCCGGTTTCGTGAAGGAAGACCGCTGCAATACGACTTGATGATAGTAGTTGCTTCGTAGCCAGCCATATAAAGAGTGGAATTGTCTTAGCATAGCGGCCGCAAAGTCGGCGCGGTTCTTGAATCCATCGATACAGCCATTCAAGTCCTAAGTCTCGAACTATACGGGGTGCCCGCTTGTGAATTCCTGCATAAACTGGGAAAACTCCACCCAGTCCAATCATTACAGCTTGTATTTTACCCTTATGTTGAGCTATCCAATTTTCTTGTTTGGGACATCCCAGAGATACTAAGACGGTGCTGGCACCACTAGAATTAATCTTTTGAACCAAAGCTTCATCTTCAGTTTCAGTCAGGGGACGAAAGGGTAGAGGTTCCATCGCCGCAATCTTAATTTGCGGAAATTCCTGCTCTAACCTTTTTTGCATTCTAGAAAGAATTTCTGTTTGGGAACCGACAAAGAAAATACTCAGATTTTGTGTTTGAGTTCGCTGACACAATGCGAGGAAAATATCCATCCCTGCCACACGGTCTTGGTAGAGCGCTCCCATTTTTCGCATCATCCATACGAGAGGCATACCATCAGGAGTAACTATGTCTGCATTTCGTAATACGGTGGCAAACTCTGGATTCCAATGAGCTTCAATGAGCATGTGTACATTGGCTACATATACAGCTTTACTCTCACGCCTATTCGCCCACTTAAGTATTGTTTGTACCTGATCGTCAAAGCGTAAAGCGGTAATAGAAAAATCAAGCACTTTTTTAGTAGGTAGAAACACTCTCGCCACCATCAATAACTCCTGTGTCCGAGAAAAAAATCCATAGATTACCTAGACCATTCCGAATATTGAATAATTTGGATTGGATTACTCCTGACTTTTTGTAGGTTTGTGTGATCGTTGGAAGTTAACACATGGAGGTGCAATTACCTTCTTAGTATACTTTTAGCTTAATCGCTAACACTAGGATTCTTTGGTGTTTTGTCCTAGCTTACTGTTTTAAGCTGATAATTCTAGGCGCTATTTGACAAAATTCATACTTTCTTCATAATTAATTTTTGATTTGTTCATGCAAACATTACAATTGCGATAAATTCCTATGGATATATATTTAACTAAGCAGCATTTGCTACATAGCGTGCTTGCGTGTTAATGTAAAATTCTAGACACTTAGTCTGCTGATTTGATACGTAATTATGGGCTTAAGAGGTTTAATTCAAATTAGTATCTTTTTAAGAATGACTAATAAATTTTTATTATTCTTTTCCAAAGATTTAATTGAGTCTATATATTGAAAAATTCCTAAATTTTATTTTTTTCTGAAATAAAAGCCAAAAAAATAAGGGGAAGATAAACTTATCTTCCCCCGCTCTCTCGTTTTTGTTATTCTCTGGTTTATTACTTTCCTTGAGTCTTTGCAGTAACATTTGCCTTTGCTTTTTGAGTTGACGCTTCCTAGCAGAACCGCCTCTACCTTTGTCATTCCTGCCTTCTTTACGGGGAGACTCCCATCGTTTCAGGCGCATAAGTTTTTAACCTCTCTATCACTTGTCTGGTAGTGGGCAGGAGGAGAATCGAACTCCTATGACCGTAAGGCCGCCACATTTTGAGTGTGGTGCGTCTACCAATTCCGCCACCCGCCCTTATATCCAACCTTAACTAGTATACTCTAATTAAATGATTTTGTAACAAGTCTGAAAAATATTTTTCAAAGTTTTGCTGGAATAACACTTCTAAGAAGTATCTGGCTTAAAAACGTGGCACAGTCAATAAACTAGGGTCAATATCCTGTAGTTTGGCACAGCCGCTAAGTGCCATTCCCACATTTAACTCATCTTGTAGGAGTGAGATGACATGAGATACGCCAATTTGTCCTGCTACTGCTAGTCCCCACAAAATAGGTCGTCCGATTAGTACTGCTTTTGCTCCTAATGCTAGGGCTTTGAGAATGTCTGTGCCCCTACGAATACCTCCATCCAACAGCACTTCTACTTGACCATCCACTGCTGCTACTATTTCAGCTAGGGCATCTAAAGAAGCGATCGCACCATCAAGTTGTCTGCCACCATGATTGGAAACAACAATTGCTTTGGCTCCATATTCTACAGCCCGCACAGCATCATCTCCTCGTAAAATTCCTTTGATCACTAAAGGTAGTGGAGATAAAGATTGCAACCATTCCAAATCGTGCCAAGTGACTGCTGGGTTTAGCTGTTGGGCAAAATAGGTAAATAACCCAGATTCACCTTTTTCATGGGAAATATCTAGTCCTGAGATGGTGGCTAGATTAGCCAGATGTAAGTCTAGGGGTAAGGAAAATTCATTACGTTTATCTCTTTCTCGCTGTCCGAGAACAGGTGCATCTACAGTTAGACAAAGTGCTTTGTAACCTGCTTTATAGGCTTTTTCTACCAAAGCACGAGTTAATCCCCGATCTTTATGGATGTAAAGCTGGAACCATCGCAGAGAATCTGGAAACTGATTACATGCAGTCGCTACTTCTTCAATGCTCTTTGTTGCCATTGTACTTAACACCATGCCCACACCAGCTGATGCGGCAGCTAGGGCGGTGGCAACTTCTCCGTCTCGATGAGCTAGGCATTGAAAAGCCATCGGTGCGATTAACAAAGGTAGTTGCAGGGGTTGTCCTAAAATAGAGGTAGTTAGATTGCGATCGCTCACATCGACTAACATCCGAGGTCGCAGCTTGACTCGCTCAAAGGCATCACGATTATCTTGCAATGTGATTTCATCCCAAGCACCACTGCTATAGTAATCGAGTGTCGTTTGAGACAGACATTCTTTTGCTAATTTTTCGTATTCAAAGAGGTTAATGGGTTGAAAGCGATCGTTGTTGGATAAGTCGGTAGACATATTTTGGTGATGATGAAAGGTTACGCGCTTTAAGGCAGAAGGCAGGAGGCAGGGGGCAGGAGGTAATACTGACTGCAACGCTCAGAGCAATGACCAGACGGGTCTTGGGTCTAAAACCCCGCCGTGTACACGGCGCTTACAATCAATTGAGCGGGGTCTGAATCCCGCCCAATTCTCCTCCTGCCCTCTGCCTCCTGCCCCCTGCCTTCTTCAATGCGACTTTATTTGATGTAAGCAACGGTAACACCACTGCCGCCGTCTCCTTGTTCTGCCGGTTCGTAGTTTTTCACTCTGGAATGCTGTTGCAAAAAGGCGTGAACTCCTTGTCGCAGCTTACCAGTGCCATACCCGTGAATAATCCAGACTGGGCCTGTAGCTTCGGAAATGGCTTTATCTAAAATGTATTCGGCATCAGCCACCCGTTTACCACGCAAATCGATGGTATTTTGGGAAGTCCGAATTTCTGGGACATTTTGCGGTGTTGGAGTTACTGCTGGTGGGGCTGGTTTGGGTTTGACGATTGGTTCGGGTTTTTGACCATCTAGAGATTCTACGTCTTCCAACTTCACATTCATCTTCATTAGCCCAAAGCGAACGCTTAATTCCCCATCTTCATTAGGGGCGGTGATTACATCGGCTGTTTGTCCCAGTTTGGGAACGCGAATGCGATCGCCTACTTTGGGCATAAATCCAGCTTTTGGTTTTGCTGGCGTTGCTGGCTGATATTGCTGGCCAATTTGATTCAAGGCATTGGTGGCTTGCTGTGCTTCTTGAGCTGTGGGCGTACCTTTCTGCAAGCGGCGGATCACTTGGGCAATTTCACCTTTTGCCTGAGCGATCGCTTGTTTTACAGCTACTTCCTGTGAAGCCCGCAAACTGCTTTCCCTCTCCTCCAAACTTGCGGCTTTTGCGGATACTTCTTTATATAAACGTTCCGCTTGCTGTAACAAACTTTGGGCTTCGGCAGCTTTGGTTTCTTGGCGGCGGCGTTGCGCTTCTAACCCGGCAATCACCTGGTTAACTTCATCTGTGGCCTCTCCCACTTGAGTTTTTGCCTGTTGTACCACTTCTGGTTTTAATCCCAAGCGCAGGGCAATGGTTAAGGCATTAGAACGTCCGGGGATGCCCCACAACAAACGATAAGTAGGCGAGAGAGTACTTTCGTCAAATTCTACAGAGGCATTTTCAAACCGCTCATCTTCGTATTTCAGGGCTTTTAGTTCGCCGAAATGAGTGGTGGCGATCGTTAGCTGGGAATGGTTGGCGAGATATTGCAACAAGGCGATCGCTAAAGCACTACCCTCAACTGGATCGGTTCCAGCGCCGACTTCATCGAGTAAAACGAGTGATTGGGGAGTGGGGATTTCTAGATTCTCTTCTTCCCTATTCCCTATTCCCCACTCCCTACTCCCTTTCTCCAATGCTTCTAAAATCCGGCTAATTCGGCGGATGTGCCCAGAGAATGTGGATAAACTTTGCTGTAAGGATTGTTCATCGCCAATATCTGCCAGCACTTTATCAAACCAAGGTATTTCTACTGGTTCGCGGGCGGGGACAAATAAACCTACTTTGGCCATCAATGCTGCTAACCCCAAGGTTTTTAAGGTTACAGTTTTACCGCCAGTATTTGGCCCAGTAATTGTTACTACTCGAATTAGGGGATTTATCAGCAAATCTACAGGAACTACTGGTTGCCCTTGTTCGTGCTGTTGTTGCCACACTAACAGGGGATGCCGTAAGTTCCGCAAGGTAATGATTTCATGATCTTGGCGCTGGATAAATCGCGGGGGATTCGCTCCTAGCCAGTAACTATATCGTGATCTAGCGGTTGCCAAATCTAAAGTGGTGGCGATCGCTAATAATCTCTCCAAATCTGGTTTGACTGCGGCGACTTGTTCCGTCAAAATACGGCGAACCGCTTCTTCTTCAGCTTGCTCTCTTCTGATAATCTGCCGCAGTTGGTTGCCTAAAGGCACTACTGAATTCGGTTCCACGTACAACGTCGCACCGCTGGTAGAGGTATCGTGGACAATACCGGGGATGGCATCTTTTTGGGGTGCTTTTACGGGGATGACATAGCGATCGCCCCGTTGCGTAATTAGCTGTTCTTGAACTGCTCCAGATTTTGCTTGTAAGATATTTTGCAGCTTTTGAGTAATTTGACTGCGTAATCGCCGCAAATCTGTGCGAATTTCTCCCAGTTTTAGACTCGCGCGGTCAGTTACCTGGGCCCGTTCATCAATACAGCGGTGAATTTCCTGTTCTAGTTCTGGATAAGTCCGCAAATCGGCAACCAACCCAGTGAGTATCGGCAAATCTTCCTGATTGTCAATGACACGGCGCAAATTTCTGGCACCAGCGAGGGTGGTAGCGATCGCTAACAGTTCATCCCCCGTCAAAATTCCACCGCGTTCTGCCCGTTCTAAGGAATCGCCAATATCTTGAATTCCCTCAAATGACAGTCCCGTGGTGAGGCGGCTTTCCAGTTGGTAGACTTCTTTGGTTTGCTCTAACAACTGTTCGCTTTGGGTCTGAGAATCGGGTATTTTCAGATGACGCGCAGCTGTCGCCCCCAGCTTAGTTGCCGCAAAGGTGGCAAGATGCTGGCAGAGGCGAGGCCATTCTAATAGTTCTAAGGTTTCAGATTGGATCAAGGATTTCAACATCTAATCTGAAATTATCGTAACAATTCTAGCTCCTAGATGGATAAATCTTAAAGGAGAAAATTTTGCTTTAGTCAATAGTCAATCAATTTTGGATTTTAGTCTAATGCCTAGGTTGGCTGTGCAACGCCCTAAGCAAAAACACTCTACGGATCTTGCTACAGATTTTCCGCAAAACTTAAAATTGGTAGTCGAGAGCTATTTTGCTCTCTGTCTACTTTCATCTTAATTCTCTCTTGATGTCTTTTATAATACATTGTATACATACTAAGTTTTTATCTTAAAAAAAGTTCAAGAAGAATGCAGAATGTTTGAAGAAGAATTCAGAAGTCAGAATTCAGGAGTCAGAATGAATCAGTGGAGGATTCAGACCCGCCACTGTCTTGTTGACCACTAAAGAAAAGATTTAGTGGGGTCTTAAACCCCTGGATTCATCCACCAGTCGCACAAAATTCATTCTGTTAGCGGTAGCGGGGCGTTTAGCCCATTCTGGCTCCTGACTCCTGAATTCTGTTTCGATAATTCACGTCTAATGCATTATTAGCTTGCCACGCCACTACATATACTTAGATTTTTCAGAAATCAAATATGAGTCCTATATGATAATGCGACTGTTTATCTGAAAATTATATGCTTTTTGGCAATCAAAGTATTTTTTATTTATTTAAACTTGGGTTAATATTTTATTCAAATCTTTAAGAAGATTATTATTTCATTAAATAAAAGTTAAATTTATATTTTTATGGTTAAATGCTCAGTACACAATTAGTGTAGTTTATTATATTTATAATTGTAGTATTATCTAATAAATAAATTAGATGTTACACAACTACCAGCACATATCATTTACGAAATATTATGCTGTTTAGCCCAGCCAACTTGCCCTATTGGATATTTCTGGGAATTGGTGTCTTACTATTCTTATTTATGATAATTTCCGGTGGGGGAGGGCAAGATATTGATGCAGATGTAGATGCAGACCTCGATGCAGATAGCAATAGCGAATTGGGCTTTGGACAATTCTTGGGATGGGTAGGTATTGGTAAAGCACCACTCATATTGTTACTAGCAACAGATATGAGTTTGTGGGGCCTTTTGGGTTGGATGTTAAATGTTTGGATTAGTGGAAATTCAAATAGTAATATTACTGGTTTTATTGGAAGTATTATCTTATTTGGTTCGCTGATTATCAGTTTATTAATGGGAGGATTGATAGCACGACCAATTGGCAAGATTTTTGCCGAGTTTAGCGAGGATGCAAGTAGCGATCGCTTGATAGGTTGTGTTGGTATTGTTACGTCTGCTTACATTCCTATGGAAAATCTGGGCAGAATTGGACAAATAGATGTGCTGGATACAAAACGTAATCTTTTGACAGTTAGTGCTGTTCTACCAGACTGGGCAACTATTGCACCACAACGTGGGGAAAAAGTTTTAATCATTGAACACAAGGTACAAATTTATGTAGTTATTGCCAAAGATAGTCCCGATGAAGAACACTGGTTAACTAACTCATCCCAGAGAAATTAAACTTAGTGAGAGGAAAAAATATGCTTTTTTGGTTAACTTTTATCCAGTCTTTACCGAGTGTCGCAATAGCTGAAGTTCCACAAATTAATTTGCAACCACAACAAAAGCAAACAACATTAATTTCTCAGACACTCCCTGTCAGAATCCAGCCGACTATTGCCCAAATTAATGGGGGATTAGTATTTCCGGGAATTATTGCTGCTTTAGTTTTATTACTACTATTTAGCCTGTTTGCTTATACGCGGGTTTATGTAGTGACACCCAATAACGAAGCTTTCGTCAGGACTGGGGGTCTTTTTATCAAAAAGAAATCAGTGATTTTGTATGGGGGTTGTATTGTTCTACCAGGATTTCATCAGCTAACTCGCGTACCTCTGCGAGAAATTTCCATTGATGTGGAACGTACTGGTAAACTTGCAGTTCGGACTAAAGATTACTTACGAGCAGATATTCGAGTCACTTTTTATGTATGTATTAATGCCTCCGAAGACGATGTTTTAACAGCAGCGGCTAGACTATCTCAAAGTGGCATTAAAATTACTCCTGAAGATATTAAAAACGCTTTAGAAAAAAGAGCAGATGATGCAATTAGAGCAGCAGCTAAAACTAAGGATTTAGCAGAAATTGACTCTGATAAATTGGGGTTTGCTCAGGAGGTGTTGAACTTAGTTGGCACGGATTTGAAAAAAGTCGGATTAACTCTAAATAACATCGCCATTTCCGAAATATTAGAAAGTGTTACCTATGATCCAGATAACTTCTTTGATGCTCAAGGTGTGCGTTTGCGAACAGAAATTATTCAGCGCTCAATTCAACAAAAACGGGAAGTTGAGTTAGCAGCACAAGTGACAATTGAGCAAAAAGAACTAGATGCCCAAAAGCGATCGCTACAAATTGCCCAAGAGCAAGAAAGTGCGAAACTGGAGCAAAAATTGCAAGTAGAAGCACTAAAAGCACAGAAAGAACGCGAAATTCAAGAATCCAAAGATCGGGAAGCTGCAACAGTACGCCGTACTAAAATTTTGCAAGAAAAATCAATTGAAGAAGAAGAAATTCGCAAAAAATTATCTGTGCAGCAAAGCCAAATTGAAGCTGATATTTCCCTAGAAGAACGCAATAAACAGCTAAATGTAGCGCAAACATTGCAAAAACAAGAATCTGAGCTTGCAGAGATTTTACGTCAACAGAGTGTAGAATCTGGAAAGCTACAAGCACAAGTGCAGATAGCTGAGTCTGAACGAGAAGCAAGACTAGCTCAAGAAGATGTAGCGATCGCGATTGCGAACAAAAAACGCGAAAGCTTTGTTGCACAAGCACAACAAGCCAAAGCCGAAGAATCAGTTAAGACAGCAGGTGAAGTTGAAAAAGCCGAACGCAACAAACGCCTATCGGTGATTGCTGCGGAACGAGAAGCCGAAGAACGGAGTATTGGCGATCGCAACGTAGTAGAAATCGATGCTTTCCGCCGTCGCCGTCAAGCAGAAATCGCCCAACAAGCAGCAGACTTAGAAGCTGAAGCAATTCGCACCCTAGCAGCAGCTAACCGTGATAGAGTTTTAGCAGAAGCAGAAGGTATTCAAGCAAAAATTAACGCCGAAAATTCCATTAGTAACGCCAATCTCACTGCCAAAATTATCACCACTATTTGGCCAGAATTAGCCGATAAACTACCAGAAATTGTTACCGCATTAGCACCACAGCCGGGAGTTTTAGGAGATACTCGCATTTATTCATTTCCTGGTGCAAATGGTAGTAGTGGCAGTCAAGATATTAACAAATTGCTACTATCCACAAGCGGACTTTCTTTAATCAATACTTTACTTGACGAAGGTAAATTAGGCGAATTAATCGGTCAAGTCAGCCAGCTAGTGCGTGGCAATAACCAAGTAATAACTGGCACACCAAGCCACATTTCTTTAGAAACTACCCCAACACCAACTGTCATCGAAAACAACACAGAAACTAATTCGTAATTCGTAATTGTAAGAATTCAGCACCCAGGAGTCAGAAGTCAGAATTTATAATGAGTCCAGTATAATTTATTCATCAAATCTTATTCTGATTCTTTAACTATTCTGAATTCTGACTTCTTCTTCAGCAAAATTTGGTTAAGCAGCGGCTATTTCTTGTGCTAAAACGTAAGGCTGCACAATCAGGGTATTAAATCGCTTACTGCGGTTAAGGTTCCATTCTCCAACTTGTACTGTCGTGGGTTTGGTAATCAATTGTTCATCAATCCACTGTTCCACTGATGGAATATTATCACTAGCGATCGCTACTCCAACATCAACCAAGTTTAAATTAGGTGCGACTAAAATAACTGCATCTCTTTGTACATGGGGAATTAGCCATTCCCACTCTGCCTCATCCAAAATTTCTGTCAATTCCGCTTTTAAATCTGACATTATTCTTCAATTTGTCTTGGCTAATAAATTATTTTACATTAATTGCTACTTTTAAAAACTCCCAACTTTTGTACAGACGCGATTAATCGCGTCTCTCTTAATTCTTGTACAGACGCGATTAATCGCGTCTCTTCCACCTTTTAACTAAACTTCTGACTTCATCTCATCAATCTCAAATAAAGATACAATTACTCCAGCGATGGGAATAGATATAAAAACTCCTAGTAATCCTGCTACTTTAGCGCCTACTAGCAGAGCAAAAAACACCACTACAGGATTAAGATTTAGCGCACCTTGCATAATTCGGGGCGCAATCAAGTTGTCTTGTATCTGCTGGAGGATAATACAAGCTATCAATACTTTCAATGCTAACCAAACACCTTGAGACAACACAAATAGAGTAATTGTGCTTACTCCTAATGTTGCTCCTATGCCAGGAATGATATCAAGAATTCCAACTATTATTGACAATATTAAAGCAAAAGGTACTTGTAATATTAAGAAAACGATGAAAGTCGTACTTGTGAGAAATGCACTTAATAATAACTGACCTCTAAAAAATCCTAAAAATGACTTTCTGATTATAAGAGTAAATCTATTGCGGCGATGTTTGGGGACAATTTTTAAAATAAAGTTCCACAGCTTATCTCCATCTAATAACATGAAGAAAGCCACAACTGCAATTAAAACAAAAGTCACAAAGTTCGTCATAAACCCTTGTAGGATCGCTAAACTAGTCACAAGACTGGAGACAGCTTGGTTCCGCAGTTGTTCTTCAATGAAACTTAAATCTATCTGCAAATTACGGCTTCGCAAAATTCCTTCGATTCGCTCTAATAGAGGTACTAAAGAATTTAAAAACGCAGTGATACTATCAATTAATTGTTGTCCTTGAGATAAAACCGTTAAGCCCACGGTAATTATCAGACCGCCTATAATTACAATACTGAGTAAGAAAACAAGACCAACAGCTACACCGTGGGGTAAAAAGCGCCGCAGCCCTTGTACGGGATAGCTGAGTAAAAAGGCTAAAATTGCAGCGAATGTGAAAATAACAATGACTGCTTCAAAATAAGCTAAAAGCTGTACAATTGCCCAGCCAGAAGCAACTAAAAGCAGAAAGCGGACTAACGCCAGATTATTTAATCGCTCCCAAAGATTCTTGGCTTCAAAGCCGCTCATAATGCTGTTTAGGGTGAATTATAGACGGTAGATTTGCCTAGCAGTTGCATTTAAGCACAAAGTTAGACTTCATTGCTAGAGCACATTGACCTTAAACATACAGAGGCTAAGGAGCGATCGCTACCTCCCTAAAGCATATATCTGAGCTTTTCTAACTCATCTTCCCAAATCATGCATCTGGTTAATTACCGTGGCACACTTTTGTGTCAAAGCTTCCAATTCTTCTTTATTGCTGGAACTAGGAGCATCAATCAAGTTACCAATTCTCACAGTGATGGGAACTGCGTGAGGTATTTTCGAGCCTTTTTGTAAAATATCCTCAGTACCCCAGACACTCACCGGCAATATTGGGGCTTTTGCTTTCGCCGCCAGCAGCAATGCGCCTCTTTTGGGGTCTGTAATTCGACCGTCTGGGGTGCGAGTACCTTGTAAAAAAACACCGACAGCCCAGCCATTATTGAGATATTCTAGGGCGGAACGGATGGCATTGCGATCGGCATTTCCCCGGCTTACCGGGTAAGCACCGTACAATTTAATCGCTTGCGCCAAAATAGGAATCTTAAATAATTCTTCTTTAGCCATGTACGCCACTGGACGACGTACACAATTAGAAACAATCGGCGGGTCAAAGTAACTAGCGTGATTACTTACTATCAGTAGCGGCCCTGATTGAGGGACATTTTCCGTACCATGAATCTGGCCCCGAAAGTAAGCGTGAAGCATGGGGCTGACGACTAACCATTTAAAGGCGTGGTAAAGTGCCAGACTGATAAACGGTTCGCGGTTTTTGTCCACAGAAGATAATGCAAATCAAACTGAATTTAGCATAAGCGATCGCAACACCCAGATCAAACGTCAAAAAGCTGTAGAAATGAATTGATTTACCTATCTGGGAAAACTAAATCTGGAAATCTTTGGGATTTAGCAGCATAGTTAGTACTTTAGTTCCTATTCCCGGATATTACGTTAGTGAAGAATTATACAATGGTTCTCGAACCCTAGTTTATCGAGGGTATCGAGAAGCTGACCAAAAACCTGTAGTGATTAAACTAAGTACAACATTTCATTAATTCGTAGCGAATCCTCTGTGTACCTCTGCACTTACCTTTGCGCCCCTTTGCGTTTAAATTTCAACCCTCAATTCCCTATGAATTTACGCAAAGCTGTACTAAGGTTACAGGAAAAAACTTGTGTAATTAATTCTGTCTGATTACTTATAGTTACAAATTATCTGGATCGATACCTTGCTGTTGAAGACGATAACGCAAGTCTTGTAGGGCTTGCCCTGCCTGTTGAGCCTGTCGCTCTGACTGTTCTATGCGTTCATCGGGGGTAGGAAAGCGTGAGCCAGCTTGATCAAACCAAAATAACCAGTCTCGCTCCCAACCTTTATGAATCCCCGCAGCTACCCCAATTCCCAACTGCAACTCCGGTATCCAAAATTGCTCTTGCGACTGCAACACAAATTCATCATCAACCCGTCGATACACTTCAAAGGGAGCGTGATTATCTCGTTGCCAATATTCTGGATTGTAGATGACATAATACAATACCCCTAAATCCAAATATTTGCCCATTTTAATATCGTATTCTCCACCATAGGTTTGAGAGACGATTTCGACAACCAAAATGGGTGGTGTCCAATTCTCTTCCCAAAGCACATAACTGAGTCTTCCATTCGGCGGTCGTCGCCGTCGTTCTACACCCAAGCTCAAAAAGCCATCGGGGACAATGGATTTTCTCGGTGCAGTCGGGAGGTAGTAGATACCCATGTCTACGCCAAAAAACCAATCGGTGCGATCGCTCCAAATAGCGGACAAAATAGCTAACAGTAAGTTAGGAATCAGGTTTTGCAGTTCGTTATCCACAGGAGTATCATCAGAGTCGGGGAGTTCAGCCGCCGTTGGGAGCAGGGGTAGGGGAATGGAGTATTCCATAGGATAAGTTCCCTCGCAACAATAAACCCATTTTATGATCTGGGAATAATAAATCCAGAATTGTCAAGATTTTGGTGGCAGAACAATGACTCCAGTAAAGGTATGACAGAAGAAGTCAAACAAAAAATCTTTGACCATTTATTTACAACGAAAGCTGTCGGCAAAGGGACAGGATTAGGATTAGCGATCGCTCGTCAAGTTGTCGAAGAAACCCACAGTGGCAAATTGAGTTTTAACTCTGTTCTGGGTGAGGGTACAGAATTTGTAAAGCTACAAAACAATTAAACGGGTAAATCAGCAGCACTCTGGATGTTTTGTAATACTAAATCAGGGCTACTACGTTTAACCAAGCCAGTTAAAACTTTACCAGGGCCAATTTCCATCACTCGCTCAATGCCGTTAGCTGGTAATTGTAGAGAAATTTCTCGCCATCTTACAGAACCAGTCATTTGTTGGTTTAGGCGCTGCTTTAAAATCTTGGCATCAATAGACGGAATTGGTTCTACATTAGACAAAACTGGTACAACAGCTGGCTGAAATTCTACAGATTCTAGAATGTCTTGGAATTCAGCCGCCGCTGGTGCTATTAAATGTGAATGAAATGCTCCAGAAACTTTTAGGGGAAGCGCACGCTTTGCTTTAACTTGAGTCATCACTGCTTGTACAGCCTCAGTCGTGCCTGAAATTACCACCTGAGCCGGACTATTGTCATTTGCCAGCACTACATCAGGCGTTTCGGCAATGGCTTTTTCCAACTGTTCGCGGTCAAAGTTCATCAAAGCTGCCATCATACCACCGACGGCACTATCCATGAGTTCTGCACGACGCTTTACTAGATATAAACCAGCCGACCACTCAAAGACACCCGCTACATAAAGGGCAGAATATTCTCCCAAACTGTGACCCGCAACTAAATCTGGCTGGTGTCCTCGTTCTCGGAGAAGGTCAGCAAGAATGCTTTCTACCACATAAAGAATTGGCTGAGTGTATAGCGTCTGTGATAACTTCTCTTCTTCGTTTTGACAGATTTCTATTACAGACCAGCCCAAAATTTCCTCAGCTTGGGCAAATTTGTTTTTAGCAGATGGTATATCTAATAAGTCCATTCCCATTCCCAGCGCTTGGGAACCTTGTCCGGGAAACACCCATGCAGTTTTTGTCATTTGTCAATAGTCATTGGTCATTGGTCATTGGTCATTAGTCATTTATCATTTATCATTTGTACTTAGCTTTGCCGTTGGCACAGCTTCTCGTAGAGAAGTATTGGTCATTAACAAAGGACAAATGACTAATGACAAAGGACAAAATATTATCTTCCCCATTTAAAAATTGCCGCGCCCCAGGTAAGACCGGCACCAAAGCCGGATGTAGCAACAATGTCATTGGGTTTAATTTTGCCTTGCCGTACTGCTTCATCTAAAGCTAAGGGGATGGAAGCCGCAGAGGTATTGCCGTACTGGGCGAGATTACTGATAATTTTATGTTCTGGGATATTTAGGCGTTGGGCAACGGCATCGATAATCCGCTGGTTGGCTTGATGCAATATCAGCCAATCTATTTGGTCAACGCTGAGGTTGGCTTGAAACAAAGCTTTGTCAATGATTTCTGGCACTTTTTGCACAGCAAAGCGGTAGACTTCTTTGCCGTTCATCGTAATCGGTTGGTAAGTGCCTTTAGTGATATTTACATCAGTGAGCAGTTCTTGGGAAGTGCCTGCGTAGGCAAGATTGAGGTGATGGTTTTGAGTGCCATCACTTTTAAGTGCAAATCCTAATAAGCGATCGCTTTTGTCAGCCTGTAATACTACTGCCCCAGCACCATCACCAAACAGTACACAAGTGCGCCGATCTTGCCAATCTACCCAGCGAGAGAGGATATCTGCCCCTATCAACAGTACATTTTTATAGACACCTGTTCTAATGTATTGGGCTGCTGTAACCAGACCAAACACGAAGCCAGAGCAGGCAGCTGTCAAGTCAAAGGCCACTGCATTGGTAGCTCCCAATTGAGCCTGTACTTGACAAGCACTACCAAACAAATCATCAGGGGTGGAAGTCGCTAGCAGAATCAGGTCTAGGTCTTCTGGTCTAATGCCCGAAGCTGCGATCGCCTTACTGCTGGCGGCAGTGGCGAGTACACTCAAGGACTCAGACGGCAGCGCTAATCGCCGTTGACGAATTCCCGTTCTTGTGGTTATCCATTCGTCTGATGTTTCAACTAGTTCACTTAATGTCTGATTATGTAGTGAAGTTGCTGGTACTGCCGAGCCACTTCCGATAATTGCTATGCCTAAATTTTGCACTCCTAATCTCCCAAGCTATCAGCTTTTTGTCCTTTGTCCTTTGTCCTTTGTCCTTTGCCAGTTGTCCTTTGTCCTTTGTCCTTTGCCAGTTGTCCTTTACAAATAACCAATGACTAATGACCAATGACTAATGACCAATGACTAATGACCAATGACTAACCGCTCTCGCGCTCTAGGATATATTGGGACTGAATTCGTTGTATTACCTGGTTGTCAACAGCTTCTTTTGCCATCCGAATTGCATTAAAAATTGAAGGTGCTTGGGAGCTACCGTGACCGATAAAACAGACTCCTGCCACGCCTAACAGCAAAGCACCACCATGTTCTGCATGATCCATTCGCTGTTTAACCCGCTTCAGGTTTGGTTTTAAGAGTGCTGAACCGAGTTGACCATGCAATCCTTGGGGTAATTCTTCCCGCAGAATTTGCAGAATTACTTCTCCGACGGCTTCGGCAAATTTTAATAATACATTCCCGACAAATCCATCACAGACAATCACATCAAAGCGACCGGAAAGCACATCACGCCCTTCGGCATTGCCAATAAAATTAATTTGGGAATTTTCGCGCAGCAGTTGGTGGGCGCGGACGGCTGCATCGTTGCCTTTAGAGTCTTCTTCACCGATATTCAGCAAACCCACTTTAGGCTCGGTTGTACCCAAGACATATTGACTGTAAGCCGATCCCATGACGGCAAACTGCTCTAAAAACTTGGGACGGCAATCTACATTTGCACCGACATCAAGTACCAGCACTGGCTTACCAGCAACAATCGTGGGAAAAACTGTCCCTATGGCTGGGCGGTCAATTCCTGGCAATCGTCCTAACCGGAGTAAAGCTGATGCCATAGCTGCCCCAGAGTGGCCGGCAGAAAATACGGCATCTGCTTGCTGCTGCTTGACTAAATCCATGGCCACATTGATCGAAGCCTTGCGTTTACGTCTAACTGCGTTTAAAGGCTCCTCATCCATTGCGATCGCGTCCTCCGCAGGAACGATCTCCATCTGCCCTAAACTTGTTTTTGGTGGCAAGGCAGCTTCTATTTGTTGGGGATCACCAACCAACAATATATCTACACCCAATTCTTCCCGTGCTCGCAATGCGCCAGCAACGATTTCACCGGGTGCGTGATCCCCTCCCATTGCGTCAATTGCGATCCTTACGCGAGTCGATCTCATTGCTAAGAGCTTCTAGAAACCTTACAAATTTTACCAGATGGCAATGCCCGAAAAAGCTTAACTTTCTGACCGCCAAATTATTTCTGTTACTATTGCAACAATTTTTACTGGCAAGCTCAAGATAGCACGAATTTGGGGATTGGGGATTGGGCATGGGGCAATTCAATTTTGGATTTTGAATTTTAGATTTTGGATTAAATTTCAATCTAAAATCCAAAATCTAAAATCAAAAATTCTTACTCCCCAGCACCCAGTACCCAATCAACTAGTGTCCGAACACCGTAGCCAGTTGCCCCTGCGCTGTTGTAGCCATTTTCTTTATCTGCCCACACTGGGCCAGCAATATCTAAATGTGCCCAAGGAGTTTCTTTAACGAATTGTTTAAGGAAAAGGGAAGCGGTAATAGCACCACCTGGACGCGGGCCTGTATTTTTCATGTCCGCGATCCCAGATTTTAGCCCTTCAAAATATTTTTCTTCCATTGGCATCCGCCAAATCTTTTCCCCTGAACTTTGGGCAGCTTTCTCAATCTGGGAAGCGACAGCATCATCGGGAGTGTACAATCCCGCAATATCATCACCCAAGGCAATGACGTTAGCACCAGTCAAGGTGGCTAAATCAACGATCGCATCTAATCCCAATTTGTCGGCATACACTAAAGCATCTGCTAGGGTTAAACGTCCTTCAGCATCGGTGTTGTTCACTTCGATTGTTTTGCCATTTGATGCTGTGAGAATGTCTCCTGGATGCATAGCGCGTCCGCTAATCATGTTTTCAGCCACCGCCGAGATAAAGTGAACCTCAACATTTGGCTTAATTTGAGCAATTGCTTTTGCCGCACCCAAGGTAGCAGCTGCACCGCCCATATCCATTTTCATGGTTTCGATGCCGCTACCAGCACCTTTAATGTTGAGTCCACCAGAATCGAAGGTTACACCTTTGCCAATAATTGCTAGTTTCTTTTTGGGTGTACCTTCTGGTTTGTAAGTCAGGTGAATGAATTTAGGTGGCAACTCGGAAGCTTGCGCTACTCCCAAAAAAGCACCCATACCCAACTTTTCACAATCTTCTTTTTCTAAAATTTCTACTTGTAAGCCGTACTCTTTTGCGATCGCTTGAGCAGTTTCCGCCAAAGTAATTGGTGTTACTGCGTTAGCTGGTGCTGCTACTAACTGCCGTGCCAAATTTACCCCAGAAACGATTTGATTGGCGCGGGTGATGGCTGCTTCTTGTCCACCAAATCCTAGTAAATCTATGGTTTCTATTTGTGAACCTTTTTCTTCCGGTTCTGATTTAAAGCGAATATCTTGGTAAAGCGCTAATTCGACACCTTCTGCGATCGCTTGGGCGCTAGCGGCTGGGTCGTTGTTCCACAATGGAAAACTAAATCCCAGAATTTTGCTTTTTTGCTTTTTTCCTACCCTGGCTACAGCAGCAGCAGCACGGCGCAGAGTATCGAGTTTTAGTGCATCTGGTTTTCCTAAACCTACGATAATCAATTTACGCACTGGGCTATCAGCATTTACACGGGTGAAGATTGCACTGTTAGCTTTCCCTTTAAATTCTTCTTCTGTAATTAGTTCTTTTAAAACCCCAGAAAACTTTTGATCTAAAGTTGCCAGTTCTCCGGTTAACTCTACTGCATCTTCAAATAATCCAATTGCCAAACTATCGCCTGCCCACTCTAGCAAAGGCTTATCACTAAGTTGAATTGTCATTTTGGGATTTTGTGTAAATATTCCTTCCTGTACCAGTATTGCTCAAAATTCTTGTTTCATGGTATTGGGCATGGGGAATTGGGCATTGGGCATTGGGGAGCAGGGATCAGTGGCTATAATTTAGCAAATTGGTATAAATAGGACTTGTTAATGAGTCTTTGATACTCGTTAATCCACCTCAGAACTCCGT
>NZ_KV757720.1 GCF_001712795.1 Nostoc sp. KVJ20
GTTAAGTTGACACCAATGAGCATTGCTGTGCCCCTACAGCGCGGGTTTACCGATCATCAAAGAACAATTAATAAAGACCTGAAACGACCTATTTTCGTAAATACATATAGGAATCCGCTTTGATTTCTGAACGAATTTGTGTAGACAGGCAATAGGCAATCTTGCTACAGTCAAGAAGGCTTCTTAGTACAGCTTTGCGTAAATTCATAGGGAATTGAGGGTTGAAATTTAAACGCAAAGGGGCGCAAAGGTAAGCGCAGAGGTACACAGAGGATTCGCTACGAATTAATGAAATGTTGTACTTAGTTGTACTGAGTTTTTTCAGAAATCAAATATGAGTTCCATAGCATGATTAATTTTTACAGTGCGTAAGTCCTAGAATTTTACTACAAGTTTATGACTTCCTAGACTCCAGATCGGCTTACAGCGATATTATTTTTGAAGCTTTAATTCTTCAGAAATCAGCAGTCCCTCAATTCTTGAAGTAGTTATTGGTTGAGAGACTACACTAATTTCTCCTAATGGAGTTTTATTTACAAAGTAGGTGATTCCCCGAAAGCTCAATTTATAGGCTATTGGTGCTAAAGGAACTGCCGCCAATTTTGAATTTGAATTAGCACGATAGTTAACGCCACGGTACATCAGATTATAAGCTGACCCAATTTGAGGAACTGGTTGAAACGGCTGTTCTGTTTTTTTGCTGCCAACTTTGTTTGGGTCGTATTCATAGCTCAGACCACGATAGTAAAGTTTCATAATTTTTGCTTCCTGAATAACTGTTCTTCAACAATGTCAATGACTTATCAGAGGTTGATTGGAGAGTTATGCAAGAGCTAATGTAAACTTACATTTTTTAAGGAACTGCTTAAAGGATTAGGCGTCTAGAGTCAAGAGTCATTGGGAATAGGGCATTGGGTATGGGAAATAGGCAGAGGGGAAAACTCTTCTCCCCTACTTCCTGCTCCCTTGCTCCCTGCCTCCTGCTCCCCACCTCCCGTATGCTTACTCTTTTCATTCGGGGGTTACGTGGTTAACAATGGGTTGAATGTTTTTTAAATGATTCAACCTTATGGCTAGAACTCCAAATGAATATGCCGTATACCTCCTACTGGAAAGCGGCCACCGGGAAGAAATACGTTTTCCTACTATTCAAGAGTTTCAGAAGTGGTATAGCGGCGAACTTGTGCCAAAGTCTGCTTCTAATGACTTTATTAGCGTGCCGATAAAAAATATTCAAGGGGAGTATATGGTGGTAAGACCCTCTCGGATCGTGGCAATCCGGGTAGAACCCGTTTTTAGTTCCAGTGTTGAAAGATTCAACTAAATGATGAGAAAAACCCTTGCTTTGCTTTCCCTGAGTCTGGGAATTGCCTTTGTAAATCCTCTCTGGTTGGCTGTTGCTCAGGTTCCTAATGTACTGCCGTTGCCAGTGCCGACTACTCCTGATCTGTCGCCAATACCAATACCAATCACTCCTGAGATAACGCCACCGTTAAAACCGATAGCCATAGGAAGCGATTGTAAGCCCCAGCACGCTTGCTTGGGTTGGGATGAGCAACTTTGGGGTCAAAAGGGCGATCGCAAAGCGTTGTTAGCTTCCATTGACAACAGTCTGCTTTACCTAAATAAGAGTGGAGCGATCGCAGCATATCAAAATTATCCAGTCCAGGGAATTACCCTTGATCGCGTCCGCCGTAGTTTGGTACGTTTTCGCCAACTAGTTGTCAGTTCTAAGTCAGCAGCGCAATTACAAGCCGCTGTCCGCCGTGAGTTTGTCTTTTACCAGTCTGTGGGCAACGATGGCAAGGGTACTGTTAAATTCACTGCTTACTACGAACCTATTTACACTGCTAGCCGTGTCAAGACTGCAACATATAAGTATCCCCTCTATCGGCTACCACCTGATTTCAGCCAATGGCCGAAACCCCACCCAAAACGAATTGAGTTGGAAGGGAAGGATGGTTTACAAGGGAATAAGAGCCAGTTACGCGGTTTAGAAATGCTTTGGTTTCGCGATCGCCTAGACGCATACATGGTACATATCCAAGGCTCTGCCCAAATTAAATTAACTAATGGCAAGACAACATCAATTGGCTATGCAGGTGGAACTGATTATCCCTGGACTAGTATCGGCAGAGAACTAGCCAAAGATGGCAAACTTCCCCTGGAAGGATTGACAATGCCACGTCTAATTAGTTATTTCAAAAGCAAGCCCCAAGAGTTGAGCAATTATCTGCCCCGCTGGGAACGATTTGTTTTCTTCCAAGAAACAAGCGGTAGAGCGGCTACTGGTAGTATTCATGTGCCAGTAACAGCAGAACGTTCCATTGCTACAGATAAGTCTCTCATGCCACCAGGAGCGCTAGCGCTGATTTACAACTCGTTTCCCTATCCCACCACTGGTGGCAAACTAGAGAGGCGGACTGTCAGCCGCTATGTACTTGACCAGGATACAGGAAGCGCCATCAAAGGCCCGGGCCGGGTGGATTATTTCATGGGTTCTGGGAAACTAGCAGGCGATCGCGCTGGGATCACAGGCGGTAATGGTTCACTATATTATTTATTGCTCAAGAAATAGATATTGGGCATGGGGCATTGGGTATTGGGCATTGGGCATGGGGCATTGGGCATTGGGAGTGTTGAGTGAGGATGTTATTCTCCTTGTCTCCCTCATCTCCCCCTGCTCCCCCTGCTCCCTGCTCCCTTCCTTCTTCCCCAGTCCCCAGTCCCCAGTCCCCAGTCCCCAGTCCCCACTCCCCACTCCCCAGTCCCCACTCCCCACTCCCCACTCCCACCTAATACGGCGGATAAGCAAAATCATCTTCATCAGCATAAACGTAAGAGTTGGAAACTCCTGCCATTGCCAATTTAGGCGTTTCTGATTTTACAGGTTCCTTTCCAAAATCTTTGTATTCTTCAAAAGTCTTACAAATCATTGCAGACTCCAGAGAATCAGAAGCAATTAAGTATTGTGTTAAAGTTCCTACCGTGGGATGTTTGTAATCCACAGTTGAAGCTACCAGAACCGTATTTGGTTCAATACCTCTTTCTTCACACTCAATTATCGGGCAAAAAATACCGTGGGCGTGGAACAAAGGGCCTTTTGGTGTCAAAGGTTGCTTGCGGTAGACGGCATAAGCTTTTTCGAGTTCAGCAACGAATCCACTAACTACTTTGCCTTGTTGATATTCACAGTAGGTTTTGCTGAAACTCGCTCCGGCGGCACCATTAAGAGTTAGTTGTAGTGGTGATTCATGTAAAAACTTTTTATTCTCTCCCACTATAAAAATTAGATAGCGAGTAAAGGTTTTAAATTTAAGTTTGTCGGCTAAAAAAGCATCATAATTCTCTTTGAGCGTACCTAGTTTTAGACCACTCTCCCGGTCTTTAACAGACAATGGGCCCCGACGCACTAACACTAAGTTTGGAGTAGTGGTAATAAAGACTGTTTCGACTCCAGAACTAAATTCATGCTCTACCTGCTGCCAATTATCATCTGGCACAAAGCCGACAGCATTAGCATTATCTAACTTAATCGCCAAACCGTGGGATTGCATCCCATCTGTGCCATACCGAGGATTAATCATCTGACACCAAGGGATGACTTGAGAAGGCGGTGCATTAAATTTCTCGTCTTCAAAGTCGAAATTAGCAGATGCTTTCATCGTTTTAGGCTATCAAAGTGTTTTATTGAACAAGTTTATCGGCAGGGCGCTGATCCTGGAGAACCAGAAGCAGAGGGTTGGTACGAGCGTTACCCGTCCTTGCGCGTCGCTCTCAAAAGAAGGGCGAAAGTGCCGTCAAACTGGCGTAGTAGTTTTTCCAGATTAAGGCAGAATCAATCTATGTTGCAATTCCTGTTTCGTTTTGTAACAACAGATCCTCATCGAAACAGTACTGAGTATCTAGCACTTATTACTCACTGGGGATTTGGTGAACTCATAGCAGCGAGAGTCTTTAAATCAGGTACTTCTAGGTTAGGTTGACTTATTTGCGGGTCTGTAATGTTAACTTTGTTTTTGTCTGCTCGACGGTTTACCCAAACTGTTGATAGTCCCAGAGATTTGGCTGTAACGATATCGTGATATACGCTAGCAGCAACGTGTAATATTTGCTCTAGCGGCAAATTAATTCTTTGAATAGCCAGTCTGAAGTTGTTTAAGGAGGGTTTATAGCTTTTTGCCTGTTCCGCTGTGATTATCTGGTCAAATTCCACCTGTAAGTGCTTCGCCGAGAAAGCAAAGAGATCGTCATCTACATTTGAGATAATTACCAACTTAAACTTTTGGCTTAAAGCTCTAAGTGCCTCAACTGTATCGGGGAAAGGCAGCCAATGCTGAATCGAATCAGCCAGTGAATTTAGTTCGTCAGTAGTTGGCTCAAAGCCAAATCGCTCACCAAATTTCTGGACTACTCTCTTTAAAACTTCTCGATATTTGAGATATTCTCCTGTTTCCAGTTCTGCTTCAAATTCCGCAAAAATTTTGAGAATTTCTTCGTTATCCAGATTAGTGTTATGTACCAGCAGAAGTGGCTTTAGCACCCCTAAAATACCATTTTCCCAATCAATCAAGGTTCCATAACAATCGAAAGTTAAAGTCTTATACTGATTTAATTCAATCACCTTTTTATACTCCAGGGGTTGATCAATGGTGTTCAGTTTTCATAAACCAAAACATGGGTTAACCCATTTGTATTAGCACAGCCCGCCGCAGGCATTGCCACATTTGCTACTCTTAAAGTCTCTAAACATTTCTTCGGTATCAAAGCAGAGTTGAAGTAGGTAGACATTGAAGAAGGCAGGAGGCAGATAGCGCAGCGTTAGCGAGTCCGCGAGCGTCGGGCAGAAAGGAGAAGGTTCAATGTTTTGTAGGGGATTCAACACCGTACTTAATTGGGGCCACGAAACAATAAAATTTGGTGGGATCTTAAACCCAAGTTCGGTTTGGTCACTGGCTCCAGAGCAGAAAACAGTATTCCAACTGAGCCTCCTGCATAGCTGCCCTCTGCCTTCCTTGATAAAGTACCAAACTGTGTGAAGATAAGCAGATAGATTGGCACAATAAAAGTAAGGTATCTCAATTAAAGATAAAGTAGGCTAAAACCCTTTATTTTCTTGCTTTCAGCATAGCTGCTTGCTACGTTATTTATAAATTTATAACGACGAATATTTACACCGGACTGCTTTCAGTGTGGGATAATGTTATCCCACAGAGGAAATTATTCCTAAGTATAGTTTGTATGGATATTAAATTTCAGGATACACAAGCGAATACCACTGAAAAATTAAATTCAACTAAACAGCTATTTGATAGCAAGTCAACCGTAGCTTTTTCGGTAGCAGAGGCAGTGGTAAAAATCCTGGGAGATATGGGAGTGCAGTATGCCTTTGGTGTTTCGGGAGGTGCGATCGCTCCAGTGTGGGCTGCATTACATCAAAGTTCCATCCAGGTGTTGCACTTTCGGCATGAAGCTGGAGCAGCTTTTGCAGGCATTGAGGCATATTTTGCTAGCGATCGCCCGGTTGTGGTATTCACTACCACAGGGCCGGGGATCACCAACGCTTTGACAGGATTGTTAGCTGCCCGTTGGGAAGGAGCAAAGGTGATCCTCGTGTCAGCTTCAACCTCAGCACCACAGCGGGGACGTTGGGCTTGTCAAGAAACTAGCACTTACACTATGCCTAGCGAAGGGATTTTTACTTCCGGGCAAATATTCCATTATGCAACCACTCTCGAATCCAGCGATGAACTCCCAGAGGTTTCTCGAAGGCTTGCTCTTGGACTAGAACAACCAGGAGGATTCGTAGCTCATATAAGTATTCCTACAAATATTCAGACAAGTTCAGTAAAGACATCATTGCCACGAGTAACTCTGTCTCAAGCTGTGGCAACAGCAAGTGAGGAGACAATAGCCGAATGTGTCCGGTTACTGTCAGAGGGAGCGTTTGCAATCTGGATCGGTTTCGGAGCAAGCGGTGCTGCAAAAGAGATTCGCCAGCTTGCTGAGAGAACAGGGGCTGCGGTGATGTGTTCACCACGGGGTAAAGGTATTTTTCCTGAAGATCATCCTCAGTTTGTAGGCGTTACTGGCTTTGGTGGGCATGAATCTGTTTTCAGGTACATGAGGGAGCAACGTCCAAGGCACATCCTGGTATTAGGAACACGTCTTGGCGAACTAACATCGTTTTGGAACCCTGAGATGATCCCCAGGCGTAGTTTTTTGCATGTTGATATAAATCCAAAAGTTCCAGGAAGCGCATATCCATCTGTTGAGACGTTTGCGATCCAGTCCGATGTGGGAGTATTTTGCAAGGCATTACTGAAATATTTTCCAGCTCGTTCTGGTACCTCAAAAGTTCCGTCACTGACGAAATCTAAGCGCGATTTAATCCATCCACGTGCTGACGGTAAAGTACGACCAGATGTGCTTATGAATATGATTCAACGTGTGATTGTTGAACAGAGCAATGCAATTGTTATGACCGAGGTGGGTAACTCTTTGGTTTGGGCTATTCACCTGTTGCGATTTGCCGAATCGTCTCGTTTCCGTGTCAGCACTGGCTTCGGGTCTATGGGGCATTTTGTAACTGGTGTCGTGGGTACTGCTTTAGCACGGAATCACAAGGCAGTTGCTATTGTCGGGGATGGTGCTATGCTCATGAGCAGCGAGGTAAATACTGCGGTAGCCTACCAAATTCCCGCCGTCTGGATTGTACTCAACGACGGGCGTTACAATATGTGCGAACAGGGAATGACGTATGTGGGTTTCAAGAATGTGGATGCAATGATTCCTCAAGTAAATTTCGTCAAGATTGCTCAGGGTATGGGAGCCGATGGTATCCGCGTTGAAACAGAGTATGACATCCAAGCAGCGTTAGAAAAAGCGATGGCAGCGACTAACCCATTTGTGGTTGATGTAATCATAGATCCCACCCAAATAGCACCGGCTCACAGTCGCAATCAAAGCCTAATTTCACAGGGTGCTACCAACTATTAAAATAAAAAAATTTTTATATGGTGCATTCCTCAGTAGGTATTCGCTCAATTGCACTAAGTTTTCCAACTATTAGACGTACCAATAACTATTACTTGGAAAAGTACCCTGAGCTAATAGCTCAGGCTGAACAAAAAGGATTGGCAAGGATGTTTTCGCTGACTGGAACCCCTCCAGCTAACGAATTTGATATGGAAATGTTGCCTTATCTCTCAGATCCCTTTCGTGGTACTATTGAGCGCTGGGTGCTGAGTCATGAGGAGTCTTCATTAACCTTGGAATATCGCGCAGCAACAGATGCCCTGAATGCAGCCAAACTTTCTGTTAATGATATTGATTTGATGATTGTGGCCTCAGTTTGGCCTGAACAAATTGGATTTGGCAATGCCGCATTTCTTGCCCGTAAACTCGGTCTTCTGGGTGCTGCATGGAATCTTGATGCAACCTGTGGGAGTACACCAGTTGTACTTCAAACTGCCTCTGCTTTGGTACGAGCGGGAGAGTATCGTAATGTACTGGTAGTTATTTCATGTTCGTATTCTCGCGTTTTTGACGAGCAAGATACTGTGTCTTGGTTTCTAGGTGATGGTGCTGGAGCCTTTGTAGTCAGTTTACTGGAAGAAAATCAGGGTATTCTTGGTACTAAGACAGTTCATACAGGTGCGCTATGTGAGGTCGTATCTGCTGAACTGACAAAGGATGAACAAGGAAATTCACGAGTCCGTATGCAGACTGGTAAGGGTGCGAAGGCTCTACGCGAAACAGCTGCGGACTTTCTTTCTATATGTTGTGAGGGTGCGATCGCATCTGCTGGTGTAACCTTGGAGCAAATAGACTTTTTTCTTTTCAATACCCCTACTGCTTGGATGACACGCTTCTGCACGCGGCTACTCGGTATTGATCCAGAACGCACGATCAATCTCTACCCCATATATGCAAATATAGGACCAGTACTGACTGTGGCCAATCTGTACCATGCTGCACACTTGGGTAAGATTCACGAAAATGACTTAGTTCTCATTTATGGTTCTGGTGCAGCAGGTGTTGCTTCTGCAAGCGTAATGCGCTGGGGTAATGTGGCGTTAGCCCCTCACCCTCTTGAAAGTTTTAAATTAGCCAAAAAAGCTCTCTAGAAAGGAGCAAGATTCTTCTTAGGGCATCTTTACAAGTTTGAAATTAGACTAAAGAATTAACTATGCAAAGACAAATTATAACAACAGGGTTGTTGCTTTTATCTTTGATATCTCCACTCAAAGTATTAGCAAAAGATTATGACAACATTTATGTCTTTGGAGACAGTTTTTCTGATAGCGGTAATGTATTTAATGCCACTAATGAAATTATTCCGCCAAGTCCAACATACTATAATGGGCGTTTTTCTAATGGCCCAAATTGGGTTGATTATCTTGCCTCTGATTTAGGATTAACATTAAATCTGAAAAATAACTTTGCTTTTGGTGGTGCGACTACAGGAAATGAAAATATTGGTTTAGCTACTTTACCAGGATTGCAGCAACAAATAAATAACTTTGTAGCAGCAGAAACTGCCGATCCTAATGCTCTATATATTATTTGGGCTGGTACTAATGACTACCTAAGTTACTTTTTCGATCGTGAGCCAAATCCTAGCAATACAGTAGCAAATTTATCAACAGCTTTGACATCACTTGTTGCTGATGGCGCTAGAGATATCATGGTCGTCAACTTACCAGATTTGGGAAAATCACCGTTTGCAAATTTCACAAGTCAACGTTCAAACTTATTTAGCACACTTAGCAGTGACCATAACTCTAGGTTGAATACAGAACTCGAAGTTTTGAGTCAACAATTAAGTCCCAATATCAACATTATAGAACTGAATCTTAATTCCCTATTTAATAGGATCGTTACTGCTCCAGAGAAATTCGGTTTTACAAACGTTACTAACTCTTGTATTAGCAAAGACTTATCAGTAGTACCTATAGATGTTCCCACACAACAAGTTTTCTGTAACCCTGAAGAATTTTTGTTTTGGGACGAAGTGCATCCTACAACTTCTGCTCATCAGATAATTGGAGAATTAGCATTCTCAGCACTTAAGCCAGTACCAGTACCCGAACCATCTCTTGAATTAGGGATGCTAGGATACAGCATTTTAGGTGCAGTTTCGCTATTGAAAAGCAAAATAACTAATTGAATTAGCAGTTGTTAGCAAGCTGGCTTGACTCTGTATTATAACTCTAATATTAAGTCTTAATTTAATACTCTACTGCTCCTAAAGTTTTTAAAGTATCCTTCTGAGACTCAGTTAACCCGCTTATGCTAGTGATATTCATTCCCTCGTAAGGATTTTTACTCTTCAAAGTTTTCAAACATTCACCTGTTTGTAAATCCCAAATTTTAATTGTCTCATCTTCACTACAACTGACCACAGTCTGATCATCGGAACTAAAGGTAACTGACCAAACCCATCTAGTATGTCCTAATAAAGTTCTTAAACACCTACCTGTGTTAACGTCCCAAAGCTTAACTGTTTGGTCTCCACTACCACTCGCCAGTATGCGACCATCCGAACTAAAAGCAACTGAATATACGGTATTTGTATGGTCTTGCAAAGTTCTAAGACACTTGCCAGTGCTGACATCCCAGAGTTTAATCGTTTGATCGCCACTCCCACTTGCTAGGGTGCAACCATCCGTATGGAAGTTAACTGAGTATATCCAGTCAGTATGACCCTGTAAAGTCTTAAAGCATTTACCAGTGCGAACATCCCAGAGTTTTACTGTTCGGTCATGACTACCACTAGCTAATATATGACTCTCAGAACTGAAGGTGACTGACCATGTTCTACCGCTATGTTCTCGTAAAGTATTGAGGCATTGACCAGTGGTAATATCCCATATTCTGATTGTTTGGTCATCGCTACCACTGGCGAGAAAATGGCTGTCAGCACTAAAAGTAACTGATGTAACTCGATTACTATGTCCTCTCAAGATTTTAAGACATTTACTAGTACTTAGATCCCATAACCTTACGGTTTGGTCTTCGCTAGCACTAGCAAGTAATTGAGAATCTGGGCTAAAGCGAACTGATGTAACTCTCCTACCATGACCTTGCAAAGCTTTGAGGCACTTACCAGTCGTAATATCCCAAAGTGTCACTGTTTGGTCATTACTACCACTGGCAAGAATATTATTATCGGTTGGGCTGACAGCAACTGACCATATCCCATTGTTGTAACCCTGGAAAGTCTTAATGCATCGACCAGTACTGATATTCCATAATTTTACCGTTTGATCATCACTGCTACTAGCACAAATGTTTTGATTTATACATATTGCTAACGACCATACTCTACTTTTGTGTCCTTGTAGAGTTTTAAGGCATTGACCACTCACAAAATCCCATACCCTAACTGTTTGGTCATCACCGCAACTAACAAGAGCGCTACCATCTACACTGAAGGTAACTGAATGTACCAAGTCTGTATGCCCCTGCAAAGTTTTAATACATTTACCAGTACTGGCGTCCCAAAGTTTAACTGTTTGGTCATGGCTGGCGCTAGCTAGTGTATTACCGTCAGGGCTGAAAGTGACTGAGTATACCCGTTGAGTGTGACCCTCTAAGGTGTGAATACATGAACTGCTATTAATATCCCACAGCCTTACCTTATGGTCATCATTTCCACTTGCTAATACATCACCTTTTGGATTAAAGGCAACAGACCATACACTACAACCATTTTCCTGTAAAGTTTTCAGACATTTTCCCGTACTGATATTCCACAGCTTCACTGTTTGATCATCACTACCACTAGCAAGAATCTGACCGCCGGGACTAAAAGTGACTGAACGAACCCCACCACTATGACCCTCCAAAGTTTTTAAACACTGACCAGTACTGGTATCCCACAGTTTTATTGTTTGGTCATTACTGCCACTGGCAAGAACCTGATCATCGGAACTAAAAGTAACTGACCAAACCCAACCAGCATGACCCTTACAAGTCAAAAGTTGCTGACTATTAGCAACATCGTACAAACGAATTTCTCCATTGGTATCACCAGTAGCTAAAAGTTTACCATTAGGACTAAAAGCTACCGAAAAAATACCACCAAAGGTTTCAACAAAAACAGACTTAGCTAGATGGGCATGAGCAAAATTTGCATTATGCAACTTTACATTCTGCAAGTCGGCTTGCCAAATAGTTAAATAAGAAAAATCATAACCTCTAAGATCAGTTTCTAAATGACAAAGCAAGTTAAAGACATTTCCTGCCGTATAACTTTGTTCTAGAGGAGATATATCTCGTAGGGTTGCTAAAATTTGAGCTAAGTGATACTCTAGGTTTTTTTTACTTCTAAAAGCAGTAAGCAGCCCATCTATAACTGGTTTGATGATAAAGCGAATTTGAGTATCCCTAACATATTCTTTTGCCGTCGCTTTGATCAAAGCTTTGCTCGTGAATAAATCAATATTCTGAGTGACAATCTCCTCACAAACGAGTTCTATCAAGCTACTAGTCACATACTCCATAACCACAGGCTGGAGAGTAAAAAGTGATCCAGTTTTTTCAGTAAGTGTAGGTGCAGCCTTATCGATTAGCGATCGCCTTCCTAAAGATTCCAGAGCCTCTAATAATTTCGCTTGTGGTACTGGTGATATAATATCATCTCGCAATTCTGAGAGTGTAATCGACTCCCGATTAATCGCTAGCCAGTACATAATATCCTTTTCTAAATCTGACAAGCGCTCAAACTGCTGCTCTAAAATATCGCGAATGTCTCCAAAAACAGATGTATCTTGTTGCAAAAAGGCAGTCACATTACCATTAAAGATATCTTGAACGGTTGTAGCAACTATCTTCAAGGCTAAAGGATTGCCTGCATAGCGTTCAATCATTACTTTCCATTCATCCTGTGCTGCTGATAACCCTTTGAGTTTCAAGATTTCTTGCCCTTCGAGCATCTTCAAACCACTCAGTAGTAATGAGCGAACTGGTAGTGCTTGTCCTTCCAAGAATGCCACTTCTTTAGGTTTTTCACGACTAGTGAGTACTAAGCAGCTTTGGTGAGTTGCTTCTCCTATCCGTCTTAAAAGCTCACCATATTCCTCATATCCTTCTCGATAAAGTCCGGCGCGGCTACCACTAAGAAGAATTGATTCTGCATTATCAAGGATCACTAAACAGCGATAATTTTGTAAATAATAGAGTAGTCTCGATACCCGATCGCTAAAGCTTTCTGGTAAGTTACCTTCTGTTTGCTGTTCGTCGGATAAAAATTGGATTAGATTACCTAGAATAATTTTAACAGGTGGAGCTTCTCGTAGCGATCGCCAGATCACATACTCAAAGTTGTCCTGAATTTTTTGAGCAAGCCTTACAGACAGTGCGGTTTTACCAATACCTCCTATTCCCAATAGTGTCACCAATTGGCAGTGCTCATTGAGAATCCATTGCTCTAGGGTAGTAAGTTCTTCTGTACGTCCATAAAAAGCTGAGTTAAAGATCGCTTCTCCCCAATTTAGACGAGTATTTGAGCTTGAATAATCACTTTTATCTATTTTTAATTGAAAAGCTGAAAAAAGCTTCTCAATAGTCTGTTTGTCAACACCACCTTCCCGATTCAATACTTTCGAGATGGTAGCGGAATATAACCCAGAGCGCGCACTCATTTCTTCAAGAGTGTACCTGTTTCCAAAGTTTTCCTTTGCTTCTGATTGATGCTTTGCTTCCTTAATTTTTTGTAAACCCTTGGTAGTAAGTGCAACGCCACGCTTGCGTCTCCAATTCTGTAAAGTCATGTATTAACTCACTGTTCGTGTAATCACCTTTGACTAAAAGGAATTATCTACTAGGTTGCTATAGATATGAGGTGATAGCCATAACAAACGAATAATCTCATATTGCAAAGGATTTAAAGCAGGTATATTACCAAAATATTCACAGATGAAAACCACCTTTGGCAATCTATTCATCTCGGTAATTCCACACCGCTTATTCAATAAACAATCTGCTCTGTGAGAGCATTGTTAACATCATCTTTTTAGCCACAACCTTCTTGCACTTGCGTAATGGCAGAGCTACTACGTATGCTTCGTTTTTTTATACTTTAATTCTTCGGTAATTTATTTGGGGTGTAAGGCTTAAGTTCAATCTTAAAATCTCGATTTTCACTGGTAAAGACAGTTAGGAATTGGCAATCTTGATAAAGAAAGTTTGTATATATCTAGCCTATCAATCAATGAATAAAACTGCTGCACTTAAATTTCCCCGTTTGGCAACCTCCAGTAAAAAAAGAGCGCTTAAGCGAATTACTTTAAACTTGACATCAGATGAAGCTCAGAACCTTGAAAAGTATTGTGAACAGACAGGCAGACCAGCAATAGATGTGATTCGGGAACTCATTCAAGCCTTGCCTTGACTTCACTGTTTCTCTCAAGGGTGAAAAGCCTCAGTCCAGAAGAGTCATAGCTAAAAGTAGAAAGTATTGCAGATTTGGACAAATGTTTTCAACTTTACTTTGACCAGAGTAATTTCAGAGTGGTAATCATAGATTAGACTCTATATATTAGACAGTTACGAATAGATATTTGCTATTTCAATACTGTTGTTTGTTGCGAAAATACTAAAAAACAAGGGTTATAAATTACTCTTTGACCAAAGTGGCGACAGAAAAAGGATAGTCACCAAAGCAAAGAAACAGTCTCTTACTCCTCATTATTGTGCAACTCAATAAGAGGTAATTATATCATCTTTTTTCGGCGTGCTACGCTCGTTTACTACGGGCGTAGCACGCCTTCACTAAATTCTGACATCTCTCTCAATTATCAGCAGTTAATTTAATACCTCCAATTCAACCAAATTCTAATACTTGTATAGGAATATAACTTGAATGGTGAAAATATACTGAGTCTAAAATCTTTATCCATTAAGGCTTTCATCTGCAAAAGCTTTCATTAATTAAACCAAAGTTTTCTACATTGAGAATGAACCAAGGTGAAATTATAGTTACTCCAAATTCTGCTGCATCTTAATTTGATTTAAACCCGCTTTAGTTCACTTAAATCACTCAATATCCATTTTCATAATGCCCATTTCTATCATTCTGATTAAATTCATAATTGAAGCTTAATTGGAATCAACTTAAAAATAACAATATTGAAGAAGTCCTTAACCTAAATTTGTACTAACTTTAACTCAACCTTTGCTTACGCTGTATGTCTTAGTAAGAAGATTGTGTAGTAACTATGGTAAAATACTGTATTCCAATCGAGTATTAGATGTATTTTTACCATTAACCCAGAGCTAGTAGTCAAATTGGAGGTTCTTGCAAGTTGCTGTTTACTGCATTAAGGATTGGAGATTCATGAAACTGCAACTAACCCAATTACATATACTCTGAGCCAAATTAACTGAAGCGTAGACACATGAAATGCACACATGCTGCTGGCATAGCGTAAAACTAAGTGTCTACGCTGACAGCATGACATTGCATATTTTCTGTGGAGTTTTCTTAACTATTCTTGAGGAGTAAAAATGCTTGAGGCTATCGCTGTTGCTTGGTTATTACTGTTTGTTGGCGATTTTCTATCTACATTCTTTTACCACGTACCCGAGCACGTTTTTGGTAGCCTTCATTTAAAAACGCACCACTCCTGGAAGAAGGATTTCCGTCACTACGCTATTTTGACTTTTAATCGCCAGGTTCTTTTAGATGGTATCTTGGGAGCTTTGCCTTATGTACTCATAGCAGTAGTCTTATGGTCTTTCTCTCCCATTGGCGTGATTTCTGGATTACTACTTGGTCAGTTTCATGTATGGTGGAGACACATAAGTGTACTGGGTTGGCAAACTCCAAAACCTGTAAATATTTTATGCCAAATTCTATTTATTACTACTCCTGAGAGACACTGGTTACATCATCACAAAACTAATTTAGGTTTCGGTGATATTTTCACCTTCTTTGAACAACCTGCACAAATGTGGTTACGTTGGCTTCGACTGCTTAGAATTCGTTTTCGCTACTCTCGGATCTAACTGAAGCTACCACGTACCTAAATACTTTTTAAAAATACCAAAAGAAGCTGCGATCGCAGCTTCTTTTGGTACAATAAAAGGGATTATTTCAGTGTCAAAAATGCGCTCAACTACATACTAAAAAAAGCTGATTACCAATTTCCGAGTAGTAGCAATAAGAAAAATTAATTGATTATAATTTAAACCTATATAGCAATCCGATAGCGAAGCGGTAGCGAGTCTTGTCTACGACACGCTACGCGAACGAGCGTCTTTGATTTATGAATGACTCATAGAGGTAAGGGACTGGGGATTGGGGATTGGGGACTGGGGACTGGGGACTGGAAAGAAGCAATAAAGGTGTACTGAGTTTTTTCAAAAATCAAATATGAGTCCTATAGGAATCCGCTTTGATTTCTGAACGAATTTGCGTAGACAGGCAATAGGCAATAGGCAACAGTCAAGAAGGCTTCTTAGTTGTACTGAGTTTTTTCAAAAATCAAATATGAGTCCTATATATCATTTCCTAATCAGATGAGCTACATCATTTACCCTACTCGTTTGCAAATGGGATGCTTGTACTTTACTCAAGCAAGAAACGCTACATAAGTTTCTTTAAATATAAAAGCTTTACTTATAGTTTTTCTATAAGTCATTACAAGGTAAACGAGTTACACAGACAGAAGCCTGCTTCTGCTATGGAGTTTAAAGGTATTTGCGACTGTTCAACTTCGCTGTTATATCACCAATGTTTTTGGGAAGACTAGTCTTTAATTAGTAAGATATTATATCCCTAGATTTTATGACAATTCCTCTCTTTTCTAGAGATGCTGGGCGTAGCTTGCTTATTCGAAGGGGTACGGATAGCTACGGTGAAGAAGGCAGGAGGCAGGATAGCGTAGCAATAGCGAGTCCGCAAGCGGCGGCGGCATACAGAAAGTTGAAATATAGTGTAGGTAACTCTTGGAGACGCTACGCGAACATACTTACAGTGATTGCTAGAAATTTGCAACCTGCTCTAGATGAGGTGTTTCATGTCCGCAGTTAGCCTCAGAAAGCTGCTCAACAAAAAAGAGTTGCCATCTCTTATTCATAACTTAGTCTATCAGCTCAACATTCCCATTGATATTGAATTGGTGGACGGCACGAAACTAATTAGCATTGGGGAGCAAGCTGGAGAAAATCGATATCCAATCGAGGTTTCAGGAGAAATCATTGGTTGGGTTGTTGGGCAAGAACAGGCAACTCTAGTTGCAAATTTGCTCTCATTTCTGGCAAAGCAGGAAGCAGAGAAGAAAGTACTCGCTAAAGAATTGCTAGAGCGATATCAGGAAATTGATTTGTTTGACGATATCTCGACTCAACTGACAACAAGTTTAGATACGCGACAGATTGCCCAACTTGTGCTGCAAGAATTGAGTCAATTAATTGAATCATCTGCGGGGATAATTTTGCTCCTCAGTCCAGATGCAACTGCCTTTGAAATTATTGCCGAATTTGGAGTGTTTTTTGACCATAATCAGCCGGAACCGGGTAAGGGAATTATCGGTAACATTGTGCAATCCAACCGCGCAGAACTGGTCAATGATGTGCAAGCCGATTCTCGATTAGAGGGGCAAAAAAACGTTGCTGCAATGATTTGTGTACCGTTACGAGCCAAAGAGCGGGTACTAGGAGCGATCGCTATTGGAACACCTAAAACTGACTCATACAAAGCTGAACACCTGAAACTGGTGAGTATCTTTGCCTCTCAAACAGCGATCGCCATTGACAAAGCTGTGCTTTACGAGCAAAGCACTCAAGCAGCCGTCCAGGCAAAAGCCCAGACACAGAAACTTCAGCAAGCTCTCCATGAGTTGCAATTAGCCCAAACTCAGTTGATCCAAAGCGAAAAAATGTCCAGTCTAGGGCAACTCATTGCCGGAGTTGCTCACGAAATCAACAACCCGGTTAACTTTATTTGCGGCAATTTAAAGTATGTTGCCGAATACGCCCAAGACTTGCTGCACCTGTTGGAAAAGTATCAGCAATTCTTACCTGTTGCTCCTCCAGAACTGGAATCAGAGTTAGACAATATAGACCTGGAATTTATCATGCAGGATTTCCCCAAACTGCTAGATTCGATGAAAGTGGGCACAAGTCGCATTGTCGAAATTGTTCAATCCCTGAAAAATTTCTCCCGCCATGACGAAGCCGATATGAAAGCCGTCAACATCCACGATGGTATCGATGGAACCTTAATGATTCTTCACCATCGCCTGAAAGCAGATGTTCATCGTCCGGCAATTGAAATCATTAAAGACTATGCAAAACTTCCTCTAATTGAATGTTATCCCGGACAGTTGAATCAGGTATTTATGAACATCTTGGCAAATGCCATTGATGCGCTCGAAGAGTCATTAGTCATTAGTCATTGCTCATTGGCATCAAACGAATCACAAATGACAAATGACAAAGGACAAATAACAATCCCAAGCATTACCATTCGCACCCAAGCCCTGGACAAAGAGTGGGTTGTAATTCGCATTGCTGACAACGGCCCTGGCATGAAAGAGGAAGTAATTCGCCGCATTTACGATCCCTTCTTCACCACGAAAGATATTGGTAAGGGAACAGGGTTAGGCATGGCAATCAGCTACCAAATTGTTGTAGACAAACATGGGGGAATCCTCAAATGTCGCTCTCAACCGAATGAAGGGACAGAATTCTGGATTCAGATTCCAGTAAATTGTGCATTGACAGACGTTGCTGAAGAACAAAATAGCACCTCTGCTTTGCCCACTCCCATAGCGGAATCATCCCCTACTTCCGATACCGACGGCTTCATTCCATCAACAGCTCCAATGCTCAAACCGACGGATTTGCTGATCCGCCACACTCAATTGATCCAGCGACTTTCACAGCACAGTCCAGATGTGGAAGGTGCATCACCCGATCAAATTTACCAGATGTTTCAACACCACCCAATTTCGTTAAAGCTTTACGCCACTTTGTTGTCTTGGTTCTGTTGTTCTAACCCTACCCAAATACGCCACTAAACAAACCTCAACCATGTTTAATCAAATTGATGAATACAACAGTCAGCTATTTGAACAATGTCCCGTTGGGCTGGTACTGTGCCGAATAGATGGGACGCTAATTAGCATCAATCCCGCCTATGCTGCCATTTTGGGGCGAACTGTTTCAGAAACCCTCAATCTCAATTATGGCCAGATTACTCCTGAAAACTATGCGATCGCAGACCAAGTTACGCTAGAGAACCTAGAACAAACTGGTCGCTACGGCCCTTATGAGAAAGAGTTAATCCACAAAGACGGGTATCTGGTTCCAGTCAGAATTTCTGGACAGATGATTGAGAAAGATGGAGAGCAACTGATCTGGTCTAGTGTGGAGGATATTAGCGACCTTCGACGCGTTCAGCAGGAACGCCAACATACCGAACAAATCCTGAAACAAAGTGAAGCTCGATATCGTTCTCTGGTGACAGCTACCGCACAAATTGTCTGGGTAAGCACACCAGATGGAATTTATTTTGAACTAGGAAGCTGGATAGCTTATACAGGTCAGAGTCTAGCTGAAGCTGAGAATGGGGGCTGGATTGATGCCGTTCATCCCGACGATCGCGCCTATACCGAAAAAGTCTGGAGTGCTGCGGTGGCAAACCAGAGGATGTATCAAATTGAATACCGAATTCGTGGCAACGATGGCAACTATCGCTACTTTTGGGTCTGGGGTGTCCCCATTCTCGAAGAAGATGGCAATGTTCGGGAGTGGATTGGCACCTGCACTGATATTCACGATCGCAAGCTGTCAGAAACCGAAAAGCAGTATCTCGAAGCACGATACCGCTCTCTAGTTACAGCTACTTCCCAAATGGTTTGGATTACCACTTCTGAAGGAATGCAAAAGGCAGATATGTCGGGCTGGAGAGCTTACACAGGTCAGACTGTAGCTGAAGCCGATGGTTGGGGCTGGATTGATGCTGTTCATCCAGATGACCGGCCCCATACTGCCGAAGTTTGGAGTGCCGCAGTGGCAAATGAAAGTCTCTATGAAGTTGAATATCGGGTTCGTGGCAAAGATGGCTCCTATCGCTACTTTTTTGTCTGTGGTGTTCCTGTCTTAGAGGAAGACGGCAGCATTCGAGAGTGGGTTGGCACCTGCACCGATGTTCACGATCGCAGGCTAGCAGAAAAAACTTTGCAACAGAGCGAAGAACGGTTTCGTTCTTTGGTGACTGCCAGTTCACAAATTGTCTGGTTGACTACCCATGAAGGACTGGCGGTGAGCTGTGAAATGTCTACCTGGTTAGCGTACACAGGTCAGAGTGCAGATGAAATCGAGGGTTTGGGCTGGCTCGATCCGATTCACCCTGATGACCGCGCTCGCACCGCCCAAGCCTGGAGTAATGCTGTGGCGAATCAGAGTCTCTTTCAAACTGAATATCAGTTACGTGGCAAAGACGGCAGCTACCGCCACTTTTTTGTTTGTGGTACTCCCATCCTAGAAGCAGACGGCAGCGTTCGAGAATGGATTGGCACTTGCACCGATATCCACGATCGCAAACAAGCAGAAGCCGAAAATCAGCGTCTTCAAGAACGATATCGCTCCTTAGTAACTGCTACTTCACAGATCATCTGGGGAGCTACCCCAGAAGGACTGGCAATAAGCAGGGAAATGCTCACCTGGATGGACTATACGGGGCAGAGCGAAGCTGAAGTTGAGGGTTGGGGCTGGCTTGATCAAATTCACCCCGATGACCGTGCCAGTTCCACAGAAGCTTGGAATGCTGCTGTGGCAAACCGAGGTATCTACCAAACGGAATATCGGCTGCGTAGCAAGGATGGCGCATACCGCTACTTTTCTGTTTGTGGTACCCCTGTCCTGGAAGAAGATGGCAGCATTCGGGAATGGATTGGTGCTTGCAGCGATATTCACGATCGCAAACTGGCAGAAGCGGAAAATCAACGTTTATTAGATATGTTGAATCATTCCAGCGATGCCATCATTGTCCGCGACATGAGCGACAAAATTTCTCATTGGAATCAGGGTGCTGAAAGGCTCTACGGTTGGACGCGTGAAGAAGTGAAAGACAAATGCATTCAGACTTTTATCAAAAAAACCTTTCCAAAACCAAAACAAGAAATTATCGCAGAGTTATTAGAGCAAGGTAATTGGGAAGGAGAAGTGGAACATCTCACCCACGAAGGCAAACTGATTACCGTCCAGAGCCGATGGACGTTGCAACGGGACATCTCTGGTCAACCTTGCGCGGTGCTGGAAATTAATACCGACATCACTGCCCGCAAACAAGTAGAAATCGCTCTCAGGCAACTGAATCAAGACTTAGAAGCCAGAGTTATAGAACGGACAGCTGCTCTGCAAAATACCTTAGCTGAAGCGCAGGGATTAAATGCGATTTTAGATAACTTAGCAGATGGTTTGTTAGTGGCAGACACCACAGGACAAATCACCCACTTCAATCCTGCCTTTTTAGCTATGTATGGATTGACAGCTAGCGCCCTCAATGGTCACTACCGAGAATTGTCACTATCTGGTTTAGCAGAGCTGATTGCACAAACTCAGTCCCACCCCGGAGAAGTTTTCTCTGCCGAAGTTGCACTGACGAAGGAACGTATTGGTCAGGCAGTGGCGACCGCCATTTTCAAAAAGACGGCAGATCAAGAACCCGCAGCTTGCTTCGGTTCGGCGCTGCTGATTCGGGATGTAACGGCAGAAAAGGAAATTGACAAGATGAAGACCGACTTCATCTCAACGGTTTCCCATGAGTTGCGGACGCCACTAACTTCTGTTCTTGGTTTTGCGTCCATCATTAAAGAAAAGCTAGAAACCGATGTGTTCCCAATTCTTCCTACCGAAGACCGCAAGCTTCAGAAAACCATCAAGCGGGTGGGTGACAATCTCAACATTATTGTCTCTGAAGCAGAACGGCTGACATCTTTGATTAATGATGTTCTAGACATCGCCAAGATGGAAGCAGGGAAAGTGGAATGGCAGATGCAGCCATTGGCGTCAAGTTAAGAA
>NZ_KV757721.1:0-61754 GCF_001712795.1 Nostoc sp. KVJ20
GCTCATTGGTGTCAACTTAACGCGAAACCGCACGTCCGCCAGGGATTGTAAATCCCTGTCTCATAGCTAAAGTCATCTTCAGATGACTAGATATCCCCAAAAATATTCAGTCTACTTCAGTAGACTTTAGCTATGAGCCAGAGAATTCATTCTCTGGCGGGTTATGAAGCCCGCAGCGAAGCTATTTCTAGCTTAAGTTGACACCAATGAACGCAGCGCCTCCCACACTCCCCACACCAGGGCTATTTCTCGCTTGTGAGCGGTTGAGGAGGGACTTCGTTTCCCCTCCACAAATATAAAAGAAACTAAATTCACAGGGATAAAAAGCACGGTATCCTCAAAAAGTACCCTGACAGTTAAAACCGAATTTTCAATGGTGCTTTATTGCCCGTTTGTGAGCGTGGTTCTGGGCTATAGCGAACAGAATATTGGTGAAGGAGCTGAATTAAGCGTACTATCCCGTTTAGAAGAATTACATATTTCTCGCAGTCCAGGTCAGGGTACACTTTCACTCTTGAATAAATAAATGGTTCTTCAGGATGTCAAAGCAGCAAAATCAACGAAAGCGAGCAAAAGGTAAAAAAATCCAATTCAAAAATATCGAAGAATTGGCACAAATAAATCTAAACGCAGCCGGAATTGATATTGGAGCATCTGAACATTGGGTCAGTATACCAGCAGGACGAGACGAAGAACACGTCAGATGTTTTAGCTGTTTTACATCGGATTTATATGCCCTAGCTGACTGGTTAAAGGAGTGTGGAATCACAACCGTAGCAATGGAATCGACAGGAGTCTACTGGATACCAGTGTTTCAAATACTAGAAACCAAAGGGTTTGAAGTCAAGCTAGTAAATGCCCACTTTATCAAAACAGTACCGGGACGTAAAAGCGATGTACTTGACTGCCAATGGATACAACAATTACATACCTACGGCTTATTATCAGGCTCGTTTCGACCCGATGACCAAGTATGCGTGCTACGCAGCTATATACGCCAACGGGATAATCTGATTCGTAGTAGCAGTACCCATATCCAACGAATGCAGAAAGCCTTATCCGAGATGAACCTGCATTTACATCAAGTCTTAAGCGATATTACAGGTGTGACAGGACTCAAAATTATCCAAGCAATCATCGCCGGAGAACGAGACCCTTCAGTTTTAGCTACATATCGAGACCGACGTGTAAAAAGCACACAAGCAGATATTGAAGCTGCTTTAACCGGAGACTATCGTCCAGAACATATATTTATTCTTTCTCAAGAACTGTATTTGTACCAAACATACCTTGCCCAAATTGAAAAATGCGACTTAGCAATCCAAAAATGCTTTGAGAGCTTTGAAGATAAAAATCAAGATCAACCACCTCTGAAGATTACTCGTAAAAGTCAAAACAAAAGGCGTAATGCACCCAACTTCGACTTACGCTCTCACCTTTACCGTATTAGCGGTGTTGATTTTACCTCAATTGATGGTTTAGATGTTCTAACAGTGCAAACAATCATTTCTGAAGTTGGACTCGATCCAAAACGTTTTAAAAGTGCCAAAAATTTTGTCTCCTGGCTAGGGTTATGTCCTGGTAGTCGTATTAGTGGCGGTAAAGCTCTTAGTTCTCAAACCCGCAAAGTTAGTTGTTAATCGTGCGGCCACTGCGTTTCGGGTTGCAGTTCTTTCCTTGATTCGTTCCCAATCTGCAATCGGTGCTTTCTATCGTCGTAAAAAAGCTCAACTTGGCGCTCCTAAAGCGATTACTGCCACTGCCCATAAGTTAGCCCGTATTTTTTATCACCTGTGGTCTACTGGTGAGCTTTATCAAGACCCTGGTGCTGATTCCTACGAACAAAAACACAAGCAGCGCATGATTAATCACCTCAAGAAAGCCGCTCAAAAAATCGGTTGCGATTTAATCGTTAACCCCACAGCACAAGAAGTTTCTTAGAAGAAATCCAGGATTGGGGCTACGCCTACGGACTAACTCAAAAACAGCGATCGCCTATGAGCAATAAGGGTGTTAGGATATCTTTCACCAGCTGAATCTGACTTATGAAATTAGTTTGCTCCCAAAGCGATCTCAGTACAAATCTCTCACTCGTAAGTCGTGCAGTGCCTTCACGACCAACTCATCCAGTACTTGCCAATGTGCTGCTACAAGCGGATGCTGAAACTAACCAGGTAAGTTTAACAGCCTTTGATCTCAGCTTGGGAATCCGCACCAGCTTTAACGCAGAGGTATGGCAAGGAGGTGCGATCGCACTTCCTGCTAAGTTACTTGTAGATATTACCTCTCGTCTTCCAGAAGGCGAAATCACTTTAGACGATGAATCAGCCCTCACAGGTGCAACACCCGGTGGAGAAGGTTTAATAGTTACACTCACACCCAAGAGTGGACATTATCAAGTCCGAGCAATGGGGCCTGAAGAATTTCCCGAACTACCTGTAATTGAAAATACCGAAGTAATCAATCTCACCACTGCTGCATTAATTGAGGGATTACGGGGTTCATTGTTTGCTACGAGTGGTGATGAAACCAAGCAAGTACTTACGGGAGTACATTTAACAGTTAAACAAGATACCCTAGAATTTGCAGCTACCGACGGACATCGCCTAGCAGTGGTAGAAACTAGCAACGAGCGTCCTCTAGGCGGAACTACTCAACTAGAAGTGACAGTACCAGCTAGAGCATTACGCGAACTTCAACGAATGCTAGCTCATAGCGCCTCATCAGATGAATCTGTAGCTTTATATTTCGATCAAGGTCAAGTTGTGTTTGCATGGCAAAATCAACGCTTGACTAGTCGCACATTAGAAGGGCAATATCCTGCTTATCGACAATTAATCCCCCGCCAATTTGAGCGACAAGTCACAATTGAACGGCGACAATTCGTCAGCACTTTGGAACGGATTGCCGTACTAGCTGATCAGAAAAATAATATTGTCAAGGTCAGTATTGATAGCGAAGCTCAGGAAATTACCTTATCATGTGAAGCTCAAGATGTGGGCAGTGGTAGAGAGTCAATGCCGGCACAGATTTCTGGGGAAAACATTGAAATTGCTTTTAACATTAAATATTTGATGGAAGGTTTGAAAGAGTTACCATCTTCCGAAATTCAAATGCATTTAAATCAAAGCCTAACTCCAGTGATTTTTACACCATTGGGTGGTTTGAAAATGACCTATTTAGCTATGCCTGTGCAACTTAGAAGTTAAAAAGAATAGTATATAGGACTCATATTTGATTTCTGAAAAAACTCAGTACAACTAAGAAGCCTTCTTTCCTGTTGCCTATTGCCTATTGCCTATTGCCTATTCCCTGCCTACGCAAATCAGTTCAGAAATCAAAGCGGATTCCTATATATAGTTCTGTATGACTGGCGGTGGATGCTTCGCAGCGTAAAGCCTTCTCTTTCAGAGACGCTAACGCGAACGGCATGGCTTCGCTTAGAGCGACGTAGGAGCGTCTGAATAATCGGCGTTTTTGCACCCCCACAAAACAAGAAAATTTGGTGGTGCAACAATTCCTGCGCCGGTCTGAATCCCCGACTGATAGCGTTCGCGTTGGCGGAGCCTCTCGTAGAGAAGCGTTAGCGAGTCTTGTCTACGACACGCTACACGAACGAGCGTCTTTATTCTGACTCCTGTTAGCGGATAGCTAAGGTTTAGCCCATTCTGACTCCTGAATTCTTCTTCAAGAATAATGAACGTATTCAGGATCACAAAGAAACTTAACTTAGGTTCTATATCTTTGGTAGTAGTGCCTTGATTCTTGTGATGGAAGTTGGAGAAAGTCTGATCAGTTATCGTAGGTAAAAATGGAAACAATTATCATTAAACAATCGTGAGAAATTAAGGTTGAGATTCGGAGTTTTCCGACTGTGGTATCTTATCTCATTTATCTATTAGTTATAATCTGGACTGGCTGAACAGTTTAGTCACTAATTAGCATAATTCTTAGATCAGCAGATTTGGTGATCCTATTTAGCTGAGTCGAGTAAATTTTCCCACCAGAGGTAGAAGTAATACTTCGCAATATGCCGTAATCTTTTTTGTAAAAAGCATCTGAGTGGCGAAAAGTTTTCAATGGACACCTTGTAATTTCCTAGATTCAATTTACTTTGAGCATCTAGGTTGAATGCGACACCTTTCATTTAAAAGACTGGCCCATCTGTAGTGCTATAGGACATAAATTGTCAAAAACCTAAAATAAATGTATTTTATAAGTTCAATTGAATAACAATTGCAGTTTACAACTAGTTAAATTTCTCATTCAGCAAAATTGGGAATGCTGCAATTTTTCCAAGAATTTATTTAGCAGATTTTTTGCTCAACCTCTGCAAGCAAGTAGCGGGAATTTAAGGTGAACGTAGAAAAATTTATCCAACGCGCAGAAGCATTGCATAAGCGTTTAGCAGATTTATACCAAACTGCGAATGTATTACCTTGGATTCCCGCGGATCTTCTGCCACAAGCTTTCAAGGAACTCTATAACACTTCAAAGATAGTACAATTAGCGGCGGAGGAACTGTATCAGCAAAATGAGGAACTATTACAAACACGGGATTGGTTAGAAGCGGAACGCCAACGCTATCAAGAATTATTCGAGTTGGCCCCAGACGGCTATTTAGTAACTAATACAGAAGGAATCATCCAAGAAGCTAATCTTACCGCAGCTAAGTTGCTGAATGTTTCAAAGCATTTTTTGGTGGGCAAACCAATGATTAATTTTGTCCTTTTAGAAGAACGTCAGCAGATTCGCAACGAACTCGTGCAGCTATCCCAATCAGACAGAGTTCAAGAGTTATTGGTACGTTTACAACAACATTATGGCGAGTTTTTTGATGCAGCTTTGACAGTGGCAGTTGTCCGCAATCACCAAGGTAAAGCAATTTCTCTGCGTTGGATAGTGCGTAATATTACTGATCGCCAGCAGCTTAAATCAGTAACAATTAAGAATGACAACGATCTTTTCAATACTCGTCCCATACATAAACACTCTAAAGGAGAAACTATTCCCCTCAACCCATTAGTAATTTGGTATGTTTGTCAGGGTTTGGTCAAACTCAGTACCTACAGTGAAACTGGTGAAGAACTGCTAATAGGATTGGCAACAGCAGGAATGGTTTTTGGCTCTAGTTTGACATCTTTAAACATTTACCAAGCAACAGCCCTATCGGATGTTGAGTTGGTGTCAATTTATGCGTCAGAGATAGCAGCTTCTCCAAATCTGAGTCATACTCTTTTACCAAAAATTAATCAGCGGTTACAGCAAACAGAATCTTTTTTAGTCATTTGTGGAAAACGACGGGTACAAGAGCGTTTGCAACATCTATTACAACTTTTGAAACGAGAAGTGGGTGAAACTGTGCCGGAAGGTACTCGCCTAAGTGTTCGCTTCACTCACGAAGATATTGCTAGCGCCTGCTGTACTACGAGAGTCACAATTACACGATTGATGGGCAAATTACAAGAGCAAGGTGTTATCAGTTTTGACTTAAAAAAACACATTATCTTGAAAGATTTTGATTAATTAGTTCGCTGGAGATTCCAGCTTTACGGCATAAAATTTATCTGATTATTTGGGGGACAGTAAATACTTCTACCAAAAGAATCGCTAGTTTCTACATCGATTACTTCCACAATTCTGGCGATTATTACAGACACTTCTACCTTTAGACATTCTCAACTCACCTTGGACAAAACCAGTCACTATCCACAGCATTCGGTTGTTAGAAATCGATGATTTGTACAGTCCTGTTTTGGCTGCAAACTCCTGATATGTTGGGATAAATCTCAATACAGTTCAGATAAGACCAAAACACTTGTAGAGACGGCGATTTATCGCGTCTCGAAAACCCAAAATTTTTGCCAGTTGCCCTTAACCCAAGGGTATTGGGATAAATCGGGAAAAATGAGGCGATCGCTCTTGATGGCGAAAACTGAAGTAGCAAAGACAGCTAGTATTGCAGTAAACTTATGGGTAAACCGTAGTATATCTCATTGTAGTACTGTACGGATAAGCAACAATAAAGTTTTCGCCAATTCAAGGTAGAGATGATGAAAGAAATAACACGCCGCAAATTTATCGCAACAACCACTCTGGCGACGGGTTTTGCCTTGGCAGTGCAACCCATTTCTGCCCAAGTCATCAGCACTGATGCTAAGGGGCTGGTAGCTGGTGCGGTGAAAATTCCCGTTAAAGATGGCGAAATCCCTGCTTACAGAGCAGCACCTGCTACTGGTGACAATTTTCCCATTGTCCTGGTAATCCAAGAAATCTTTGGTGTCCATGAGCATATTCAGGATGTCGTTCGCCGCTTTGCTCAGTTGGGGTATTTAGCGATCGCACCCGAATTATTTGTACGTCAAGGCGATGTCTTGAAATTAAGCAGCATAGACGAAATTCGCCCAATTGTTGCCAAAGTTCCAGATGCTCAAGTGTTATCCGATCTTGACGCTACGGTAAACTGGGCGGTGAAATCAGCTAAGGGTAATGCCGACAAATTGGGGATTACAGGCTTCTGCTGGGGCGGCCGCATTACCTGGTTATATGCAGCCCACAATCCCAAGGTGAAGGCTGGTGTGGCTTGGTACGGGCGACTCGTGGGCGATGCTACTGAACTTCAACCCAAGTATCCCGTCGATATTGCATCAAAACTGACAGTTCCAGTTCTCGGACTCTATGGTGGGAAGGATACAGGTATTCCATTAGATACAGTAGAGCAGATGCGCGATCGCTTAAAGTCCAGCAGCAGCAAATCTGAAATCATCGTCTACCCCGATGCACCCCACGCATTTTTTGCCGATTATCGTCCCTCCTACCGCGAGAAAGAAGCTAAAGAAGGTTGGAAACGTCTCTTGGCATGGTTTAAGCAGAATGGCGTGTAAGTCTGCGGAACATAGAAAAGCCTCCCGATCTGGGAGGCCCAAAGGTTAGCGCTATATCTGCCAGGATTTTTAGCAACCGTGAATGTACAACAGCACAACATGAATCAGCTGATGCACCTCTGCGCTAATCTAGAGGCTATATCTAAATAAAAGCTTATGACACCTGAAGAAATTGCGGGTACGCTCACAGAATTATTTGGTACATCGGCTGTTGTCGGCATTGCTCCTGGATCGTGGCAAGTAGACACTTCTACTTTTCGGCTATTGGTGCTGCTTTCCGAAGATAATACTTGGCTGCGAATTTTACTACCTATTCTGCCCATTCAAGAAGCCCAACCATTTTTAGAACAGTTCCTAGAAGCCAACTTTGATGACACTCAAGAAGTACGTTATGCTTTGCATGAAGGGGGAATTTGGGGGGTATTTCAACATAACAGTAGCACTTTAGTAAGTGCAGATTTATCCAATGCAATCAATCGTCTTGTATCTCTCTATCAGGCTGGATTAGATAATGTCTTTAATCGACTAATTGAAAGCCGCATCCGGCAAATTATTCAGGCAGCAAAACAGCAAGGACAATCTCTACAAGCTACTATGCAAAGTTTAGAACGCTTTTACGCAGAAGGAATGATGGGCGAAATAGACTCATCCGCAAAAGGGCGAGAAGAAGTCTTAACTGCTTGGCGGCGTCAGTTAGAACGTTTATGGAATGAGGGTTGATTCCAATTTTTAAGTTTTCCGATTAAAGCAATTTACAGATATATTTATCTATCATGGATATCATTGAAATCCTCAAAGAAGACTATCAAAGATTCCCCATCAATCAAACTTACAGTATTTACGCTCCAGAGGTTTATTTTAAAGACCCGCTGAATAAATTTCGTGGTGTTAAACGTTACAAAGAAATGATTAATTTTATCCAAACTTGGTTTTTAGATCCCAAGATGGACTTACATAATATTCAACGTTTAGGAGAGACAATAAAAACTGAGTGGACACTCAGTTGGAATACTCCTCTCCCCTGGAAGCCACGAATCTCTATTCCTGGTTGGAGTGAATTAGGACTTAACTCTGATGGTTTGATTGTCTCTCATATCGATTATTGGAAATGTTCACGCCTAGATGTGGTAAAGCAGCATTTTTTCTCGTGAAAAAATCGATGATTAAAATAATATGATGACTGTCGAAATATTCATAGTTTTTGGTATAACACCGGATTTGAAGTAGATATTTCGACCTTTTCCAAAGCCAGTTCTCACCGCGCACAAAAACCATTTTAAGAAAATTATCAGAAATTGAATGAGTTATACCAATTTGAAAAAAGAATGCGACAAATAGACCATTTGTAGAGACGCGATTCATCGCGTCTTTACCCAAGGATGTGTTGCAATCATTAATTGAATTGGTATTAGTACAGAAGAAAATTCACAAAAAATTACACGTTGGTGCATCTGATGATGCTCTTTTCTTTTAGAGTGATAGTATCAATTCTTAGAAAAACCGCAAATTTCAATTTCTTCTTGGCTAAAAGTATCCTTCAATATCTTGCGGAGAACACGCTGAATATGAAGATGTTTTCCAGGCTTGACTTTTGTCAGTGTCAGCAGCAATAGATTATTCTCACCAAAGTGTTCTAGTCCAGCTACGCGGGTAGGTTCTAGAACATCTTGTTCATCTGCTTTTAACTGCTGTCCTACCTTCTCAACGACTCTATACACATGATCTAAATTGGAGTTATATGAAACGCTAACTTCCACCCTTGCATATATATACTGTTTAGAGAAATTGACAATTGATCCGATATCTCCATTACGAATAATCTGCAATTGACCATCAGGATGGCGAAGGTGAGTGGTTCGCAGTTCAATCGCTTCTACAATCCCCTCAACACTTCTCTCTTCCATTTTCCCGGCTTCGACATAATCACCAACCAAATAATAGTTTTCAAACAAAATCAAAAATCCACAAACAACATCATTAATCAGGTTTTGTGCCCCAAGACCAACTGCTATACCCACAATTCCCGCACCTGCTAAGATAGGGGCAGGATCAATGCCAATCAGCCTGAGTATAGTAACTCCGGCAGTGAAGTAGATGAAATATTTGGCAAAACTCCGTATTAAGGGAATCAGAGTCAGCCGTTTCTGTTGCTGTGAGTCATTTAAATCTGTAGTTTTTAAGTAGAACTCATCCAGGATAAAGTAAACGACTTCAATCAAAACATTGCTAATAAAATAAACCCCAATAATCTGCACAATTCTAGGGGTATAAGCATTTATCCAAGCGATAGGTTCTATTTCTGGAACAACAAGATTTACTATGCCAACATAGAGAACATATTCCAAACATTTTTTGGAGAGGGGAATTAAGTTGCGTAAACGCTCATATAAACGTAGTAGATTGTTAGAACTAGAGTATTTAAGGCTCAGTGCATCGAGAGTATCAACAATGGTAGCAACAGCTTTAATAATGAGCAAACCAATTGTGATTATAATGTATATTTTTAAAGCAATGTAAAGATATTTGGGAACAACTTCTGGGATATAGAGAAATTTAGCACATAGAATAACAGAAGATATCCACAAAGTATGAATAATGATTCTTTTTAAGACTTTAAAAAAAGCCTCAATACTCTCATCGTTAGCTTTTATTTGATCGGCTTGCTTTGCGTAATCGCAGACCCAATCTATACTCCGCTTTAATGGTGGGATGCTAAATTTAACTAGCAATAGCAAACTAACACTTTTCAAGCTTGCCGTAAAAATATTGATCCAAAATTGGGTAGGAAGACTGCGAATTAGATTAAGTTGAAATTCCTGAATGTTTCCACCTCGATAAATCACCATCCCATTCAAGCCAACCAGCGCCAGACACATAATTACACAAATGAAAATTAAAATTTTACTGATGCTGCGGCGCAGAAAAGTGATATTTGCAGCTTTTCCTTGAAGCCATGAAACTTTAGTAACTTGCTTGAAGATTATGCCAATTAACCAGTTAAACAGCAAGAAAATAGTTATTAAAAATATGACTTCACTCAGGATGATTAGTATATTCATTTTGTGAGTATCAGTTGGTTTATTTGATGATTTGGGTTTCCAGATGACTAAACGCAGTCCCAGAAGTGTCACTGCTGTTGGTTGCTTGGGATCTAAATCTTGGCGTTGCTGAATCAAAATATGAATCAGGCGATCGCTACAATGAGACTTGTACCTCACATCTTGAGTCGTACTGAACCACACTTGAGATAATATATAGGAATCCGCTTTGATTTCTGAACGAATTTGCGTAGACAGGCAATAGGCAATCTTGCTACAGGCAACAGGAAAGAAGGCTTTTTAGTTGTACTGAGTTTTTTCAGAAATCAAATATGAGTCCTATATGACTTACATTTCTAAACACTCATGCTTAATTTCTTCTGAGTATCCTTTGAGTTCATAAGAATTATTGAAGAAGAAGTCAGAATTCAGGAGTCAGAATAAAGACGCGACTCGAAAATACTCACTACCGCGGACTCGCTTTACACTTCGCTTACAGTCGGGGATTCAGATCGGCGCAGGAATTGTTGCACCACCAAATTTTCTTGTTTTGTGGGAGTGCAAAAACGCCGATTATTCAGACGCTTCTTCGTCGCTCTAAGCGAAGCCATGCCGTTCGCGTTAGCGTCTCTGAAAGAGAAGGCTTTACGCTGCGAAGCACCGCCAGTCATACAGAATTCATTCTGAATTTTGACTCCTGAATTCTTACCAAGTTACATTATACTAGCTTGATAGTAAGCGCTGAGATCAATTATCTATTTATCCTACTTTTCCTACTTTTTCACTGGGTGTTTTGATGGTTGTCTTGCAAAAACTCTCTAAAGAAATTAAGTCCTTGCATTTACCTGAATTTGTACAAATGTAATTAAATAATGTAATATTTTAAACTTGTATAATTTATGACTTTTTGCTTGTGTGTTGCGAAAAGATTATCGCTTTATTAGAACTCTAAGTATTGACTATTAATAGTTGTGGAACTACTTATAATCAAGAACTTGGTTAAAATTAATGTGCGTGACTGCTGGATGCGATCGCTCTTGTCGATTCCCATTACTGAGCCAAAAGCGATCGCAACTGTTTTTACTTAAATTGACTCCAATATTAGGAATGAGGCTCTCCCAACACCACAATTGAGCACTTCAATTCTTGAATCATCTGCGTTGTCACTTCGCTAACGGCTAATCCCCCGGCTGTGCGATAACGGACGGAACGTAATACTGCTAAATCAAACGCCTCAGCTTCCCGAATTACGACTCTAGCAACATCATCACCCTTGATTGTTTGGATATTGGTATTCACCTGTAACTGGCTTTTAGAAGCGATTTCAGACAATTGAGACACAAATTTTTCGACCCGAATCGGGGGTGATTTGCGATCGCATACGTGTAACAGCACAACTTCCGCCTGATTAACATCAGCTAAAATTTGAGCAAACCGTAAAGCGCCGATGGTTTGGCGCGTTAAGTCTCCAACTGGTACAAGAATTCTTTTGATTGTCTTGGGACTGCTCAATAGGCGTGTGACTGCTACCGGACAGTGAGAAGACCAAAACACGCTATCAATGACATTACCAAATAAGCGGGCACGTAAACCTGTTGTCCGCGACCAACCCATCACTATTAAACTAGCATTTTGTTCTCGACTGGTACGGCTAATTGCCAAAGCTATATCATCATCAATCCGATTTGCAGGTGAAACTTCTACATCAAATTCTTGACTGATTTCTCTAGCTAAACTTAATCTTTGCTGACTGTGATCAAGTGCTGTTACTAATTGCGGATTGTCCATCTGAATATGCGCTCTAGTAATAGCTAATGGCACAATTCTTCCAGATTCATGACTAGCCAGCAATGCTGCCATTTCTATGAGATAGCGCTGGGTTTGGGGGTTGTAAATTGGTACTACTACAGTAAATGGATATGGCTTCTGTTCTACTAGTTGAGTTTCACTACTTTCCCACCAAGTTGTCAAACTATCTGTTTCAAAATCTGTCTGAGAAAGCTGTAACGCAGAAGCAAATCGTGCTGTTATTATGGGCCCCATAATTGCTGTCACCAGCATGAGGACAATCACACTGTTTAAAACACCTTCATTGATTAAGCGTTCACCAGCAGGATTTACCGTTTGATATGCAACTAAGGCTGCTGCTAGTGTGGCTGCTACCTGTGGAAGTGACAATGACCACATCGTTAGCAATTCTGCCGTATTGTAGCGGTATAACAGTTTGGCTAAGAATGCTGCAATAAACTTGCTGCCAATCAAAGCTACTACAATTACCACAGTCAGCCAAACTGAACTGAGAGTTCTTATAAATGCAGGAATATCAATCAATAATCCCATGTCCACAAAGAAACATGGAATAAATAAAACACTGCCAATAAACTCAATTTTTTCTTTGACAGGGCTACGTCCGAGAACATCATTAACTGCTAAACCTGCTAAAAATGCACCAACAATTTTCTCAATTCCAATTACCTGCGCTCCAACAGATGCCAAAAACAATGCTAGTAATATAAACAAAAACTGGTTACTTTGTTCATCCCCAGAGCGACGAAAAAACTCTTTTCCTGCCCAGTCAAAGCCAAACAGAACAACAGCAGAATAAATTGCTAATCCACCTAACAAAGTAGCTAAACTTAAAGCCGAGAATTGCCCCCCATGAATTCCAACACAAATTGCTAACACTAGTAAAGCACCTGTGTCAGTAAAAATTGTTGCACCAATCGTGACAGTTACAGCTTCATTTGTGACCACTCCTAAACGACTCACAATTGGATATGCCAAGAGAGTATGAGAGGCTAGCAAAGAACCAATGAGGACGGCAGTATTCCAGCTAAAATTGAATAAACGTCCAACAGCAATGCCAGCAATTAGTGGCACTAAGAATGTCAGTATACCAAAGCCAATTGAGCGATTTTTAGTTTTACGGAACTGCTCTAGGTCAATTTCTAAACCCGCCACAAACATCAAATAAATCTTGCCGATATCCGAGAGCAGATTGATAGTTTCAGACTCAGAATTTAACAGTTTTAATCCATTCTGTCCTAGTACTACGCCTGCTACTAACAAACCCACTAATCCAGGTAGCCGCAGTCGCTCAAAGATAGGAGGTACAGTAAAGATTACTGTTAGGAGAATTGTAAATGCAACGATAGGACTGTCTGTGAGCGAGTTCAGTGTCATATTTAATCAATCAGCCTAAATGGTAGATGTACAATAAGCATACGAAATCTTACTTAAAATTTTTGTATACTCAGTTTCATTAGTGACAGTCCATTAAATTTTTAACAGGATAAATGTTGCGATCGCAATGTCAATTCTATCTTAAGGAGGGATTTTTTACATCCATAGATATAAATATCGATGGAATTTTAACTTACAAAATTTATGGATATTTAAATGAATATAGATAATATTGAGCGCTTATCAATCGTCAAACCATAGAAAAATAGAATTTTTTGTTTATATAAATCAAATATTAGCTTAACAAGGATTGAAAGATAAAAATAATGCTAACAATTAGCGAAATTCAAACATAAAGTTTGGTAATCGAAAGCAATGGAGAGCAATCGAATAAGTCTCACCATCTACTCATTTATTTGGAAGTAATTTGCTGTTATATGCAAAGGGTATAGCTAAAATCGATGAAACCCAAGTTGAAGAAGAATACAGAATTCAGAATCAATATAGTTGGTGATATCCTACCGGAAGCAAACTACAGACCCGCCACGAGTTGTAGAACACTAAATTTTATTGTTTTGTATGGAACTTCAAACCCGTTGATTATACAGCTTGATTTTTGCTCGTCTGGCTGGAATTCGGCATTCTAACTTCTTTGTGTACGTAAGTATCTTTGCCTATGAGTGAACTATCATCTGGAAAAATCTGGAAGAGCGCTCTTATAGGTTCCTATCAATGATAATTTTAAGCATTGGGAACTCCTAAAAATCAAAGTTTATGAACGCAGCCGACGACAAAACGATTGTTCGCGAGTATTTCAATTCCACAGGGTTTGACCGTTGGAAGCGAATTTACGGCGATGGCGAAGTCAACAAAGTCCAACTAGACATCCGCAATGGACACCAGCAAACCGTGGATACAGTTCTCGGCTGGCTGAAGGCTGATAACAATTTACCAGAGCTATCAATCTGTGATGCTGGATGTGGTGTTGGTAGTCTCAGCATTCCTCTGGCGGTAGATGGTGCTAAAGTCTATGCCACCGATATTTCGGAAAAAATGGTGGAAGAAGGCAAGGACAGAGCAAAGGAAACTTTGGGAAATGGTGAAAATCCCACTTTTGCTGTGCAGGATTTGGAATCGTTGAGTGGTAGTTACCATACCGTTATTTGCTTGGATGTTCTTATCCACTACCCCCAAGAAAAAGCGGATGAGATGATATCTCACCTCTGTTCTTTAGCACAGTCGCGGATAATTCTCAGTTTTGCACCGAAGACCTGCGCCTTGACTATACTCAAGAAAATTGGCAGTTTTTTTCCTGGGCCAAGTAAAGCCACTCGTGCATATTTGCATCGTGAGGCTGATGTCATGAAAATTTTAGAAAGTAATGGTTTTTCGTTGCAACGAGAGTCGATGACTCGGACTCGTTTTTATTTTTCCCGTCTGCTGGAAGCTACACGTAAGTAGACCTCTTGCAAAAGTCCCTTAACAGCCCACCCCCAGCCCCTCGTGCGGGGAGGGGAGACTTTGAGGTAAGTCAAAGGCGGGGTGGGGTTCTTTTTTTGATTTATGCAAGAAGTCTAGTGAAGTTAAAATTGCAGCAAGATAGTTTATAGGACAATACAGTTCAGATAAGCCCAAAACACTTGTAGAGACGGCGATTCATCGCGTCTTCAAAGACAAATTATCTACATCAGTAACCTTAACTCAACCGTATTGGTTTATAGGATATAGAACATACATAGATGCGAGAATCCTAGTATAACTTTGCTGCAATTTGACAATTTCAAGGGTTATTATCGGTAAATATCGCATTTGCCAAGTAGATTGACATACTGGAACCTTTCTGAAAGTCAGGTTAAAATCGCTAGCAAAGTGTAAATCTGAAGTGAAACTATGAAGACTGCTGAAAAATTAGCTGCGGGCTGGCTACTGACACTCGGATTCATGTTTGTAACGCTATCAGCAACAGCGGTATTTGAAAAACTTGCTACGCGTAAAGTGATCATACTACCCAAAGACGAGTATGAGTTTAACGCACCAAATACTACTTATGAAGATGATAATGCTGCTATTGGTGGTATAATTTTTGGCGTTCCTACCTTAACACTGGGCACATGGCTAGCATTGGGATTGTATCGTCAAAGTCGGCAGGAGAAAAAGGCGATTAATCAACAACATAGCGATCGCTTGCAATCGATTTTTTATGAGATGCTACAAGAAAATCATGGGCGTGTAACTGTTTTAGGCTTTGCAATGCAGTCACAACTACCCGCAGCCAACGCCAGACAATATTTAGATGAAAAAGCTAAAGAATTCAATGCAAACTTTAAGGTGAACGAAGAAGGGGCTGTATCATATCATTTTGATGTCTAATTGTCATTTGTCCTTTGTCCTTTGTTATTGTCCCTTGTTATTAACTAATGACTAATGACTAATGACTAATGACTAATAATAAACTTACGGCTAAGTGTAATGACGCAGATTTTTTTGAGCGTAGCTGCCATTTTAGGCGGTTTGTCAGTTGCGGCTGGTGCTTTTGCTTCCCATGCCTTGCGGGAAAAAATTAGTGAGCGATCGCTAGAAATTTTTGAAACTGGCGCTCGTTACCAAATGTATCATGCTCTGGCACTTTTCTTAGTAGCCATACTAATTAGTCGTACCGAGTCCCCTCAACCTACTCTCATCGCCAGTGGATGGCTGTTTCTCATTGGCATAGCTATTTTCTCCGGTAGCTTGTACGCCCTTAGCTTAACCGGTATTAAATCCTTGGGAGCGATCGCACCACTAGGCGGTATAGCCTTTCTTAGTGGTTGGGGTGCTTTAGCTTTCGCTGCTTGGAATTTGAAGTTGTAAAAAAGTTAGGAGTTAGGAGTTAAAAACTCTTAATTCCTAACTCCATTTATGGCCAAATTTACTCATTTTTATAGCAGATTTTATATTAATAGAACATATTTGAAGAAGAATTCAGAAGTCAGAATTCAGGAGTCAGAATAAAGACGCTCGTTCGCGTAGGGTGTCGTAGACAAGACTCGCTTTCCGCAACGCTATCAGTCGGGGATTCAGACCGACGCAGGAATTGTTGCACCACCAAATTTTCTTGTTTTGTGGAGGTGCAAAACGCCGATTATTCAGACGCTCGATTACTCGCTCTAAGCGAAGCATCCCGAAGGGTATACGCTGCGCTATCCGTCAGTCATACAGAAAACATTGCTGTTAGCGGATAGCTAAGGTTTAGCCCATTCTGACGACTGACGCCTTTATTCTGTTCGATAAACTTTCATAAAACCCGTATCAGCGATTTTTTTATGTGCAAAATAATGAGCAGCGATTTCTGATAGTTAGGTATTTTTTATAAAGTGGGACACACCTAATATTTTCCAACAAATAGAATTACTAAATCCATAAAACTTATTTCCGTAATATTACAGAAGCCATGAATAAAAAAAAGCAATAACCTGCATAGGAGACATATATACTAGCAAATAGCAGCTAAAAAAATTACATTTGTAATATCATTCAAACCTATGAAACGGCGCAATCTGCTTTGGTATTCGCTACTGTTTGCTACTGGCTGCACAACAGGATTAAATTCTACTAATAATAGCTCAGATCAAATAGCAATAACTGCACCAAAAAATCTTAAATTTGCAGTTACAGATGTCACTGGAATTGAAGATTTAAAACGAGATTTTGGAATTTTTCGCACTACATTAGAAGGAATATTAGGCATAAAAGTTGAGTTTTTTCCTGTAGAAAATCCCACAGCAGCAGCACCAGCATTGTCATCCAGAGAGGTAGATATTGTATTTGCAGGGCCTTCAGAATACTTGATTTTAAATTCTAGGGCAAAGGCTATTCCTATAATTGCTATTGAGCGCACAAACTACCATTGCATTATTGTAGTTCGTGCAGATAGCAAAATTAAATTATTATCTCAATTGAAAGATAAAACAATTGCTATGCGAACAGTTGGCTCAACTTCTGGACATATTGCTCCCACAAAGCTACTAATAGATGCTGGATTAGATCCAAAAACTGACTTCAAAACTGTCATGTTGGATGATAAGGGAGTACAAGCATTAAAAAAAGGTGAGGTAGATGCCTGGGCAACTGCATCTGACAGATACGAAAACATTCTGGAATCTGAGGGCTTAATTGAAAAAGATTTTTCTGTAATATTTAAAGGGCCATTACTTCCCAATGATGTATTTGTTGCTAGTAACCATTTTGCATCTAGCTTTATAGCAGATATGCAATCCCGCATGATTAAGCATCAAGATAAACTAATTCAAAGTTTGGTCATAGCTAAAGCGAACCAAAAGTATCAAGGAGGCAAGTTAGTTCTAGCAAACGATGCTGATTATAATATGATTCGTGAAGTTTATCAAAAAATCGGACAGGGAAACTTTTTATAATAAATTATTCGATAAATTAATGATAATTAATACGAAAGAATACTTGAAAAGAATTTTTAGTTTTCCTCATCAGTTAAGCGATGATTGGAGCATTGCTAAGAAAATTATTTATGGCTACACTGTAGCAATTAGTATTGCTTTTATAGGCACAACAAGTGGTTTGTTAATTGCATACCGCTACGAAACTATTGCCCAAGAGCAGTTGAATTTATCTTATCAGCAACAATCTCTATTAAAAAATTTAGAAAATACAATAACTAGAGTAAGGCTCCATCCACAAAGGTTAGTGACTGTATTAGAAAGTAATATTTGGGTAGAATTTGAAAAAAATAAATTCATCGACGAAATTAATCAGGTTAATCAACAGTTATCTGAACTACAAACATTTATAAATAACCATCCTCATAATTTGACAATAAATAATATAGATTTGTTAAATTTATTGAATAGTTATCAAAAAAATACCCAAAAATATACTCAAAAAGTAAAAGTTTTTTGGCAGCAGATTGAACAAAATAAATTATCCACAAACGAAGTAAAAGGTAAGCAGGAACAACTATTATTTTTTTTTCATCAAGAAGGTAATATTTCGGTTGAGTTTGAGAAGCTGTCAGACGAATTAATTCGGATTATAGGATATGCTGAAATTCAAAAAAAGCAAGCAAATGCTAGTTTTAGTAGTGCCCAAAAATTGAGAATTAAAGTTATTGTTGGAAGTATGCTGCTATCGGCTGCGATCGCAGTTATACTGGCAGTATATACCAGTCAATTAATTGCACGTCCCCTACAAATAGTTACTAACGTTGCCCGAAAAATTACGGAAGAGTCAAATTTCCAACTCAGAGCTAATATTACAAGCAACGATGAAGTAGGAACATTAGCTACTTCTCTTAATCAATTGGTGGAATGGGTGGGAGATTACACCCAGGAACTCAAGTTAGCTCACCAAAGTTTAGAGCAACGCGTAGAAGAACGAACTCAAGAACTAGAACTAGCTCGTCAAAGTTTAGAGCAACGCGTAGAAGAACGAACCCAAGAACTTCAAAAAACTCTGCAAGACTTAAAAGAAGCTCAAGGGCAATTAATTCAAACAGAAAAAATGTCTTCTCTTGGACAAATGGTAGCAGGTATAGCTCATGAAATTAATAATCCTGTTAACTTTATTTATGGGAATATTGAATGTGCTAGTGACTATACTCAAGATTTGCTTAATCTAGTGACTTTATACCAGAAACAATACCCAAATCCTATTTATTTAATAGAAGAAAATATTGAAAATATTGATTTAAATTTTATTCAAAAAGATTTGCCCAACCTACTTGATTCTATGAAAATTGGCGCTCAACGTATTCGGGAAATTGTGTTATCTTTGCGGAACTTTTCCCGATTAGATGAAGCTGAAATGAAAGAGGTCGATATTCATGAAGGCATTGATAATACTCTGTTAATTCTAAATCATAGACTTCAACGAGAAATTGAAGTAATCAAAAAATATGGGAAATTGCCTTTAGTTGAGTGTTATCCCGCACAACTCAATCAGGTATTTATGAATATTCTGAGTAATGCGATAGATGCTCTGCTAGATCAAAAAACTCATTCAGTTGAAACTAAAAAAATTATTATAAATACATTAAACATAGATAATATTTATATCAAAGTAGGGATAAGAGATAACGGCTCTGGAATTTCACCAGAGATTAAAAATAAACTATTTGATCCTTTTTTCACAACTAAGCCAGTGGGTAAAGGTACTGGATTAGGCTTAAGTATTTGTTATCAGATAGTTGATAAACACAAAGGTAAAATAGAAGTAATTTCAGAATTAGAACAAGGAACAGAGTTTGCAATCATTTTACCTATTAAAACATAAACAAACTAGTACAATTATCTATAAGTAATATACAATTTAAATTTACTAAAATTCTGTATTTTAAAACAATCATGAGCCAAAAGTGATGAACTCATGATTCATAGCTTCTTGTTCTCAAATGTACCAACAAATTATGCAAAGCCACATTTGCTGAAGGTACTTCAGGTAATGGGCTAGATTCATACGCCTCCTGCAACTTATTACGCAGACGCTCATATTCTCTTTGATGAAAATTTATATTAAAATCTGACAAAATAGACCTTTCTGTACCTGCTAACTTTTGGGCGATTAAATCAGGAATATATGGTAAATTAAACACCTCATTGAGATTAATTAAATTAGCTTCGACTATCCCTGTTTGCATCAGATAAATCCCAGTTAGCAGAACTCGATAAACATAAAGTAATGGCTTAATCCTATACGCTTCTTCTTTCTCAAAAAGTTTCCATTGTGTCGTAGCAAAACCAATATAATGGTAGCTATGATGACGGGTAATGCAACTTTTGGCAATAACTTTCAATTCATCATGTTCGGGTGAAGTTGTTAATATTAAGGGTGAGTACAGTTGTTCTAACACATAGCCATTCTTTTTAAGTAGCATCAAAAATAATTTTTTGACATCATGAGTGACTAAATCAATTTCTAAAGATTCACGAGTTTCTGAAACTTCAATAGTTTCATTCCCCGTCTCTAATCCCACCACTTCTGTAACTGGTAAAATATGCACACCACGCAAGTCATAATCAGAATCAGCTGACGGAAAACCATATAAGTGGGAACCACTGATAGTTGCAAATAAAAGTGGGTAAGGCTGTTGTCCAATAATTGTTATAATAGAGTTTGGAATCTTCATAATATTTTCTTATGTTAAATTAAAATTTTTGAGATATTCTCTACAAATAAGGTCTTTCAGCTTTACAACATATTTTATTTGGCGGTTCACTAAAGTATTTGAACAAAGCTGGACATAGCCAACCTTCCAATTTATGGCTCTCCCAGTAATACCAATAACCGTTATATTCTGCTCTTAACCAAATTAGTTCAGCTTGATAACCAGGAAAGGGATTTGCGGAAAATAACAGTTTAAAGCCTTTATCAACATTAGCAATACCATCAACCAAAATATCAATTATTTCGGGTACGCCACTGACAAATGGTTCTTAGATTAGTTCCCTTCGCTCATCATCAAATACCCATGTTTGATTATGTCTATATGGGAAAATTACCATTATTGAGTTAGGCATCAGTCATTGGTTCTTGATTATTGCTAATTAGTCTTTATTATTTGTCTATTTTGTTGAATACTACTCCTGAAGTTCAAAATTACGCCAAAATAATACAAGTTTGTATAAAACATTAGCAAACTAAATGTTTTGTGTAGTGAGGAGGTCAATACGGTGATATGAGGTAGCACTTGTTAACAAGGATAGTGCAAATTTATCCAAAAATCAGCTAATTCTCAGTCAAAAAGCTTACTTTATACAGCTATTGGGAGCAAATACTTTAATCATGTGCCGTTTACTTGCTTACCTCGGTTCGCCTGTTTCTTTAGAATATCTTCTGTATAAACCAGAACACTCACTGATAGTCCAGAGTTATCAACCCCGCGAAATGACCTCTGGGGTAGTAAATGCAGATGGCTTCGGTGTGGGTTGGTATCATAGTCAAAAAGATACTGACCCTTTTATCTACAAAAATACCCTGCCTATTTGGAATGATATAAACTTACCCAGTCTCAGCCGTTACGTTGAATCAAAATGTGTACTTGCTTATGTCCGCAGTGCTACACCAGGCCAAGCTGTAGATTTTGCTAATTGTCAGCCCTTTAACCATCAACAACAACTCTTTATTCACAATGGACGAATTGAAAATTTCCACAAAACATTACACAGAAAAATCCGCAGCACTTTAACCCAAGATTTTTACGAGAAAATTAATGGCAGTACTGACTCTGAACACATTTTTGCTTTATTACTTTCACAAAGTCAAATCAATAAACATCGACCTCCAGAATATGCTTTACGCAACACATTATTAACGCTTTTAGAGATGGCAAAACGCTATCAAGTAGAAGCCTCACTCAACATAGTTTTTAGTGACGGACATCGCCTGATAGCTTCTCGGTTTGCTACTCATTCACCAGTTCCATCTCTTTACTGGATACGAGATGATCCGACTTTCCCAAATTCTGTAATTATTGCATCCGAACCTCTATTTATAGGTAATTGGATTGCTTGCCCAGAAAATAGCATTATTAGTGTGGGAGCAGACTGTGAGATCCAAATTGAGCAAATCTAGTGTGAAAGAGGTTATTTTTCAAGCCTTTTATGAATGTCGTCTGCAAACTTTTGCACTGTTCCAGGATATGGACGAAGCCACATTCTGTAGTCAGCCTCATCCTGACTTTAGCCCTGTTGGCTGGCACTTGGGGCATATTGCCTATATCGAGTCTTTATGGCTGCTAGAGCGCAGTGCAGGTAGCCCTTGTTTGTTTCCGCAATACCGTAAGCTGTTTGCAGCCGACGGTTTACCCAAATCAGAACGTGTTCATTTACCAAACTTAGAGGAAATTCGTTATTACCTAGACACAGTTAGAGAAAAAGTTCTCGAATACCTAGAAGTAGCTGACATTGAGCAGCAAGAACGTCTATGGCACTTTTTGATTCAGCACGAAAGTCAGCACTGTGAAATTATTAGTTTTGTCTTGGAATTAAACAAGAGGCAGGAGGCAGAATTTGTTACTCTCCACGTCCCTCCATCCTCCACTCCTTTTACCGAAATGATTCAAATCCCAGCAGGCGAATTTGAACAGGGAAGCGACTCAATTGATGCACTAGATAACGAGCGCCCTGCCCATCGAGTGTATTTAGATACGTATCTGATTGACCGCTATCCTGTGACTTGTGGACAGTATCGTGAATTCATCGAGGCGGGAGGCTACCAAAATTCTCAGTGGTGGTCAGAATTAGGATGGCAATGGTTACAAAAAGAATCAGTGAGCCAACCGCTTTATTGGTGCAGTGATGCCTACGGGGGCAAGCTACGCAGTTATGATAATCACCCGGTTTGCGGTGTTAGCTGGTATGAAGCCGAGGCTTACTCCCGATTTGTGGGTAAGCGGCTACCCACAGAAGCCGAATGGGAAAAAGCAGTCAGTTGGGATGCACAGACTAATAGTCACCGCACCTATCCTTGGGGAGATGAAAAACCAACCGTCCAACAGTGTAATTGCGTAGGCGTAGCCCATCGTAGACATCGCCTAATTGGTAAGACAACAGCAGTAAATGCCTACCCTGCTGGGCAAAGTACCTATGGTTTGTACGATACTCTCGGCAATGTCTGGGAGTGGACAGATTCCTGGTTTGATGGCTACAAAGGTTTCCAAAGTTACCCTTACACAGGTTACTCGCAAGTTTATTTTGACCACCAGCACCGTGTTTTAAAAGGCGGTAGTTGGGCAACTCGTTCTTGGGTACTGCGTTCTAGTTTTCGTAATTGGTATCATCCCGGTGTACGCCAACTTTTCGCAGGGTTTCGCTGTGCTGCTGATGAAAAACACCACCCACAAGGGGGTGGGGAATAGGGCATGGGGAATAGGGCATGGGGAATAGGGCATGGGGCATGGGGCATGGGGCATGGGGAAGAGTCACCAATGCCCCAAGTCGGCGGTTGGCTATCCCTCTCCACGCCACTTGCGGGATGGAATTTCTCGCCGACTTTCGATGAAGTAACGGGTTAGTAATAGCACTTAAACGCTTACTTGCTGTCATTTGAATGGGAAAATCGCTACAAATAGGACTAATGCTTGAGTAATATTGCTCAAGCATGATTTTATTAGCTATGACAATGTGTTTCACTTATTGGGGTAAAGGTCTGCCATAAAAGGTAACTTATTACCCCAAGCATACGGAGGTTTAATGTCGATATCTAAAGCTGTTAACAGCAAGGTTACATCTCAAAGCAGCGTTGAAAAACGCTTGCAGATAGAACGTTTGGTAGGAGCAAGCCAAATAGTTGCACCTAGTGCTGGGAGTGATGTGGTTAAGGGATTAACTCAAACACCTAAATCTCTACCCCCTTGTTACTTTTATGACGACCTTGGTTCTGATCTGTTTGAGCAAATCTGTTATTTGCCAGAATATTATCTTACACGCACAGAAACGACGATATTACAGCAGTTTGCTAGTGAAATTGCCCAGATAACTGGCCCTTGTGAATTGGTAGAACTTGGCAGTGGCAGTTCTAACAAAACCCGCATTTTACTGGATGCCTACCAACGGCTAGGCTATCCCCTGCACTACCTACCAATTGATGTGTGTGCAGGTATGTTGGAAAGTAGCGCCAAGCAGTTATTAGGAGATTATCCCTTCCTGCAAGTTTATGCACTGGCGGGAACCTATGAATTAGCCCTTGCAAAACTCGTACCGACGCAATTACCCAGTCGGATGATTTGTTTTATTGGTAGCACTTTAGGTAATCTTACACCTGATGAGTGTGATGTGTTCTTCTCTCAAATTACAAATGCTTTACAAGTAGGTGAGTATTTATTATTGGGGATAGATTTACGAAAGCCGAAACAGATTTTGGAACCAGCCTATAACGACAGCCAGGGAGTAACGGCAGCTTTTAACCTTAATATGCTGGAGCATTTAAATCAGCGGTTTGAGGGGAATTTCGATACCACGCAGTTTGAACACTGGGCGTTTTACAATGAAAGCGAACATCAAATAGAAATGCATTTACGCAGCTTGCGATCGCAAATTGTAGAATTACGCGCTCTTAACCTCAAGGTTAATTTTGCCCTAGATGAGACTATCCTCACCGAAATTTCTCGCAAATTTGACCTTAATACTATCAAACAGCAACTCACCGCACAGGGTTTATTACCTCTTCATGTGTGGACAGATCCAAATCAATGGTTTGGTTTACTGCTCTGTCAACTGCAAGCATAAAGCAAATCAGGTATGTCTCACATAATATAGCGGTTCTCAATTGAGTCCAATATAGACCAATACGGTTCGGTAAAAGGGGAAAAGGTTTTAAATACATCCTTTACCCCTTCCTTAACCTTTTCCCAGACCATAAGGAAAGTGAAGAGGGCATTTTCTTGCTAAAGCGTCTAAAGTTACAGAGAAATACTTTTCAAACATCCTCTTAAATCCATGTTCCTGAAGATGCGACTTTCAGACATTCTTTAATAAACTGCTGGGGAATTTCTCGACTTTCTCCCCAATGCAGATGAACATAAGAAGCATGAACATTTGCAGGTAAACCCCATCCCTCACATCCCATATTTTCTTCACAATCGTAGCGAGAAGTTTCAAATAGCGGCTGAGTGGGAGTTAAGGTTAAATGGGAACGATGAAACTCATGTCCATAAACAGTTGTATTTGCTTTAACTAACAGATTATCTTGCAAAGCTACTGCGCGACGATATCCTAAAGTTAAACGCCCTCCCATCACAGCAGATGTCGGTAAAACTCCCGCCATTGGCCAAGATTTACCCTCAAAATCGATAATTTGCTCACACAAATACATCAATCCTCCGCATTCGGCAACTGTAGGCATTCCTTTAAGTATTGCCGTTTTGACTGCATCACGAACGCTGGTATTTTCTGCTAATTGCTGGGCAAAAACTTCCGGGAAACCACCGCCAAAATACATTCCCTGCACATTTTTGGGTATGTCAGCATCTTCTAAAGGACTCCAGAAAACCAGTTCTGCGCCAAGATGTTGCAGCAAATCGAGATTGTCTTGGTAATAGAAATTAAAAGCGCGATCGCGGGCAATAGCAATCCTGACTGATGATAACGGAGGACAAGGGGGATGATGGGGCTGAGGGAGAGGTTCTGATTTTAACAGGGGTAATAAGTGTTGCCAATTGAAGCAAGTATCTCCTAAATCGGCGAGACGATTGATTAAAGCGTTAAGTTCGGGAAGTTCTGCTGTAGGAACTAAACCTAAATGGCGATCGGGAATTGTAATGTTATCTTGACGCCGCAGCACGCCGAGAATGGGTAATTGTAGGGGTTCTAGAGAATCTTTGAGGAGAGAGAGATGGCGATCGCTCCCCACGCGATTTAATATTACCCCAGCTATTTTAATTCGGGGATCAAAAGATCGATAACCGTGAGCGATCGCAGCTACAGAACCAGATAAACGACTGCAATCAATCACCAACACCACAGGTAAATCTAAAAGCCGCGTAATGTGGGCAGTACTCGCAAAGTCAGTTTTTTGCTTTTCTTGCCCATGCCCCATGCCCCATTCCCCATGCCCAATTCCATCAAATAACCCCATTACCCCTTCTATTAGGGCATATTCACTTAGTTGGCTATGACGGGCAAAACATTGCTGAACGTAGGCTTCAGAAGTCAGTACGGGGTCTAAATTCCGACAAGGAAGACCAGTTACGTGTCGATGAAACATTGGATCAATGTAGTCTGGGCCTACCTTGAAAGATTGCACCAAGCGATCGCGACGACGTAAAGATGCTAAAAGGGTGAGCGTGACTGTTGTCTTACCCACCCCACTACGTTCTCCGGCAATGATTAAAGCCATAAATGAAACAAATGTGGTTTTTATACCAATTAAAAAGCAGAAAACTAGCCAATTAGGGGAGTTAATCTGAAAAAGTTTGTCTAATAATGACTAATAGCTAGAGATTATACCAATTTGAAAAAAGAATGCGACAAATGGTCTATTTGTAGAGACGCGATTCATCGCGTCTTTACCCAAGGATATGTTGCAATCATTAATTGAATTGGTATTAGCTCAGATTGGATAGTAATCAGCCACCAGAAGAGGAACCTTTTTATGATAACTGTGCATCATCTTAACAACTCGCGATCGCAGCGGGTGCTGTGGCTACTTGAGGAATTAGGTATTGAATATGAGATCAAATTCTATGAACGCGATCCAAAGACGATGATGGCGCCAGAGTCGCTGCGCCAAGTTCATCCCCTCGGTAAGTCACCAGTAATCACAGATGCAGACCTCACCATTGCTGAGTCGGGTGCAATTATCGAATACCTCGTTAATCGCTACGGCAATGGTCGCCTAGTTCCCGCATCTGATACACCGGAGCATCTGCGCTATACATATTGGCTGCATTACGCCGAAGGCTCTGCAATGCCACCGTTGGTAATGAGGCTGGTCTTGAACAATTTCGGGGAAGGAGACAGCAACGTAGTTAGGGGATTTGTTGCGCCCCAAATCAAACTTCACTTTGATTATATAGAAAGTGAATTACGTAAAAATACTTGGTTTACAGGTGAGGAATTCACCGCCGCCGATATCCAAATGAGCTTTCCCCTGGAAGTAGTCGTCATGCAAAAAGAAGATATCGAGAACCGGCCAAAGCTGAAAGAATTTGTAGATCGCATTCATGCGCGACCTGCTTACAAACGCGCCCTTGAGCGTGGAGGCGAGTATGACTTTATCATAAAGACGTGATAAATCGCCGTCTCTACAATAATTCCTTTGTAGGGACGGCGATTTATCGCGTCTCTTGCTCTTGGTGTAGAGCAAGAACACATCTAAAATGTGTTAATTTTTCCTAGCTCATGAAGCGACTAACTTTTTGCGGCTAGGACGCTTATGGTCTGATTTTTTCTTCAGTCCTACAGCTTGGGCTTGATCGCTATCCGAACCATATTGTCCGCGCACAACTTCTTTCATCGCTAATACCGCATTGTGAAATTCCCATTCTGCTAATCGCGCAGCATCAGCAGCAGCACGGTATAAAGTTAGTTTCTCAGTTTCGGCTTGTTGCTGGGCTAACATAGCCTGATAAGTTTGCTGTAAGTTAGTAGCAGAGGCATCAGCACGGGTTGTTTCATAAGTAGCGATCGTTTGCAAACCGTGCCATGAAGTCACATCTTCACTAATTACTTGAGGGCGCAAACGACGTGTTTTATCTTGGATAGGCATATCAGCATACTGTTGTAATCTACATATTTAATGTGCCCATTGCAACCCTAAAGCTAACAGTAAGATGAGATTTTTAGATAAAACAAGGTTAAACAAAGGGTAAGCTCGTTCTTGCAGGGCGATGCATCAAAGGTGCAAGGCGATGCATCAAAGGTGCAAGGCGATGTATCAAAGGTGCAGGGCGATGCATCAAAGGTGCAAGGCGATGCATCAAAGGTGCAAGGCAATGCATCAAAGGTGCAAGGCGATGCATCAAAGGTGCAGGTCGATGCATCAAAGGTGCAGGTCGATGCATCAAAGGTGCAAGGCGATGCATCAAAGGTGCAAGGCGATGCATCAAAGGTGCAAGGCGATGCATCAAAGGTGCAGGGCGATGCAACTAACCTACCGCCATAAAGTTGATCGTTGCCAGTACCGTCGTAGAGTAAATCATCACCATTGTCACCGACAAGTTTATCGTTCCTGTTTTCGGTAAATGAGTTATTTGTCCGGTGGGTAAATATTTGCCTAGTTATTTAGAAAAGTTGAATTTATGGATAATTAAGTTCGTAGTAAGCACTTTAGTGCTTAAAAAAATCAGCACTAAAGTGCTTACTACCAACCCTCAAAACTTGCTTGACAAAGTACTAAGGTTTGAGTACGTTATCAGGAAACTGCCCTTGCACATTCCCAGCAGGAGCGTACTGGCAGACCACATAGAAAGCGTTATAATTAGTACCTTCAATCGTTGCAGTGCCTTGTGCTGCACCACAGCCTAATTGCGTACTGCCCTTCCACACCACTTGAGTGAAATGCCCTGTTTCGCTAGAAAATCCGGGATTGGCGTAGTTATAGTCTTTAATTTCGTCGTACCACTCCTTAACTGCTGTGTTGCCAAGGGTGGTTGGTTCTACGGTGCTTTCTGTACTGTAAGAAGCGTATATGTTCTCTCCCACATTGTTGCGATTGGTACTGTGTTCAAATTCTCCACTACTGGCAATCTTCTCAGCCCAAGCTTGAGCGCTGGTATTTAGGGAATCACTGATGGTGATGTTAGGGCTTTTATGTGTGGCTCGATAAGTGTTGTGTTTAGACACAGCAGCGCTACGTAACTTTGCTAAGTCAATAGATGTCTCTCCAAAAACTGAGTTATTGCTCATGACTTCTGTGGCGATCGCAACGGTTAAAGCTGTAGCTGCTGTTAAAGTTAAAGTTGAAAATAATTTATTCATGGTTTTGTATATCTTGGGTTATGTTTTGCAGGTCAGTACAGCAAAGTTGCAGGTCAATGTAACTTTGCTGTAGATGAATGCAATAAAGGTGCAGGTTGATGCAACTTTGTTGCAGGTCAGTACAACAAAGGTGCAGGTTGATGCAACTTTTGGAAAACCTCTCGCCTAACGTATTGGCGCATCACTTTATCCTGGATTTCTCACAAGGGTGTGGGAGGTGTGGGAGGATGGGGAAGAAGTCTTACCCCCCACACTCCCCACACTCCCCACACTCCTTGGATTTCTCACAAGTGAGAAATCCAGGTTTTTGCACCTGTACGCTTTGATTGCAGAGGCGAGGCGATCGCCTACGGTGCATCGCCAAAGTTTTGCTTAAATCATTGACGTAATGGATTGTACAGCGATCGCCTTGATCAATGCATCGGATGGTTGTCCTATTTTTGACTAGGATCAATGACCTATAATGCACTAGGTCATTGATCCTATATATCTATAATTTTGTTCTGTTTTCTGATTTGCAGAATCAACATTCATCTGCGCGAGTAGCAGTAAAGTACGGTGAAATTACTGCGTTATCTATAAAACAAGTTTCTCGTGAAATTAGGTAATGACTATTATTTCAAGCCTTTTGGGTCTATTTGCTGGCATTTGCCTGTATGTTGGTCTATTACACCTACTAATCGCTTCTGCGCGATTAAAATCTGCGCTACACTTCTGTTTTGGGTTAACCTGCTTGCTGTCTGCTAGCTATATCTTGGCTCTTATAGCCAAATATAAAGTCACTGATGTAGAAGATTATATAAATGCTAGAAAATTGGCATCTTCCTTAGGGTTTCTTTTCACAATTGCTTGTGTCTGGTTTGTGGCTTTATATACTAAATTTAAGCCAGTACGCCTACTGTTGGCACTAAATAGCCTCTACATCATCTGCATCTTAATTAACAAAGTTTCACCAACTGGGATTCTCTACTCCCAGATTAGTAGGTTATCAAGCATCTCTTTGCCTTGGGGCGAACCAATTACCTACCCAGAAGGTACACTCAATCCCTTAGTCGGGTTCCAATTCTTAGCTTTAATCAGTAATGTAGTTTTTGTTTTTTACGCCTGTTACCGTCAATATCAACGTGGTGAAAAGCAAGCTGCAATGATTTTGGCTTTGAGTCTGGCGATTTTTGTCGGAACTGTTCAATGCGATCGCTTAGTGGATTTGGGAGTGTTCAAATCTCTATACCTTAGCGAATATGGATTTATGTCCTTCGTGATAATTATGAGTCTACGCCTAAGGAAGGAGTTGATACAAGCGGTGAAGCTACGGGAACAATTGATTGAAAGCGAACAGCTACGGAAGATTGCTGTGGAAGTGGAGCGAAATCGTCTCGCCCGCGATTTACACGATTCAGTATCGCAGACATTGTTTACCGTGGTGACAATTGCCGAAGCTTTACCTAGAGTCTGGCAACGCAACCCAGAGACAGCCCAACAGGGATTAGAAGAACTCGCCCAATTGACACAAGGGGCGTTAGCAGAAATGCGGAATCTATTGATTGAGTTGCGTCCCAACGGGTTGGTAGAGAAACCTTTAGGTGAATTGCTACAGCAGTTAACTAAAGGAATTCAAGAACGGGCAAGTTTACAGATAATAACGACGGTGGAAGACGATCATCGCTCTTTGTCTAATGAAGTGAAGCTTGTTTTCTACCGGATTACTCAAGAGGCACTGAATAATATTATTAAATATGCCAAAGCAACCCAAGTATCAGTCAGTCTCCGCAACGATTCACAGGAAATAGTCTTGCGTATTAGTGATAATGGCTGTGGTTTTGACTCCGACAAAATACCATCTGGTCATTTGGGCATAGCAATTATGAAAGAACGGGCTGAGTCCATCGGCGCTATTTTCCATTTGTCAAGCTATCCAGGGAAGGGGACTGAGATTGTCTTGAGTTGGTCAACCGCTATCAATAAAATAGGGAGTGGGGAGCATAAAATTAGGCGTTAAGCATTGGGTATAAATAAAGTTAACTATTAAAAGTGTAATTTGTTCTTTTTGATTGCTTATTGGTAAGAGTTTTAGGCGTATTTACTTTTTGTAATATAGTTATGTTTATTTCAATCGAGTTACTGAGAAAAGACAGACTTAATATATAACGTAAGATTTTTCCGTGATTGACTGGCGATAAATAAAAAATTAAAGATTAAGAATCTCACGTATAAATACTGAAAATGGAAGAATAATGTAATGTAAATGTATTAAAAATAGTTTTAATATCCCGGATTTATATATGGAAAAAGATAAATCATTGCGACCGATTCGGGTGATTACTGTTGACGATCATGAAATCCTACGCGGAGGTATTAAATTTGTCTTGCTGGCGTTTGATGACATTCAATTAGTGGGTGAAGCGCGTAATGGAAATGAAGCAGTACATTTGTGCGAACAGTTGCAGCCAGATGTAGTGTTAATGGATTTGATGATGGTGGGAATGAATGGGGCAGAAGCAACAAGAGCTATCCGCAAAAAATACCCAGAAATTCAAGTTTTAATTTTGACGAGTTTTCTAGCGAATGACTTGGTACAGCAAGCAATGCAAGCCGGAGCCATTGGCTACCTGCTTAAAGGTATCTCGATTGATGAGTTGGCGGATGCCATACGAGCCGCTGCGATCGGTCGGTCTATGTTGGCAGCAGAGGTGATTCAGGCTTTGCTGCAACCGAGCAAACTGTCATCTGCACCTGTCTATGATCTGAGCAAACGACAAGAAGAGGTTTTAGCACTACTGGCTTTAGGATTGAGTAATGACGCGATCGCTCAACGGATGAAACTGAGTCCTTCTACTATTAGGCATCATGTCAGCCAGGTACTAAATAAGTTAGGAGTAACGAACCGTACCGAGGCTGCAACTACAGCAGTTCGAGTCGGATGTGTTTAATATTGGTGAATCAACTTAGTTACTTTTGAATATTTTAATATTGCAAAGTTTTAAGATAATTGATTTTAACAAGAGTAGTAGCGATACCTACGGTGGGCTACGCCAACGCTACTACTCTTGTCACGCCAATAGGCTAATAGGACTTACGCACTGTACAACTTAATCATGGTATGCATATACGAAAATGGGTCGTTTCAGCCTTTTATTAATCGTTCTTCGATGGTCATCTGTAGGGGTTTAGCAATGCTAAACTCCTACGACAGACGTGCTTTTTCAAAGAACCCATATTTGGTATTTTCTGTCAATGCGTAAGTCCTAGCTAATTAATTTTTACAACTTTGATGCATCAAAGTTGCAGCCTAGTAGGGGGCAATAGCTCTCGGTTAAAGCAAGAGACGCGATAAATCAGGACTTTGGTATCTCAATACAGTTCAGATAAGACCAAAACACTTGTAGAGACGGCGATTTATCGCGTCTCAAAAACCAAGGAGAATAAAAAAACCCTCCAGATTATTGAAATATCCAAAAATCTGAAGAGTTTGTGTTTGATTTTCGCATTTGGTAACTCGTAGCCCAAAGGGAGAGGCTAACCGCCAACGCAGAGCGTCTCGTAGAGAAGGGGGTTTCCCCCATGAGTGACTAACGATAGCGCAGCGTTACTGAGTCTCATCTACGACACGCTACGCCAGCGTCTCCGTTAGGAAAGGGGCCAGACTTTTAGTCCTTGACTTGAGCGCTAAAGCGTTCACTACAAAGCAAGCATTGTTGTCTTGCCAGAGTACTAGTGTGTTTCCAATTTGAAAATACTCGCTGTAATTCCCAGACTTTCTTCAAACAGTGACTCGCGTCCCCAACGTTGTACCTGCTGACTCAGCAATGCTTCCGCCTTTTGTTCCGAAAGTGAAGTCACCTGTTGAAACAGACCGGCAGATTGGGCGCCACCGTGGGTTTCCATCCGCATACAGCCACCAGTTTCCGAGCAAATTACAGTACCACAGTCTGCCTTGGGATTTGTCGAACTGAGGCGCAAGGCAATCAAGTCACCAGCAATCTCACCCACATCAGCAAGGGGAACACCCGCTAATTCGGTTTCCACTTGCCGTTGGTCTTGGGCAATAAAACGAATGCGAGTGATGTCATAATCTCCCGTTTCCTTTTCATAAGAAACTGGCTGCCATTCTAGACGACTTGCCAGCCAACCCAAAAACAGCAAAGCTTGTGCAGGGTTGCCTTTTTCGTAATCAATAGTTACTCGGTCAACTTCTCTGAGGGCCGCCCGACGGTGAGGTGAGTCGTAGGCTTCGGCCGTCAATTCCTGCCAAGCTGAGAGGCGACGCCAGTTGAGGTCAGCCAGAGGAACCCCACTTTCCACCAATTCTTGGAGGCGGAGTAAATCGCTTTCTGGCTCGTTAAAGCGGCAAGAATCCACAATTACATTATTACAAACTGCTGCCAGCCGCTTGAATAGAGTGTTGTTGGGGACTGGCGTTGCTTTCCACCAAAGAAACTTCGGTAAGCCACCAATCAACAATGCTGGAATCAAGCCACCTATGCGTTCCAAAGCAGCAGCAGTTCCACTAAGAGTTATGTATTCGCAGCAAATTAGTGTACTTGACGATTGCTTTTGGATGGGGCAATAAGCAGAAACTTGAGCCTTGACTCCTTCATCTTCGCCAGCAATGGGAAACAGCGCAATAATCCGACAAGGGTTGCGGAGGGCGATTTCATCGGCAATTCTGGGGCTTGGGGCATTTAAGCTGGGGAGTTCAATAGAATTATTATCCCCACCAGCCCCGTTTCCTTGACGCTTGGTGAATTCTTCTCTCAAGATAGCCAAAGTTTCAGGTGTTGCTGTGCCAGTATCCGGCAGTCCATATTTTGTCTGCACTTGCCGCAAAGCAGCTACCATCTGAGGCCCTAAAATTCCGTCAAGCGGGCCGTTGTAAAATCCCAAACTAGCCAAAAGATATTGGGTTTCTTCTGGTTCGTAAACCACTAAGCTAAATGTCGTGGCCCGAGTCGCAGCAGGAAGCCCACCGTCCTCACCAGTAATGCCGTAACTTTGCCAAATTTGATTAAGTTCCGCCTCTATTTCGTTAAGCGAAATATCTTTTGGCGCCTGAAGTGAAAAAATTGTAGAAGCTTGGGGAGCCATAGGAAGTTTTGGATTTTGGATTTTGGATTTTGTCATTTGTCATCTGTCATTTGTCATCTGTCATTTGTGTTTTTACTAGTGACTAATGACCAATGACTAATGACTAATGACTAATATTTAGAGTCTGCGCCAGCGGCGGCCATCTTGGTTAATTAACAATTCTGCTTCGGCTGGTTCCCAGGTACCGGCTTCGTACTGGGGAATAGTATTTGCGTCGGCGGGTGCATCCCAAACGGAAAGGGCTGGTGTTACTACCTGCCAAGCTGCTTCTACTTCGTCTGCGCGGGTGAACAATGTTTGATCGCCCATCATACAATCAAGGAATAAGCGATCGTAGGCATCAGATGTTGCTTGGATGCCAAAGGAACCATAACTAAAGTCCATATCAACGGAACGGGTGCGGAATTCTGCCCCCGGCATTTTCACATCAAAACGCAGGGAAATACCTTCATTTGGCTGAATCCGCATCGTCAAAATATTGGCGTTTGTCTGTTGGGCAGCCGATTGGAACATCCGAGATGGAACTTCGCGGAAGTGAATGGCAATCTCACTGACTTTTTTCGGCATCCGCTTTCCGGTACGCAAGTAGAAAGGAACACCTTTCCAGCGCCAGTTGTCTACCAAAAACTTCATGGCGACGTATGTGGGTGTGGTGGAGTTGGGATCAACACCTGGTTCTACTCGATACCCTGGCACTGCTTGACCCTTCATCCAGCCAGCACTATATTGACCACGGACTGCTGACCGCGACAGATTGTGAACATCAGCTAGACGAGTAGCTTGGAGTACCTTCACTTTTTCTGTGCGGATGCTGTCGGCATCCATTGCGTTGGGTGCTTCCATCGCCGTTAGGCAGTAAAGTTGCATGAGGTGATTTTGCAACATATCCCGTAGTGCGCCGGCGCTTTCATAGTAACCAGCCCGGTCTTCCACTCCCACGGTTTCTGCCACGGTAATTTGCACGTGGTCAACAAATTGACGATTCCACAACGGCTCAAAAATCGCATTGGCAAAGCGAAACACCAGCAAATTCTGGACTGTTTCTTTACCCAAGTAGTGATCAATCCGGTATACTTGGTTTTCTTTACAATATTTCTGTACCACTTGGTTAAGACTTTGGGCAGAAGCCAAGTCTCGACCAAAGGGTTTTTCAACTACTAGACGATGTTTGTAGGGATCTTCTAGCATCCCGGCGCTTCCTAGCTGCTTAATAGCTTCAGGAAAGAATGAGGGGGCAACTGAGAGGTAGAACATGCGATTACCTCGCGTGCCCCGTTTTTCGTCTAATTCACTCAATAAGTTTTTTAGTTTCTGGTAGCCTTCGGGGTTGTCTATATCCCCAGGACTGTAAAACAGACCTTGAGAGAAGTCTTGCCAGAGTTCCCCTAAATCGACATCAGGATGCGCCTCTTCCATGCCCTTTTGCATTTGTTCACGGAAGTATTCGTGGCTCCATTCTCGACGTGCCACACCGACAATGGTCGTTTCTGGGGGAATACGCCGTTCTCGCCGCAATTTGTAAAGCGCTGGCACTAGTTTGCGCCAGGTGAGATCACCAGAAGCGCCAAAAATGACTATAATCTGGGGTTCAGGCATCCCTTGTTGTTGCAGACCAACGCGCAAGGGATTTTCTAGCAGACTAACCATAACAATTTTGGATTTTGGATTTGGTACTAGGATTGGGGAAAGGGGAAGGGGGAAAGGGGAAGGGGGAAAGGGGAAGAATTATACCTTTACCCTTTACCCTTTAACCTTTTCCCCTCTTCTGTTCCCTACACTGGTGACAATACCTTGATCTTGTCTTCTAAAGAGTTCATCAAGGACTGGAAGGGCTGGATAAACTTGTCAATGCCTTCAACTAACAGTTCATCCATGACGTTATCGAGATCGATGTTGATGTCGGGATCTTTGAGGTTTTCGATCAGCGTGTAAGCTTTGTCTAAATCTGTTTCTAAGGGATTGCTTACGTTACAATGATCGGCACAAGCTTTAATGGTCGCTGGTGGAACGGTGTTGACAGTATCAGCGCCAATCAACTCTTCGACATACATCACGTCTCTGTAGTTGGGGTCTTTGGTGCTGGTGCTAGCCCAAAGTAGCCGCTGTACTTTGGCTCCTTTTGCTGCCAAATCTTGCCAACGCTCACTTCTGATGATTTTCTTGTATTCTTGGTACGCAATCTTAGCGTTAGCGATCGCTACTTTTCCTTTAACAGCTCTTAGCTTTGCTTCCACGGAAATATCATCAACGCCTTTTTTCAACTTAGCATCAATCTTGCCGTCGATGTTGCTATCAATCCGGCTGAGGAAGAAGCTGGCGACTGAAGCAATTCTACTAATGTCCTTACCCTCAGCCACCCGTTTTTCTAAGCCACGAATATAAGCCAAAGCTGTGTTGATATAGCTTTCTACAGAAAATAGTAACGTAATATTGACATTCATACCATCTGCGATCGCCTGTTCCACTGCTGGCAAACCTGGTTCTGTACCGGGAATTTTAATCATCAAATTTTCCCGATCAATTTCTTGGAAATAGCGTTGGGCTTCGGCTATTGTGGCTTCAGTATCATGAGCAATGGTTGGCGGGACTTCGATACTCACATAACCATCTAGTCTATCCGAGGCTTCATAAACAGGGCGTAAAATATCACAGGCGTTACGGATATCTTTAAAAACTAGGGATTCGTAAATTTTGTATGTCGGTAAGCCAGCCCGGACTCCGGCTTCGATATCGGCATCATAAATAACGTTACCAGCGATCGCTTTTTCAAAGATAGCTGGGTTAGAGGTAATCCCAGATATACCTTGATTTTCCACCAGGTCTTTGAGTTCGCCTGATTGAATAATGTCACGAGTCAAATTATCCATCCAGATACTTTGACCGTATTGCTTAATTTCTAGTAGATGATTGGTAGCCATAGCTCTAATTTGTTTCACTCCTGTATAGTGATGTCGCCAAGTGAAGTTGGCAAAACCCATCAAATGTTGATGGTGACTTTTGAATTGTGGCGTTGCCAACCACTTATCGCATCGGCCAGCTGAGATAATCTTTAATACATCTTTAAGAAGTGCTACTCTGCATTCCCAATCCTAAATCACCATGATTAACTTTTAATTAATGCCATAGGCTAGACGCATCCTTGATACTTTTGTTACCGTCTTTTAGTGCTGTATGGCAAAAATAACTATTGAACTATGGAGTTGAAAAATTTCAGAAGTCTAATTTACAAGCTTTTTTCTCCTATCTCTGTCTTTAAAGTGCTGAGTCCTGTACATAGATAGCGGGGCATTGAGCCAGTGCTAAGTGCTAAGAAAAAATATTAGTCCCTACTCCCTAGTCCCTAGTCCCCAGTCCCCAGTCCCTAGTTCCCAGTCCCCAGTCCCCAGTCCCTTGCTTTCTACAACTAGTGTCCGTTTTGAATAAAAGACTCCACCTTTGCGACATCCTCTTTGCTACCAATAATTAAAGGCGTGCGCTGATGCAGTTTTTTTGGCACCACATCCAAGATATTTACCAGTCCTGTAGTAGCACGGCCGCCTGCTTGCTCAATCAAAAAGGCGAGAGGAGCGGTTTCATACAGCAAGCGCAATTTACCTTCTGGGTTTTGAATTGTCCCTGGGTAGAGAAATACACCGCCTTGAACCAAAATTCTATGGATATCGCTGACCATTGCGCCGCTATAACGAGCGCTGTAGCCTTCTGTACGATGAACGTAGCGGATGTATTCTCGAATCGATTCTTCCCACTGCCAGAAGTTACCTTCGTTCACACTATACACAGAACCGTGGTTAGGAATCTTAATATTCTCTTCTGTGAGAATAAACTCTCCTAAGCTGGGATCGAGGACAAAGGAATGAACGCCCTTACCTATAGTATAAACCAGCATTGTGCAGGGGCCATACAGGATGTATCCGGCAGCAAGCTGCTTACGTCCGTTGGTGAGGAGGTCAGTTGCTTTACCATCGCTATCATTTCCTTCTTGTTGGCGAATAGCGAAAATGGAACCTAAGCTGAGATTGTTATCAGTGTTAGATGAGCCATCAATTGGGTCATACAGCAGGGTATAGCGGCCAATGGGGCAATTTTCCGGGATGTAGTAGGGATTTTCCATTTCCTCAGAAGCGAGGCGACAGACTAAGCCGCTTTGCTTAAACACTGAGATAAATACATCATTAGCGTAGACATCCATCTTTTTGACGGATTCGCCTTGGACATTAACTTCTCCAGTAAATCCAAGAACGCCTTCCATTAAACCAGCGCGACTCATGCGCCGAGCAACCAGTTTGCCGGCCAAGGCGATGCGATTCATCAGCGCACTTAAATCTTGTGCATCTGGCGAAAAACTCTGAAGTTGTTGGAGAACGTGACGGGATAAGGTTGTACAATCACGATCTAAGGCTCTGTCTGTAGCATCGTAAGTAGATAAGTCCAAAGATTCTGGCGCTTTTGTCATTTTTATGTTCTCCGCAGCCACTAGCTGTTAGTTGGGTTTTAGTCATCTATAGCAACTTATAGTTGCTGCTTCTATCTTAGAAAGGTAATTTGATAACTTAGATGCGGCTTTAGATAAACTAAAGAAATGAATCTTTATTTTTAGAGAGCAATTCTCTTAAAACGTTACTCATCTTTAGAAAGTTCAACCCACGACTTTGCTCATCAGGATTTCTCCTCTTTAGCCAAGACGAGGTTTTTCTATGAATCCCTACTTTTAGTTTTCGCCAGCTATCGGTAGACGGATAGTGAATGTACTACCCTGCCCTGGTTCAGATATGACATCGATTGTGCCTTGATGTGCTTCGATAATGTAGCGAGATAGATATAGCCCCAAACCACTACCAGAACGTTGGTGTTTTCCTTGACGAAATCGCTCGAATAATCTTTCTTGGTCTGGTTTAGAAATTCCTGGCCCCGTATCTTGGATATCAATAGTCACATCTGCCGGAGTGAGGTAGCAGTGAATATCTACAGAGCCTTTGTCTGTAAATTTGATAGCATTGCCGATGATGTTTGTCAATACTCGTCGCAGTTCTACGCGATCGCCCATGATGGTGATTGCAGTTTCATCTCGATCAATATTTACAGCTAATCCTTTTTCTTCAGCTAAGGGAGTTAATTCTAGGGAAACTTCACTAACTAATTCCTGAATATTGCAGGGAGAAATTTTTAAGGTTTTACAGCCCGCTTCATGACGATAAACTTCTAGCAAAGTATTTACCATTTCCAGCAGGTCTTGATTGCTGCCAATCATGGTATCAATTATTTCTTGCAACTGTGGCGAAACTTCGCAAAATCTGCCTTCTAGCAATAATTTTAATACGCGGTTGGAGGCTACCAGTGGTATACGTAAATCGTGAGTAAAACGCGAGACAAAATCTGCCCGGAGATTAGCCATCTGATCTCGTTCATCGATACTATGCTTGAGGCGCAGGAGCGATCGCACCCGTGCATGTAGTTCATCAGGATCGAATGGTTTACGAATAAAGTCATCTGCACCAGCATCGAGTCCTTCCACAACGCTAGACTGATAGTGAGCCGTGAGCAGCAGAATGGGGATAAATGGCAACGCCTGATTTTGCCGGACGCGGCGAGTAAATTCATAGCCATCGATCTCCGGCATCATCACATCTAAGAGAATTATGTCTGGGAGTAACTCCTCAACCATAGCCAGAGCAACTTTGCTATCTTCCACCAAGCTAATTTCATAGTCCTCATCTTCTAGGACTGCTTCTAACACCAGTAGATTGTCAAAAACATCATCGACAATGAGAATTTTATCTTTTTTGACAGTTTTAGTTAAAGACATGGCTAAATAAAAAAAGAAGTGCTTGGCTATCGCTAGCAAATCTAGTAATAGCTTACTTCACCAGCGCTGACACGATTAAGGATTCACATTTTCCTTTAAAATTTTCCGAGTCTAATCTCTTTTTAAGTAACTACACGCACATAATATTGCAATATGCAGCACATGGTAATGTCGATTACCTTTTGAGACATCGACCTCTGCGTGGGTGGAGAAATTCCTCCAAGTAAGTCAAGTCATGGAAAGAGAAAACCCAAGAAAGAAGTAATTCTTGGAATCCTATTGGGTATCTTCCGTGGGAGGATGTCAGGGGATAAGGTTATGGGGTTAATTACATGAGGTATATCATAGTCTCCTCCTCTTGCTAAGGTGCAGGGGTTGGGGTTGGGGTAGAACCCGGATTTCTCACTCATAGTGTGGGAGGTGTGGGAGGTTTTGCTTTTTTCTATCTCCCCACACTCCTTGGATTTCTCACTTGCGAGAAATCCAGGTTTGTACCTCACTCAAGCAAGAACTGCCATATTTATGCCCAATGGTAGATGAAGTTCAGGGAACAATACCAAAGGGATTGCTTTTTGTATAAGATACCGAATAGAAGAACGAGATTATTTTAATCTGTACTTTGAGATAAATAACAGTAAAGTTAAGCAACTATGAGTGAAATCAAGATCCTTGTGATTGAAGATCACAACCTGACAAGAATCGGTTTACGGTCTGCCTTACAAACCCAGCCAGAGTTTAATATTGTTGGTGAAGCAGCCAATGCAACTGATGGCATCAAGCTTCTGAAAAGTCTCAAGCCAGATGTTGCTACTATTGACATTGGTTTGCCTGATATGGATGGTATTGAGCTAACACGCACATTTAGGCAATATCAAGCAGAAAATGAAGACTATACAACAAAGCTGCTCATTTTAACGATGCAGAATAGTGAACAGGCAGTTTTAGCAGCGTTTGCAGCAGGTGCAGATTCTTATTGCATGAAGGATATCGAAACTGAGAAACTAGTAGAAGCTGTGCAAACTACATACTCAGGTAGCTCATGGATTGATCCAGCGATCGCAGACCTTGTACTACAACAAATACGTCAAGATTTCCCCGATGGCAGCAGAGGCGCATCTGGAAAAAGAGTCTTGATTGAAGGTATTGACCCAGATACAGAGAAAAGTATAGTCAGCTATCCTTTAACTCACAGAGAGATGGATGTTTTAGAGTTGATTGTCGCCGGCTGTGACAATGCAGAAATTGCGAAAAGGCTCTATTTAACAGTCGGTACTGTCAAAACTCATGTTCGAGGTATTCTCAATAAACTCTGTGTTGCTGACCGGACACAGGCTGCCGTCCGTGCTTTGCGGGCTGGATTAGTCCCGTGAGCAATTCAGAAGGCAGGAGGCAGAAGGCAGGAGGCAGGAGGGAACTCACGTTTAAAAAGGTGGGATTGAAGTAAGTACGCCAAGTTTTCTCGTGCTACGCATCTCGACACATTTTTTTATACTAGTGGGCTGCTAGACCCACAACTAAAGTTTTTATTAATGCTTCTTTCCTTCTGCCCTCTGCCTTTCTTTCTAAATAGCCATCATGAACTGCGTACACAAGACTAGATTATAATCTTTCTTCCCCAGTCCCCAGTCGCCATTTTCAAGTCAATTGTCTTTGAGTCAAAGCGGTTAACTGGGATAAAGACTTATGGTTAACTGGGATAAAGACTTATGAAGAAATTGTTACAAAGTTTAGTACAATGACATCATCCCAAATAAGTATTTTTTCTCATATACATGATAGCGGATCAATTTCCCTGGCTTACCGCAATTGTCTTGCTGCCACTCATTGCTTCCCTGCTCATCCCTGTGCTGCCTGATAAAGATGGTAAGCGCGTTCGATGGTATGCATTGGGTGTAGGGATTGCAGACTTTGCCTTAATGTGCTACGCCTTTTGGAAACATTATGATGCTAGCAGTGCTAGTTTTCAACTTGTAGAAAGTTATGCCTGGATGCCTCAGTTGGGTCTTAACTGGGCGGTATCAGTCGATGGACTATCAGTACCACTTGTGCTGCTAGCAGGATTTGTCACCACACTCTCGATGTTTTCGGCTTGGCAAGTTGATCACCGCCCTCGCCTCTTCTATTTTTTGATGCTGGTGCTGTATTCTGCACAAGTAGGGGTATTCGTTGCCAAAGACTTGCTGCTATTTTTCATTATGTGGGAAGTAGAGCTAATCCCCGTCTACCTACTAGTCTGCATTTGGGGTGGGCAAAGGCGGCGTTATGCGGCTATGAAATTTTTGTTGTATACCGCAGCAGCTTCTATATTTATTTTAGTGGCAGCCTTGGCAATGGGTTTATACGGCGGTGGTGATATGACATTTGACATCACCGCCCTCGCCAAGAAGGAATATCCCCTTGGACTACAACTGCTACTTTATGCAGGGTTACTGGTTGCATTTGGTGTCAAACTTGCTGTTTTCCCGATGCACACCTGGTTACCTGATGCCCACGGCGAAGCATCATCTCCTGTATCAATGATTTTGGCTGGTGTGTTACTGAAGATGGGTGGATATGGACTAATTCGCCTGAATCTTGAGTTGCTTCCCGATGCCCACATTTACTTTGCGCCGGTTCTAGCTATTCTGGGTGTTGTCAACATTATCTATGGTGCATTGAACTCCTTTGCTCAGACCAATATGAAGCGGCGTTTGGCTTATTCGTCGATTTCTCACATGGGGTTTGTACTGCTTGGGATTGCCTCATTCACTGATTTAGGAATCAACGGCGCGATGTTGCAGATGATTTCGCATGGTTTGATTGCATCAGTGCTGTTTTTCTTAGCGGGCGTTACTTACGATCGCACCCACACAATGGTAATGAAAGATATGGGCGGTATTGGTCAAGCCATGCCCAAAGTCTTTGCCCTGTTTACAATCTCCGCGATGGCATCCCTAGCGCTTCCCGGTATGAGCGGCTTTGCTGGCGAACTCTCGGTATTCGTTGGGATGACAAGCAGTGACGTTTACAGTTCAACTTTCTGCACCGTCACAGTTTTTCTCGCCGCAGTTGGAGTTATTCTCACACCGATTTATCTACTTTCCATGCTGCGAGAAGTGTTTTATGGGAAAGGTGCAGCACTCATCTGCGACATTAATAACGCCAGCTTGGAAAATCAAGAAGATGACGGAACAGTTTGTTTTGGTACAGACTGTTTCGTGCCAGAAGATGCAGTCTACGAGGATGCTAGACCCCGTGAGGTGTTTATCGCTGCCTGTTTTCTGCTGATGATTGTTGGCATTGGTTTCTATCCCAAAATGGCGATGCAGATGTACGACGTGAAGACTGTCGCAGTCAATGCTAATCTTCGCCAGTCTTATGCCATAGTCTCGCAAACAAATCCCCAGATTTATGCTAAGAGATTCTTGGCTCCGCAAATTTCCGAGGTTGAAGTAGCACCCGTTTTGGGAACTTTGAAGTAAGTTTTTTGACCAAAAGACTTGTCGAAAAGAGCTATCTCTAGATATCTTTCTGAAGAATAACAAAGTATTGATAGCCGCTCAGTATGAGTAGGCTATCAATTTCAAATAATTCTCAAATAGTTAATATAAATAATCAATATATAGCCTAATATTAACACTATTTTTCAATCATTACGTAAAAAATAGTGTTAATAAAACGTCAATACTCAGATGAGTATGCAAACTACCACAACAGATAATTAGATCGCTAATACCAATTTTGTATGAAGCTGCATAGAATTAGATCCCCCCTAGCCCCCCTTAAAAAGAGGGGAACTGGAAAAACATCTATCAAAGTCCCCCTTTTTAAGGGGGATTTAGGGGGATCGAGATATGTGCAACTTCACATTAAATTGGTATAAGAAACAAATCAACCCTTTACATGGGATGCTAGTTGATGATTAGTGAGTTTTACCAATGTCTCTTGTTTCTGCCATCACTGTTACTGTTCCTGCCACAACTGCGAATTTGGGGCCTGGTTTTGATTGCATCGGTGCAGCATTAAAGCTGTACAACGAGTTCAAGTTCACTCGCCTAGAAGAGGGCGGGTTAACTATTCATGTCACGGGTTCGGAAGCTGAACGAGTCCAAACTGATGAGAGTAATCTCCTTTACCAAGCCTTTGTCAAGTTCTATCAGCATATAGAGCAGACGCCGCCAACTGTGAAAATAGAGATTAAATTAGGTGTGCCGTTGGCGAGGGGTTTGGGTAGTTCGGCGACAGCAATTGTTGGTGGGTTAGTTGCTGCGAATCAACTGGAGGGTGCGCCGATGAGTCAGTCGCAGGTGATGGAGTTAGCGATCGCAATGGAAGGACATCCTGATAATGTAGTTCCAGCTTTGTTGGGAGGATGTCGTCTTGCTGCTACCAGTGGTACAGCTTGGGAAATTTGTGATGTTCCTTGGCATAAAGATGTTGTACCAGTTGTGGCTATTCCTAATTTTGAACTTTCTACTTCAGAGGCGCGGGGCGTTCTCCCCACTGAGGTCAGTCGCGCCGATGCGATTTTCAATACAGCACATTTGGGCTTATTATTACGCGGCTTGGAAACTGGTAACGGACAATGGTTAAAGACGGCTTTGCAAGATAGATTGCATCAGCCCTATCGCAAAGCTTTGATTCCTGGTTATGATGCTCTCAACATCGCAGCTGTTAGTGCTGGTGCTTATGGTATGGTAATTAGTGGTGCGGGGCCGACACTGTTAGCTTTGGCAGATAAATTACACTCGGAGGCTGTGGAGGCGGCGATGTTAGCTGCTTGGCAAGAAGAAGGAATTACAGCCGAGGTGCGATCGCTTTCTCTCGATACCCAAGGTGCAAAAAGCTTTTAACAAATCAGATAACTATTTTACTCAGCACTTAAAACTCGATTTATGGAGCAAATTCAGGCTGAAATGGCAGCGCTTAAATCTCAAATTCAGATTCTCCTAGAAGAACGCGCTGAACTCACTATTAATAATGTCATCTCTGGCGAGAATGAATCACCCCAGGCAATGGTGGAGGCGTATCGCCGTCAAGCCAGGGAAAATGCCCAATTATCAATTGAACTCCAGGGCATAGATGCAGCGATCGCCGCTTTGGAAGGCCAGATAAAACAAAAACAAGGTAAGCTAGTGCGATCGCAAGGTGAATCAAAACAACTTCTCATCCAGCAGCAGTTAGAGGAAGCAAAAGAAGTCGCACAGGTTCATGCTCAACGCATTAATCAATTAGCATCTGAACTGGCGGCAGAAGTCCGTTTTCTTAAAGCTTGTGCCAATCAACTCAGTCCAATGTATTGGCAGATTTATTACAAACCCTTCATCACTGGATTCAAAACAATCTCTGTTCCTTACGTCCGCTCTGATGGGGAAGTTTGGACAATTGTCAACAGGATCGTTTAATGCTTTAGATTCAGGAGGGAAGAGGTCGAACGCAAGAGTGTGTCGTAGACAACACCACCCTCTCCCCGCAAGCGAGGTCGGTGAGAGGCTTTAGCTTGGGGTTGTAATTTGGGGTCATTTGCGGTCTTGGTGGTTAGCTAATTAATATTTCATGTATAGGCGTAGCCACATAGGTTAGGACATTTTGAAAACCCCAAGGCTAGGAATAGTAATACTTTTACCTCCTGCCTCATGCCTCCTGCCTCCTGCCTCCTGCTATATTATCCCCAGCGATCGCACTCTCCCAACTCCTCAAACTCTGGCATAATCAGACATGGTTGCACCTTCAAAACTGATGTAAATCCTGCAAGGTAATTAAAAGGTTTACGCCGAATGGATATTTTAATAGAATAATCTCATTAAAAGATTCGCAGAAATATAAATGGACTGGATTACACTACTGCGATCGCTACAGTCTGATTTTATTAAAAGGTTAACATCTGGTTCTCTGCTTCATTGTGAAACCGAAGGTCAATATAGTGAATTAACTATCATCTCTGGAGAAAGGTTAAGGGCATTACGGGAATTTTGCTGGCTGATGGCTGAGAAATATAAGCGTGTTTTACCAGTCCGTGATGTTTTTATTAGTTATCTCAAAGGTAAGTTGGGTGAGGAAGTTGTCAAAGAACGTTTGGCTGATTTTATTACCGAAGTCGATTATGAAAAGCGATTCGGCGGCGATGGCAATATAGATTTTACCTTGACTTCTGACCCATCTATTGGTATTGAGGTTAAATCTCGTCATGGTCGAATTGACAGAGTAAGATGGTCAATTAGTTCTGAAGAAGTCGAAAAAAATGCAGTTGTAGTTTGCATTTTGATTCAAGAGGATGTGAGTGAAGCACAATCTGAGTATCACCTTTTTTTGGCTGGCTTTCTCCCAACCCGGATGATTAAGTTGAAAACTGGTAAAATTTCCTTTGGAATAGAGCAATTACTATATGGTGGTGGTTTATGGTGCTATTTAGAACAGTTACAATCTTCTATAAATAATTCTTCTAGGCAACAACCACCAATTTATAAATATCTTCCGAAACAGGAAATTCTATCTAAGCCAACTAATAATCATTTAATAAAATCTTCTTTCCAACCTGAATATCGTGATGAAGATTTAAATATACTTTATGCAAAATTAGGTGATGAATGTTTTGAAAAAGGAGAATATACAAACGCAATTACCAACTATAATCAAGCTTTAAAAGCCAATTATACTGATTTCGATTTATATTACAAAAGAGGTTTGTCTCACTATCAAATAGGAGATTATGAAGCTGCGATCGCAGATTATTCTCAGGCAATCCAGATAAATATTCATGATGCAAAATCTTACAATAAACGAGGTTTAGCCCTATATCAACTGGGTCGATTAGAAGAAGCCATTAATGATTATACCCAAGCTATTAGAATTAATCCTAATGTTGCCGTAGCCTATAAAAACCGGGCTGAAGCTCGTTCTCATGTAGGAGATAATCAAGGAGCAATTGAGGATTATACCCAAGCCATTAAAATTAACCCCCATTATGCTGATGCTTATAAAAACCGTGGAATTGCTCGTTATTTATTAGGATCTCAACCGGGATTTCCCCAAGCAATCAAGATTAATCCTCAAGATGCCATAGCTTATAAAAAACGTGGTAATGCTCGTTCAGATTTAGGAGATTTTGAGGGAGCAATTGAAGATTATACTCAAGCAATTCAGATGAATCCTAATTATGCCGATGCTTTTTATAACCGTGGTAATGCTCGTTCAGATTTAGGAGATTTTGAGGGAGCAATTGAAGATTATACTCAAGCTATACAGATTCATTCAAATTATGCTGATGCTTATTACAATCGTGGCAATATTCGTTTAGAAATCGCAGATAAACAGGGAGCAATTGCAGACTTTCAAAAAGCGGCAGATATATATCGTAAAGAAGGTAAGTTAGAAGCACTCAAAGATACACGAGAAAGAATCGTAGATTTAAAAATCGAAGAATCATTAGATATTTTAAACTTCTAGACAATTGGCTAAGAGGATGTTTTAAAAGTCTTTTTGTTGGTATTAAAAGTTTTATATCCCTCTAAATCTCCCGATAAATTGGAAGACTTTGATTCCAGTTCCCACTTTTTTAAGCTACCGTGTATACAACAAGTCTGAAATAGCTGATTAAGCAGGGTTTTACCCCACCCTAACCCTCCCCTTGCAAAGGGGAGGGAAAAAGATTTCTTTTTCCCCCCTTGACAAGGGGGGATTAAGGGGGGTAATTCGACTTGTATGTACACCGTAGCCTTTTTTAGAGGGGTTAGGGGGGATCTAAAAGTGCCTAAAGTCACAGCGTAAACACTTTTCAAACAGCCTCTTATATCCCGCCGCTATAGTTGATACTGCAATTTAGCAGCGAGAAATGTTACACCTTCTCATCTAAGATAGTTCCTTCTGTATTGGCTCCCTCCAAATTTGCTCCGTTCAAATTTGTCTGGTTCAAATCTGCTTGAGTGAGATTGGCCTGAGATAAATCGGCTACAGTTAAGTCTGCACCACTCAAATCTGCTCCATCTAGATTCGCCGCTATCAAGCTTGCTTCCTGCAAATCCGCCTCACTCAAGTTAGTGTCAATCAGTTTAGCAACCGTCAAATCAGCCTGACTCAAATTAGCTCCTTCCATTGCTGCTCCATCCAAGATAGCTCCATCCAAGATGGCTCCGCTCAAGTTGCTACTACTGAGGTCAGCATTACTCAAATCTGCTCCATTTAAGTCTGCCTCAATCAAACTGGCGTGGGCTAAATTAGCGTGACTCAGATTAGCTCCATCTAAAATTGCTCTATCTAAAATTATGCCACTGAGATTAGCTTCCCTTAAGTTTGCCTCGCTCAAGTTGACACCAGTAAAATCTCTGACACCTGCGGCATAGTTTTTCAGGAGTTGATCTGCATTCATATCTGTCGCTGTGCTAAGGAACGTTTGATTAAGGCTATTCAGACAGGCACTAAATCCACAGTACGCGCCACCGAGGATTGGTGTAGTGATATCAAGCCAGAGTGAATGTCGAATACCTAATACCTAGGTTAGCCATCTTCAACTACTCGCGCTACTACCTAGAGTTGTGAGTTTTTTTCATACTTGGGAGGGATGTTGAGAGATTTAAAAACTTGAGCATTAGTGCAAAATTAGTACAAAGCGATCGCTATACTCAATTGTGGTGTTTGTCCGGCAGAGATTATGGTAAAACCAATTCGTATTCTTTTGCAGACTACGATTTCTACGACTGAAGATGACTGGAGCATTTTTCGTTTTTCGATGTTACAAGATTACTTAGCATCGATTAAAGACGAAGCTGGAAACTCCTTATTTGAAGTTACGGGGCGTGATTACGAATCAAATGGAGTGGATGGTGACCCAGTTTTAAGTAGTCTATTAAAAAAGAGCCACGCGCCTTAGAGGATATTAAAACCTATGTGCGTAACGTCGCTTTTTGGCTAGCAAATTGATTAATTAGTCATTGGTCATTGGTTATTGGGTCAACCGTAAGTCCACCGCGATACGTAGTATTTTCAGTATCGCGGCGGATAGTTCACGTTTCTCCGCCAACCACTACATCTCGAATTCGCAGACTAGGGCCACCACAGCCCACTGATAAACCGTTTTGCCCTCCCTTGCCACAACCGCCGGATTCATCCCAGTAAAAATCATCACCAAGTGCCTCAATATCCGCTAATGTTTGGAATACATTTCCTGAAAGCGTCACATCCCGCACAGGTTCAGCAATTTTGCCGTTCCTAATCATCCACGCTTCCCCAGCGCTGAAGGTGAACATTTCTCCATTTGTCATCCCACCCAACCAATTACGGGCATACACTCCTTCTTTGATATCGGTGAATAAGTCTTTGACTGGGGTTTTACCCCGTTCAATCCAGGTATTTGTCATCCGCACAATGGGAGTAAAGTGATAGTTGAGACAACGTGCGTTCCCCGTGGGTGCTTCCTCCAATTTGCCAGCGGTTTCACGAGAATGTAAACGTCCAACTAAAACTCCATCTTTAATTAGTTGAGTTGTAGTAGCAGGTGTACCTTCATCGTCATAAAAATAGCTGCCGCGATGTCCCTCTGGGGCCGCACCATCAAAAATTTGGAGTTCGTCAGGGCCAAACCGCCGTCCAATGGTCATAACTTCCAGAAGATCGGGGTTTTCGTAAGCCATATCGGCCTCAGAAAGATGTCCGAAGGCTTCGTGGACAAATAAACCCGTGAGAATCGGGTCAATGACTACGGTGTAAGTATTACCTTTCACCGATGGTAGAGATAAAGCGGCGATCGCTCTTTGAGCCGCACCTTTTACCTGTTCATCCAAATCAGTTAAATCTTCGTAAGCTTTGCGAGAGCCAGTAGTTTCCCGTCCAGTTTGTACGGTTTCGCCATTTCTGGCGGTGGCAGCAAAGCGCATTTCCATATCCACCCAAGATTGCTCGATCAAAGTGCCTTCTGAGGTCGCTATGATCACTTTTTGGGCGCTGTCACCGTAACGCACCGAGGTAGTGGTAATCCGGTGATCAACGCTTTTGAGCAATTGGGCATAGCGATCGCACAATTGTTTTTTCTTCGAGAGGGGGATTTTGCGGGGATCAGTGCCTTTTAGGGGGAGAATGCATACTGCTTGCACCGGGTCAATGGGTGCAAGTAAAGTTTCTTCATCACCAACCATCCGCGCAGCTGCGATCGCTTCTTCAATACGATCCTTAATTGTCGCCAGTTGGTTAAAGCAGCTCAAACCCCATCCACCTTTATAACAAGCGCGAATATGTCCACCAATGGAGATGCCTTCACTGAGAGTTTCTACCTTGTCGCCACGCAACAAGATATCAGTCCCTTCTGCTTCTTCAAGGCGAATCATCAGATAATCTACACGCTGTGAGTAGCGGGCGATCAGGTCAGAAAGTAAATTTTGGGCGTCAGCAAGTGTAGTCGGCATTTCCAGGTAGTAACAATGACGAACTGCATTTATTTTGCAATTATTTGAGGAATTTCTACTAATTATATTGAGGGGATTAGGGACTGGGGATTGGAGACTGGGGACTGGGGGACTAAATTCTTCCTAATTCCAATGCCCAATCCCCAATGCCCAATACCCAATACCCAATCCCAAATCCCACCCATAAGCCTCTGAACTCCTAGTACTTCCTTTTTTACGGTGGGTAAGAATTGAATGATGTGCTAAGGTAATCAAGTGAGAATAAAATTCGGTTACAGTGTTTGTTTTTAGTATTGACAGGCTTTTCCCTTTTGGTCTTAACAAGCTTGTCTCCGAAATCTAAATCTCTACACACCTATGATTTTGGAGATAACGCATGTCAATTTATGTAGGTAATCTATCCTACGAGGTCACACAAGAAGACCTCAATTCTGTTTTTGCCGAACACGGTACTGTAAAGCGTGTTCAGTTGCCTACTGACCGTGAAACAGGTCGTCCACGTGGCTTTGCTTTCGTAGAGATGGGCACAGAAGCCGAAGAAACCGCTGCCATTGATGCTCTTGATGGTGCTGAGTGGATGGGACGTGACCTTAAAGTGAATAAGGCTAAACCAAAAGAAGATAGAGGCGGTTCCTTTGGTGGTGGAAACCGAGGCAACAGTGGTGGTGGCGGCGGATATAACAGAAATCGCTACTAAACTTTAAGATCAAAAATTAAGTTTTAACGTCTTAAGGGCAGAATTATTATCTGCCCTTTTTGCGCTCCGGTCTACTGGATAGCGTGAAGGAGGTAGGAGGCAGAAGGCAGTCCCAATGAAACGAGTTTCAAAAGCCTTGGATGAAAAAGGGATTGGAGATTAATATTTTTACTCAGCACTCAGCACGGGCTAAACGCCCCACTAACAGAACTCAGAACTTAGCACTTTCAACTCAGGAGGCAGGAGACAAGAGGTAAAAGTGCCTAGTATCAATTAAGTAGGAGATAAAAATGACCCAAGTATTTGTGGGCGAAAATGAAGGAATTGAGTCAGCCTTGCGTCGATTTAAGAGGGAAGTTTCCAAAGCTGGTATTTTTCCAGATATGAGAAAGAATCGTCACTTTGAAACGCCTTTGGAAAAACACAAGCGCAAGGAAGTCGCAAGACACAAACAACGCAAGAGAAATTTCCGTCGGAATTGACAATTAGCCATATTTACACTGACGCACTTCTCATTTAGATTCTTAATTATCCAAGAGGCGATCGCCATACTCCAGATAAGAATCTAAAGAGTATTTTTCTGTTTCGGTCACATGGGCAGAGTAATAATGAACTTTGTCCCCTCACCGGGAATTGACAAGCAGTTGACTTGTCCATTGTGTTTCTCAACAATAATTTGATGGCTAATAGCTAATCCTAGCCCGGTTCCCTTACCCACAGCCTTAGTTGTGAAAGATTGCTCAAAAATTCTAGCTTGCACCTCGGCAAGCATACCGGGGCCGTTATCTTGGATGCAAATTGTGACGGTTTGTTGCTGAGAATCAACTGATGTGGTAATGGTGATGGTGTTCGGATAAGCATTAATATTTTGATCGGAGTGATTTTGATCGAGTTCATCAAATGCATCAATAGCATTGGCGATGATATTCATGAACACCTGGTTCAGTTGTCCGGGATAGCAACTAATTGCAGGTAATTCACCGTATTGTGTTACAACTTGGATTTTAGGGCGATCGCCATTGCCTTTGAGTCGATGTTTCAACAGCATTAAGGTGCTATCGATTCCTTCGTGAATCTGAAACTCCACCTGAGATGAAATATCTGTGCGAGTAAAAGTTCTCAGAGAAAGGCTGATATCTTTAAGACGGGTAATTCCCTGGCGCATTGATCCCAGTAGCTTTGGCAGATCCTCTGCTAGATATTCCAAGTCAATTTCTTCAACAAGCTCTTGAATTTCCGGATCTGGCTGCGCTAGCTTCTGCTGTTGGAGGCTCACCAGACGAAGCAAATTGTTGACATATTCATCAATATAAGATATGTTTCCGCCAATAAAACCAACCGGATTATTAATCTCATGACCAATACCTGCAACCATCTGTCCGAGAGTAGACATTTTCTCACTCTGGATCATTTGTAATTGGGTTTGTTGTAACTGCTCTAGAGATTGAGTTAATTCTGCGGTGCGGTTTTGCACACGTTCTTCTAATGTCCGGGTGAGATGGGAAATTTTCAGGTGTAACTTTAAACGGGCAATAACTTCTTCCTGCTGAAAGGGTTTGGTAATGTAGTCAACTGCACCAATTTCCAATCCTGTCACCTTATCTGTAGAATCGGCCAGGGCAGTCATGAAAATCACCGGAATATTCTGAGTGATGGGATTGGTTTTCAGCCTGCGACAAGTTTCAAATCCATCAATACCAGCCATCATCACATCCAAGAGAATGAGATCGGGACAGGCATATTCTGTTTGTTCGATCGCTGACTCTCCATCTGTTGCCATGAGGGCTTTCCAGCCACACCCCTGAATTGCTTCAGATAGAACCTTGAGATTGTTGGGATTGTCATCCACCAACAAAATATGTATGGGTTTCGAGACAGAAACAGCGATCATGGATGTAACTCCGTTGTGACAAATGATTTGAGGAACTTACGAATTTTTCCAGTTTGGAAATTGGCAGTGAGTTTGTTTAACTCTGCCGCGAAGGGAGCTAGCTGACTGTTTTGCTCAACCATCTCTCCTAACATTCCCTCGATCGCTGAAATATCTCCCATCATTGCCAGATGATAAAGTTGTTGCAAAACATCCTGGGATGGTAGAACCCATTCAGCTTTGAGAGACGACTGCTGAGACGAAGATTTGCCATACATCCACTCCACTCCTAACAGCGATCGCAGTCTATTAAGTAGTTCGTCAACCTGGAGGGGTTTGGGTAAGAATGCTGTTGCCCCTGCCTCTAAACTCCGCTGGCGATTTTCTTCAAAGACACTGGCACTAGAGACGATAATGGGAATAGAGCGGGTTTGCGGATTTCCTTGCAAGTGAACCATTAGCTCAAAACCATCCATATTGGGCATGGCTAAATCGAGTAGAATCACATCTGGATTGTGTTCAGTTGCCATCTGTAGCCCATTTTTGCCATCGCTCGCTTCTAAGGTTCGACAGCCAATTTCTTGCAACAAACTGGTCAACATAGAACAGTGGTTGCGATCGTCATCAACAATGAGAATCTGGGGCGCACTACCCCGAATTCCGGTAATTTTCTGGGTAGTTGGGGCGATGGCTCCTCCATGCCAGTCATGAGTGAGTGGTACTGGTACTGTCAAATCTAGCCAAAATAAACTTCCTTCGCCCAGGTGACTCTGCACTTGAATTTCGCTTCCCATCAATGCTGCAATTCTTTGGCTAATGGCCAATCCCAAGCCAGTACCTTCAGATCGCTGCCCTGCTTTACCCACTTGCTCAAAGGGCAAAAAGATTTTTTCCAGTTGGTCTGGTGACATCCCAATACCCGTGTCTTCAATCTGAAAACGAATCTTGATTGTTGGGGATTGGGCATGGGGCATGGGGCATTGGGCATTGGGGATTGGTGAAAAATCACCCCTCTGCTCCTCTGCCCCTCTGCCCCTCTGCTCCCTAGTCCCCAGTCCCCGGTCCCCAGTCCCCAGCACCTCTACCTTGAACGTTACGCTACCGCTATCTGTAAATTTGATCGCGTTGCCCAGCAAGTTAATCAACACTTGTCGCAGGCGTTTTTCATCGACTTCAATGGCAAGTGGTAGGCGATCGCTAATTAATACGTTAAATCCAATCCCTTTCTGTTCAGCCCGGATACCACAAATCTCAGTCACACCATGTAAGAAATTAGGCAGATGCACACTGGTGACAACCAAATCCAATTTTCTCGCTTCTATCTTCGAGAGATCGAGAATGTCATTAATCAGCATTAGGAGGTGCGATCCGCATTGGTAGATGATGCTGACTCCTTCGAGGTTTTTAGCTGTCATGTTTGGCGATCCTTCTAGTACTTGGGCAAAACCAAGGATGCCATTGAGAGGTGTACGTAGTTCGTGGCTCATGTTGGCGAGAAACTCACTCTTGGCCTGATTGGCAGCATCGGCAGCTTGTTTTGCCTCAACTAATTCATGAGTGCGTTCTTCGACTTTTGTCTCCAGGGTTTTGGAATAATCCAAGAGTTGACTGTTGGCAATTTCTAGTTGGCGATTTGTTTCTTCTAACTTCCGCTGTTTATAGGCATTTGTTGTAGCAATCACACTACTGATAAACGCAGCTAAGGCGGGTGTTACCGGAATTAAAACACCATGCAAAAACATCCCATAGCCACCCCATATACAGATTCCACTGATGCCTACAGTTGCCCAAAGAATTTTGCCACCGGGAATCCGCAGCTTGCTATTGGATAACAACCAACTACCAGTAGAACCAGCAAAAGACCACAAAACAATCCACAGCGACAGGAAAGTGCCAGAAACGCCATGTAAGCTGGCTTTTCCTGTTTTTGCCCCTCGTACTAGTTGATGAGCAATATTGGCATGAATAACGACCCCTGGAGTCGGTTTTTGAGCAGACATCCAGGAAGAGAAGGGTGTGCTGAAGAAATCATTGGTACTGGAGGCAATTGATCCGATAAATACCATGCGATCGCGCATCAAATTTGCTGGAATTTTCCCTGCTAACACATCGCGCATAGCAACTGTATGAAATGCTGCTTCTGAACCATGCCAGTTGAGCAGAATTTGATAGCCTCCTAAATCGGCATCGGTGTAACCTGCTTCTTGATTTTGCAGTGGCAGGTAAATTTCCTTGCCCAACTGGAACTTTTGCTTTTGGGGGTCAATGCTTTCTAAGCTAATTCTTTCAGCTTCTAGATACTTGAGGGCTACAAGGGTTGCCAGTCCCGCTTTAATGGTGTTTTGCTCTTTGGCATCTTCAGCTGTCAGCAGGGCACGACGCACAAAGCGATCGCCATCCAAGACTAAATCTGCTAATCCTACCTGATCCTTTTTTTTCAATTCCGGTGGCGGATTGACTCGTTCACCAGTAATTTTCTCAACTCCGATTAAATTGGGAGTGGTGCGGAAGACTTGAACAAGTTGGTCATGTCCACTTCCTTCCGGTAAATCTCGATAGAGATCCAGTCCAATGGCGCGGGGTTTTTGCGATCGGATTTTTTCTAGTAATCGTGCTAGCGCCCAGTCTGGAATTGGCCATTTACGTACCGATTGGATATCGCGCTCATCAATTGTAACAATCACAATCTCATCAGCGTTCTTCATAGGCATCGCCTGTGAAGAACGCTGACGAACCCATTCGTCGCGAATTTTCCATTCCGGTAAATTGAAAAGTCCCAACGATTGTCCAACCATAACCGTTAAAGCAACGCTGGGAGTAATAATCAAAACGCTACGAGTGCGTTGGACTAAAGCCTGGAATCTGCGCCACATATTTGTGCCATACAAGGGGGATGGGGATTGGGGACTGGGGACTGGGTGGAAGTAAGAAGAGGGGGACAAGGAGGATAAAGGGGAATTATTGAACGAGTTTCTTGTTCGTCTCCCCCCTCTCCCTTGTCTACCTTGTCTCTTCCCATGCCCCATGCCCAATCCCCAATGCCCAAATTGGCATTAGTTGGTAGATGCCAATAAGTTCGCTGTTACAATCTCCTTCAAACTCGCTGAGGACAGAAGTTCTTCCCATTGTTTGCGGAGAGTTGCATTGTTAGGTTGGGCGGTGTATGTCGCTGCAAGTGTTGCTACACAGTCATACCAAACACCGTTTTTACCCAAAGCTGTAGCTTGTTTTAGAGCATCTTTTTCTTGCATTGCTGTTACCAACTCAGCATTGGGCTGGATACGCTGAACCCAACCATCGACATAAGGCGTACTAGGGCTGAGTTGTCCATCTACTTTGAGCGCTAGGAACCATTGATAGTTTTTACCAACAGCTAAAGCGGGCGCATCGGCTGGTAATTTAATCGCGATTACCCCAGTTTTTCCTGCAACTGGAATGCTCATCTGATGTTGCATATTGCCAGCTTCATCCTTGAGGCTGAACAAGGCTTCTTGAGCATTGGAAGATGGGAGATACACCAGAATTGTGGGACGTTCAGACACAGTTGTGCCATAGAAGCTTTGGGGCAAGAGGGCGATTAGTGCTGCTGGTTCTGTTGTGCTTACAGCCGATGGATTCAAGTAATAAGTACCAACGCGAGAAGCACCCCCACTTGCTTGTTGGGGAGCGCCTTTTCCGGCACTAGGAGTAAATAGTTTACCGCGAGAAGCTCCTCCGGTTGCTTGTCTGGGCGCACCTTTTCCGGCACTAGGAGTAAATAGTTTACCGCGAGAAGCTCCTCCGGTTGCTTGTCTGGGCGCACCTCTGCCGGCACTAGGAGTAAAGAGACTACCGCGAGAAGCACCTCCGGTTGCTTGTCTAGGCGCACCATTGTTGGTGGGCGGGGTAAATGTAACAGCATGGGCAGTAGTCCATGCACTGCTAGTGATCAGAGCGATGACGCTCAATGTACTAGCTAAATATCGACGTTTCATAATGTTTGACCTCATTTAATTGCAATGTGATGCAAAATATGTTTCCTTCGACTATGGACAGAAGCTTAGAGATAAGTCTAAGTAACAGTCAAGTTAGGTAACTTCTACTATCAGTATAAGCGATTGTCACTAAAAAAATGTAAAAAAACAGCATAATTATCTTACATTTTAACCAGTGTTATTACGTAGCTAAATCCAGTTGCCGATCAAAACAAAGCCAGACCAAAAAAACGGATCGTGGAAATCAGTTTGGCGAATTAAGTTAATTTGTGCTTGTCTTAGTGCTTCGGCTTTAGTTATTTTAGGTTGTCGTAGTTGGTCATAAAAGCGAGTCATCAGCATTGCAGCTGCCCGATCTTTGACGGGCCATAGGGTGGCAACAGTTGAACGAGCGCCGGATTTGACAGCCAAACCCGCCAATCCCAGGACGGCGCGATCGTCTCCTGCTGCTGTATCGCAGGCACTTAATACCAGCAACTCTATGGCTTTCGATGGATCGCTACCCCGATTTTTCAAGAGTTCAGATAACTCTTTAACGTTGACTTGTCCATCCCAAGTGAGCAAGAAGGTATCTTCGAGGCGGGAACTAAACTGTCCGTGGGTTGCGAGGTGGACAATACCTGCGCTACTAGATTTCACTCGTTCAGCAAGGGCTTGACTGGTAAATTCCTGGTTCAGCAACAGAGAGGAGGACATCGCCTTGGAAATTTGTTTCACTTCTGATTCCACAGCGGGTAAAGCACTAAAACCAGCGCGGGATTGGCTGATACCACCCACGATCGCACTGATGTGGTTTGATCGCGTAGCCATCAATTGCAATCCTGGTGAGAGCGCCACAGCATACTTCTCAATCAGATATTGTTTACCGTCAGAAAGAGCTGCTATGGGAATGTTCCGCAATCGACCATCTAAAACAAACACCAATGTTTTAGTATCAATGAATGCTTGATCCACCTCTGCTGGACGAATCAACCAATCATAAATCTGTTGGGATAATCGATCCCGATCTTTGGAATCCGAAACAGGGTTAAGAGTAACCAAAAAGTTTTCCAGAGTTTGCTCAATTTCAGTTTGAGATTTGTGAATGACATAGGAACGGAGTGGTTGCCCTGCTTTCGAGAGGATTACTGTTAAACGATCTGGCAGAATAATCGGATAAACGACAGTTGCAGTGGGATCAACTTGATCAATCTGTTGAGTTCTATCTAAACAGGCTTCCCGAAAAAAGTTATCGAGTTCGGCAATTTGGAGTGCCTCAATCAATTCACGAGCTTGCATCAGTGCTGCTTGACTGGGTTGATCAGAGGCAGGGGGGCGGAGTGCAGAGGCGAATGCCTTGGGTTTGTACCCTTGCCCCAATTCCTCTTTATTCTCCCTGTTCCCTGGTTTTTCACTCTGTAGAAGTAAATCAACCAGTTCCCGGTAGACAGGCTCCACACTGGTGCGAAAAGAGAACTGAACATCAGGGTTGATAGCCACCAAATCCCCCCGCAGTGCCTTTAAAGCATTGACTGCTTCTGTATAGGCAGTAATTGCTTGATCGCGATCGCCTTGTTGTTTATATAACTGTCCCACTTGCCAAGCCGATTGAGCAATAATATCGTTAGCTTGGAGTTGGCGGGCAATGTTGAGGGATTTCTGAGTTAACTCCTGTGCTTGTGATAACTGCTGTGTACGACGATAGAGTTTTCCCCACTGATGCAATGCATAAGCTTCTGCTTGAGTATCTTGGATTTGCTGTGCAGACTTGACTGTGACTGCCATCAATTGCGCCAAATCTTTGAGTGGTAGGATTTCGTCAGAATTTGATTGGTGATAATTGACAGTAGCAACAAAATTGATTGCTGCGTAGAGAGATGTATGACTGGGGGGTAGTTCTCGGAGTTGTTGGAGTAGTTGAGGTGCGAGTGGGTTAGCAAACTCCGGTTTATCGTAATTGAGGAAAAGTTTAAACTGAGCTAAACGCGCTTGCAACTGATCGCTTGGGTTGGTGGCTAAGAGTTGAGCCTGTTCAAAGTAATCTAATCCTGTTTCTGGATCTTGCAAGTCAATGGCAGTTTGGCCCAGGCTGATCAGAATAGAACTCAACTGCGGTTGGGCTGAAATTTGGCGAGCGATCGCTAAACTTTGCTCTAAAACCTGTTGACTTTTACTAGAGTCGCCAATTATTTGCAAGGCTAAACCAAGCGATCGCAATCCGCTAACTTTGATTTCATTATCTGGCATCCCTTGGAGTTTTTCAGTCAGCGCCTCCAACTGTTGTTTAGAACGCCGATAAAATCCTAAACTTTGTAAAGCTTGTGCCTGGTTGATTTGACTACCCAGGCTTCCCATTGTGTCACCTGCTTGGTCATAATATTTTTGAGCTTGTTGCCAACTGGCGATCGCAATTTCGGCTTTGCCAGTATGTAATTGCAAATTTGCTTGGGTATTGAGTGCTTGTGCCCAAAGAATTGCATCAGCAGAGGGAATAGAGGTTTGCAATAGTTTCAGACTTTGCTCAATAGACTTTTGTGCTGCTTCCCATTGATTAAGTTCCTGTTGTGCTAGTGAGAGGTAACTTAAACTTAGAGCTTCGTTCAGGCGATCGCCTTGGTTATGATACTGTTGTGCTGCCGTTTGCCAAACTGTGACAGCTTCCACAAAACGTCCTGAATGGTAGAGATTTCGTCCCTGTTCTAGCCAATTGATCGGTTGGGAAGTGGATGCAGACACATTCAGGGTAGAAGTTGTTGGTACTTGCAGAGATGCTTGAGCAGGTGTAATGGTCACTGCCAAACACAAGCTCAAAATACTTAGGCTGATATATAACCAACGACGTTGTTTAATTGGAAAACTCATAAGTAATTACCGATAGTTTTCTCTGATAGATTGTCTATTATACTACTTTAATCTTGATGAGCTTGGTTACAAAATTCCTGGGTAAATTAACTCTTAGGAACCGCAGCACAACTTAATGTTTGTTGCACCTGAGTAGAAGATTTATCTGCAATTAACTCGATTTTCCCTTGGGCGTTGAGATGCCAGGAAGTAGCTGGGACGAGAACTTCTGGAGCAGTGTGTATTTGTGCCGTGACTCCCCCGCTTTCCCGGTACGCAGACAAATCTCGCACATCATCCCAAGTGCGATTGCTCGTTACTTCCTGATTGGGATTTTGCGGCACACCACCCCGCCCCGTTGCCACAAACCGACTGCCTTCATTGCCCGCGCAACCTGTAGCAATTTGCTGGGATGGATCGGTGACATTTGCTGGTAGTTGGACTAAGCCGGAATTTGGATCAACACCGATAGTATTAACTTGAACAGTGCCACTCACTCCAAATTGAGAACTGGCGGTGATGTCACTATCTGGTGTGAGTTGGTCGCGAAATTGCAATCCGAAGATACCTTGAGTAGTAATTTGGATGCTGCCACCTTGTCCGAGTACAGCATTAGCCGAAATATCGCTGTTTTCTTTTGGGACAGCAACAATAGACCCCGCACTGATTTCAATGTTGCCTCCTGTAGAAGCACCACGGGCATTAGTGATGATGTTACTGCCGCGTCGCAACAAGAGCAAATCACTTGCCTGGAGACGGATGTTACCACGACTACCTCCATTCGCCTCGGCTCGTAGGCTGGCTCCATTATCGAGGAAGATATTACTGGCGTTGATATTGAGATTACCCGCATCCCCTGTTCCAGAATTGCTGACGCTAATTTCTGCCCCATCACGGACACGCAAGCTATTAGCCGTGATATTCACTGACCGAGCAGTAAAGGTATTTGCTGAGGATGCAGTGATAGTACTGGGTAGTATTCGACCATCGGGTAAAGGCTGAGAGATGCCCTGCACATCTATATCACTGACTCGCAGATTGACACTGCCAGCAGATCCTTGACCCAAACTGGATGAGGTGATCTGTCCACCATTAAAAATACGTAGGCGATCGCTCTCCACAATCACATTTCCTCCCTGACCGACTGCATTCTTACCCACTGCAACGGTAATGCCACTAACTGTCTGGCTAAAACTATCGATCACTGGGTCGCTAACCTCTACATCTTTTGCATGAATCTCGATATTTCCAGCTTTGCCAGTACCTGATAGCGCACTAGATATAGCCCCACCATCTGCTAGTTGCAAATGTCCAGTGTCGATAGTGATATTGCCCCCTGAACCTTCTGCAAAAGGTTGAATTCCACTGATGACAGCACCAGTCAATCCAGAAGGTGTGACCCCCTTAATTTCGAGACTCTCAGCAGCACGGATCGAGATGTCCCCTGCATTGCCAGTAGTAATGAACTCAAAACCAGGGAAGTTAAAGCCAATGATATTTGTACTGATGCGACCTCCATTGAGCAGATGAACTCGATCTGCATCAATGGTGATACTGCCACTATTATTCCTGTTACCACCATTTACCAAAGTAGTAATAGCGCTAGGTCGGAAATTAGCAATACCAGTAAAAGGAGAGGGAAATGGATTGTATCCGTTCACTTCCACATCTTTAGCACGAACAGTAATATTTCCAGTACTAGCATCTTTGATTGGGGTTGATTGAAAAGTCGAAAAGTTAAAGGCAAAGCCATTATTAATGGACTGCAACCAAGCTCCATTCAGAATCCGTAAACGTTCAGTTTCAATGATAATGTCTCCTGCTTTTGCCCCAGTTCCCGATACATTAGTGAATAATCCAGGGGTGTCATAATTCGCTGGGGCAGAGAGTCCCAACAAATCTACAAATTCTGTGGTTTTGACAGTGATACCCTGCCCTTGGCCAAAATTACCAGTAGCAGAAGAAATTCCTGAACCTTCCTGAAGTGTTAAACTCCGTCCCCGAATGTTAATTGCTCCGCCATTAATCCCACTAGTATCAATGAGCGAGGATTGGCGTAGCGCAATTGTTCCCCAATTAGCAGAAATGGGGCTAGTTAGTTGCAATCCAGTTTGATTATTCAACCCAACTTCAGCATTCCGCAATGCCCATAATTCAACTCTTCCGTCTGGATTAGCTAAACTAGTCTGATTGATGTCGATTTCACCACCTACCAAAGCCACAGTTTGAGCCTTGAATATTTGCGAGGGGCGAAAAAGGAAATTGAGTGCTGGCGTTCCTTGGGTGCGAATGGTTCCGGCATTGGCTCCGAGTTGCAGCCCAACAGGTACGCTCATAGTTAATAAGGGTGGTGTGGCATCGATGGCATTAAACTTAAACCCGTCCGCAAATACTATACTGTCGGCAGTTGTACCAACAAATGAACCACCAATATTCAGACTGGAATTGGGCCCAAATACAATTCCACTGGGATTGAGCAGAAACAGACTAACAGGGTTGCTGCTATTGAGAGTCCGAATTAAGCCATCAATATTGGAAACACTTCCACCCGTAACTCGACTAAATATAGTTGTAATATTTGGTGTATTGATTAAATCAAAGC
>NZ_KV757721.1:61759-62050 GCF_001712795.1 Nostoc sp. KVJ20
TTTGCGGCTTGTCGTTAGGCATTGCTCTCATGGCATAAATACTTACTTTTAACTGATAGTCTTAAGATTCCCGAAATAGTCGTGTTGAGAACAACTATTGCCTAGTAAGTAGTCTGCCAACCCAAAAATGCGCTTGTGAGGACTGGGGAAAGGGAAAAGGGTAAGGGATTTAAACCCTTTACCCATTCCCCCTGCCCCTTATCCCCAGAGGGGGACCCACCTTCCCCTTTACCCCGCTTGCGTCACGAAAGCGAACTACTAGAATCAAAATAATAGAGTTGTCGGGAAATA
>NZ_KV757722.1 GCF_001712795.1 Nostoc sp. KVJ20
TTTTATACCCCTATGTCATCTTTCTTGGTATGTAACTAGCAACTTGAGTTAATAGGGATTTTAGTTAATTGCGATCGCAGGCGTCTGAAAGGCGTGTGTTATTTAATTTTCAAGGTTCAATAGCGCGAATGCAGAAATCATAACATGGGGAGTGGCAATTGTGCCAACTGTAAATAGCTGAAAGTCAGTCTACATAAGGTGCGCGGATGGTTTCAAGATGCTGAAAGCCTCAAATCCTTTGATATACGGCAATCTAGCCATTTTTGTAGTCACCCCTTCACCAACACCTACCCATTCGCGCACTTCGCAAAAAACTAGTACAGCACGGCGTAAATAAACCAATCATTCCAAATCAACGAAACCCTTATGCTGTATTCATTTCCAATTTTTAATTTTTAATTCCGCCTTGCGGTACTAGCCTGATGATTTAAAAATTTTCCTTAGCAGCTAACATCTGTAAAATCTTTTCTACATGATCCAACTCTCCAACGATTCGGCGAATTGGGTGAGGCCAAACTTTGACAAGGGTAGGAGTTGCAGAAACCTGATTGAGTTCTGCTTGTTCTGGATGACTTAAAACATCAATTACCTTCAGAGTATAAGGATGTCCGAGCGATCGCTCTAACAATTCGTGTAAATTTTGCAGAATGCGTTCAGTAGTGCTGCTGTGTCCAGCAACAAACAAGCGGAGAACATAGCCTTGTGTAATTGCTTCTTTTTTTTGTACTATAACTGGCTGGTGGTATTTTGGCACAGGTTCAGAAAGGTCTAGACGGACAATTAAATCGTGATCCTCCCAAAGCTGCGAAAATGAGGAACGATAAGTTGTTAACACCATGCGATCGCACAATCCATCCTGCCAAGGAGCTGGTTGCCAGACTAACTCTCCAGTGCCAAAAATGGCATTCAGCAAAGTTTGATGTCTAATTACAGCCGGATAAGCTTCAGCAAAAGTTCGCACTTGTTGAGTACGCGGATCTAACCAATTGTCAATAGTCGCAGTATAACAAGGCACTAAAAAGTGCGGAGGTTCTGGTAAATCTAGGATTTCCTGCAAAGCCGAACACAAATGCAAATGCCATCGACCTTGTTTGCTAGGGTCGATGCAGTAAATTAAATCTCCTCCAGGTGTAAATAGCGCAATGCCTTTAAACAACCGGGGTGTAGATAGTTTATTTGTCGTCAAGTTATTCACAGAGGCTAAGGAGCTAAAAGTAAAAAATTCTCTCTTTTACCTTTACCTTAGCTATAACTGCAACCAGGATCAGCTAGAAAATTGGAAACCCATTAAAACAATTCGCAATATCCCCCGCTCACAATCCCCACAGAGATGGGTACATTGAAGGTGGGGACTTCCGCGATACGTTAAACCCCATCAGTACGTTGGTGTAGTCTGTCGTAGACATCGCATTTTCTCAGAAATCTTTTGACTAATTTTATTTTTTCTTAATTTCGCTACCAGTAAAAACCTTTTGAAAGGTGGTGATATAAAATATACTAAGAATAAATACAGAGAACGGTTAAGTGATTCTCTGCAAATACTCATCTTTGCATATAAAGGAGCGCATTATGGAATATCTTGCTTATTCTCAGATGTTTATTGCTCAAGAAGAGGCATCTGGTAACACTAAATATCATCTCCCTAAACCTCAATTAAATTGGAAAAAACTACTTAAATCTTCGGCTTGGTTAGCTTTAGCTGGTGTTGGTGTATTACTTGCTGCTGTTGCTCAAATTCAAATGAGTTCGGCTGCTTATGTAAAAACTAACGGTAGTTGTTTACGTATCCGTACAGGCCCAAGTACCAACTATTCCTATGTAGATTGTGTACCAAATGGCACTACACTTCCAGCTATTGAAAGGTATGAAAACGGTTTTGCTAGGCTTTCTACGGGTAGATACGTTTTTTCCCGATGGGTTGGTGATAGACCTAGCAATCCTCCTGTAACTAGACCTGGTGGCGTTGGCGGTTCGGTGATTCTTACCCCTGGTTCTAGAGGTCAGCTTGTTAGAGACGTTCAAACAGCTTTAGGTAATCTTAGAGTTGATGGAATTTACGGTCAACAAACTGTTAGCCGAGTCCGCAGCTTTCAGCAAAGTAAAGGTCTACTTGTAGATGGTGTTGTGGGCCCCGAAACTCGATCCGCTTTGGGTGTTTAGCCAGAAGCCGCCCTGCGATTGGTCTTAAACTCTCTTGTTCTAAGCACTTAGTTTAGCGCCGTAGGGGAAGCAGAGGGTGATTTTCTGCTCGAACTGCCCTCTGCAACAACTGCCTTTCTTGGTAAAAATAAAAAACCGGGATAAAAGCCGATTTTATACACCCTGAAAAACAGAAATTTTGCATTTTGTTCACTCTAAGTTTCTAAGTTGATGTTTCTGATGAAATACCCAAGTAATTTTGCACAATCTGCAAAATTCGCTCTGCTGCATGACCATCTCCAAAAGGATTGATTGCATTTGCCATTGCTTCATAAGCATCTGGATTGCTGAGTAACTCCGCTGTAGCCGCAAAAATGTCCTCACTTTTAGTACCTACAAGTTTGGCTGTACCAGCTGCAACCGCCTCTGGTCTTTCAGTTGTATCTCTTAAAACCAGTACTGGTTTTCCCAAACTGGGGGCTTCTTCTTGCAAGCCACCAGAGTCAGTGAGCAGAAGATGCGATCGCTCAATTGCTCCTACCAATTCGCCATAATCTAGAGGTTCTGTCAAGAAAATTCGGGGATGATTCCCTAAAAGTTCCTGCAACGGTACTCGCACTGTCGGATTGCGGTGCAATGGTAGCAGCAAAGCTGTATCAGGAAACTTGTCTAAAATTTGTAAAAAGCTCTGAGCGATCGCTTGTAAAGGTTCTCCCCAATTTTCCCGACGATGAACTGTTGCTAACAGAACTCGATATGATTCCCAATCTAAGCCTGGGACATTGCAAACTACTTGAGTTGCAGCGACACTTAACAACGCATCAATTACCGTGTTACCCGTCATGTGAATTTCACCCAAAACACCAGAACGATGCAAATTTTCCACAGCCCAAGGAGTCGGCGCAAAATGCAACTGAGTAATTTGAGAAATCAACCGCCGATTAGCTTCTTCTGGGTAAGGATTGAATATATCATCAGTTCTTAGTCCTGCTTCTACATGACCAACAGGAATTTTTTGATAAAAAGCTGCCAAAGCTGCGGCAAAAGCCGTGGTAGTGTCTCCCTGCACGATTACTAAATCTGGCTTTTCCACCTTGAATAACGCTTCTAACCCTTGTAAACTGCGGCAGGTAATATCATTTAAAGATTGCTGAACCTGCATAATTTCCAAGTTATAATCTGACTTGATATTAAACAGTTGCATAACTTGCTCAACCATCTCTCGATGCTGTCCAGTTAGAATTACTTGCAACTCAAAACCTGAAGATTTCTGGAAAACTTGAATGACTGGAGCTAGTTTAATGGCTTCCGGGCGAGTACCTAAGATAATGCAAACGCGTTTTTGATTAGTCATTAGTCATTAATCATCTGTAATTTGCCAATGGTTATAGTCAATGGTCTGTGATCAATAGTCAATAGTTGGCGGTCGATCATCACATAAACCATAAATATAAATGGATAAATCACACAAAATTTGAAGAAGAATTCAGAATTCAGGAGTCAGAATGAATCAGTGGGGGATTCAGACCCGCCACTGATAGCGCCGGCGGCAAGCGAGTCCGCGATAGATAGCGTAGCGGTAGAGAGGAACGAGCGTTGCGTCTTGAAGACGACTATGCAGATTTAGTGGGGGTCTTAAACCCCTGGATTCATTCACTCTTTCGTTCAAAATTCATTCTGTTAGCGGATAGCTAAGGTTTAGCCCATTCTGGCGTCCTGACTCCTGAATTCTTTTTCGATAAAAAAACCCGGCTTAACCGGGCAGACGCACTGTTTGTCGAATTCAACTGTAATGACTACTTAATCTCACAAATTCAATATTATGTCTAAATATCATGAAAAAACCCGGCTTAACCGGGCAGACGCACTGTTTATCGAATTCAACTGTAATGACTACTTAATCTCACAAGTTAGAGGGCAAGCAGCGTAAACAGTAGTCTGCATTTCGTCTGCCTCTCCATGCAGCCAGCTTAACCATTTAACTTCACTAGGATGAACTCCCTTAACAGTTAGCACACCCGCAGCCAATACAACTGCCATGACATTAAACATTATTAGAGCGCCTGCTACAAGCAAAACCGCACTAACAGGCATCACAGATTGCAAGATAATCGACAACAGACATCCGACCGTAGCCATCAAGACAACTAGTGGAAAACCCACAACCAACAAGCATACTGCTAATGTAAAAGTCCATATTAAAAAGCTTTTAATCATCAACAAGGAGTAGGTCTTTCCTAGATTAGAGCTTTGAGCAGAAACCATGACTTTTCCTCCTAAAATACAGGGCATATTTTAATTTCAGTCTTATCTCACTTTTCGCGAGTAAACTGAATTGTTTCAGTGAAATTCAGTATATAAAAACTAATTGGGAAAATGAGCATTAGTTTACTAAAGTTTACAGTTAATTTTTTGTAATTATGGATATGAAGTCAAGTTTCTATCTATTAAAAAAACTTCTTTTCTGCATCTATCTTCAGGCATATAACCTAAAAAGTATGAGCTTTTAACCTTGATCCCCAGGACATTACTCCTATTCAACTTAACATTTCTTATAAAAATTAGTAATGGTTCTCATAATTCATGGATGGGCTGAATAAATGATCTGCTAGTATTTGTGCTGTTAATTGCTGGTAATTCCTATCCATACCTGGGATAAATTTCTCATCTAAGGACTTAGAATATTTACCCTACACTTGGCTGTACTAAAAAATACTTAAATATCTATGTGTATTTGCCAGGGTGTTTTGAGTCCTTACGTGTGTTAAACCAGGTTAGATAGGTTAAATAATTTATCTAAATCTTCTGAATAGTGAAATCTCAGAAAAAAAAGATACCAGTTGAGGTGGATGAAATGCATTAATCGTCGTTCTAGACTTTCAATCGCCTCCCATCGCCGCTAGTGCTGACAGACAGGCATTCTCCAAAAGTCATCGAAGCAAGTGACTTGACTTTTCATTAATTCAACTTTTTAACTGCCAAATGTGAAGATATATGACAGAATCACAGTCTCCATTAAATTCTAACTCTGCTGCCGGACGTAACGTGCCACCAATGCCGCCGCCACCCCCAACGCCAACCTTTAGTACACAGCGGCAGATGACACAAACATTAGATATGTCAACCATTCCTCCCGTTGCAGGTCATCGTCCGGGTAGTCCACCGCCAATACCGACTTCAGCCCGTCCTCAAAACACCGTTCCACAACTCACTTTAGCGAAGTTAATCAGAGAAGCTTACGATCAGGGATATTCTGACTTGCACTTGGGTGTAGGTGAAGTACCCCGCTTCCGCAGCCGAGGAGAAATTCAATCAACGGATTATCCTGAAACAGATAAAGAAGCTTTTATGAATTGGTTGCGGGAGGTGATGAGTGAGGGGGAAATTCAGCGCTTTGAAGAACATTTAGAATTTGACGGAGCAACTCAATACGACTTTGCTCGTGTGCGGATTAATGTTTTTGGCTCCCTCAAAGGGGCTGCAATGGTGTTGCGGTTGATTCCACTGAAAATTTTAACAATGGAACAGTTGAATTTACCGCCAGTTTTTCGGGATATTTGTCATCACCACAAAGGTTTAATTTTGGTGACTGGGCCCACTGGTTCTGGTAAATCCACCACAATGGCAGCGATGGTTGACTACATCAATAAGGAGATGGCCAAGCATATTATCACCATTGAAGACCCGATAGAATTTGTCCATCAAAGCCGCAAGTCTTTAGTCAAACAGCGAGAAGTGGGAATGCATACCCGCAAATTTGACAACGCTTTGAAAGCAGCTTTGCGGGAAGACCCAGATTTGATTCTGGTGGGGGAAATGCGGGATAAAGAAACAGTTAACACCGCCCTAAAAGCCGCTCAGACAGGTCACTTAGTCATGGGAACCCTGCACACTAATAGCGCTGTTAAAACCATTGAGCGGATTCTCAATCTCTACTCTGGTGACGAACAGGATGCAATGCGGGTGGCAGTTTCGGAGTCTTTAGTGGCAGTAATTGCTCAAGGTTTGTGTCGCACAACTGACGGTAAGCGGGCTGCTTTCCACGATGTGCTGATCAACACTGAGGCGATTAAAGAATGGATCAAAGATGGTAAGTATGATGAAATTGGCGAGTTGATGAAACAAGCTAGTTTTGACGGCATGATTACGATGAATCAGTCGTTGCTCAATCTCTATCAAGATGGTCGCATTACTGAAGAAACTGCTTTAGAAATGTCGCCAACTCCTAACGAAATGGCGCAGTTTCTCCGAGGTCGGGTTTAAGATTGGGCATTGGAGATTAGGGATTGTCTCGTTCTCAGTCATAAGCTGGGAACGAGTTAGTTATGAATTAGGCTGATCACGACTTTACCGAAGTGAGCCGCACTTTTGAGGTAATGATAAGCCTCTCGTGCTTCAGCGAAGGGGAAAACTCGATCAATAATCGGTTTGATTTGATGCTGTTGCATCACCTGATTCATCGCCTCAAACATTTCCCGGCTGCCAACATAAATTCCCTGAACGGTTAAACTTTTAAAAAGTATTGGCATGGGGTCAATCTCACTTCCTCTGCCTGACAATACGCCAATCAAGCTAATACGTCCTCCGATGCGGACTGCTTGTAGCGATTTTGGCAGAGTACCTGCACCGCCTACCTCAACTACATGATCTACACCTGTGCGATTAGTCAATTGGTAAACTTGCTTTTCCCAATCTGGTGTTGTTTTGTAGTTAATTATCTCATCAGCACCAAGCTGTTTGGCTCGTGCCAATTTTTCATCACTGCTGGAAGTAATAATTGTTCTAGCACCGTGTATCTTGGCAAACTGGAGAGCAAAAATTGAAACTCCTCCAGTACCGAGTAATAAAATACTATCACCCGCACGAATATTGCCTTTTGTCACTAGTCCATGCCAAGCTGTAACTGCTGCACAGGGCAAAGTTGCACCTTCAATGTAGGATAAATAGTCTGGTAATATCACCAAACCATCTTGGTGTAATACGACATACTCAGCTAGCATTCCATCGATACCGCCTCCGAGATCAGATTTCATTTTCTCTTTGGTTAAAGAGCCATAAATCCAGTCTTGGAAGAAAGTACCCGCTACGCGATCGCCTATTTTGACCCGTGTCACATCTTCCCCCACCGCCACAACTTCTCCCGCACCATCAGATACAGGAATTAAGGGATATTTCTGTCCAGCACCGTAAGCTCCTTCAATCACAAGTAAATCGCGGTAATTTAAGGATATTGCTTTGACTTGAATGAGAACTTGTCCAGCTGCGAGTTTTGGTTCAGGGCGATCGACTAATGCAAGGGCATCAATCCCGGCGTTGCTTTGAATTTCGTAAGCTTTCATAGAATTTATTTGTCAATAGCTCAAACAGCAAGGAGTCCCCTAACATATATGTATTCGCATTGGCAGCGCCAGGAATTGCACTTCTGCACCTCTGCCTCCTGCCTTCTGCCTCCTGCCTTCTGCCTTCTGCCTCCTGCCTCCTAGGCTATCGCCAATCATCCAGGGCAAAAACATCTGGGCGATTGAATCCCGGTTCATTCGGTCTATGCATTGCAACTCCGATGATTTCACTGCGAAAACCACGAGCCAGCATCCTGCGGTAAGCTTCGTCTCGACTCGTATTGACCCCAGCCATTAAACGTGACATTTTTTGAGCCGCAGTCAATGCTTCACACAAATCCAATAACTGCTCGAAACGTTGCCCTGCATTGTTGCCAGAATATACTGCCCCAAATCGGACAAAGCAAGTATTACTACCTGCCTCAGTACCCGCCCCATAGTGACAAACTGCAAATCCTGCCAAGCTTGTATCATCCCATAACAACACCGTATCACCCAGTCCTTGAGCTTGAACTGTGAGAATTTCCCGTGATAAATCTAGTCCTTCATAAATAGAATTAGTGAGTTGATCAATTGCTTTCAGACTTTGGATACGTTCATCCTCACTCATCTGTGAGTATCTAGTTCCTTGAGGTATTGGCTGTAATTGTTGTACTTGCTTTGCCAAAATCGCAGTGAGAAAACGCAGACGGAAGCCAAATTTTTGATATAGTACGTGATGCTTAGGACTTTGAGCAAAAGTAAACAGTCCTGTCATTGGAGTATTCCACTGGTCAAAGCAAGTTGTGGCAGCTTCAACCAGACGTTGACCGACTCCTTGGTTCCAAAAGTCAGGATGAACGCTTAATGGCCCAAAGTAGCCAAAGCTTCCCCAATTCACCACCAAGTTAGACCCGATTAATTTTCCGTCTACCTCAGCAGCAAATGCCGCATTCGGATCAGTTTTCCAGCGATGGTGGATGTAAGCAGCATCCCCATAAAACTCGGTTGGTTCAGGTAGTCCTAACAAAGTGCCAAAGGCTAGCCGAAAAATATGGTCAGCAGCAGCTAACTCATTCTCTTGGAGTAATCGGATAGAAACGTTCATCTCTTTGTTATGTTGAGAGCGCTAGGTTCTATCCTATTACTTAGAGTTATGCCAAGTTACAAACTTTTTAGGACGCGGGGACACGTAGGTTAACTTGAAGTTAAAAGGGCAGTTTTTAACCCAATACGGTTCAGTTAAGGGCTAATTGTACAAAATTTTGGGTTTTCGAGACGCGATAAATCGCCGTCAAGACAAGTGTTTTGGTCTTATCTGAACTGTATTGGTTTTTAACCGCCCTTGTAAAACTACAGAGAATCTATGAACTGCTGTACTTTTTCCAGGAGTGGCTGATGTTCAATTTGCTCTGCTAACTCCTGGGCATTTTGGTAGCACGATCGCGCCAACTTTTTGCGTTTGGTTGTGGCGTAAAGGGTTCCCATATTCAGTAAGGTTGAAATTTCTCCAAGAGAATCGCCCAGCTGTTGATAAATTGTCATGGCTTGTTTGTAGAACTTCATGGCTTGCCGGTGCTGTGCCAGGGAACTGTAGGTAAAACCAATGTTGTGGAGGGTTGTTGCAACACCTGCGCGATCGCTAATTGCCTGACGTGTCAAAAGAACTTGATAGTAAAGCAACAGCGCTTGTTTGGGTTTTCCTAAATCATGATAGACAGAAGCAATGTTGTTTAAGGTGGTTGCTTCTGTGAGCAAATTCTTGACAGCTCGTTGAATTGGAAGTGCTGCTTCAAAAAATTCTAACGCTTGCTCAAACTTGCCTAAAACATTGTAAGCAAACCCAATCCCATTTAGGGTTGTTGCCTCACCAGAAAAGTCACCTAACAATCGCCGCATCCTCAAAATTTGATGTTGTAGCAACAGCGCCCGTTTCGGTTCTCCCAACCGCGTATAAATTAGCGCCACATCATTGAGAGTAGAAATTTCTCCTTGAGTATCTTGCAATCGTCTAAAAATTGGTAGTGCTTTGTCAAAATATTCCAACGCTTGCGAAAAGCGTCCAAGACGGCTGTAGGTAGAACCCAAATTACTAAGTGCAGTTGCTTGTGCTGGCGCGTTGCCAATTTCATTAGCAACCGAAAGCGCCTGATGAAAGCGCTCTAATGCTCTTTGAGGTTGCCAGCAAGTGAGGTGGGCTAAACCAAGGTCGTTTAATGTATAACCTTCTCTGGCTCGGTCTGGAATTGCTCTAGCCAAGTGTAAATTCTTAGTAGCCAGGTCAAGATACTCTTGAAATTTCCCCCGCTGATAGTAGCGGTTTGCTTCATCACGACGTTGTTCCCACTCTTTGACTTGATTTAAAGGTTGCGTCATCTGACCTCAGTTGCACTCTGCGATAAATAGGCAGGACATCTTTTAGGAATGAACCTCTCTTAGGTTTCCCAAATTTTAACCTTTATCTTCTATCTTTAGATATAAGACGTAAATAGAGAAGTATGGTATTATTCCATACTTACAAAAGTATATATGAAGCAATTAATACAAATAATCTAGTAAAGAGAATCATCGAAACAGAATTCAGGAGTCAGGAGTCAGAATTCAGGAGTCAGGAGTCAGAATTCAGAATTCAGAATGAATTTTGTACTAGTGGCGGATAGCGTAGCTGTAGCGAGTCCCCCTTGGCGATAGCGCCTACGGCAAGCGAGTCCGCCTTCGCGTAGCGTCTCATAGAGAGCGTCTTGACTCTGACTCCTGAATTCAGAATTCTGAATTCTGAATTCTTCTTCAACTAAAGGGTCTTAGTAGCAATCTTGCGGTTTCTATCTCAGGCATGGTATCAGGGTAGGAAGACAAACACTACTTTAAACAAGGGTGTTTTTTTCCAAACATTAAATATAATGCTCTTACTATGAGCATCTACCAATCTCTCAAAAAATCTTATACCCAAGACCGACGGCGTGAGAATGACTGGCGGTTGTTTTTGCGTTTAGTGCCCTATGCCCGTCGTAGCGGACGACTGTTGACGCTATCAATGTGCTTACTCGTACCGATCGCACTAGCTAATGCCATACAACCGCTGTTGATTGGCCAAGTAATCTCTCTGATTCGCAATGAACCTAGCACTTACGAATTTCTCAGGAATCGCCCCTTATCTCAAGGGCTAAATATCCTGGAGGGATTATTGGTAATTGCGATCGCAATCCGATTGATTTTGACGGGCTACCAAGGTTACATAGTACAGAAGCTAGGACAACAAATCACCGCAGCAATTCGCCAAGACTTATTCCAGCACGTCACGTCTCTAGCAGTGCGGTTTTTTGACCGCACGCCCGTAGGTAAATTAATCACCAGAATCACCAGCGATGTGGAAGTGTTAGGCGATGTCTTTTCGACTGGGGCAATTGGCATTGTATCCAATTTGTTTTCCATGCTGGTGATTTTGGGTTTAATGTTTTCCATTCAATGGCAACTTACCTGCTTGCTGCTAGTGATGTTATTACCAGTTACCTGGGTCATTGTTTACATTCAGCAACAGTACCGCAAAGCCAATTACAAAGGGCGGGAAGAACTGTCTATATTGAATTCACAGTTACAAGAAAATGTGGTTGGCATTAATGTAGTACAGTTGTTCCGCAGGGAAAAATTTAATGCCGAATTGTTTCGTACCACAAACAGCCGCTACACTCAGCAAATGGATCAAACCATCTTTTATGATTCATTTATTTCAGCAACCTTAGAGTGGATTGGACTGATTGCGATCGCAGGTGTTTTGTGCATGGGTGGTTGGTTACTTTTAGGAAAAAGCTTGACTTTTGGAACTTTATCTGCATTTATCTTGTATGCCCAGCGATTATTTGACCCTTTAAGGGATTTTGCGGAAAAATTTACAGTAATTCAAGCTGGTTTCACTGCCATTGAACGGGTAGGCGATATATTAGATGAACCGATAGAAATCCGCGATCGCGCCAATGTCCGGTTCTCAATATTTGATGCGAAATTTGGCTACATAGACGAGATCCTGGCAAATCTAGAATCCCCAGACCTTACTTCCCCGCCAGAACTGGGAGAAATTCGCTTCGATCACGTCTGGTTTGCTTACAAAAATGATGATTACGTAATTAAAGACTTAGATTTCACCATTAATCCTGGTGAAAGAGTGGCATTAGTCGGCCCTACAGGTGCGGGTAAAACTTCCATTATCCGGCTGTTGTGCCGCCTCTATGAACCCACCCAAGGACGCATTCTCATAGATGGCGTGGATATTCGGGAAGTGCCACAGGCAGAACTGCGGCGCTACATGGCAGTAATTTTACAAGAAGGATTTTTGTTTGCTGGCGATGTTAAAAGCAACATTTCTTTAGGAGATGGCTATACTATTGAACAGATTCAACAAGCAGCAGAAGAAACCAACATTGCCCAGTTTATAGAAGAACTACCCGAAGGCTATGATACTCAACTTCGAGAACGGGGGACAAATATTTCTAGTGGTCAAAAGCAACTTTTAGCCTTCGCGCGGGCTGCCATTCGCAGTCCCCAAATTTTGGTACTAGATGAAGCTACCGCTAGCTTGGATGTTGGCACAGAAGCTTTAGTTCAAGAGGCATTAAACCAGCTTTTACTCAGACGCACCGCCATTATTATCGCTCACCGCTTGTCTACAATTCGCAATGTAGACCGGATTTTTGTTCTCAAGCGTGGCGAATTAATCGAACAGGGAAGCCATGATCAATTATTGCGAGAAGGAGGGCTTTATGCCACTTTGCATAACTTGCAGATGTTGGGAACTTAAGATATTTTCAAAAAAAAATGAATAGCACTAAGGAACTTCCAAATAAAAAATACTCAACAAATTCTTGTGGGGCGGGCAAGATGTCTACCCCACAAGATTGGATAATTTATTTGTT
>NZ_KV757723.1 GCF_001712795.1 Nostoc sp. KVJ20
CCTGATTTTATCTTGGATTAGGTTGACCACAAGATACGCGATCGCTTGACTATCGTAGTTGATCACAAACAAATTGAACGTTGAGCATTCGACTTGAAACAGAACCAAGACTCTACATTAAAGAAACAAAATCCACAAAAAAAATTTACCCCTGTTTTTGACCCTTTTTTCGTCTATCTAATTGATAATTACTCTCAAGACAAACTGCCCAAACCGTGATTATTGATATATTTATCAAGAAATATTACAGTTTTGGTACTATTTGATTTATTTGACTAAATTCGTGCATCTGAGAGAAAACCTCGACAAAACATCCATTTTCCCAATTCTCACCAACTACATTCAACATCTCCCAATATCTATCCAATATCTCTCAAATCTCCAATTTTTTTCTTACCTTTTTACACCTTTTACATCATCCACTCACAAAATTCTCATTAGCTCAAAAATTCCCAATAAATCCGAACAGTTCCCAAGACTTGTTAGAAGTCTCCCATTTGCTCCCAATAATTGGTCAATTACCCTGAAAATCGCTTAAAAGCTTAAAAGCTTGCTAATCCATCTTTTGATGACGCACAGTACGCCATATTTGGCGGAAAGTTTTTGACAGCCAAAAATGAAAAGCAGAAGCCGAAGCAACAGCCATCAAAAAAAAACTACAAAACAAATACACAGTCACGACAAAAGCCACCGATGAATTCACCCCTCTGAAAAATGCGGCGATTCTTCTCTAGTTCTTCGCTCAAAAAGCGCGCAGTGGACACTAGCTACACATTTATAATCACCACTAAGTCTATGCAATTAGTGGTCTTGAAATCACCAAATTGTATATCCAATCACAATTTCTTTTGGCTTAGTCTAGGCTTAGTCCAGGATAGTCGTAGACTAAGCCTAGACTAATTCTAGGGTTTGAGTAATTTCAGTAAGTCATTCAAAAAAGTTGTTGCAGACTAAGCCTGGGCTTAGTCTGCACTAAGCCAAAAGCATCTGCTATTTCTCATCAAAAAGCCTATAATCCTTGTTGCCACTAGCTTGGAGCTACTTTTTCGCCCAATTTCGGGCGGGTTTTCTATATTACGGCTGTGCTGCACTTATACTTCAAAAATCCCTCTCCCTAACTTCAACTTGCCAACCCAGCATTCGAGATAGACTGCAAATCGCTCTCACCATCAAAGCAAGTGTCTACTCAAGTAACTGCTTGAGCAAGTGAATCTGTAATTCCAACTGTGAGATAGAGTAAATCACAGCAGTCTTGAGAGTGGTGCTGTCAGTGCCAATACGCTTCAGGACAAAAGGCCCCCAGCACATCCTTAAAGTACTCAAAACAATTTTAGTCAAACCTCTGCCCGACATTTTACGCTCTCGCTCTCGTAAAAATTGCAGTAACTGACCATCGCTACTGTCGTGACTACGCTTAATCGAAAGCACTTCCAAATTAGGTTGCTCCATGTCCTGCATTCCTACCGAATTAAAGGGGATTATGAGTAAGGCATCGTGTTGATTGATACCAAATTTCAATGACTGTCAAAATGCGCCGTAAACTACCCCTAGTATCCCTCTACTGTACCAAATGACAGTCGTTTGACAGTCATTGTCCAAAACCTCGATGACTGTCAAACGACTGTCGTTATACCCCCTAAAGGTGCTTTTGGGCGTATTTTCGCACCAGGCAGTAAGCGCGATTTCTCCCCCAAAAGTGGATTTCAGGGTTTTGTATAAGTGATACCATACTCACTATGGTTTCATGCCCTGCGGGTGGCTGCGCCATCTCTCGCTGCGCTCATGACATGAAACCGTCGTTCGCCCTGCGGGACTTTTTCGTACTACAAAGTACTGCATTTGTAGCATAAATCTTTTATGTCGCCACTAACAATTCTCAGAATTGAGAAACTAAAAACATTCGGCAACGTTGCCGGAAGTGATGACCATGTTACCAGGAATAGAGAAACACCCAACGCAGATCCAACTAAAGAGAATGTCCGGTTGATTGGGGGAGAAGACGAACGCGCACTCGAAGAGATAGTTAAAGAAAAGATTGCCACCCTCAAGCATCGCCCTCGGCATGATGCGGTGTTATGCACCGAAATGTTTCTCTCGGCATCGCCTGAATATTTCCGTCCCTTAAATCCATCTCTTTCTGGGCAGTGGTCTGATTCACTGATGCAGCAATGGGCTTTAGCATCTCGTGACTGGCTAGTGGAAAACTATGGGTCAAAGTGCGTCAGGGCAGAACTCCACTTAGATGAAAGTACCCCACACATTCACGCCTACATCGTGCCACTGAATGAAAAAACCGGGAGAGTCAGTCATGACGCGATGTTCGGCGGCAGAGGTGGACAGGGAAGAATTAAGTTATCCAAACTCCAAGATAGTTATGCTGCTGCACTCGCTCCTTTGGGCATTGAACGGGGGGTCAAGGGCAGTAAGGCAACCCACACCAAAGTAAAGGAATATTACCAAGCGGTTAACAGTGAACCACTCACCGCAGTGATTACAAATAACCAATTAGCGCCAACGCCTTTTGAATCAGCTAGTAGTTATGTAACCAGGATTCAGTCTGATGACCAGTTCCAAGCGATTAACCACCAACTCGCTGACCGGGCTTTCATGCAAGAGCGATTAGAAAGGGCAGAGCAACGGGCAAGAGCCAGCGAGAAGGAACGACAACGGCTAGAAGAAATTGTGCGCGAGCTGGAATTGAAAACCCAACAACTGCGCGACTTGGCCGTTAAGGATGTCGCCTGGGAGTTGGGGCTACACCACGAGGAAGGAAAATGGAAGGGTCACGGACACATCATTAATATAGATGGGCCCAAATTCTACGACTTTGCCCCCGATCAACAAAAGGGATCAGGCGGTGCGATTGACTTGGTGATGCACGTCAACCAGTGCAATCTACGGCAGGCGGTCGTCTGGTTGCATGAGCGATTTGGCGAAGCTGGGGCAGAACGAGCAGCGATCGCAAAAACTCGTGAAGTGGCTGCTGAAATTATCCAGTTAGAACCACGAACCCCGTTTCAGCTACCTGTTGAGGAAAAAAGCAAGTGGTCTTCTGTCTCCAACTACCTCACCCAGAAACGGGGGATACCTGAAAATTTTGTGGAACTTCTGCATAAAAGGGGATTAGTTTACGCTGATGATCAGCAAAACGCTGTGTTCGTCATGCGGAATCTTGGCGAAGAACCCCAGGCAATAGGAGCATTCCTGCGGGGAACACGGGGCGAGAACAACACTTTCAAGGGTTACGAGAAAGGGACTAAGCGGCGTGAGGGCTGGTTTTACTTTCACTTAGGCGGACAGTCAACTTCGCCAGCAGAAAGGTTAGTGCTGTGCAAGTCGCCCATCGATGCCATATCTTTTGGAATGCTGGAGTATCAGCTTAGAGGTGACGTGCCACCCAATAGAACTTTGTACATGGCGGTAGATAATCCCAAAAGCTTACCAGTAGAGCAATTGCAGCATATTCCTAATGTGCAGTTGGCTTTTGATCCAGACGATGCTGGCAATGCAGCTGCACGAGTTGTTAAGGAACTGCTGCCACAGTCCAAGCGGCTCAAGTGCAAAGCTGACGATTGGAATCAGCAGCTTATTGATTATAGGCAGCAGTTAAGGCAACAGCATCAGCAACAGCAAGAGCAGGAGCAGGATGATGAATTGAGTCTTTAATAGTCAGTGTTCTAGTAGTGAACTGTACAGTCCCCTTTTGTAGTATTAATGTAGCTGGTTGGTACTTCTTTTTGATGAAAGTGATTTGAAATTTACTTAAATCATCATTTTTCGCTCCAAAAAACTTTCCGCCAAAGATGGCGTACTGTGCGTCAGAAAATGACATTAATTTTTGGCTGGAGCATAATATCACTATGACATTTGAAAATGCAGAAATTCTGGCATTTTCCATTGATTTGCCATTACTGTGCCATACCCATGCCATTGGTATGCCATAATTCTGCCAGTTTTAACCCTAATTCTCAATAGTGATAATTAGTTGAGAAATGAATTTTCACTCCTTCCATTCATTTGCCATTGAGATGCCATTGGCGTGCCATAAATTTGCCATAATGGGAGCCAATTTTTGATAATACATAAAGAAGCCAAAATTGAGCCATTGGAGTAAGTTTTTAGTTCGTATACGAAGTTTTTTTTCGACGAACTCTCTACCGCGCACCTCAATACGATAGTGGTCAACAATCTTCTAGATAAAAAGCCGACGCAAGTAAGATGCCTCATGTATCTCATAAGAACTTGTGGCTGTTCCTTGGCTTGACTGCCATTCGACAAACACCTCTGAGCCGTCGTCCGAAACCTCCTCGACTACACCGTGCCACAAGTATTTCAAATCATCAGTCGCGGCGGCGGCTACCAGATCACCTACTTTGAAAGTTACCTGGGATAAGATCGCTGATGGCGTTGGTTTTTCAGCAAGATCCTTTTTTAGCTGGTGTATTTTCTTCTGGTAGTGCTTAGGTAACATATCCCAGATCAGCTTTTTAATATCTTCCGTCCTACCCTTCATCAGCCTCTCTATCTGATACCAATTGTTATATGCCGCTAATTGGCACAAGGGAACTAAAAGCGCATGAGCCAAAATTTCTCTTAGTGAAAAACCAATTTCTAGAATATCTAGTGCTACTCTAATTTCTGCTAGCTGAATATCGGATTGTTGATGGATCAGTTCAGTTAACGAATGGATAAACTTTTTTTCCCGGTTTGGGAGATTCTTGAATCTACTGCCTAATTTGCGAATTTTCACTATCTGCTCAAGGATCTCGAACCGACATTCTGAAGGAATTTCGCGGTACTCCACCTCTAGATCAAATTCCTCTTTCTTCTCCTGATTCGGGGTAATATCACTGCTAGAAATTAGTTGCCAAGTTACAGGTTTACTGCAATTGGGGCACGGTGTAGTTAAGAGGGTTTCAAAAGTTTCGCTTTGAGGATTCCAGACCATTTTGCTAGTGATTCTTGCCGACATCGGCTTGAAAACGTGATGGCAGTACCCACAATTGCGTACTCCTGGCGAATTCTTATCTACTGATTCTGGCTTGAGGCTCCAATGCCGATGTTGGTCAGGTGTACCCAGCCTATACCAATTGTCAGTCTGGTCAACTAAGATGGCATACTCCTTACCTGGCGCTGGTCGCAGCGCACGCCCAAGCATTTGTAGCCACAAGCTAATTGAAGTTGTAGGTCTAGCACATTGCACCACATCAATGTCTGGGCAATCAAAGCCCTCGGTTAATATCCCACAGTTGCTTATGATCTGCGTTGAACCTGTTCTAAATCTTTCTAAAATCGCTTTACGTTCACCCGTGGGTGTTTCTCCATCGAGATGCTCCGCAGCTATGCCGTTTTTTTGAAACTGTTCGGCTATCGCCTGACTATGAGACACGTTAACTGCAAAGACAACGGTTTTTTTCCCAAAACAATAATCTTGCCAGCACCTCACTACATCTTCAGCTTTTATCTTGGTTGCAGCCCGTTCTAATTCTTTGATTGTAAAATCTCTACCCTTTGGGGTGAACAATCCCAGTTTGGCAAAACCCCCAATCATTTTGAATTTACACAAGTGTCCCTCTGCTATCAACTGCCCAGTTGTAGCACCAACAACCAGTTTTTCAAACAAGTCTTCAAAGCCATAACCATCAATTCTTTGGGGTGTTGCGGTCACTCCTAAAATTTGGGCATCTGGATACTGAGCAATCAATTGACGATAGCTGTTTGATGCCGCGTGGTGTGCTTCATCTATGATGATTAAATTAGCTTCGGGATATTTTTTCCGACGTGCCAAAGTTTGAATACTGCCAACTTGAATTGGTGCATCAACATTCGGTTTATATCCAGCTTTGATGATTCCTGGAATAATGCCGGTTGCTGCTGCCAGCTTCTCAGCAGCTTGGATAATTAGTTCTTCTCGGTGGGCTACGACTAACACTCCTTGGTTTTTACGAGTGAATTCGCTAGCCAGTGCAGCAAATAAAACTGTCTTGCCTGCGCCTGTTGGCATCACAGCTAATTGCTTATGACTACCTTTGCGCCAGTTGGCTTCAATTTTCGCTTTACAAATCTCCTGATAGTCTCGCAGCTTCATAAGCTCAACTGAGTGCTTTAATGCTCTCCTTATCTACTTTATACTTCCCAAAAAAGGGAAATTTTCAGACGCAACGCGTAAGCCAACCTTGAATGATGGGGCACTATTAACATCATCCTCAAGCTGAACGTTGAGATTATTGACGCATAAGGAAAATTTCTCTTAATGGCATCAAATCGAAATTGATTTTAATGGAGACAGGTATTGCTGTTAGCAGCCCTATATTCATGGTTTTCCATCTAATCAAGTATTCTCAAAAATCGGTGTTCTAGCTCTTGCGCCTTCACTCACCTTTGTTACCAGTATTTTTTTGAGTTTTCGTCCTGGTTCAAGTTCACAAAACTCTATTACTTCCGATTCAAAAGGCTTGCGGTAATACTTGGTAGCGAAGGGATGATGAAAAAACCATTCACGATCCGCATCCATCTGTTCATCAGCCAAATATCCCATCTCCGGGTGCATTTTTAAGACTCGTGGAGAATTAACAGGCTCATTCATTGGTGTTACCTCGCTTTAGTTGTTTAACTGTCTTGCGTTCTTCTGGTGTCAACTCTTTCCAAACAGCAGATTTAAATTCATCAGTCCACTCTTCTAACAGTTCATCAATCATCTCCCACGACTGATCTTCAATGCTCTCCCTAATCAGTTCAGCATTAGCGATAACTTCATCCGTTCCACCTGCATTGAGGGGGGTGTCACAGGTGTCACCATTCGGCTCTTGTTCCTGTTGAATATTGGTTTCTTGCTGTAACACCGCCACATCACCTTGTGGACAGACTCCTGCTAAATCATCGATCGCTTGCTCCTCTGCCACTTCCATTGTCAATAAGCTATTTGGCATAGCAATAAGCTCATCTGGCACAGCAGTTGACACACCACCTAAATCTGCTGTAGTGCTTGGTGCCACGTTATCGCACACCACCCACACCAATTTAGAGTCATTCTCCTTATTAGCAGGTGAAACATTGGTGTGAGTGATTTGATTTTGGTCTGACGAGTCAGTGTTTAATTCAATGTTTAAGTCAATGTTTGATGAGGTGTTTAATTCCGTAGTTGATTTTTTTTCTAAATCTCCTAAACTGGTGTGGTTGGTGTGGAAGTCTTGATTTATAAGGATTTCTTGGTGTGGCAGTTGGGGTGGATCTGCTGTGGAATTAGAGCTTATTGCTATGGGTGTGTCAGTTATTGACATTGGCACATCATTAAAACTAATTCCTTGCAGTGCCTGTAACTTCCGTTTCCCGGATGGGTGGGGGACGGTTACTAACTTGGCTTTGGGGAATAGTGTTTTAAATCTGGCTATGACTTGGTTGATGGCCTTAACTGTTTTATCACTAGGCTTTGACTGTTCCTGCCAAATCGCTTTTACCTTGCCAGTGCTGGATTCATCAAAGGACAAAGTACCGTTGTCGATGTACCAATTTTCTAGGCGTGACCACAGGTCAAATGCTGTGACGATGGCATCCGACTTGTAACCCAGCCCTGTATCTTTAGAAAATTGGAATAAGTGAGAGTTTTCGGCTTGAATATCCTCTAATGCTTGCTGAGTACAGCTATAGTCAATCCCCTCTTCTATCAATGCCTGTAGCCCAGCAATCATCTTATTTAAAAATGCTGGGGCCACACACTCACGCACAAAATCCAAGTCATAAGAGAATCTGGGATCTGCTAGTAACTCGTTTGGGTTGTTTGGGTCAGGATTTGACTTAAATGTTTTGCTAAAAACTAGGGCTGCGATGCGGTCAGTAATTGCTTGAATTGTGCCGTGCAGTGCCGGGGTTTCATTCAAGTTGAAGATACCGATCCCTTCGGGGCTAAATTCGATATGGTCTTTCCCCTTGCGCTCTGAGTGTAAGACGTTACCAGTGGCAAAGAGTTTGAGCGATTGAATTTTATCTAGTCGTGCTGTCTGTGGATTCTCTGAAGCCCAATTTACCCGACTGTTGACCAGGGGAAAGAGTGAAAATTTCCGTCCTTCATCATAAGCAGCAAAGTCAGCTAAGGAACAGCTGGTCATGCCTTGCTCACCGTAGATGATAGATACTACCTCCCGGATGGAATCTTTACCATTTGAACCCAATCCACAGGCCAGTAATAGCTTTGTTTCCCGTCCTCGACGCTTGCGGACTTCCTTTAGATCAAGACTCGCCCCCAGGTTTCTTAATAAAACTTGTTGTTGAGGGGAGTCTAAACATGACAGTAAGCGATCGCAATGTCTGGGGTCTGCTTGGGGGTCATACTTGACTAATGGCGGATATGTAAAAAAGTGTTTATCTGGGTCGTGTTCTTCTAAAACTGGCTCTGGTTTGGGGGCTGCCCAATCAACACCTAACACGCCATTAGTACAGTTAACCCCTGGTGGATTAAGTAATTGCGGGTCAATTTCTACTCGCAGCTTCACCCACTCCAGCAACTCTTTAACTTTGCTAGGTTTGGCATAAGGGTGGGTAATGACAAAGTTCTTGCCAGTTTTCTTAATAACTTGATACGAATTGCAATAACTCGTAATGCGTGGACGCTCAACTGAATCAGGCGAGTGTTTGTAGTGCAAGCCATCCCAGCAATACAGCAGTCCATCTGCACAAATCCATTTGCGATCGCGGTAAAGGGTGTTAAAACCTTTTTGCAGGAATGTGCTGTCCGGCTCATCGTCGTCGAAAGTAGCAACATCTACTGAGTCTACATTTTCTGATGATGATTGAGCATCTGCTGTAATTTCTTCTATCTGCTTTAACAGTAAATTCGCTAATTCATCGCCTGTCATGCCCGATTCAAAAATATCTGCTACATCTCCTTTATTTTGCAGATCCGGTTTGATTAAAAGCAAGTCGATGGCAACAAAAGCTACTCCGGCTTGGGCGCAAACCTCTTTAATTCGCTCTTGCTTCTTCCATCCGGTTTCATCATGATCCGCGCAATAAGCTAGTAAAAAATCTTTACCCGTAGAATGCTTGATTTGGGTCAATGATTTTCCGATGTCACCGTCAGAGCAGTTACCTACCCAAGTAATGCTGGCTAAACCTGACAATCTGGTAGCTTCTACGCACTTTTCCCCCTCATGGGCTAGTAGTACCGGGATGCCATCTGTGGATTTGATAATTTCGATCGCTTCGTCCTGTTTATAAGCAGGCCAATAACCTTCTTTCTTCCATGTAGCTTTATTGGTTGTGGGGTCAATTCTGCTGACTGAGAAGGTTTTGACTCTGCCTTTGTCTAAGGCTGCACAGGGGCATTCAAATCTGTGCGATTTGCGCCCGTTGCCATAGTCGTATTCAATAACGGTAATTTGTTTTAATTCTTTCGGTGTGGCTCCATCATCTGATAGCTTGAAGCTGACGGACTTGGGGACGAAATCGGGTGTTATGGGTTGTGGTGTGGTGATTTCACTCCTCAACCTGCATATTCTTAACTCTGATGGATCTAGGTTTAAAACCTTGGGTAATGCTGCTGGTTTTTTCGCTTTTAGTGGTTTGAGTCCCAATTGTTGCGTGTAACCAAGTTTGTTCTCTTCTACTACCTCACTCCAAGGTTTGATTGCTTCTCTAATATCAGGGCATTGGCAGTTATTAAAACACTGGTATTTCCCATTACTAGGGTTGATGCCTAAGTTATGCCCACCGCAAGCTGGGCAGATGTATTTATTTTTCTCTTTGGCTGGTTCTAGCTGGTCTACAAAATTGCGAATATCAAAGGAGGCGAGTGCTTGTTGTGTGGTCAACATTAGCGAATACCTCCGATTTGATTCAATTGTTGAAAATTAGCTAGTACAAAAATCGCTGTATTGTCTGTGTAGCAAGTGTCTTCGAGGAATTGAAGGCAGTTAGTTAGCGTGTGATTACTTATTTCTGACAGCAACTGTTTTGATGCTGTAATATAGATACAATGCGCCCTGACGATGTTACCGATGCAATTGCGGTAACGTTCGTTGTAAACTTGTAGTCTAAGCATATTAAATTTTATTAAATCCGGGTCTTCCCGGTATGAGTGAACAAACAACGCTGAATCCGCCAAGATAGGGCGTTGTTAAGAACTAAAAGCTCTCGGTTATAGCCGGGGGCTTTTTGCTAATGTTGTCAGGATTATAGCACTATGGTCAGAGTGCTATTTATTTTTAGTTGACTCAGGACTGTTTTCTTCCAGCCATTTATCAAGAAGACCTTTTAGCACTTCATCCATAGTTGTTTTTAACTGTATACAGGCTATTTTGAAGCGATCGCGCTTTTCTTCCTCTACTCGAAATCGTACAAAAACCTGCTTGTTTGAATCACTCATAGCAAAATATTTTTATAGCAAATTAGCAATACTTTACTATTTTCACAAAATAATTAGCATATCCAATTAAATGAATTAATAGCACTATAATTTTTGTGCTATAGTGCTATTAAGGTAAAAACGCCACGGAATGACCAAACCTGCATTAGATGGGATAAGTGCCAGTGTGCCACCGCATCATTGCATAGATAGTCAAAACCAAAGCAGCAAGCCTATTTCAGAACTTTGTCAATTAAATATTTTGAGGATTTTTCCGATGACAGATTTGGCAGTTCATACCGAAAATGCCAACACTGGGCAAAAAGGTACACTCACTATCGTTGCTGGTTACGACCTCGGTAATTCCAGTATTAAATTTGTATCATCAGACCGCCAGATAAGATTTCCCAGTTATTTAGAGAATTGCTACTACCGTCCTACAGAGACTCCCACAGAAGGTTACGTTGAGTACCTAGAGGGTGATGCACTAACTAAACTGGACTACAAGCAATGGTTATCGGGTTATGCAGCTTACGATGCCAATCCGAAAAACCATCTTCGGGTTACTGATGATGCTACTGCAAAGGTGAGTCAATCGCTGAAACATTTGCTAGCAGTGCTTTCCTACTACCCTTACAAAGCTTCGATTGAGTTAGTAATCTGTGCATCTTTGCACGAAAGAGGCGATTTAGAAGATCAGCTGATTGAAGCACTCACTGGCCGCCATGTCGTCAAGTTTGGCGGTAAGATTTGCCCCACCGAGGTCAAGATCCATGTTTTGAAGGTTTACGACGAAGGGCACGCAGCGATCGCCGCCTTTGCCCAGAACTTGAACACCAGTAAACAAAACGTAATTGTTGACATAGGGAATCGGACAGTTATTGCCACTTTGATAGGTTCCAAAGGACATCTAGCTAACCGAAAGACTTTTGATAACGGTGTGGAAGAGTTGATCCGAATGATTTCGGTCAACCCAGACTTTAAGAATCGCTTGGTAGGCGAGATTGCAATGCCGCACCTTATCCGCCAGGGACTAGAAAGCACTGACAAGCCCTTTTGGTACGGCAAACAGTTCAGTTTTCAAGATGTCTACCAAAAAGAGTTAGCGCCTTGGGTACAAAAGTCCCTAGCGCCAGTATTCAAGTTTATCCACCCTTGGAAGATTAATGCAGATGTCTGCTTAATTACTGGGGGAGGCTCACGACTGTCATCAGTGAGTGAAGCACTTCAGGCTAAAGGGTTCGTGGTAGCAGATAACCCAGTGTGGGCAAACGCGATTGGGCTTGAACAATTAGCAAAGATGATTCATTTAAGGAGTGTGAATGAACAGCAATGAAAGCATTCGGGTAGTGATTCGTAAGCCCTACCACCCATTACTAAAAAAGCTTGCACAACAAATGAACTTAGACGATTACGGGGAGGTGATTAACTTCCTACTTTTAGAATTCCAGCGAAATGGGTACAACTTCCAAGCTGAACAACCGACTGATTCTAAGCTCCAACAACAAGACGAAAAAAATTTAGTTAACAATCTCGCTGCAATGTTCTAGCCATGAAAATCAACAAAACACTTGGATTCTCTGTTGCTGCCCTTGGCTTTCTAGCCCTCGGCTATTTCGGAGTGCAGTACTTCGGTCGTAACAATATGTTCACCATCGCCGCAGCCGTGGGAGGTGCAGGGGCCATCAGCTATGTACTTCAGAAACCGAGTCAACCAGAAGCGCCAACCGCACCGATAAAAGCTCAAAGGAAAGGGAAGAAGTCATGAGCCACCAAGACACCCAAAACACACAACCATCGCTAACAACTACCGAAATAATGACCATCATCCTCGGTTGTGAACAGACTCTAAGGTTTGTGCAAGCATCTCCCAATTACAAGCAAATCGAAGCCTCCGAGCGGTTCAGTACATCGAATGACCTGCGTCTGGGCGATGCCGTTCAAGCCTTGATGGAGATTCACGAAGCAATCCTAAATATCGAGTTTTACTCTCAAGTTGAGGGACAAGCTTATGCTTTCAATGACAGCCTTACAGCGTAATCATCTGTACCAATTCCGTGGTCAACAACTGCGCTACAGCCATCGTTCTAATTGTGGAGTCAATGCCCCTTTCGTTTTCAATGACTCCAAAGGCAGACGCAAAGAATTAAGCCAAAACCAAGTGCAGAGGGAGGTTTTTGAACTTGTTGAGTTTTGTGAGAACTGACTCTGGTGCGATTGCACCGACGACCAATCATTGCAATCGCCCCACTCTGGTATGTATCTCTCGCCGCAAACGAAAAGTACAAAAGGATTCTAACAAATGGCACTAGATTATAGAAATCCCAATGATTGGGGGCGCTGTTCTTTCACTGATAATGCTTTGAAACTCCAGCAATTTAAGGCTCTTAACCCAACAGCTACGAAGCGCGAAATAAATATTTTTCTTTGCAGCCTTTACTTACCCCTCACCGGAACCGAATTCTTAGCAACTCATGAAACCATTGATGACCATCCATACTCTGCTGCATTTGGTCAATTCTTGGGCAACGGTATTGACCCGGATATTGCAAATATCTTAGCGTTTGGCTCTAAGCGATTTGATTTAATCTCTGATGATTTTGATGATCCAATACGGCAACTAGCAACGAGAATTTATAGCCGATTTTCAGAGATGGGTTACTGGGATAAGTTGCCCCAATCATCCAGCAATATCGACTATGACTACATCCCTTATTAGGAGGTAAAATGGCGCGTAATTTTGGAGCAGCAAAACTCAAAAACCATATTCACAACAATGCCCCCGGTACGTTAGGAGCAATGGGCAGACTGTTTGATGTCTCAGAATCGGACTTCAACAAAGCCCTCCTTGGCGACCAAACGGTAATCACCAAAATTGCAGACATGGCGCGACTGTCTGACACCGCTAAGGCTAATCTGCCTAAAGCTTTGGAGGCATACCGAAAGATTATCGAAACAACTGGGGATGTAAACCAAGCCTATGCCGAACTGGTGCAACTGACCCAGAAGCACGGAACGCAAACCCTGAAAGCTATCAACACTAGTAAGACAGGAGAGCAGCGTTTCAAAAATGAGATGACCGAAATGCAGGCGGAACACGTCAACGCCACCACTGCCGAGGCTACCCGTCACGCCCAACGCTCATCCTTGATTCAGATATCTGGGGCCACAGCAGACCTTATGGCATTGGCTAAGTATGAAGTTGATTTAATCAAAGCTTCTAACAAACTGCCTGAAACACAAGATGCAGCAGATCGCGCTTACGAAAACGCCGTAACTACCGCACTGTGGACAAACGGTAGTGAAGCCAAGACTGACCGCATACCCAAGCCCAATTACTCGCGCACTGCTGGGATTAGCCGAGTAGGGCAGTGGTTCCGCAACTTCATGGGCATTTAACCCATAGGTAAGTCGAAAGCCAGTAGTGAGCCAAAACTCTGGCTTTTTCTGTTTCACCCACGCGAGGTAAACATGAATGAAATTGATTCCTTATTATCACAGTTCCAAAACACCAGTGAACAGTCCACACCAATGCTCTGGGGTGAAACTACTTCAGAAAAACCGACCCCAGAGAATGAAGACGGCGAACGGCTAGAACAGTCCATCCGTGATGTCTTCAGTAACAAGCAACTGCTAAACAAAGCACTGGCTACATTCTTGGGAGTGTTCACCGCCAATGCTGGAGTCAGCCTACTCACAACTCTTGGAATTGGGGCAATGGCTTCTGGCACATTGGGCAGCATTGTACTGGGGCTATTCTTCGCCAATACCCTGACCAAGCTTCACTACGACGGACAAATCCACATTGACAAAGATTTTTTGGTAGCGACCGCCCAAACCGCAAGTGTAGGAGCTTCGTTGTGGATTGCCTTTGATGAATATAGGGCAGTGTCAGAAGCAACTAATACAGGTAAGACACGGTTTTATCAGGAGGTTAAAACCTACGAAGTTAAGCCAACTCCCAAGAGTGAAATACCTTGGCTGTGGATTGGGGTAGGTGCTTTTGTGTTGTTGGTGATTGCAGCAATCGTCAGGGGGACAAACCAATGAAACGTAAGCAATTCGAGTCATACTTGCGTTCAGGAAGAGCGAACAATATCACTGTAGGGGTGCTGGCGGCCATCGGGTTGATTTGTGGGGCAAAGTCATTTACTGGCGCTCAAACTAGTTTGGTTGAATATTGCTTTATCCCCCAAACTCTAAAAAACCCAGTGAACCGTTTGCGGTACTGCACACAAGACTTGCGGTACATTATGCCCCTTCACGAGTTTAATGCCCCTGTTTACGCCCCAGCTAACCCGGAGTTTCAACGTGATAGCTTTCTGCCAACTAAGGCAACCCGTCTAAGAATTATTCCCCCAAGTAACCCAGATAAGCCGCTTTGGGGTCTAGCCGCAGTAGTGGCCACAGGTGGTGCTTTCGCATTGTCTAAAGCTAGGGAATGGCGATTGATGCAGATGTTACCCGAACTGAGGAATGAGCTAAAAGCCAACTGGTTAATCAGCAAGCTTCGTGAAGGTTTAAGACTCCACAAGGAAAGTTACACCGCACAGCTAGACTACGAGTTTCACCAATGGTCAGAGAATCGACGGCTAAGAGCAGCACAATTATCAAAGATGACACCGGAAGAATTAGCCATATTTCAAGAGCAAGTCAGGTTAAAGGCAGAAGCCGAAGCACGGGTGCAACTGCAACAGGCAACTGGACAACCCGCCGCAGCATTACCGGGGCAGTCAATGCAGGATATCGCCAGGGGTGACGATAAAGTGACCGGCTCTCAACAGCAGACATTACAACAAAATACTGCCCAAAGTCTTCACCCATCAGAAGCTCTTGCCCTGAATACTTTGCAAGCCCTAGCCAGAGCCGATAGCTCTACTGCTTTAGTCGCTGCACCAGGAAGCGGTAAATCAGTCACCCTCAATTATTTGATTGAGAAAATCCTTGCAGATTCCCCCAACGCGGATATTTGGGTAATTAGTGCTAAGAATGATAGTTTCTGCGGGTTACGGGAGAAAGAAAGGGTAATTGTCTTTGACGGGGAAAACCCAGACCTAGCTAAAGAAGTCATTGACCGCTTTTATCTTAACTACAAACTAAGAAAACAGCTACCAGAATCAAAACGCGAATCCTTACCGCCATTGATTCTAATTCTGGATGATTGGTTAGTGATTGCTGACCAATTAAGTAAGCATTACTCCGACTGGAATTATGGCGGTAAATTACTTGATGTTTTACTGATTGGTAGAGAGTTTAATACTAAGTTTATTGCTTCCCTACAGTCTTTTAATCTGGCAGCATTGGGCATTGAAAAGATGGATGCCCAAACTCGTCTTTGTCTCAATCTATTGTTGTTAGGTAACAGGTATATCAAGAACGGAAGGGAACAAGAATCTTATGGGGTACTGGAGTTGATTTTAAATAGAGGTGACATTATTCCAGGTAAGCAAGAGCGGGAGCAAATTAAATCTAAATACTTGGATATTAAAGCAGTCTCTTATCAAAACCTCCGCCCAGTTATGATTGCTTCCGTTGGTGGTTTTGTTGTGGCATTAATGCCTCTCTTATCTAATAAAGTCAACTCGATTGCTTCGGAGCAGGAATATCTAGATAGAGTATTTGACTTGGAATTTAATTTAACTGCTGCTCACAATGGACATTCAAAGCCATTATCTGAAGTAGCGAAAAAGATTTATGAATACTTCCAGAATGTGAAGTCTAAAACACCAAAAACATTACGTGATTTGAAGAAGGCAGATAGGTTATCCGGCTATTCAGAATCAGAATTAATTGATGGTTTAGCTGAATTAGTTAAGACTGAGAAGGTAAATCCTGATGGGAATGATAGCTACTCCCTGCCTGATTGGTGAAGGTAATGCCGTAATGCCGTGGTGAGAATCAGGTCTGTTTTACGGGCTGTAATGGGTGTCTACGGCATACGGCACAATCACGGCAATCCATACCCTGCAAAGGTCGTAACCTACGGCACTGCTACGGCAGCACGGACAACCACGGCAGAAGCACCAATAATTTTTCAGCCGATAAATAGCCAGTTATCATTAAAAGATTAGAAAAAAAACGCTGAAAATTGTAACTATTGGGTTATAACCATTACTTCTAGAAAAAGGTGATGGTGCGCTCACAGTGCAATTTAGGCTATGACAGGATAAACATTTTTACAGTCCATACATCATATAGCAAGTTTTTTTAACCTATCTTGCTGAACTTGCTTCTATCTCGGCTCAATGTCAACGTGCCTTTTGATGATCCCGAACATGACCAAAGATTTATTACCACGAAAAATCAGTGCGCCTGCCCGTATTGGTAATGCCTACGAGTTGCGATTATTTGCACTCTCCTGCTTGAAGATGCTGTCAGATTCAAGCATAGAACACGTAAGACATGAAGATAGCTCATTTGCTCCTGCTGATGATGTTATTATTGAGTACAGGGATAGAATTGAGTGTTTCCAAGCAAAGCACGCAATGAATCCACATGCTTTGCTTGAAATTGATTTTCCTGCTGCGGAACTTGTAGATCAATATGCAGATTTACATATTAGTTTGGCTAAATTAGCCAAAGTTTGGCACTCACTTCAGAACGCTGGAAAGACAATTATTATTCGCATCTTCACCAATCGAGCGGCTGGTGCAGAACTCGCTTTGTTCTTAGAAGGTGGCCGCTTCAAAGATGAATTTGTTGTAAATACTTGGCAGAAACAGAAAAGGAAACAACTACAGAAAAAAATACAGGAAGAAATCCAGCTGTCTGATGATGAATTGGTTTCTTTTCTCAGTTCTCTTAGATACGATTTGCGCCAACCTAATGAAGAGGAGTTGGATGAAGTTATCCGCTTCGACTGGCTACAGAGGCGATTTGGTCTGACTTCTTCTGGAGTATATGGTAGGTTTTTAGCTCATGCTGAACGATGGTATTTGGAAAGAAGATCACGACCAATTTACCGAGACGAGATTCTTGAAGCTCTACAAATTGATAACAGCACCCTTCCACAAAGATTTCCTATTGATCTTAAAACGTATGTCGCACGACCAGGTTTTGAACAGGAAGTTCTGAAAGTTTTATTTCGTGACGAATCCACTTATACAGCTATTGTAGGTACTCCTGGAAGTGGTAAATCTACATTCATTACACGATTTACTGATGAATTGCGACGCAGAGGTCAACCAATTATACGGTACTACGCCTTTGCAAAGGTAAATGATCCTTTTGAGCGTGAGCGTGTCACTGCACAAGCCTTTCTTAAATCCATGATTGAACAACTTTGTCAGGAGTTTCGCGATCTGATTCCTGAAGAGAGACAGTATGACTATAGTGAATCACGCTTTAATGAGTTACTGACATTGCTTGGTAGTCACTTCAAGCTCCGGGGACAGCAACTGCTGATGATTGTTGACGGAATTGATCATGTGGGGCGAGCAGAAATTGAGAAAACGCAAAAACTGCTAAATGTTTTACCTGTACGGTTGCCAGCAGGAGTAATTTGTTTAATTGGAACTCAATCTACAGAATATTTACCTTCAGTTATTGAGGAGCAATGCCGAGAAGCATTAGTTAGTATCCCATTATTTGAGATTCAGCAAACTGGCTATTTTTTGAATCGTTACTTTGATACATCGTCTCGCCCAAGGCAAAATACTATTGATGTAATTCATAAACGTAGTGAGGGATTACCTCTCTATTTATATTTTATCGCTGAGAGACTTAAGCAGGTTCCGGTTGAAGAATACGACAATCTAGTCGAGAAGTTGCCCCCTTACGAAGGTGATATTAATTCTTACTACATTGCTCTCTGGAGTGAATTTAGTAGACAGCCTGAGTTGAAAAAACTATGTGGTTTAGCAGCAAGGTTACATTTTCGTGTGCAAATTTCAGACCTTCTTAGTATGGCTGAGGTCAATGATGCCTTTGAAGGTGAACCTCTCTTCAATCGTATGAAACACCTCATGCAAGTTTCTGATGCGGGCTGCCGAGTTTTTCATAATAGTTTTCGCGATTTTATTCGCACAAAATTAACACCTGGGCAGTTGCAACAGTTAGATGAAAGCATTCTTTTTTCTTACCTTGATAAGCAGCGAAACCAGCTTTTATGGTTCATGTATGCTCATCGTTATGCTGAAGCTGCTAAAGTTTACAGTTATTTAATGGAAAACTATGGACAAAGTTATATTTCAGACGCTATTCGTCGTGGTCGTCCCCGTGCTGAAATTATTGAAGCTTTGCAAGCTACTGCTCGTGCTGCTATTAGTGAACGTAACTTAGTAGTAACTGCTCGTACTGCTGCTCTCCTATCACATACTCAGGAAAGACTTGAACATTATCTAGATCGGTCACAATTATGGCGAACTTTACTTTCAATGGGGGAGATTAACGATGCGTTAGCTGCATTTGCACAAGAGCGTGAGGTTTATGATCTTTCAACTGAGACAGCCCGAATCATTGTGCATCTTGCTGAACGGGGTGAATATGAATTTGGTCGTGTGCTTGCACAAGATTTTCTAGAAAAACTACCTAGACAGATTGAAAGAGGAGATTATACTGTTGCTGTTGGTGAGCTAATTTCAATTTATGTTCCCCATGCTGCTGTAACACTCGCCCAGTGGATTGGGGAAGAACCTGAACCGGATACCAGCTTGCCTTATGGTCGTGTAGATTTAGGCACTGCTTTTTTACCGAAAGCACTCAAAAATCTCTACACTTTTAAGCGTTGGGATGTTCTACGCACATTAAGAAAGCTTCTTCCACTACAACCAGGATGGGAAGCGCGTATGGATAGGTGGTTGCTCGAAACCATTAAATTAGAGACAGAGTTCAGACCGGATACAGTTGCCTATCATATTCGTAAAGCTGTCCGTCATATTCAAAAACAGGACGAACGTATACTATTGGCTGGTCATGTGGCACAGTATGATCTTGGTGCGGATACTGTAGAGGAACTTCTTGAAAGCATCATTCTACATCCTCAACTTGAGCGAGAGAGTAGTTTTTCACTAAAATCCCAAGAATTTGAAGTATTTCGAGCCTACGTAGCAGGGCTTGAATATCTAGGTCGATACAACGAGTTACAAGTTTTAGACAATTTTCTCAGAACTAGCGACTCTTCAATTGCTGCTTATTATCGAGTTTGCTATGCAGTTTCTACAAGCAAGAACCAGCCAGAAAACATCCTTTCTGCGTTAACTTATTTTGCTGAACATGAGCGTCGCCAGGGAGAGCGTATATTCGAGATTCAAGATGTGATTAAAGGAGATTTACCTTCATTCCTTAAAGAATTAGTCAATCGATATTTAATCGGCAGAGGTGAAATCAATCTTCTACTTCAGCGTTTCCTCTATGCTTTTGAAGGGAAAACTTTCTGTATTCCCAAAATCTTAGGCTTGCAAGTACTGTCAGCTTTCTCCGAGGTGCGAGGATATTTACAAAGTCTGCTAATAGAAATTCATAATCATGTCTTTAATACTGAATTCATAACTGAACATCGAACAAAAGAGCTACTTTCGCTCGCAGAACTTGCCTGTCAGTGTGGTCACTTCAACCTTGGTCGTTCTTGGCTGCAAGAAGCAGTTCTGGCACTGAGGGGGTACGGTTATCGAAAAGATTCTACAGTGGGTCTATTAATCGAAGCTTTGGAAGAAGTGAACAGTTTACAGCCAGAACTGCTTCAACAACGTGTTGCAGATATCGCTGAATGGAATCTCTTAATGCCAAAAGTTACAGAAGATGGCAAAGGAATAAGATGGTTCCCGATAAATCTTTATAATACAGTTCTACGTTTCAATTCTGAAATTGCTAGAGAATTGTTATTGACATACTACAACCATGTAGATGAATGGAAATTTTCAGATGTTCTAGCAAGTTTTCTCCGTTCCTATGATGGCAGTAATCTCGTACTAGCCTATACTTTATCCGAGCTGATTCATGAGGATGGATCTGGCGATGATAGCTATAAAGACGAATTTTATGCAAGATTTCACCTCTTGCAAGCCGCAGTGGAGCAAGGCAATCAAAATATAGTTCATTGGATAGCAAAGCGTATTAGACAATTCCTTCTTACAGAAATTCCACCTACAGAACGTCTTTTTTTTGTTGAAAGTTTCAATAAATATGCTTTAGAAACTAACCTGCTTACAATACAAACCTGCTCAACTTATCCAAAAACTGATAAAAACACATCTAATGCAGATTTTGAAATACCTGCCTGTGTAGAATTGGACGGAGAGGAAATTCCAATTTACACGTTAGCTAAGAAACTATCAGCATCTTTTGAAACTTTTTCTCAAGGTATTGAGCAGCTTTTTGAAAAATATAGTGCTTACCGTTTTAGGTCTCTCTTTCAACAGGCGATTGAGCAATTAGTTCACCAAGCCAGAGGAATTTCTGACCTGGATCGGCTTGCTAATTATCTACAAAATAATGATGAAATAGCGAAGGAGGGCTATCGTTTATTAGCAAGAGGATACTTAAACTTTGGTCGTCCTGATAGAGCTGCTCAATACTATAAAGAAGCCTTCATGATTAAAAACAAGTTTGAGTTATGGAATCCCCAGATGGATGAATTTAAGCAACTTGCGGAAATTAATCCGGCTCAAGCATTTAACACATTATTTGAGTTCATTGAGCGTCATCTTAGAGACTATTCTTGGGGTGGAGAAACCACTTTCTTATTATTTCTGAAGGGAGCTTTAGCCCTTGGAGAAAACTATCGTCATAGTGCGATTGATATCTATAACGCTTTTCATGAATTCATTCAAAATCAATTTGATCACCTTCCAACAATTTCTCCCAGTCCTTATGAATGGTTGCGGGAACCAAATTATCAAATCAGCAGTTTTGAAGAGATTGCACAAAGACTTATTGAACACGCATGGTCAGCACCATTGCTTCATTGCCGTCAACATTTTGTTCATCTGTTAAAAGATTTTGCTCTATTTGAGCCTACTTTAGCTATCACCTGGCTGATTAGTTTGCTCCAACATGAAGATTATACATTGAATACACAATCAGCTTTAGTCATTGCGTCTATAGCATTGGATAGACCAGATATGCTGATTGATCATGTTAATACGTTAATAGCTGCCCTAGATACACCTCATGCTGAAAGAGTTTACTATCTCAAAAAAACTCTCGAAGCAATTGCTAACCATTTTGAAGATAACACAATAATTCTTGAAAAATTGGAGTCTCTACGTCCTCGTATTACAGGTACAGGTCTCGTAATGCTTCCTGACACCTTGAGACCATCTCCTTATTTCCAAACGCAAACGCTAGCAAGAACAGCAAGGTCAATACGTGAAACGATTAACAAAATTTGTCGAGGTTTAGATTTTGATTTAGACAAGCTGCACTGGCAAATTGAGCAAGAAATAGAGGTGATGGGCTATGATCCTGAGATAGCTAAACAAGAGTTTAACGAGCGGGGTCAAGCTTATTGCAGCAATATAAATAATGATTGTATACCTTTTGAAACCTATGATGACTATTATGTTTGGCACGCATTTAATCGGGTTATTGAACGAGAGCTTCGAGAGAATGTAGTTAACCCATTCGCAGAAATGGCAATCGATGCGCTTATACGTCTCTACGAGCCTTGGTTTCCATTTAATGAAATACATCCAAAACCAAGTGATGTATCCGTGCCTTTTGTTGACAAAGGTCAAGAACTAACAGCAGAAACTCAAGCTTGGCTAAATTTTGAAGAGGAAGAGGTACGGAAAGAGGAATTTCTAGAAGATTCTTGGATTGCTGTGGTGGATGAATACTATCAGCAAGCTGGCCGAATAGTTGAAAAGCGACTTTCCACATCTTTTCTTGCCTCACATACGCTTGCTGATACGATTCTTAGGGGGGATTGGACAGTAGAATCAGGCGAGGCAATTCTACAACTCGCTCCAGAACCACCGTACTATTCACTGACAATTAACGAAGCACGCTCTTGTCTTGAGCAAAGTCGAACTCGTATCAGCCATGATCCATTTGAAACGCTCCCGTTAGTTTCTATTCATTGGGGACATTGGTGGCATTTCACAAGATCCATGCTTGCAAGTATCACGGGTGAGTGGATTCGACGATACGAGTTGTTATGGGATAACTCCAATAACTTAAATCTCGTATTCAAGGGAAATTATGCTCAAAAACTAATTTATTGGTGCGATGGTTTTGAAGTTGGTTATAGCAGAAGAAAACAGGTTGGACATGGAAATCGTCTTCTTTTATCCAAGGATTTTCTTGAAATGCTGATGCGGGAGTATAACCTGTGCCTTATTGTTACGCGCTGGTCGAGGCGTTCTGCTTATGGATCATCTATAACCAATGAAAATGAGATTGAGTTTACTAGAGAGCAGGAATCTATAATTGTATATAGATGTAATATTAATATTTAGTAATTGTAATACTTTTTTATGCTATTAGGTATACGATAAAGCTACTCATGAGTTGTTCCATCCGGCATGATCGCACCAGTGAGCTTTGCATTTTCCAAGGTAGCTCCACTTAAGTTTGCATCTTTTAGATTGGCTTTTTCTAGCTTTGCATGATTCAAGTTTGCCCCTCGCAAGTCTGCTCCAATTAGGTTAGCAGCAGTCAGGTTAAGTGCATGTAGATGTGCGCCACAGAGATTTGCTTTACTCAAATTTGCTCCACTCAGGTTGCCGTAAATGCTGACACCAACTAAATTTACACCACTGAGATTAGCACCGCTAAGATTTGTGGAACCATTAAATTTTGAGTTTTTCAGATTTGCACCACCCAATTCCGCAGCAGTTAAATTAGTGGATTGTAAGTCTGCTTGTATCAGGTTGGCTGTATTGAGGTTGGCAGCAGTTAAGTTAGCACCAGTTAGCTTTGTCTCACTCAATTTTGCTCCACTCATATCCGTTTGAATTAGTTTTGTATTGCAAAGATTTGCCCTAGTTAGATTCGCACCACTTAAGTTAGCTTCACTTAAATCCGCACTTTCCAGGTTTGCTGAGTTGATGTTTGCCCATTTTAAGTTTGCTCCAGTTAAGTTAACTTGTTTTAAATCAGCACCAGCTAAATTAGCATTTGTCAATGATGAACCTGGAGCTATCAAATAGGCATTTTTTTCAGAAACAAAATCTTTAGGAAAGACAGTATTTTCATTGTAAATCGCTTGTTCTAGATTAGCTCCAGTTAGGTTTGCACCTTCAAGGTTAGCTTCCAAAAGATTAGCATTACTCAAATTAGCATTACTCAAGTCAGAACCATTTAGCTTTGCTTTTCTCAAGTTAGCTCCACTTAAGTTGGCTCCACTTAAGTTGGCTCCGCTTAGATTGATATCATAAATATAAGCTCCACTGAGATTAGCTTTTTTTAGGGTTGCTTTTTCTAGGTTTACAGAATTAAGTTTTATTTTCTGAAGGTTAGCACCATCTAAGTTGGTTTCATTCAACTTTGTACTAGATAAATTTACCTCACTAAGATTTGATTCAGCTAGATTTGCTTTACTAAAATTCAGGCTGCTGAAATTTTTCCCATTCAAATTTATTCTCCTCAGATTCCTCTCACTAAAATCACGTTCTCTAGCATCATATAACCTGAAGAATTCTTCAGAGTTAATAGGTATTTCCTGGACTGACTCCTCGGCTGCATAAATTCTATTGGCTAGCCACATCATTCTCTCAATCTTGAAGTCTTGCTCGTTAAAAGCTCTGCTATTTTGAGCCTGTTCTTCAGCTATATTAATTAGATTATCTTGCTCTGTTTCGGTAAGGCTAGCATTTTCGATAATAGTAGCTGTCTCTGTCAATACTGGTGTTTCTTTTTGCTGCTCAACCCTTTCAAAAAACTTTTTTACTATTTCGTCATCATCAATATTTGCTTTCTCAGTAGTTGTTCCCGTAACATCGTTATTATTTAAATTATCCAAACTGTTGATCAAACTAGGTGTAGGCGAATGATTGAAGTGCTGTTGCAATTCAGCAACTTGTGCAGTTAACTGCAAGATCGCCTCTTCCATACATTGAATCTGCTGTAACTCAGGTCTGTCTTGGAACTCCTGTTTCAAAGCATCAAAATAGTTTTTTAGCCAGACAATATTTTTCCTTCGCAGATTTTGCTCCGCTTCCAACTGTTCTATCCGTGCAGCTAAAGATGCTAAATCCATTTCTGAGCTAGAGATATTCATCAAATTTATCGTCAACAGTTGTGTAATCGATACTACTGAGTTAACACTCAGTAGTTTTTGTGCAACCCTACATATAAATATTGCCCGGAATCAAGCCCAAAGTAGCAGTCAATGCTCACTACCGCAAAACTTTGACCCCACTGGAATACAAGCTGCTATTGCTTATGACTATCGACATTCCGGTGAATTTCCTTTTGATAGCAATATTGATATCAAAAATTTGAATTCCTACCTCTGATCAACACGCGTTCTTACACCCTAACCCCGAAAGATGGATGATGGTGTTCGCGCTTTGTTAACTCTCTGTTCATTTACCGTCAAATCACGTACAGAGATCGTCCGTGCTTACACTTGAAAGTCATTTAATTTCTCTTCATCGCCCTCTGAACATTGTCAATCAACTGACAATAACTCCCTAACCCCCTTCTCCAGCTGCTTTGACAAATAGTGCGACAATAGGATTTTTCGCACCACTTAGAGTAATAAACACCCTCTTAACAACTAAGATGTTGAAATAGCGTTAAACTGACGCTGCCCAATCAGCTGCTGACTAACCAATGACACCGATCCACCCCGAAAATCTTAGTGTTCTAGAAAACTCACTCTCCTTGGCGATCGGTGAGGATTTTTCTCTAGAAAATGACCCCGATGTTATCCAGCAGTTGATTGGCGATAAACGATCGCTCAACACCAAGCGCGAGTACCAAAAAGACCTGAAAGATTTTTTTCTGTTCGTTGTTAAGAAAGAACCCAGCCGGGACTTAGTTCTAGAGTTTCTTCACCTGGAACAGCGTCACGCCGTCGCTGTGGTTCTCAAGTACAAGGCGCACCTGATTAAGAAAAAACTGGCTGAAGCTACGGTGAATCGTCGCTTGAGTGCTATCAAGTCAATGGTTGAGATGGGGCGACGGCTGGGTGTGTGCAATTTCTCTTTAGATGATGTCAAAGGTGAAAAGGTCGAAACCTACCGTGACACAATGGGCATTCCAGCCGAGGACTATGCCCTAGTCATAGCCTTAGTTGACAACAACACCCTTAAGGGCAAGCGTGATTATGCCATTATGCGGTTACTTTGGGATAATGGCTTGCGTCGTCAGGAGATAGTCAATTTGAATGTGCTTGACTTTAACGCCAAAGAGAAAACTCTTGAAATTTTGGGTAAAGGTAAGGGTAGCCAGAAGGAAGTTATTGACCTATCGGAAAGAACCACCGACGCAATCTCCGGTTGGATCAAAGCCAGTAAGAAGAAACGTAGTAATGAAGCGCTTTTCACTGTGCTGGCTTACCACAAGAATGGAGCGAGATTAACCGGGGAGGCAATCAGGCGACTGGTGGATGGGCTATGCAAGCAAGCCGGAATTACTAAGAAGATGTCACCACATCGTGTCCGCCACAGTGCGATTACTACAGTATTGGATCTGAACAATGGCAACTACCGTGCTACTCAGCGATTCAGCAGACACGCTCAAGTGCAAACTGTTTTGAAGTACGACGATAACCGCCAGCGTTTACAAAAGCAGATGAGCGACTCAATATCAGAATTGATTTAAAACCTTTCGCCGGATAAAAGTAAGTTCGAGATGTTTTAATACATTTAGTACCTGTTGGAATGGGAGCATCTCGTTCAATGTTCTTTAAACTAAGTCAAATATGAATCATGAAGAAGACAATTCCCCTTGGGGGCAAAAGGGAGCTACTCTGAGCGATAAAACAGCCCAAAAAGAATTTAACCTTGATCTAGCAGAAATTCTTGAGGCTATCAAATCAGGAAAATTGCAATATCGGCACAATACTTTATATGGAAATCCCTGCTTCAAACTCTTAAGGAATGAGGTAGAAGATTTTATCATTGAAAAATATGGGTCGGATTATTTAAAAACTCAAAAGTGCAAAGCTGAATTATCAAAAATCAATACAGAAATCCGAAGTTTGAACCGAAAAATATCTGAATTAGAAAAAAGAAAAGAAGAACTTTTAGCAACCGACTAAAACTGATGAAAACTTGGTTTTATCCTGCAAAATTCTGATTCGTCCAATATCATTTTTGGGCAAGTTAGTAAATCAATCAAGCGTAGTCTGCAATATTTATTTACACGTATCTCAATTTACACATATCTCGGCGATCAGCCGTAACAGGGTGATCGCCTCGTCTATGAGTCGTGTTATGGTTATTAGTCGTGATTGTACTGACGACAGTACTAAAAATTATATATATTATACGGGGAGTTATTAAATAGCTCTGTTTTAAAAAAACAATTTTTGAAGCAGAATTAATTATCTTTTCTCATAATTAAATTGAGAAGGTCAAAGTATTTATGAGTCAGCTTTCAACAGTACAACTACTTTATTTGTTTTACGCTCACGCTTATTCAAATGGGGATACAGTAACTAAAAGTGTTGTTAAGTCTTATCTTTCTAAAGAACTACAACAAGAAGCAGAACAGAGCTATGAAGCTCTAATTGAGCAGAAATTAATTGAATCGCCTAAAAAAAATCGGCTTTCACTTACTACTTTAGGTAAGAAAATATTAGCTTTAAACCTTCAAAATACTAAGTATCGATTTGACTCTGTAAAAGGGCCTAAAGTTATAAATATTCTTCTAGAGTATCTTCAACAAGTATCTTATGATTCTCATAATTCCTCCTCCCAGAGCGAAGATATGGACTTTGATACTTATGTAGAAAAATTTAAGGCACTCTATTTTGAAGAAAGGAAACGTCAAGAATTGCTTGGAGTTGTAGCTATTTATAGTCGAGTCATTCGTCAGAAATTTTCTGAAAATAACCCAATCTCTCAAACCTTGTTAGATAAGTATTTTGAGAAACTAAAATCAAACGGTAAAGTTTTCACTGTTACCGAAAAGGATGAAGAATTAATCCAATGGGCTGAATAATCAATGCCAGAAGATGCAGGAAAAAAAAGATATATAAAAAGCTTTCTCCAACAAGTTAAGTCAGGAACTGGATTCATTGAAGATATTAGAATTGAACGTGTTATTAGACAACCAGGAAGTGACGGAGAAGGTTCAACAGCTCGAAGTTTATCTGGACGGCAAATAGCTAACATAACTCAGCTACTTGAAGACGATCTCAGACATACATTCGATGATGGTTTTTTTACTTTTAGATTTGTTGCTGCCTTAGTTGGTAGTGGTAAGACTTCACTTTTAACTTATCTAAATGAATTAACTAGAACTAAACCAACTTTTTTAAATCATTCAATAGTTGTTCAATTTCAGCTTTCTGACATACCACTTGGCCCTAATTTTGGTGTCAAATTTTATTGCCATATTCTGGCTGATACCTTTTGGGAGTTGTTACACAATCAAAATTTATCTAATTCAGTTAGAGTTATAGCTGAAAATATTCTCGGTGATTACTTGGAAAGTAATGAAGTTTCTCAATTAAAAACTGCCAAGGCATTAATGCCATTTCGTAGCAAATTTAAAAAGTATATTACTGAAAGTGTAGACGGATTTGAACAATTCTTTTTTTATGTCATTTCCGAAGTCTCCCAAGTAGACCCTAGATTCAGTTTTGTCTACCTTGCAGATGAGTTAGATGCTTTAGCAGAATTCCCAAAGGAAATTCAAGAGACTAGATTAGTGTTAAAGCAATTAATCAGAGGAGCTTTTCAAGTATTTAGTTCAAAAATTCGTCTATTGATGTATTTAGTAGGCACTTCTGATAACGTAGGAAGTTTTATAGCAGAAGATTCTGTCATTCAAAGTCTTATTGGTGATTCAGCTATAAATTTAAACAAGGGGTATAGCAATGAATTTGAAGTAATTAGAGAAAAGATTGAGAATCGGATTCAAGGAGCTTATAGCGGTTATAAAAACTTTAATCAAGCCTGGCAAGAAATAAAAAATATATCGATAAGTTCTACCAATACATTAAGGGAATTCTGCCGAAACTATGGTAATGCCATACTAGAAATCCATGAAAAATACTTTCAAGAAGCACCTGAGCAGGTTTTTGAAGGAGATGCGCGTAATTTAGTTGAGGCAGAATGTAGACAACAGTGGGCTAATTTTTTAAGTAAAACAGCTTACACTTTGTCAAATGTTTCAACTACTACTGTAATAGCGGGTCATGCCTTTGATTGCTATGTAGAATTACTACATAATGGCAATACTGTTGCTAGAGCCTTTGGCGAAGCTAAAAATTATGAGATGTTGAGCAGTCACTTTAATACATTTACTCAATGGTTAAATGATGTCAAATTTAATCCATCTAATTCTGATGGAACACCAACTGATTTAGCTTTTATGATTGCTCCTATTTGTCCACCTCTCTTGCAAAGAAAGTTAGACCTTAGAAATATTCATTTTCTCAAATCAGATAAAATTGTATCGACAGTTGTTAGCGCTACTAATAATGATACTATAATTGGCTCAACCCCTATAATAGAACAAGTTTTAAATAACGCTAAAACACCCAACTGGATTTTTAGTAATTCTAGTATAAATGGAAATAATCTAAAAAAATCTACCAATATTAACACTGCAACTAAACATGAATTGACGGCTGCTTTTAAAGGTACTGGTATTAAACAGGCTACTATTGATAGACTCATCAAGCTTCGAGCTATCAAACCATATAAAACTTTAGATACTATGGCATTTGACTTAAAATTTACATCTAACGTAATAATAAAATTACAGGATAAACTAGATAAACAAGATATTTGCTTTTAGAAAGCAACTAATTCACTGTAGTAATGCACCCTTAAATATTTCCGCAGCAGACGCTTGACTAACCTTCGCAGATTAACCTTGACACTCTCTTGCACAGTCCAGTCATTGGTGACGTTGCTGGCGATTTATGAGCCATTGGATTCACCTTTAGAAATTCGTTTGGCAATTCTACTACCAACTCCTCTAAGACCTTGCTTATATTCTTCTTTTATTCTGTATATTTGCTTTCCTAGAGTTTCTCTATCTATATAATCATTAAAAACTAAATTTATGGGGTCTTGCAAGTAAGGTTGTATTTTATTGACAAAATCTTTTGGAATGGGAATTTTTAGGTCTGCTTTGATTTTATCTAATATATCTGCTTCTACAATTTTTATTGGCTCACCAGCTAAAGTCCCCATTCTAGTTTTAGTTAAAAGCTGACTAACTTTATCTAAAACACTGACTTCAATAACATACCCATTTACCAAAATCCTGCACTGGACTACACCGTATCTTCTTACATATTCCTTGTGTGGTGCTTCCCAAAGGTTAGAATAAGCTTTTCTAGTCCCAAATACATAACCTAATATACCACTAGATATTTCTATATCTTGTTCGGCGAACTCTCTTAGCTTTTCCCAATCAAGCACAAGATGAATAATTTGTAGTCCTGCTAATTTCTTTTTTAACCACCAGTCAGGTGTGATGGAATTTTTATTTATCTGTCTGGGTGGCTCTATACCTAAAATTACTAAAAATTCTGGTAATTTGAGTATTGTTTCTCTTAATAGATTTTCAGCAGGTAAAACCTTTTTTTTCTTTACTGGACTGCTATTAAGATGCGGTCTGTACTGTGCTATTAATTTTTTTTCTTCTTCATCTAGGTTGATTTCGCTTAACTTCTTGTAGTGGATATAAAACTTTTTTCTACCTTGTGATGATAATTGGTAAAGCCTATGGTGCGCTTTCCCATTCCATCTCTTTTTAAGATTTTTTGCTTTTCCTATGTACCATACTATATTGTTTTCATCTAATACATAATAAATGCCTGAATATTCGGGTAACAAATGTTTATTTTTTAAATCAACCTTCTCTAAATTTAAAATTGACTCGTCAGCATTCATATATAGTGCCAATTATTATTTAATATTTACTTCTGATTTTTTAAACTTGTAGATAGTAGAACTTACTTAGTGTAAAGTGCAACTAAAACTTCGTCATCCGTAACTTTAATAATTGGCATTTTTGTAACGAAGTTAGATTTTCAATTAAGGAGAAACGTCATATAGCCCGCGCGTCTCGTTTCCTTTGTTGCCCTAATATAACAATATTGATATATTTAGAGGGTATGCTGTGCCTGAAACCCGTGTTGTTTTCTACCAGGAAGAAGAAGGGGAAGCTCCTGTCCTTGAATGGCTGACGCGACTTTTGAAAGAAGACCGCAAAGGTTATGCAAACTGTGTTGCTCGAATCAAACAACTTGCGGCATCAGGATACGAACTCCGTCGCCCGGCGGCTGATTACTTGCGCGACGGGATATATGAGCTTAGAGCAAAGCATATTCATGTGCAATACCGCATCTTGTACTTCTTTCATGGGCAAAACGTAGCGATTCTCGCACACGCCATTACAAAGGAAGAAGCAGCTGTACCACCAATTGATATTGAACGGGCGATAGCGCGAAAGCTTTTATTTGAAGAAAACCCAGAAGTTCACACCTACGTAGAGGAACAAGAGGATGGCGAAGACTAGCGATGCAATAAAAATCATTAACAAGATGACCAGCAGCGACCCTGAGCTTGAGGCATTAGTGGAGTCAGCCTCTATAAATGCAGAAGTGGCACAGCTTATTTACTTTGCCAGAACTTCATCGGGGTTAACACAGAAACAGCTTGCTGAACTTGTTGGTACAAAACAGCCTGTGATTGCACGGCTTGAAGATGCTGATTACGAAGGACACTCTCTTTCAATGCTCCAAAAAATCGCTCACGCTCTCAATCAACGGGTAGTGATTCAGCTTGCTCCAATAGAACACGAGCAAAGCGCATAGGGTGTTCTAGTAGCAATGGATGAGTAGGCAATGGAAGCGTGTTCAGTATTTAGGTGATTTGAATACCTGGATACCCAAATATTCATACAGCCAAATTAGCTGGGTACTCAAGTAGCAATATTCTGCTTCTATTTATTGTGAGGGGAGTAGCAGCATAATTAAGGTACTTCCCAAATTTATTAAGTATGAGTTCTGGAATGCCGATATGGAAACAATGAAGTTGCGATCGCATATTGGGGCAGATGGTATACTGCAAATCCAGACACCCACTGATTTAAAAGATACGAATGTTGAGATAGTGGTGGTTATACAGCCGTTACCCGATCCAGAAGTTGCAACATCCTTAGAAGCCCAAGCGCAATATAACGCTTGGGGAAAGCCTATGACAAAAAAATCGATAAGTAATGCAATTGCCAGAATGCAACAGCTGCGGCAAGAAGTGGCGTTAGATAGAACGTCAATCCGCTCCATGATAGAAGAGGGGCGAAGATTTTAATGCAGTTTGTTTTGGAGACAGGAAGGTTTAGCAGCTTATGACGCAGCTCCTCCACGAATTAGCGTTGCGGTTGGGATTACCTTTAGCAACGATTGATCAAAGGTTAGCTCTGGCGGCTACGAGGTGTGGCGTGGATTTGGTCGTTGCCGATGAAGAAACGCCTTCAATTGGGGAGACTCCATAAGTCAGGTTGTCATTTCCGAAAAATAAGTTTCACAATGCATCAACACTGTACTTGAGTCACAGATTCTCATTTGAGGCTGCATAAATACCTGGATACCCAAATATTCATACATCCACATTTTATATGTGTAAGTGCGATATGATTTTTCCATCTTTTATAAGGGGAGATTATGCCAATCATCTCTCTTAGCTCATTTAAGGGCGGAGTGTCGAAAACAACTTCAGCTATCTGCCTCGCCTCACTGTTTTGTGATGATGGGGCAACCTTAGTTATTGATGCCGATCCGAACCGTTCAGCAACCACTTGGGCCAGACCTGGGGGACTACCATTTCAGGTCTGCGGAGAAAAGGAAGCAGCAAAACTAATGCGAACGCAGAAGTTTGAATTTATAATTTTTGACACTCCCGCCCGCCCTAATGATGTGGAAGTTGAGGATCTAGCAAGGGGTTGTGATCTACTTATCGTTCCGACTCCACCTGACCTCTTGGGCATGGACGCAATGGCACTCATGGCTAAATCCTTGCCACCAGATACAAACTGGAAAGTCTTACTTACAATGATTCCGCCGCCACCTCAAAGGGATGGTGAGGAAGCGATGTCAGCACTTAAAACACAAGGTTATCCTGTTTTCAGTCGTGGGATTCGATTTTACAAAGCTTATAAGGATGCGGTGACTAGTGGAGTTCCTGTTTATAAGGTTCGAGGGGGCAAAGTAGCATGGCGGGATTGGACGGAAATAAAAAACGAAGTAATTCAAGCAATAAAAGGGTGAGCCGATTTAGTGAGGTCTTAGGGGCAGCACAAGAAAATACCCAACTACCTGGATACCCAGAAAATCAGCCATCTGAACAGCTAGATACTCAACTAATCGAAGAATCATTAAGCCAACAATCCGCATCGATAAATACCCAGGATTCTGAACAGCTAAAAAGCCAGCCATCCAAAAATTCAGATACTCAGCCACCTGGATACCCAGACATTCAGCCATCCCCAGAGCCAGATACTCAACCATCTAAAGATTTATCACCCCAAAAATCCGCTTCTACTAAAACCCAGAAATCTAAACAGTCAAAAACCCAGCCATCCAAAAAACCAGATATTCAGCCACCTGGATACCCAGACATTCAGCAACCCGAAAAATCAACTACCCAGACAGCTAGCAAGTTAAAGGATAAAGATAAGGATAAAGATAAATTAGCCAAGCGTGAGAATCCCGACTATACACAAACCACCTTTCGCATTCCTAAAAAGCTGAGTAGGCAGATTAACCGTGTGTTGATGGATTTAGCTGATGAGGGGGTAGAAGTAGATCGCAGTGACTTACTGGAGGAATTAGCCAATGCTTTTATCCGACTAGCTGATGAAGTTGGTGTAGTTGAAGCACTAGAACAAATCAAAAATCTGGGTACCCAGATGGATGAGTAGCCGCAGGTGGAACATGGACAACCCATCGCTTCCACAACAAAAAAATTATATTTTAGTTGAATTAAGCATTCATTGAATCTGGATATAAATATATGGTTCAACGTATTGAAGAAATTTTAGGTAACTCAATTACAGAATATACTCCCAACGCAATCAAATTTCAGGGATTATCTTTAGAATCATTGGAGCAAGTTCTTCAATCCGGCTACACTACACTAAATGCGAATTTTAATGCCGCTCCATCAGTCGGTTCATTTATTGAATTTGGGCAACGTTGCAAAAGATTAGAATTGACAGCGATTTTTGATGGTGTAGTCATCAATGATACAGACGTCCCGAATTTGGTGATTGATGCAATTACAGTTAAAGGGGTGAAAGACTTAGACTTTGCAGGTGAATTTGTAAAATTCGTCTGGGGTTATGATGAATTAGAGATTAATTCTCAACAGTTATATGCTTGGTGGGATTAGCTATTTCCTCATACATAACGTTATATATTGTTGGGAAACAGTCACCAGGGCATCAGCGATCGCCCTTAGTACATCTAACAGATGAGTTTCTGGTGCTGAGTGGATGGGTCGCGATCTGAAAGTAAATAAGGCTAAACCCAAGGAAGACAGAGGTTCGTCTGGTGGTAATCGGGGGGGATACGATGGGGGCGGTGGACGTAACCGCTACTAAGCTTTGAAAGCTTTTGTTAAATCCCTTCTCCGCCGGACAACGAAATACAGGCGCAGTCAAGCAATTTGTATATTGTCCAACTTCATGTCAGGTTGCTGACCAGCCACCATCGACTTCAATGACTTGACCTGATATATAAATAGCCACTTATCAAACTTGGTTCTCAGCTAAATTTTTTAATCTCAAAAATTGCTGACGCATCATTAATAAGTCTGCCCACGGCAAAAAATAGCGTATCCATGACCAAAAGCGATTTCTGGGATAGCGAATATTCCCCTTGAGAATAAGGCGACAAGCATTTGCCGTTCTTGGGATTACGATATAGCTTGCAGCGATATCACCAAAAATAGAAATGGCTTGCTCATCATCAGTTACTATCGTCAAATGTTGATTTGGTTCAAACTCAACTAATTTAAAAATGCCCATGATTGTTTGACCGACAGCTAAATTTTCCACACCCGAAAGCAGTTGCTTTGGACTGGGATAAGTGGGAATTGACTCAGCACCATGAAAAAATATTCGTTCGAGGTGGTCAAGCCAGTCATAACTGTAAGAACCTACTTTCAATTGGCATAACCACCGAAATAATACCGGCGCTGGTGCAAGCACATCAATAGCTCGAAAATATGCTTCGTCAGCATTCGACATGTAGCGATCACAAGGGAAGGACATCAGCCGCTCTTGTGGTGTAGACCCCCAAGTATATGCAATGCCTCGTTCTGGATTAACCTTTAGCATCGATCGATTTCAGCACATTCACCCTTCAAGTATAGAGGCTTGCTCAGAAGCGATCGCTTCCCAGTAAACCTTAATTTTTCTTAGATTCTATGGATTCCACAAATTTCGTCATACGTGGGTATCCGCCGAGATACGTGCAAATTGGGACCCGTTGTAAAGTTTTGTAAAGTAAATTGTCAAAAACTTTGATTTACCGTCGTTTCAGCCTCAACCGAAACTTGACTATTCAGATGAAGACATTCCCTAAATGGGTCATTTATGGGCAAGTGTAAGGGACAAAAAGAGATGAAAGCTTGGTTTTACCGTGCAAAAGTTTGATTCGCCTTTCATCATCTTTGGGCAAGTTAGTAAATTAACAAGGGATTGTTTGAAATATTTATTTACAACGTGTCTCTTTTTGCAGGTATCTCGGCGGACACCCTTTTTGCTCTACTGAGTCTATGGTTTTTATACCTTTTGAGAATCGTGATTATAAAAACCAATTGGATACTACCTTCAATTAATAGTGTGATCAAACCATCTAAAAATTGTTTTGGTCTCCAGAGGACTATGCCATTCCAGATTGAGATACAAGCTTGAATCAAAAGTTTGATAAGTATTGGAAGGTTATATGTAAAAAAAACACACAATGATATGAGCGAGCCAATTAAAACTAACCATGAATAGGCTATAATCTTCTTTTTTTCTTGAATTGGCACATTAATTAGCGGATTTACGATAGATTTTTCAAACCTTTTTTTAAAGACCAGACGATTTGTTTTTTGAACACAAAATTTCAGGTAATTAAGTGAATCTGTAAAAAGATTATGGCACCGTAGTAGGTCTTGTATCACAAAATAGATATCAGTACGCATATAAAAATAAAACTGCCAAGTTATTCCAAAAAATTGAGTCAAAATTAGAGCTTTTATAAGTCCTTTAACTAAGGATATTAAAGGTATATAAGCCAGCACAATTAATGCAGTAGAGCAAAATATTAGTTCCCATACAATGCCAGCTAAATAAACTCGATAGCGATATCTACGTGGTACTGACCAAAGGCTGCTAACATCAGTTTGTACTACTAAGTTATGTAGTCGAGTAGATAAACTAATTCGTACCGGTAAATCTAGTGAGCGTGCTGCTGCTAAATGCGCTAACTCATGTAGAGCTATATTCCCAATTGTGATAGCCGTATTGCCCGCAAGAACTAAGCTTGTACTTGATGCCCAAAAAAAATCCTGATAGCTTGGCACTAATTGTGGATTTTTAATTAAGGTGATAAAGGCTATAGTCACCAGAATCATGTAACATATTGTAGCTGTTCGACCAAATAGAAAGTAGATATATTGAGGTTTTAGCCAGTTAAAGTTAAATAATTTTGGTTGAGATACGTAGATACTAAAACCATCAATTTCCTTGATAAATCCTAAGTTGGCTAACTCCTCAATAAAAGTGCTAATATCAATCTCAATTCCAAAATTATCCATCACTAGCGATGTAGATTCTTGTAAATTATACTTATCCTGTAGATTATCAATTACCTGAATGCCTACTTCGGGAAGCGAAATAAATTCACCAGTTTCTACACGCCCAACAATATAGATGCCATCTTCACAACGTCTAATCAATGGGTAAAATGTTATTCTTGATGTCGGCTTTAGTTTACTTACTACTTCGGTAGTTTCTATCTGCGGTTTGATTGATTTTTTCATAAAATTCCTTTATAAAAATAACTAATTTATTGGTGATGCACTTTATTAATTCTGCAAGCAGGACACTCAGACCAAAACGATGGCTGGATATAATAACAATGGTCGTAACGAATTAGGTTTTGGTGAAAAATTCGTCCTACTGTTTGCGGCTCTAAATCAGCAAGGAAATAAATAGCTTCTAATGCGGCTAAATGTCCTGCTAGATTAGCGGTAGGCGCTATCACTGCATTTACTTCTGCGTTCATTAATAAAGTTTTTCCTTCTCCTCTATCTATTTGATGCCGTCTTTGCTTCTCATCCTGTTTAACGCATTGATAGCAAGGAGTTTGATAAGGTACATATATACCAACAACACTCATGGGTCCTGCATAGTGGCTTGAGAGCCAAGGTGTACCTGTGCTTAGTGCTGCTTCATTTGTCCAAAAGTCAATAAGCTCGGCAGGTTTATCTGCACAGAGAATAAATAAATCGCACTTCTTCATTAACGCGGCAACAGCATAGCTTGACTGAACTTCCAATTCCTCTCCAGTAATTTCAATGTGAGGATTTATCCGCCGAAGACGTTCAATAGCTTGCTTCACTTTGGACACACCAATATCGTCTTCTGTATAGAGCAATTGCCTATTCAAATTGGACATCTCGATTTTGTCAAAGTCTACGCAGTGGATTGAGCCAACACCAACTGCTGCTAAACTCATGGCTATTGTTGAGCCAATACCACCTAAACCTAAGATAGTAACACGGGTATTTTTTAGCCGGCTCTGAATCTCATATCGGGAACTTCGGGGCTGTGTATCTATCCATGCAAAATAGTTGGCGCTACGGCTATAACGCTCTAGCTCTACAGGGGTTAGTTCATCAGGTGGGACTGAACTATCATCTTCTGCAAAGCCTGCTGAAATGATTATATTTATTGCCTGATGAATACTCTGTCTATCAAGTTCAGGTCGGATTTTCTGTAAATTTTCAATAATTTCATCAATGCTTCGTGTACCATCTATAAGTTGAAGAAGTTGCCAAATAGTACCATCTTTATCATCACATATCTCTGAACCTACGCCATAATGTATTGAACCGATACGGATGCGATTTCCAGAGAGAAGTTCAGGGTTATGTACTTGCTTAATTCTAGGAAGTTTCATGTGCATTAAATCTCCTGATTTTCTAATTTGAAAGAAGCAGTTGTGAAAAATTATTTGAATAATTTAGGGAAAGCATTTCGCTTCCCCCTGTCTGGAAAAGCCACACTCATTTAGTGTTAAGCTATCCTAAACTGCCATGCTTAGTTACCTGTCGTTGGAACGGTGAGCAGTTGTCTCTAGTTTTTCTAGTTTACGAATTTGAATCTGGAACTGCTTTTTAGCTTCCTTTGTGGTGTCGTCCATGACTTTTGTGTTGTTACTCATAGCTCTAATCTCCTTGTTGTAAATGGGTTTATCTTTCATGAAACTTTTGTGAGTTTCATACTTCTATCAAACCTCCCCTTTGACCGAGTTAAAGACTGAGAATGACTGAGTAAAGCTGACTTTTGATCCATCACATCCGTGAGCAGTAGCATCCATGTAGAATCGAACTAGCTCAAATGTATCGATATGCCGCGATCACTCAAGGTTCGACAAGACTGTATAGAAAAAGTTAAGCAAGCAGTAAGACGGAATGGCTTTCTAAGTCAACAAGCTCTAGCTGAGGAGCTACTTATGGCTCGTTCTACAGTGGTCAATTTTTTGACTGGGAAACGAGTAGATCGAGCAGTATTTGTCGATATCTGTGAAAAATTATCTTTAAACTGGCAGGAAATTGCTGAGTTTGACAGGGAAACTGCATTAGTTTCCACTCAGGAGACTCAAAGAGAAACCAGCAATAATTATGCAGACTGGGAGGAGGCGGAAGACGTATCAACCTTTGAGGACAGCCAAAACAAACCCAAGGAAGCCCAAGTTATAGATACCTTTTATGTAGAACGCCCTCCCATTGAAGAACGCTGTTACTGGGAAATTTTGAAGCCTGGATGTCTACTGCGAATTAAAGCCCCTTGGCAGACAGGAAAAACAGAGTTAATGTCAAGACTCATACATTACATCGAAAAAAAGGGATACCGAACAGCAGCTTTAAACCTGCGGGATGCAACTCAAGAAGATTTCACTAATTTGGATAAATTTTTGCAATGGTTTTGTACTATTCTTGCTGATAGATTTGCGTTGACTACCAGCGTTGAAGAACACTGGCGTAAGAGTATTGGAAATAGCAAAATAAAATGTCGTAGCTACTTTGAAAAGTATTTATTACCAAGTGAAAGTCCTTTAGCTTTAGCTTTAGATGAAGTTGACAGAATTTTCCCAAACCGAGAAATTGCTAGTGAGTTTTTAGGGATGCTGCGAACATGGCATGAAGATGCTAAAACTCGTCCAGTTTGGCAACAACTCCGGTTGGTTGTGTTACATTCAGAAATCTATACTGAAGTTGATATTAATCAATCTCCATTTAATGCTGGATATGAGGTAGTATTAACCGACTTTAACCAAGAGCAAGTGCTTTCCTTAGCACAGAGGTACGGATTGAGTTTTGATATAGCCAAAGTCACACAGTTAATGGCTATAGTAGGAGGACATCCTTATTTGGTAGCAGAAGCCCTCAAACAGATGAGACAACAAGACATAACCGTTGAGGAAGTGCTACAAACATCTCACACTGCATGGGGAATTTATAGCCGCCACTTAGAACGACATTGGAGAAATTTGCAATCTAATTCTGAATTGGCTTGTGCTTTTAAAAAGATAGTCTTAGCAAACTCTCCGGTAGAATTTAATTCCGAGTTGAATCAAAGTATTGCCATAAAATTAAATAATTTGGGGCTGGTGAAGGTATCAAGTAATAGTGTCATGCCACGTTATGAGTTATATCGCCAGTATTTTCGCGATCACTTTCAAAATAACCTATGAGCGCCACGCATAACCACAGTAATTCTTATCAAGTAGGGGGCAGTTTGCCAGAGTCCGCCTCTACTTATGTAGTACGCCAGGCAGACTGCGAACTGTATGAAGGGTTAAAAAGCGGTTTTTTTTGTTACGTTTTGAACTCTAGGCAGATGGGGAAGTCCAGTTTGCGGGTCAGAACAATGCGAACCTTGCAAGAAGAAGGATTCGCTTGTTGTGCAATTGAGATGAGAGATATTTGTAGTTATGAAGTCACGCCAGATGAATTTTTTGGTGGTTTTACTAGTCTTTTAGTAAGCGGTTTTAATTTGGAAGTTGATATAGCAGACTGGTGGTATAAATATCAGTATGTTCCTCCATCAATGCGATTGAGCAAGTTTATTGCTGAAGACTTGCTAGAAAATATTCATCAAAATATTGTTATCTTCGTTGATGAAATTGATAATGTTTTAAATTTAAAATTCAAAGACGATTTGTTCGCTTTTATTCGTAGTTGTTATAACAAACGGGCTGACAATTTAAAATATAAGCGTCTCACTTTCGCGCTCCTGGGAGTAGCAACACCTAGTGATTTAATTGCTAATCATAATTACACACCTTTTAATATTGATATTCGTGCAGTTGAATTAACAGGATTTCACCTAGAGCAAATTAAGCCCTTAGAGTCAGGATTGGTTGGGGTAGTTAGTAATCCCAAGGTAGTCTTGCAAGAGGTATTAAAATGGACAGGTGGGCACCCGTTTCTTACGCAATGGTTGTGTCAACTAATTACTATATATCCTTTGCCTCGTCATTCTCAAAATGAGGCACAATGGGTAGCTGCAATTGTACAAGAACGGATAATAGAGAATTGGTGGGCGCAGGATAAACAACAGCATCTACAGACTATACGCGATCGCATCCTTAGTAATGAAAAGCGCGTCTCTCGATTATTGGGACTGTATCAAAAAATTCTGCGTTTAGAGAAAATTAAGAGTGATGATAGCTCTGAACAAATCGAATTGCGGCTATCTGGTTTAGTAGTTAAACACAACGGATTTTTAAGAGTTTATAACCGGATTTATGAATCTGTTTTTAATAAAAATTGGGTGGATAAAGAACTAACTTCTGTGCGACCTTATGGAGAAGCGATATCACTTTGGGAAGAATCTTCATGTCAAGACAATTCACAGCTTTTACGTGGGCAGCAATTACGCAATGCTCAAGCATGGGCAGTTGGGAAAAGTTTAAGTGACTTAGATTATCAGTTTTTAGCAGCAAGTTTGGAGTTAGATAAGCAAAATATTCAAATTGCTTTAGATGCAGAAAAAGAGGCAAGTCAGATATTAACTGAAGCGAATTTCACATTAAATCAAGCCAATCATACATTGAATAAAGCACAAAAAAAAGCTAAAAAAATTATTCGCTCTGGACTTGGCGTATTGTTAATTATATTTATTGTATCGGTCATGTTAGTGAGATGGGCAGACATCCGCGTAAGCAAAGCAGAGTATCAAAGAAAATTAGCGGGAATTGCTGAAATAAATGCTTTATCAATAGTTAATCTTAACTCAAACAATCAGCTTGGAGCATTAGTAAATAGTGTAAAGGCAGGTCGTCAAACACTGGAAATAGAAGCACCGATTAGTGTCAAAAATCAGGTGGAAAAACAACTCAAGCAAGTGATAGACGAAGTGCAAGAACGCAATCGCTTAGAGAGTGATAACTCTGTAGTCTACAGTGTAGATTTTAGCCCCAATGGACAACTACTTGCTAGTGCTAGTGACGACAATACAATCAAACTTTGGAGTATTGACGGCAGTTTAATCACAACTTTTAGGGGTCATAGCAAACCAGTTTACAGCGTCAGTTTTAGTCCCAATGGACAACTACTTGCTAGTGCTAGTGACGACAATACAATCAAACTTTGGAGTATTGACGGCAGTTTAATCACAACTTTTAGGGGCCATAGCAAACCAGTTTACAGCGTCAGTTTTAGTCCCAATGGACAACTACTTGCTAGTGCTAGTGACGACAATACCATCAAACTTTGGACTGTAGAAAAGCGTCATGTACTCAAAACCCTCAAAGGGCATCAAAAGAGGGTTACAAGTGTGAGTTTTAGTCCTGATGGGCAAACTATTGCCAGTGGCAGTTTAGACAAAACAATCAATCTGTGGAGTAAAGACGGCAATTTCATCAAAACCCTCACAGGTCATGGCGATGGGGTCTTAAGCGTGAGTTTTAGTCCTGATGGTAAGACTATTGCTAGTGGCAGTTTAGACAAAACAATCAAGCTGTGGAATAGCAATGACTACTCTAGCACAACCCTACCAGAACTTAGCTCTGGAGTATATAGCCTCAAATTCAGCCCCGATGGCAAGACCCTAGCTTCAGGTAGCGGTGACAGTACCATCAAACTGTGGAGTAACAATGGTAGCGAACTTACGATCTTTAAGGGACATAGTAGAGGGGTTGTCAGCGTAAGTTTCAGCCCCGATGGCAAAACTCTTGCCAGTGCTAGTGCTGATAATACTATTAAATTATGGGGTACTCATCATACTTTGCTCACCACTATCAAAAGTCATGATGGTAGGGTTTATAGTGTCAGTTTCAGCCCCGATGGCAAGTTTATTGCTAGTGCCAGTGTTGATAAAACTGTCAAGCTTTGGGGTAGTAATGGACGTGTGCTAAAAACTCTAGGTCAGCATTTTGATAAGGTTTATACGGTAAATTTTAGCCCTGATGGCAAGTTTATTGCTAGTGCTGGCGAGGACAAAACAATTAAACTTTGGAGTTTGGATAGCAAGGAACTTAAAACCTTTAAGGGTCATACTGATGCAGTTCAAAGCGTAAGTTTTAGCCTCAATAGCAAAATCCTTGCTAGTGCCAGTAATGATAAAACTATCAAGCTTTGGAGTCTGGATGGCAGAGAGCTTCATATTTTAAAGGGACATAACGCCACAGTCAACAGTGTAAGTTTTAGCCCTGATGGTAAAACCCTTGCTAGTGGCAGTAATGATAAAACTATCAAACTTTGGAGTTTGGATGGCAAGGAACTGAAAACTCTCAATGGTCATAGCGATGGAGTTCAGAGTGTAAGTTTTAGTCCTGACGGTAAAACTCTTGCTAGTGCTAGTAATGGCACAACAATCAAACTCTGGAATCTTGTTTATGGTAGAGAACTGAAAACTTTAAAGGGGCATACTGGTAGAGTCTTTAGCGTTAGTTTCAGCCCTAATGGTAAGATTATTGCCACTGCCAGCGATGATAAAACTATCAAACTTTGGAACTTAGATGGCAAGGAAATTAAAACCTTAAAGGGACACAGCCGTGGTGTCAGCAGTGTGAGTTTTAGCCCCGATAATAAGACCATTGCTAGTGCCAGTTTTGATCAGACTATCAAAGTTTGGAACCTTGATGGTTTAGAGTTGCGACCTTTAAATTTGGATCGACTTTTGGTGAAAGGTTGTAGTTTGCTACACAATTATTTGAAGACTAACACTCGTTTTAAAGAAACAAGTGAATATCATCTTTGTGATGGCATGAAGACGAACACATCTCGATTTTGACCTTTTCAGTTATGAGTAACAGCTAACAGTTATCTTTTTGAAATTACTATAAATTATCCATTTTGTGGGGTGGGTAGGAAAGCCTGCACGGAATAGGAGACGAGCTGTCCGGCCCATCCTACAAGAAAAGTGGCTACATTTTTATTTGGAAGCCCCTAAAGTTATTTAAGCTATTGGAATGAAGACTAGAGAGTAACAAATCTGGTAAACTCAGCCGTAACTACGCCATTCCAGAAAATTTATAGCTGAGACAACCTCACTCAGTCGGTGGTTTCTCACAAGGAACGGGATGGCACATGTCTTCAGGTTTATGATTCTTAGCCATGTATAAATCACCATCTTGTTGGGAATTACTCAGTACACTACCTCCAGTCATCTGTGCAGATGGCAATACCTGTGTAGCAAAGCTTAGACCTGTAACTAGCATCAATGTGGCAAATGTTTTCGTTGTCATGACAAGCATCTTTTTCATATCAACTGAGATTTGTCCATAAATTAAGTATTCAAACTCATTTGGCAGCTTTACGGAATTTTTGCGATTTTTTGATTTTTTTACAGCAGTTACCTTCTCAGAATTGAAAATTCATATATTCAAGCTTGAGCGATCGCAGCATCTCGATACATCTGAATTAGTTAGATTCTACATCGATACAATAGCTGAAAAGTCAGCTTTACACAATAGCTAAAAAGTCAGCTTTAGTCAGTCGTTCTCAAGCTTGAACTCGGTCAGCCATCCTATTTCATGGAAATATCGCTTCTGATAGCACTTGTTACAAGCGCGTCTACAAGCGATTGGTTTTTGACAGAAAAGATTATGAACACTTTAGAGCGAAAGACGGTTCCCATGATTGCAATGACATTAGTGTCCTTGCTCTCTGCTGTAGGCTCTGCATCAGCAGTGGCAATATCTCAACCTACTCCACCAATTAAGGGCTGCTGGTGTGGGGGCCGATATTTTCCACCAAAGATATGCCAGGTAATTCGCTGTCCACAAGAGTTAAATTCCATTACCAACAGCGATCAAGGGGGTCTGAATCGACCATTGGGTAACTATCAATTATCACCAATTTCTACCGATAAAAACAATCTTGTTGCAGGACGCTATCAAACCCGTGGCCCCGGTGCTGGTATTGGCAGAGGTGCCGATATTAGCAGAGGTGCCGATGCCGTATAGCGATTTGCGTTCGCTCAATCTCGTAACGACGAGAGTTTTGCAAACAGTGTACGGGATTAACCAAGAATATTACAGGAGAATAGCCATGTCTGTTAAAAAGTTTGGTTTTGGCTCATTATGTTTACTGGTTGTCAGTGCAGCTTCTACTAGCTTAATGAGTCAGGCTGGAATTGCTGCAACCTCTCAATCGCTGTCATATAAGCCATTAAACCAAATAGTCTGCGGTTGCCCACAACCACCAGCGTGGGAAGAAAGCATTAAATCTACTTATCGTCCCCCAATTTACTGCCCTGATAGCTCACCGTTTGCAAGAACAATAAAACGCACCTGTCCTGACTTTTATAGAACATTCCAAGGTTCTACAACTAATCCAAAAAGTTCAATACTTGCCTACGATCCTGATGCAAAAGAAGCGGCAAGCATTGAGAAGGAAGCGGCTCATGGTCATTCTCCGAAAGAAGTTCTGGATGCTGTTAGCAAGGGTATTGATACTGGAAATATGCTAGGGGGAATGGCAGCAGGTGCAGCCATTGGAGGACGTATACTAGGAGGTGCTGGTGTCGTAGGTGGCGCGGCGACTGGTGGTGCGGCGGCGGGTATTCATGGCGCTGTTCAGTCAGGTTATAACTATTGCAAAAGTTGTCATAAGGAATGGCCATAATTTGTCAAGAGGACTAAAACTGCGCTGAAGCCTTTAAAAAGTAGGCTTTTAGTTGAATTTACTCTAAAAAGCATTCAGCTTATCGGTATCAATTGACAATAGATTGGTGGGATGATACCTAAAAAGTATTACTGGATAGTTGCGACTAGGGAAGTTGTGTTCATCCCACCATTTTTTCTTCGGGCTTTAACAGCTAAAAACTTTACCAAACTTAAGCTTTAATACTCTATCTAGCAACTTTTTCACTTGTAGTATTAAAGCCTCTTTTACTCTTACACAATTAAACAAATATGTTGTCCTTTTCTTTAGCTAGACTTTTGTCTATATCAACTATAGTTTCAGTATTAACTGTTTGCCAAAACGCAGGGGCAATTACTAGAATTGGTAATGCTCAATCTATACAGGAACACACTATTCGGGAAAATTTACAAGCTGCTAGAGGAATTACCTTCCCTTATCAAAATAGTTCTCACCAACCAGATATATCAAAACGACCCACGCAAAATATTATTATTATTACAACTGGTTCGATTCCCAAGGGTGATAGTTTCTCTTTATCTAACAGCAGAATTGTAGGAAAACAGTTGGAAATTGACGTGTCGTATAGTGGTGGATGCAGGCAGCATGATTTCAATCTGTATTGGAATGGAGCTTATCAAGAATCATTTCCACCACAGGTCAGAATGAAACTGGTACATGATGCGAAAAAAGATACTTGCGAACGATTAATTACAGAAACTTTAGTCTTTGACATTCAGAGCCTCCAACCTTCTATCATTCGATTGACTACTAGTTTTGGTGATTCTAAGTCAATTGACTATACTAAGCCAAGTAAATTTTCATCATTAAGATAAGGCTCTGGCTAAGTTTACAGTAGGTAACTGTAGAACTATTGACGAAATAAAAGCAAGCCATAAGATGTTGGTTTATCTCAGCATACGCTTGTTACTGTGATTGTGACTCTTCAGTTTTCTTAAGTTATAAAGATTCCACAAATCTAGAAAAAAGTGTAATCGGCAGTTAAGAATGCTTCTACCTCTGCTTAGTTATCATTGCAGAGGTAGAAATTTGCTGTTGAATGCTTGAGACACATCTATGAACCTGCACCAGCCTCAGCTACAGCAGCGCCCACGTCTGGTTTTACCTCCTTCGCTTTCTTTTCAAAAAGTTGGATTCCTGCGTCAATGATCTCAAAGCCGTTAAGAGTTCGTTGACCCAGCTTTCCCGATACAGCCCCAGCCCAGTCTGCAAATTCTGAGGCGCTAGTTTCAGCCTTACGCCAACTTTTTGCATTAACTTGAGCGGTGAAGACTATGCCGTTCTGGTCAGTCAACTCGATTGCAACTTTCTTGTTCTCGGCTGGTGTAGCTGTTGGCAGTGAGCCACTAAATTTTATTGTCACTTCGCTTTTGGCTTCCATCGCTTACCCTGGCTCATCATCAATTTCATTTTCCCGCT
>NZ_KV757724.1 GCF_001712795.1 Nostoc sp. KVJ20
CAAGAAAGCGTTCGCACTCATCTGGGCTATACTCATCTTGCTCAGATAGTCCGCAGACTTGGAGAATTATTAAAGCCTGAGAAAGTGCGATTTTATAGCCTCTTTCACGAGCAATAACTAGTAATTCAGTGATATCTAATGGTAATTGGGCTTTCTTCCCTTGTTTTTTTCCCCCATTCTTCGTTGACGGCGAGGAATTGCCCTGAGTTTCTGACAGTGCATTGTCAACAATTGGAGATAATAGAGCCATCACTTCCTCATCATTTCCACCCTGCTCAATTAAGGTGCGACATTCACGAAACCTGTCTGCATCATTCTCGGTATACAACTCTTTTTCAGGTATCCTGCTCAAGCGTAAAGTTCGGCTAATTTCTGATGGTGAGAGGTTGTTAAAAAGTTCTTGTGGTTGATACATAATCATGAATTCCTATTTAAAAAGCTTGAAACGACATATTTGCGTTCACTGAAAAAGATGCTCAGAAAGGAGCAATGCGTCAAATCAATTCAAAAAATGGTCAGTCCTAAAAAGGATTTAACCAGTCAGTTCCCGACTCCGATTCTTCTAGTACGGGAGTTCTAGCTATTTGTAATGGTTCTTTGACTGAAGTCTTGGATATTGGTAATGGTGATGATTGTATTAGCTGTAGTGGTTGTGATTGATTAGAGGCGACTGCAATCATCGGCGTTCCTTGAGACGGGATTTCTCCCAGCAGTCCCATCAAATATGAAGAGTGGAGTTGAAGGCGGTAAAGACAAGCACGAATGTGTGGCTCTAAATCCACTGATTGATTCACAGCTTGATAAGCTAAAGGAAGCCAATAGCTGCTGATAGCAATCATCGCCATATCTTTAGCAGGATAAAGAGTATTTCTGGAGTTTAGATACTTAATTACCACGGCTTCGGAACTATCAGCCTTAACTCTACTTCGTAAGCGAAACTCAACATCTGAAAACATTCTAATATTCCTCTCTTCACAAGCAAATTACTATTACGAATTACGTTAGCGTAGCGGTAGCGACGCAGGAGCGTCATTACGAATTACGAAATGTAGCGTGTTGGTAACGAAACAATCCATATACATCAGTGAAACGCAAGCACAAGGCATCTTTTTTAATCGGCAGGTTAAAAGCTAAACGCACATCCTCAGATAATTCTGCTGCCCATGAAATGTCGGTATGAGTAAACAAATTTTTCAACTCCGAACCTAAATATTCCGACGTTCCACCACCAATAATGACTTGCTCAATATGGGCAGGAATATTAATTTTGAGCCAAGTGGATACCTTTTCCCAGTATTCTTTACGAGATAAGTCAGCCACTTCAATAATTTGTGCTATCTCCTCAACCTGAAAATCAGACTTCTTGCTCCGAGCCAAAGGTTTGCAGTATCTCGGTTTCAATGTCGGGCCTGATAGATGAACAGCCTTTAACAGATCATGTAAGTTTTGCCCTGATGTTCGGCTTTTGATTCTCTCCAGCATCCACGCCAAGCCCAATCCTTCCGTCTTTCCAGTTGAGATACCACGCTCAAAGATTACGGCTGATATATCCCGAAAACCCACCATCACCACAGCAATGTTCATTTTATTGAAATCTGTGCCAAGTTTTTTACTTCGCGTCAATATCAGTCCCCCACCTTCGGGCAAGCACTGAAAGTTAATCAGATTTATACAAAATTGTTTCCCTCGAAAGCTAAAGCTAGACAGTGCCTTAGTTAAACCCCTCTCCAATCTCTCTCTATCTTCCCACTCCCCATAAGGCAATAGCAGTCCCAAGGATAAATCAAAGTTTGCCTTCAAAGAATCTCTAATCGCTATTGCCCCCACTGCTGCCAAAGTTTTTGGAATCGCGTTCTCATACTTGAGTTCTAAAAAATTGATTCGCGCTTCAAAATACTTTTGTGCCAAAAACCCAACCGCATAATATTCTTCGTTGTACTCTATCCACGCTTCATTCTCTGGATTGGGCCGATTCATTTGCCCAGACTCATATAAATCCAACGAATCTTTGGAAATCTTAATTAACTCTGGTTCCATACACAGCAATTCTGACTTGTACGAAATCTCCGAGAGAACACGATAAACCATCTTCGTCATTGAAGTTCCCGGATCAAGACTCAACATCAAATCCACAAGAAAAATTCTCCCTGTTTTTGACCCTTTTTTTGTCTATCTAATTGATAATTACTCTCAACTCGAACCGCCCAAACCGTGATTTTTTCCACATTTACAAAGAAAGATTACAGTTTTAGCAATACTCTTTGACTTTTCATAAATTCGTGCATCTGATAGAAAATCTCCACAAAATCTCTCAATTCCCAATTTTCACCAATTACATTCAACATCTCCCAATATCTAAACAATATCTCCCAAATCTCCAATTCATTTCTTACCTTTTCAACTATTCAACATCATCTAGTCACAAAATTCTCATTAGCTTAATATTTTCCAACAATTCCTAAGACTTCCCAAGACTTCCTAGCACTTCCTGATACTTCCCAATTTTCTCAAGGATTCTCCCAATTATCTAGTAATTAGCTTCAAGAACCACAACCCCTGTAATCCATCTTTTTGTGACGCACAGTACGCCATATTTGGCGGAAAGAATGCTCGATTTTTTGCTATATTAAATGGCATGAGCAATCAGGAATAAAAAATTGTTGAAGTCTAAGTCTCACCAAGTTTTTTTAACTCGACATCAAACAGAAGTAAGTTTGATGCCGGTGATTAACAAGGAATTCAATAGTTATTGGCAATTGCGAAATCTCACAAACATTAAGTTATGTAAACCCCATAGCAGAGGTGAGCCATGCTAACAGCGGCTAACGTCTCAAGTGAGATGGCGGTGAACTACTTCATCAAGAATTACTATCACCAAGGAAAGTCGCTTTGGAGTGGTCAAGGTGCTAAAAAGTTGGGGTTGTCAGGGGCAGTCGATGACGAAGACGCTTTTAAAAATATCATTGAGGGGCAAAAGCCTGATGGTCGTGAGGTATTGAATGCCAGAGTAGTCAAAGAAAAGGGGAAAGGAGAACGCAGAGCCGCATTAGACTGTACATTTTCTGCGCCCAAAAGTGTGAGCTTGATGGCATTGGTGGGTGGGGATACACGGTTAATCGATGCCCATCATCAGGCGCTAAAAGAAACCTTGGAGCTAATAGAGCAGCGTTATGCCTATACCAGAGTGACAGATAATAGCGGCAGACATAGAGTTAAGACTGGTAACTTGGTCGTCGCGCAGTTCGATCACATCGAAAGTCGGGATTTAGACCCACATCTGCACACCCATTGTTTGCTGATGAACATGACCCAAACTCCAGATGGTAGGTGGTTGAGTTTGGGTAATAATGAAATATTCGCCAATAAAAAATTCTTGGGGATGGCATACCAAAGCTCTCTGGCGCGTGAGGTGCAGAAGCTTGGCTACGAGATAGAGCTTCGTTTACATGGGCAGTTTGATATAAAAGGCTTTAAATTCGAGGATTTAGAGGCATTTTCTAAGCGGCGACAGCAAATCATCGCCTCATCTGGTGCTAATTCGACTTGGGCCGAACGTGAAAAAATTTGGGATGATACCCGCCAGCGCAAGCAGAAACTACCAGAATCAGAATTAGTTACATTGTGGAAGTCAGAAGCTGCGGCGTTAGGTATCACGTTTGTCAAGCCAGGAGAACCAAGAAAAGAACAGGCTCCTCTTGTGGTTGAGCAAAAAAGTCTGATTGATGCGTTAGATGATGCGATCGCACATTGCAGTGAGAGAAATGTCGCTTTTAGACAAGAGGATTTAGAAAAATTCATCCTAGAATCACGTTTAGCTACGGATGTAAAAGCGATTGCACCCCTGATTAGAGAACATCAAGAGTTAATCGGTTTGCCAGGGTTGACTCACCAATTTACGACGATGACAGCAGTGCGGCGGGAATTGGCGACGATTGACTTGATGCAGCAGGGTCAATGTAAATTTTGCTCCATTTCTGACTCGGAAGTAGTCGAAAACCACTTAGAGAATACTTTACTGAACAAAG
>NZ_KV757725.1 GCF_001712795.1 Nostoc sp. KVJ20
CAAGAAAGCGTTCGCACTCATCCGAGCTATACTCATCTTGCTCAGATAGTCCACAGACTTGGAGAATTATTAAAGCCTGAGAAAGTGCGATTTTATAGCCTCTTTCACGAGCAATAACTAGTAATTCAGTGATATCTAATGGTAATTGGGCTTTCTTCCCTTGTTTTTTCCCCCCATTTTTCGTTGACGACGAGGAATTGCCCTGAGTTTCTGACAGTGCATTGTCAACAACTGGAGATAATAGAGCCATTACTTCTTCATCATTTCCACCCTGCTCAATTAAGGTGCGACATTCACGAAACCTGTCTGCATCATTCTCGGTATATAACTCTTTTTCAGGTATCCCACTCAAGCGTAAAGTCCGGCTAATTTCTGATGGTGAAAGGTTGTTAAAAAGTTCTTGTGGTTGATACATAATCATGCACTCCTATTTAAAACAATTCGCACTCTTGCTACACCCCGCTCCGAAGAGAGCAATCACGCTCCGCAAACGAGCGTCATTGCCAATTGTTCGGTCAGTCCTAAAAAGGATTTAACCAGTCAGTTCCCGACTCCGATTCTTCTGGTACGGGAGTCCTGGATATTGGTAATGGTTCTTTGACTGAAGTCCTGGATATTGGTAATGGTTCTGATTGTATTAGTTGTAGTGGCTGTGATTGATTAGAGGCTACTGCAATCATCGGCGTTCCTTGAGACGGGATTTCTCCCAGCAGTCCCATCAAATATGAAGAGTGGAGTTGAAGGCGGTAAAGACAAGCACGAATGTGTGGCTCTAAATTCACGGATTGATCCACAGCTTGATAAGCTAAAGGCAACCAATAACTGCTAATGGCAATCATCGCCATATCCCTAGCAGGATAAAGAGTATTCTTGGAATTTAGATACTTAATGACCACGGCTTCTTTACTATCAGCCTTAACTCTACTTCGTAAGCGAAACTCAACATCTGAAAGCATTTCATTATTCCTTTAATTAAGAAGCACGATGAGTTGAAATGGATGACGTAGCGTGTTGGTAACGAAACAATCCATATACATCAGTGAAACGCAAGCACAAAGCATCTTTTTTAATCGGCAGGTTAAAAGCTAAACGCACATCCTCAGATAATTCTGCTGCCCATGAAATGTCGGTATGAGTAAACAAATTTTTCAACTCCGAGCCTAAATATTCCGACGTTCCACCACCAATAATGACTTGCTCAATATGGGCAGGAATATTAATTTTGAGCCAAGTGGATACCTTTTCCCAGTATTCTTTACGAGATAAGTCAGCCACTTCAATAATTTGTGCTATCTCCTCAACCTTAAAATCAGACTTTTTACTCCGAGCCAAAGGTTTGCAGTATCTCGGTTTCAATGTCGGGCCTGATAGATGAACCGCCTTTAACAAATCATGTAAGTTTTGCCCTGATGTTCGGCTTTTGATTCTCTCCAGCATCCACGCCAAGCCCAATCCTTCCGTTTTTCCAGTTGAGATACCACGCTCAAAGATTACGGCTGATATATCCCGAAAACCCACCATCACCACAGCAATGTTCATTTTATTGAAATCTGTGCCAAGTTTTTTACTTCGCGTCAATATCAGTCCCCCACCTTCGGGCAAGCACTGAAAGTTAATCAGATTTATACAAAATTGTTTCCCTCGAAAGCTAAAGCTAGACAGTGCCTTACTTAAACCCCTCTCCAATCTCTCTCTATCTTCCCACTCCCCATAAGGCAATAGCAGCCCCAAGGATAAATCAAAGTTTGCCTTCAAAGAATCTCTAATCGCTATTGCCCCCACTGCTGCCAAAGTTTTTGGAATCGCGTTCTCATACTTGAGTTCTAAAAAATTGATTCGCGCTTCAAAATACTTTTGGGCCAAAAACCCAACCGCATAATATTCTTCGTTGTACTCTATCCATGCTTCATTCTCTGGATTGGGCCGATTCATTTGCCCAGACTCATATAAATCCAACGAATCTTTGGAAATCTTAATTAACTCTGGTTCCATACACAGCAATTCTGACTTGTACGAAATCTCCGAGAGAACACGATAAACCATCTTCGTCATTGAAGTTCCCGGATCAAGACTCAACATTAAATCCACAAGAAAATTTCTCCCTATTTTTGACCCTTTTTTTGTCTATCTAATTGATAATTACTCTCAATTTGAACCGCCCAAACCGTGATTTTTTCCACATTTACGAAGAAAGATTACAGTTTTGGCAATACTCTTTGACTTTCCATAAATTCGTGCATCTGATAGAAAATCTCCACAAAATCCCTCAATTCCCAATTTTCACCAATTACATTCAACATCTCCCAATATCTAAACAATATCTCCCAAATCTCTAATTCATTTCTTACCTTTTCAACTATTCAACATCATCTAGTCACAAAATTCTCATTAGCTTAATATTTTCCAACAATTCCTAAGACTTCCCAAGACTTCCTAGCACTTCCTGATACTTCCCAATTTTCTCAAGGATTTTCCCAATTATCTAGTAATTAGCTCAAATAACCACAAGCCTTGGAATACATCTTTTCCTGACGCACAGTACGCCATATTTGGCGGAAAGAATGCTCAATTTTTTGCTATATTAAATATCAATTATCTATTGAGAAAAAAAGTTGAAGTCCAAGAATCACGAAAATCTTTTCAGTCGCCATCAAGCACCACTAAGTTTGATGACGGGGATTGATTTTGACTTCAATACTTATTGCAAAGGTGATTATCTTGCCAACAGAGAAAATAATCAGAATTTCTTGACGAGAGTTTGTTGCACCAACAGATGGAATAGAACAAGGATTAACTTTTGTAAACCCCATCCCAGAGGTGAGCCATGTTAACAGCGGCTAACGTATCCTCAGAGATGGCGGTGAACTACTTCATCAAGAATTACTATCACCAAGGTAAGTCGCTTTGGAGTGGTCAAGGTGCTGAAAAATTGGGGTTGTCAGGGGCAGTCGATGATGAAGAAGCTTTTAAAAATATCATTGAGGGGCTTACGCCTGATGGTCGTAAGGTATTGAATGCCAGAGTAGTCAAAGAAAAGGGGAAAGGATTTGAACGCAGAGCCGCATTAGACTGTACATTTTCAGCGCCCAAAAGTGTGAGCTTGATGGCATTGGTGGGTGGGGATACACGGTTAATCGATGCCCATCATCAGGCGCTAAAAGAAACCCTGGAGCTAATAGAGCAGCGTTACGCCTATACCAGAGTGACAGATGATAACAAGAGACATAGGGTTAAGACTGGTAACTTGGTCGTCGCGCAGTTCGATCACATCGAAAGTCGGGATTTAGACCCACATCTGCACACCCATTGTTTGCTGATGAACATGACCCAAACTCCAGATGGTAGGTGGTTGAGTTTGGGTAATAACGAGATATTCGCCAATAAGAAATTCTTGGGCATGGCATACCAAAGCTCTCTGGCGCGTGAGGTGCAGAAGCTTGGCTACGAGATAGAACTCCGCAAACATGGGCAATTTGATATAAAAGGGTTCAAGGAAGAGGATTTAGAGGCATTTTCTCAACGCCGACAGCAAATACTCGCTCTTGCTGGTGCTAACTCCACCTGGGCAGAACGTGAAAAAATTTGGGATAATACTCGCCAGCGTAAGGAAAAGTTACCAGAGTCAGAGTTAAAAGCTTACTGGGTTGAAGAAGCAGCGGCGCTAGGAATTACCTTTGTCAAACCTGGGGAAGCTTGGGAGAATGTACCAGCCAATGATTTGAATTTGAGTCACGTTTTGAATTTAGCGATCGCTCACTGCTCAGAAAGGAATGTAGCATTTACCCAGGAAGACTTAGAAAAATTCGTCCTAGAAGAACGTTTAGCCACTGATGTAACAGCCATTGAGCCATTGATAAAATCCCACCAGGAGTTAATCGGCTTGCCAGGTTTAACTCATCAATTTACAACGATGACAGCAGTCCGGCGGGAGTTGGCGACAATAGAGTTAATGCAGCAGACACAAGGCAACGTTAACCCAATTTCGCACCCGGAAGTAGTTGAAAGCCTTTTGGAGAATACTTTACTGAACAAAG
>NZ_KV757726.1 GCF_001712795.1 Nostoc sp. KVJ20
CCTTGAAAGCGCTATCCTTGAACGAGCTAACCTTGAACGAGCTAAACTCGGAGGCGCTAACCTTGAACGAGCTAACCTCATAGGTGCTAACCTCACAGGTGCTAACCTCACAGGCGCTAACCTCACAGGCGCTATCCTCAGAGGTGCTATCCTCAGAGGTGCTATCCTCGAAGGCGCTAACCTCAGAGGCGCTAACCTTGAAAGCGCTAACCTCACAGGCGCTAACCTCACAGGCGCTTACCTTGAAAGCGCTTACCTTGAAAGCGCTAACCTTGAAAGCGCTAACCTCACAGGCGCTTACCTCACAGGCGCTTACCTCACAGGCGCTAACCTTGAAAGCGCTATCCTCAGAGGCACTAACCTCACAAACGCTAACCTCAGAGGCGCTAACCTCACAGGTGCTAACCTTGAAAGCGCTAACCTCACAGACGCTTACCTTGAAAGCGCTAACCTCACAGGTGCTAACCTTGAAAGCGCTAACCTCACAGGCGCTTACCTCACAGGCGCTAACCTCACAGATGCTAAAGGACTTCCAAAAAAAATATACGAATAGTAAAAATTATAATCATTATCACGGAAGGGAGAGGATGCCAACATAAGAAAAACCCCAACACCATGACCCCCTGTTGCTAGATAATGGTGTGTGGTATTGGAAAAGTCCATTCTAAATACCGTAGCCGGGGGGAGTTATGAGCCAAGATACGGAATCCGTCGAGTTAGTTGTAGTCCAAAAATTGGAAAATGCCCTCAGTGCCAAAATTGAGGCATACTTTGCTGGGGTAATTGACTCTGACCCCGATGTTTTGGAAGAATTGCTGAAATCCAAGAACAGCGAGGGAACCCGTAAAGCTTACCGCAAAGATATCACCGATTTTTTTACGCGCATGACGGAAGTGCGTCCTAACAGAGATTCTATCTTGGAGTTTTTGCATCTATCAGGTCACAAAGCCACGCTGGTAGTGACTAAATATAGAGCCATACTTGCGGAAGCTGGACTAGCACCGAACACAATTAACCGCAGACTAGCTGCAATTAAATCTCTGGTTGCTTTTGGACGAAAATTGGGAGTTTGCAACTATGCTGTGGATGTAGACAGTATCCCAGTGCAGGCTTACCGCGATACTAGCGGTTGTACAGGCGAGGAATTTTTGAGCGTGATCCGGCAGTGCGATCGCTCCTTCTTGGTGGGTAAGCGGGACTATGCTTTGTTGCTGTTACTGTGGGGCAATGCTTTGAGGAGAAACGAGATTAGTACCTTGGACATGAGACATTTTGACGGTTCTAAGGGGACGCTATCAATTTTGGGTAAGGGCAAGCAAGTACGATTGACGATGAATCTGCCAAAAGCCACAGTCATGGCGATTACTGACTGGGTGATTGCCCGTGGTGGCGATATGTCCTCGTCTCGCCCGTTGTTTACTTCGGTTGACTTTCAAAATGCTGGTCACAGGTTAACCGGGGATGGCATCTATAAAATAGTCAAGCGGTTATTTAAACGGGCTGGTGTTGAAAAGCACATGAGTCCGCATCGTTGCCGCCATAGTGCCATCACAGCTGTACTGGAAAAAACTGATGGCAATGTGCGGAAAGCCCAGAAACTCAGCAGACACGCTAAATTAAATACGCTCCAGATTTACGACGACAACCGCAATCGCGATCAACTGGAGATGTCTGAATTATTAATGGATGGGTTGGATTGAAGTGGTTGCCACACCTGTTAGAAGAAGTTTTAAAAGTTGATTATGACGACATTTCTTCAAGCAGTTATTGTCCCTGAGTCGCAGTAAAAGCGATCGCTCAAGAGGGCGGTAAATCAGACCAAAGCAACCAAAAAAAAATCCTTATTAATCTGGCGCTGGGTCTACTTGCAACGCTAGTGCTTCAGCTTCAAACTTTTCTATGCACCGTTTGAACACACCCAACATAAATTCAACACTAAAACCCATTATTGGGGGCGTACCATACACCGAGCTACGGTATGTCGGTCTCTCTGCCCACCCGTATAACTTAAAGTCATGTGTTCTCTTTCCTGGTCTTCCTTCATGGATGTAGGCATTTCGCATTTCCTTGTAAGCGATTGCACCGTATCGGGACAAAGTTAACCATTGCTCAAGCTCAGTACGATTTGTTTCAGGGCAATTCGCTAGAGTCTTGTTCATTATCGCACCCAGACTCAAATCCTGCGAAGTGCAGCGAGTTTGGTATTGTTCAATAAATTCAGGGGTACGACGTTCTCCAATTGTGCTTAAGAATGTAGATACATTCTCAGGCAGTTTCACTCCTTTCTTTTGGTTTATGCAGGTATCTCCTCGATCCACTTTGCTCCACACGTCTGGTAGTGAAACAAGCTGGAATAACTCACCACCGTAACGTGCTAGAAACGCATCAAAAATAATCCGTTTACCACTATTGCTGCAATCTTTCTTGCCGATACTCTCTGCCCACAAATTGGAAAGAGCGTCAAGAGAACCCCACAGCAACACGTTGCCTTCGTACCTTTGTTCGATAAAGTTTAACTTACTGATGAATGCGTGTCGTTGTCTCCAAAAATCAAAAAAAGATGCAATCCGCAATTTTAACTCTTCGTCCATATTGTCTGCTACTTAAGCTGCATGATAATTACTACTATTTATGAACAACAGAAATAAAGTGCTATCTCTGAGTTACCGCCGTTTAAATACGGCTGTTAATTGTTGAGCAATTAGCTTTCTTGTTCATCTAAAGCCCACTCAAATCGCCGCTTTAAGTCATTGCAGTGACTAGGTGGTAAAATTCCATCATGCTGAAGTCTGCCAACTACAATCCCCGGTGCAATGCCAATTTCAGCAGCAAACTGCTCAATGCCCACTTTAGTGCGTTGTTGACCTAAAGCTAGAAATCGCTTCAACTCAATAGGGGGGATAAGTATGTCCGCAGCGAATTTGTTTGCTTCTTCCTCTTTTTCTAAATCCTCAACAGCAGCAACACCTTTCCCTTCCAGGAAGACATCACGCTTACCATGCAGCAGAATATGACCAGATTCATGGAAGAAAGCAAACCATAAATGGTCATCAGTTTTATGCCGCAGGCTGAGTTGAATCAGCGCTTTTTGAGAATTTAACCAGCGTGTTGCTCCACAGGCTCTTGTTTTGGGAAGTTCCGGTACAAAAACCACAGCCACACCTGTTTCAGCACACAGTCGCACTAATTCTGGTTGAAAAACCTCTGGTGGTTTCATCGTTAGAGCGCGGACTTGTAGCAGTGCCTGCCTGAACTTATTCGCATCATAGGTCGCACAAGGAATCTCAGATGCTTCAATTTCTCCTTGACGTAGCCAAGCTGCCATTGCCCCAGACTCACTTTGAAAAGCCTGCGATTTCCGAAAATCTACATGAGTCCTACACCATATTCCCTCCCATTGTTCAGGGGAGGCGACGGCGAAAAAATTTAGCACTTCCCGTAATTGCTCAACCTTGTCCCGATAGGGCTGAATCCATCGAAACTTAATCATGGCTTTTACTGGGATTTGGTCAAGCCATGTGACTTCTTTTTGCAAGCGATCTTCTTCTTCAATTCGTGCTAAAGCTTCTCGGTATTGTCGTTCAAGGTTGTTCCAAAAACTAGCTCTTATACCTAATACACGCTCTAGCTGCAATGCAGTTTCAGGAGTAATAGCTACTTTCCCATTAATGATTTCGTTAATTGTTTTTTTAGGTCTTCCTGTACGTTCCGCCAGTTCTGCTTGGGACAGACCCCGCTCTTCAAGGATTTCTTGAAGAGTCTCCCCAGGAGGAGAAACGTAATCTGGCGTGTATTGATTTTGGATTGTATTACTCATGAGTATCCTCCACGCCCAGTATTCTAACGGCAGTTACTTTATTCCAGTCGATGCCACCATCTGGTTTAGTAGGAATTGGCTCATCTGCTGGCTCAAATATTAGCCGATATGGATGATCCAAATCTAGCGATAACTGACCTGCTCGGTCTTGAATCAATTCGTGACATCTTCCTGGAAGATTTCGCATATCTTCAAGTACATTGGCAGCACGTAAATTATCTAGTCGTCTTCGGATGCGTTTTGCTCTATCTGCACCATGATTTTTCTCTAGAAGCCTTTGGTTATTGCACTCTTTTTCAAATTTACGATTATTAAATACAATATCCATTGTAGCAAACTTCTACTAATATTGTTAACCCTTAAGGTTAATAACATTCTAGGCGCTTGAACCAAAAATGACAGGAATTACCCAAAAATTACCGTAAACCTGCTCACTCATAGTACATTTGTTCTAAATCAGCTTCCTGCTCAAAATTTCAGCCTTTCAACTGCTATTACCTAATTCCCGATTCGGGAATAAAATCTTAGGCTTATAGCAATTGAAAAATTCGTGTTTGGGATTATCTCATCTAGCTAGTAAAGAACAACCGTTTCCACCATTTGCGTTCTCGCTCAACGACAGGGGAAAGATGCTTTAGCCAAAAGGGATAGAAAGTAATACCATGAATGATGGTCACAAGCTATACGCCCCGGTTACTTTTTAGATGGATTTATCACTGCAAAACAAAAACGTTTCTTTTATTTGGTCAATCGCTGATGATTGTCTGCGGGATGTATATGTGCGGGGTAAGTACCGGGATGTAATTCTGCCGATGTTTGTCCTGCGGCGGTTGGATTGTTTGTTAGAGGAGACGAAAGATGCAGTGCTGGAAGAGGTGCGGTTTCAGCGCGAGGAAGCGGGGTTTACGGTGCTTGACTCCATCGGCTTGCGAGAAGCATCAGGCTATGTGTTTTACAATACTTCCGATTGGACATTAAAGAAATTGGTCAAGACTGCTTCTAATAATCGCCAAATTTTAGAAGCGAATTTCAAAGCTTACCTAGATGGGTTTAGCGATAACGTTAAAGAAATTATCGATAAATTTGAGCTACGCAACCAAATCCGGCGCTTGGTGCAGGCGGATGTGTTGTTGGATGTGCTGGAGAAATTTACCTCACCTTATATCAACCTGAGTCCCCACGATACCCTAGACCCGGATGGGCGAAAACTACCAGGACTGAGTAACCTGGGAATGGGTTATGTATTTGAAGAATTAATCCGCAAGTTTAACGAAGAAAATAACGAAGAAGCCGGTGAACATTTCACCCCCCGCGAAGTTATTAAATTGATGACTCACCTGTTGTTTATCCCAGTCAAGGATAAACTACCACCAGTAATTACGGTGTATGACGGGGCTTGCGGTTCGGGCGGAATGCTGACGGAATCCCAGGATTTTATTATCGTTTCAGAAGGGGAAATTAAATCGCAGGCGGCGGTTTATCTCTATGGTAAGGAAGTAAACGGCGAAACCTACGCGATTTGCAAGTCGGACATGATGATTAAGGGCAATGACCCGGAGAACATCAAGTTTGGTTCGACACTAGCAACGGATGAATTTAGCAGTCTGCGGTTTGACTTTATGTTGTCAAATCCACCCTATGGGAAGTCGTATAAGTCAGACCAAAAATACATTCTCGATGGTAAGGATGTTTTAGACGGTCGCTTCGAGGTGTTACTAAAAAATTTTAAAGGTGAATTAGAAGTAGTTCCGGCGATTCCTCGTTCTTCCGATGGGCAATTGCTGTTTTTGATGGATATGGTCAGCAAGATGAAGCGGCTAGATGAGAGTCCTTTGGGAAGCCGCATTGCTTCAGTTCACAATGGTTCTTCGCTGTTTACCGGGGATGCAGGAAGCGGGGAAAGTAATATTCGCCGCTACATTATTGAAAATGACTGGTTAGAAGCAATTATCCAGTTGCCGAGTAATTTGTTCTACAACACCGGGATTACAACATATATTTGGGTTCTGTCTAACAAGAAAGTCCCTCAGCGAAAGGGCAAGGTGCAATTGATTGATGCGTCAGAACTATATCAAAAATTACGCAAGAATTTGGGAGCGAAGAATTGCGAGTTTGTAACTGAGCATATTGAAAAAATCACCCAGATTTATTTAGAAATGCCGAATCAAGGTATTTCTAAAGTGTTTGATAACAAAGACTTTGGTTTTTACAAAATTACAGTGGAACGCCCTTTACGACTGGCGGCGCAATTTACACCGGAACGGGTGGCAACGTTGCGTTATGTGCCTGCGCTACGTGATGTAATGGCATGGGCTTATGAGCAATGGGGTGATGAGATTTATACAAAATTAGAGGTGCATAAAAAGGCGATTGAGGACTATATCGAAAGTGAAGAAATTTCTTTATCCCCCAAAGCTAAGAAAGATTTATTATCGCCCAAAACTTGGGAAGCACAATGCAATCTCATGATTGTGGGAGAGCGTTTAATGGAAGCGGTGGAGGATGAATTATCACTCGATTTTAATGTATTTGTAATTGCTGTTGATACAGCGTCGAAGTTGTTGGATATTAAGCTAACCAACAGTGAGAAAAATCAGATTTTAAATGCTGTCAGTTGGCGGGATGAGAACGCCGAAAGGGTGGTGAAGAAGGTACACAAGTTAAAAGGTAATCAACTGAGTGATTTGTTGACGGAGTTGGGAACCACTGAGCATAACTTACCTGACTATGGTTATTGGACTGGGAAGAAAGCGGGGGAATGGGTAGAATACGAGTCCGATAGTGAGTTGCGAGATACAGAAAATGTACCGTTGAAAGAACAAATACATGATTACTTTGTGCGGGAAGTGCGTCCCCATGTGACTGATGCGTGGATAGCTTTAGATAAAACGCAGATTGGCTATGAAGTTAGTTTTAATAAGTATTTTTATCAGCACAAGCCGTTGAGAACACTGGAGGAAGTAACGGCGGAGATTTTGCAATTGGAACGTGAGACGGAAGGGTTGTTAAAACGGTTGGTAAGTTTTGGGGAGGTTGAGTAATGGCTTTCCCAAAGTATGAGAGTTATAAGGATAGCGGTGAGGATTGGTTAGGAGAAGTTCCAGAACATTGGGAAGTCAAATCGTTAAGCTCAATACTTATAAATAGAAATGAAAAAAATGAGCCAGTAAAAACAAAAGACATATTATCACTTTCCATAGCAAGTGGAGTCACTCCCTATTCCGACGAAAATAGAGGAGGTAATAAAGCAAAGAATGATCTAACAGCTTACAAACTGGCTTACCCAGGAGATATTGTACTAAACAGCATGAATGTGGTTGTAGGTGCTGTTGGCTTATCAAAGTATTTCGGAGCAATCAGTCCTGTCTACTATGCTCTATATCTTAGAAACAAAGAAAAAACGAGTATTGATTTTTATAGTTATATTTTTAGTAATAGTACTTTTCAAAAATATTTATTCCAATATGGAAAGGGGATTTTAGTAAAAAAAAGTGATTCGGGAAAACTTAATACAATCCGGATGAAAATTTCGATGCAGGATCTTAAGAAAGTACCTTTACCTTTGCCCCCGATCACGGAACAAAAGCGGATTGTTGAATTTCTCGATCACAAAACCTCCGAAATCGATGAAGCGATCGCCAAAAAACAGCGTCTTATCAAACTACTGCAAGAGCAAAAAGCTATTCTCATCAATCAAGCTGTCACCAAAGGGTTAAACCCTAAAGCAACCATGCGGGATAGTGGGGTTGAGTGGGTTGGGGAGATTCCTGAGCATTGGGAAGTGGCTAGACTAAAAACTTTAATGAAAAAAATGGATCAAGGTTGGTCTCCACAATGTTTTAATTATCCAGCAGATGATAATCAGTGGGGTGTTTTAAAAGTTGGTTGTGTTAATGGCTATCAGTTTAATTCAACAGAGAACAAAGTTCTGCCACCAAATCTAAAGCCCATTTCAGAACTAGAAATAAAGCACAAAGATATTCTTATTAGTCGTGCCAATACTATTGAGCTAGTAGGGAGTGCTGCTTGCATTTTAGAACCAAGAAAAAAATTATTAATTTCTGATAAGTTATTTCGTGTCTTGGCTGATGAAGAGAAGGTAATGCCAGAATTTCTTGTATTATTACTTCAAGTTAGAACGGCGCGAATGCAAATAGAAATAGGAGCTAATGGTGCAAGTTTTTCTATGCAAAATATTGGTCGGGATGTAATTAGAAATATCTGGTCAGCTATTCCCCCAGTTTGTGAACAAAAAGAAATATTAAATCTTGTTCTTGCTATAAATGACCAATCTAGAAGAATGACAGCAGCAATATTAAAAGAGATAGAAGTGATGACTGAATTTAAATATACTTTAATAGCTAACATAGTAACAGGGAAAATTTTAATTTAAGTTTTAACTTTTATATTCAATAAAAGGGACTAGCTATTACTAAGATAACTTTGAGATATTAACCGTGAACTAGCCCCACAGAAATCAAACTAACCCATTTGTCTAAATTGTTGATAACCTTTTGGCAGCAGGTATCCCCAAAGCCGATATTATTTTAGGCTTCCATCACCCTAGTAAACGCGCACTCACTGAATTTGCGATCGCTTAGATACATAGCACACTCGGCTACAAAGAATTATCATAGGAAAAATACTCGTATAAAATATAACGGATTTCCTATGGTCAGCCAAACCAACGAGCTAGCACTGGAAAACTGTATCAAGACTGCACTCGTTGAACGCGCTGGCTACCAAGAAGGAAACCCCGCAGATTTTGACCGGGAGTTTGCTATCGACCGGGAGAAGTTCTGGCGCTTTTTAGAAACTACCCAGCCGGAAGAACTGGCCAAACTCAAAGACCGTCCCAACTGGCAAAGATTGATTTTGGAACGTTGCGATCGCAAAATCAAAAAAGATGGCATCCTCTCTGTTCTTAAAAAAGGATTATCCATCGATGATGCTCACCTGACCTTGCTTTACAGCCTCCCCTACAACGATACAAATCCGGCTGTTTTAGAGAACTTTGAAAAAAATATCTTTTCGATTACCTGCCAGGTACATTACTCTGAAAGCGATGCAGGGTTATCCATTGATATTGTGCTGTTTCTTAACGGTTTAGCGATCGCCACGATGGAATTGAAAAACCCCTGGACGGGTCAAACTGTTTACCACGGCAAAAAACAATACCGCGAAGACCGCAATCCCCAAGAACCACTGCTGCAATTTAGTCGTTGTCTAGTCCACTTTGCTGTTGATACGGATGAAGTGTGGATGACCACAAAATTAGACCGTGAGAAAACTTACTTTCTACCTTTCAACAAAGGTTTTAATTTTGGCAAGGGCAACCCAGCCAACCCCAATGGTCACAAATCTGCATACTTGTGGGAAGGTATTCTCACCCGCCAAAGTTTCACCAACATTATTGAACACTTTGCCATTCTCATCCCCGGCGATACCAAAACACCCCTTGCTCAAAAAAACCTGTACTTCCCCCGCTATCACCAACTTGATGTCGTTCGTCAACTCCTCACTGATGCCCGAACACGCGGCACAGGACAGACTTATTTAATTCAGCATTCCGCAGGTTCGGGTAAATCTAATTCCATCACCTGGACGGCATATCAGTTAATCGAACTCTACGCCAAAGGTGCAGATAGTCCCCTGTTTGATTCGGTTGTGGTTGTCACAGATAGACGCATTCTTGACAGACAACTCAAAGATAATATTAAAGATTTCTCTCAAGTAAAAAATATCGTTGCCCATGCCACCAATGCTCAAGAATTAAAAATTGCTCTAGAGAACGGTAAAAAAATTATTATTACTACAATTCAAAAATTCCCCTTTATCGTTGATGGCATTGAAGATTTGAGCAGTAGTACTTTTGCTGTAATTATCGATGAGGCTCACTCATCACAAAGCGGGAAGGCTGCTGATAACTTGAATATGACTCTCGCTAAAGAAGAGGATGAGGAAGAACCCGAAGATTTACAAGACAAAATTCTCAAAGCAATGTCTGGGCGCAAAGTTGGTAAAAATGCTTCCTACTTTGCTTTTACTGCCACACCCAAAAACGCAACTTTAGAAAAATTCGGTCGGCGCATGGCAGACGGTAAGTTCGTGCCGTTTCACCTCTACTCGATGAAACAAGCGATCGAAGAAGGCTTTATTCTTGACGTACTAGCCAATTACACCACTTACAAAAGCTATTACGAAATTCAAAAATCCATTTTAGATAATCCCATCTTTGACACTGCCAAAGCCCAGAAAAAACTCCGGGCTTATGTGGAAGGACATAAACAAACCATTGGTACTAAAGCCGATATTATGGTTACTCATTTTATCGAACAGGTATGGGTACCCAAAAAGCTCAAGGGCAAGGCCAAAGCGATGGTCGTTACCCGCAACATTGAAACTACCATTCGCTACTTCTTCGCCATCCGCGAACTGTTAAGACAGGCGAACGCACCATTTAAAGCAATCATTGCCTTCTCTGGGAAAAAAACAGTAGACGGCATTGAATACACCGAAGACATCATCAACGGCTTCCCCAGCAAAGATATTTCCGACGAATTTAAAAAAGACGATTACAAAATCTTGGTCGTTGCAAATAAATTTCTTATTGGGTTCGACGAACCCCTGCTACACAGTATGTATGTTGATAAAAAATTGCAGTCGGTGCTGGCAGTGCAAACCCTATCTCGTCTCAATCGTTGCAACGATAAGATGGGTAAACAAGATACCTTCGTTCTCGATTTTTACAACACCGTCAGCAACATCAAAATCGCTTTTGACCCATTTTATACTGCCACATCCCTGAGCGAACCTACCGATGTAAATGTCCTCCACGATCTCAAGGAAGTTTTAGATGATGTGGGTGTTTACGAATGGTATGAAGTCGAGCAATTCAACGAATTATTTTTCAACAAAGCCGAAGCTGAACAACTCAGTCCTCTCATCGACACCGCCGCATCTCGTTTCAACGCAGAATTAGGACTCGAAGACGAAGCAAAAATCGACTTTAAAATCAAAGCAAAACAGTTCGTTAAAATCTACAGTCAGGTAGCCTGTATCATTCCTTATAACAACATCCAGTGGGAAATGCTGCACTGGTTCCTCAAATTCCTTATTCCCAAGCTTGCAGTTAAAAACCCCGACCAAGACCAACTTGATGAACTCCTGGAAAGTGTAGACCTCTCTACCTATGGCATAGAGCGAGTTAAATTAAATCACACCATTGAACTCGATGCTTCGGAATCTGAAATTGACCCGCAAAACTCCAATTTACGCGGCTACCATGACGATGCACCGCAAAGAGACCCCCTTGATGAAATCATATCCGCCTTTAATAATCGATTTTTTACAGGCTGGGATGCTACTCCACAAGAACAACGGGTAAAATTCATTAATATAGCTAGACACGTAATTGACAACCCCTATTACCAAAATCAAGTTGTCAACAACCCAGATGAACAAAATCGCCGCCTCGCTTTAGAAGAATTAATTAAACAAGCTATCAACAGAGAACGCAAACGCGAACTCGACTTATACAAACGTTACGCATCTGATCCAGAGTTTAAACGGGCATTTGATGCCAGCATTATGCAGTTACTTGCTCAAGGTAATCTAGATGGATTCCAGCAGCTTTTAGGATAGCAGTCAGCCGAGGAATAAAGCTAAAAACTTTTAGTGTTGAGTAAAAACTAAATCAAAAAATAGGGACAGGAAATTATAAAATTATTAAATTGAAATCTTATTCTTAATCATTGAGATTAAAGATGACCAATGGCTTTAGCATAGTTGTATAGTTTTGTTAGTACATAATTAGCTATCTCAGCACGGCTGGTATTTTTTCGCCACATGAGTTCCAGTCGGACTAAACCTAATTGACTCTCACAACATATATCAGTTTTGCGAGTCAAACCTTCACCAAAATCAACTTCAGTTTCAAAAGAATCAATTAAATCACAGGCTTTCAATGCTCTACCAATAGTTTTATTAACTAAAGCATCATCATCTTGAGTAATTCTCAATAATTTATCAAATGCCTCCTTAGTACTATCGACTGGTTTTCTCCCAGGTATAGCAAGACCCATAGGTAGTGATTCAAACGCTTTGGCTAGGTCACTTTTTGTCAGTCGCTCCTCTGCTGTTAAATCTTGTTTAGTACTCATACCTCTTACTTTCATTTTTGCTTCAAGGTCTTTATCAGCATATTTTCGAGCAATAGCAAGTGCAGTTAATATAGGCAGATGAATAATTCTAACGTCTAATGTTGTTGCAAGAATACCAGTTTTGTCAGAATAAGTTTTAATTTCTTTTACTATATTAGCTTCTGTTGCAACCATTAAACGGTCAATATCAGCCGTTGAAGAACGTCCTCTAGTCAATGATGCAACAAAATCCTCACGATCATTCCCTGTAATTACTACAACCCACATTCGGCATTGTTCTTTAGCTAATAAAGACTTGAAACTCTTTTGATTTCTAAGAAGTTCCTGACGGAGAAGACTTAAGTAGAATCCAATAGTTTTAGCATTACTAACTAAGTCTATCGCACGTTCTTCTGAAATTCCTAAGTCTATTAGAGAAGCACCCTCATTTAGAGTGCTAATAGTACGTTTTGCAATATCTAAGTAATCTTTTTTTGGTGGCCCTGTGAATTGATAACTAGGTTCTTCTACTCCGAGAAGTGAGTCAGAGCCTATTTTTAAAGCCAATTCTATAAGGAACTTCTGAAGTTCATCAGTGTTGCATAACCAAACAACTAATGTTCTTTCACCAGTAGTAGACCGAATAAAGCTGTTAATAGAATGAATGTCTTTCTCTAATTGTTCTTGAGATAAATCTGTAAGTGCTTCTCGTCCTTCAATAACAAGTATTTGTATTTGAGTTAAGTCCACATCCGAAGTTTCTATAATTTTTAAACTTTGAAAAATAGAATCTTTAGATGAAATTGAAACTATTTTAATACCAGTCCGAAATAGATGAAGTGTGTTTAAGAATGTAGATTTACCAGAACCTGAATCTCCTCGAAGTACCAAAAAAGCACCTCTCCCAGCAGCAGACATATCAAGAAAAATCTCATCAAGCCGATTCAAGCTTTCGCTGACTGGAACAACAATACTATTTAACATATCTTGACCACGTTTTTGGAGAGCATGAAATCGGTCTGGAACAAAAAGTGAAAAATGTACTAGTTGCTTTACTTTCTTAAGAGGAAGTTCATGATTTGATTCAGTAGATAGTTCTGAATTAAATTCAACCTCCTCAATACCCTCAGCCTCCACATATAAACCTGGCGCGAGAACATAATTATTTGAAACAATGTCCTCTAACTTGGTACTCTTACAAAAACCAGGAATATCCTCATACTCCCCCGCTTCCTTCTCACCCCGCCAAGCATGGTAAATTTGGGCAATCCGCTTTATGTCTTCAACCGTCAATTCCCGGTGTACTCGGTCAAGTAAAACTCCCATCTTCCGCGCATCTATAAATAATGTTTCCCCAGTGTGATCGCGGAACAAGCCATTTTTCTTATTCCGTGCCAAAAACCACAAACAAGCGGGAATCTGAGTGTTGTAAAATAACTGCCCCGGCAACGCCACCATACAATCAACTAAATTCGCATTAATAATAGCTTTGCGAATATCACCCTCTCCCGAAGAGTTAGAACTCATCGAACCATTCGCCAGCACAAAACCAGCAATACCATTGGGTGCTAAATGGTGAATCATCTGCTGTACCCAACCATAGTTGGCATTACCTACAGGTGGTATGCCATACTTCCAACGGGTGTCTTCTCGCAACCGATCTCCACCCCAATCACTCATATTAAACGGAGGATTCGCTAGGATAAAATCAGCTTTGAGGTCTTTGTGCAAATCGTTGTGGAAAGTATCAGCATTGCGATCGCCCATATTCCCTTCAATCCCTCGCAGTGCCAGATTCATCTTGCACTGCTTCCAAGTTGTGGGATTTGACTCCTGTCCATAAATAGAAATATCGCCAACCTTCCCGCCGTGCGCTTCTACAAATTTCTCTGACTGCACAAACATTCCACCGGAACCGCAACAAGGGTCATAAATCCGCCCTTTGTAGGGTTCAATCATTTCGACTAATAGCTGCACCACACAACGGGGTGTATAAAATTGTCCACCTCTCTTACCTTCTGCACCAGCAAACTGCCCCAGAAAGTATTCGTAAACTCCACCCAAAATATCTTTTGAACGACTTTCTGCATCTCCTAAACCAATCTTGGCAATTAGGTCAATGATTTCTCCCAGCAGTTGTTGATCCAGGGCTGGCTTGTTGTAATCCTTGGGTAACACGCCTTTGAGTGATGGGTTCTCTTTCTCAATCGCATCCATCGCGTTATCTAAGAATTTACCGATCATAGGTTGTTTAGCGTTGGCTTGCAGAAATGACCATCGTGCTTCCTTGGGAACCCAAAAAACATTTTCAGCCGTGTACTCGTCGCAGTCTTCTGGATCAACGTGGGGTTGCTCTGAGTATATGTTGTAAAGTTCACTGAAGGCATCCGAAATATATTTCAGAAAAATCAGCCCCAAGACGACGTGCTTATACTCGGCTGCATCCAAATGACCCCGCAGCTTATCCGCAGCAGCCCACAGGGTTTGCTTAAAACTTAATTTCGCTCCGTTGCCGTTTTTTGATTCGGTTTTTTTCTGACCACGCGCCACTAAATATTACTCCTCAAGATAATCTGCGATCGCTGTTAAATCGGACATTGCCCTGTTAAACCGATTTAACATCGCTTCTGCTACTTCTGGTTCACCATTAACAGTTGCTAACTTTTCCCGTACATCACGTTCTAAAGCTTCTACCCACAACGACATACCCGTGCGACGGATTGCGGCTAATAACCCCATATTCGTTAAGACAGCCAAATGAAAACCAACTTGGTCTTGTCCACCGTAGCCGAGGTATCCATCGCTCAGTTCCAACTTCTCTGGGGTAAATTCGATGTATTGGTCAAAAGTAATACTAGCAGGTTCAAGCCTCGGTTGTGGAAGTTCTGGTTTATCGTTTGTCATGATAAATGCAAGCTGCAATCTGTTTATAAGTTTTTGGATTTAAATCAGCAGTAATTTTTTACTGCAAAAATTAATGTATTTGTATCATAATTACTGTATTTCCTACTGCGATTTTTGCAGTAATTTTGCGGTTTCTTTAATCAAAGCCCTGAGTAGCTTGGCTTTTGTCATCCCCGTGTGTTCTGCAAGTTGGTTTAATTGCTCGTAAGTTTCTGGATCTAAATCCAAGGTGATACGAGTTGTTTCTGTAGGCTGTTGCTGCTTTAATTTCTCCAGTAAATTTAGGTTATCTTCTGTTTTTTGGCTTTGCTTTTTAGATGTCTTTGGCGATGACTGCTGCCTTTGACGAGATTTTGGTTTTTCAGTAATTTCTGACACGAGGTCATCAACGGAAAATTGTGATGCTAATTCAGTCAGAGCATTTCGAGCTTGCTTGGTCATTTCGCCAACCTCAAAATCTCGGTGAATAATTTTTGGTAATCAGATGCTCCGTCCTGTGCGCCTTTCATTCCCCAGACCGTAGTTTTTTGGAAGAAGGCATCGGCGATCGCCTGACGTTGGTAAATTATTTGCTTAAAGGCAGTCACACCCTCAAGCTGACTCAGCAGTTCCTCAGCTTCTCGGAGGAGCTTGGTATTTTTAATGCCGCGATTAATAAAAATACCTGCTTTCGGTAATCCGTTTCTGGCTCTCTGAATTTGTCGTACTATCTTGACTGCGGCGGCGGCTGAAACTAAGTCTAAGCCAGAGGGGGTTACTGGAATTACTGCAATTTTTGCAGTAAGTAATGTGCATCTGGTAGCCTCCCCTAGATTACCTGCGTTGTCAACGACTAAATAATCCACTTCTTGCTCTAATCTAGGAATTTCTTCAGCCAGTGTGTCGGGATCTGTGATCCGATGGCAAGGGATATTCAAATCTATTCCTGACAACCACATGTGTGTGCTGCCTTGACCATCCGAATCCACTACTGATACTTTCTTCTTTTTGATGGCAGATAACCAGTAGACGAAATGGGCACAGGTACTTGATTTCCCCACGCCACCCTTGAGGTTAGTAAAGCTGATAACGGTCATGTTACTGCCTTTTTTACTGTAAAAAAATACTGCATCTACTCTAACTCAGGAAAAAATACAGTAGAGTAATGCAGTAATTTTTTGCAGTAGGAGATTCCTCAATTGGGAATGCAGATTCATCAAGTGAAGGCGGAAAGATCAAATGAATAGAATCAAACCTAGCATTTTGAGGAAAATGGCTATCTGACACATAAGTTTCACCAAGGCAGTCAGCAAAGAAAGTAGAGCGACTAAGAAGGTCATTACAGCAGACATACAACCAAATATCAACCCAGTGTTCTTGAGAATTAGAAGCCAGTACCGTGAGTTTAAGATTTTAGCGTTTTTGTGGTGGATTATAGATTGTTGATCTTTCCGTAACTTTTGGTTTCTATCTACAATGACAAGATAGGTACTAAAAAACGACCTCTTTACTAAAGAGATTATTCTGGTATAGTTCATTAAAGGATTCCTCAAATTTTGTGTCGAAACGTCTACATTCTTTAATGAGAAAGCTATCGGACATTTATCTTTAACTAGTTAGTAGCTAGCTAAATTAAAATGACTGATTCATCATAATCGTTTGCCCTTTGACTAGTTGGTAGCTAGCTAAAGGGCTATTATTTTTCGTTAATAACTCAGTGGATACCTCGCTTTGAAGTACAACCACTATAACGAGCAATTCAAATAATTCTGCGTAACAATAATTACATTTCTGTATTAATTAAAGTAATCGAAGCTACTACTTTTTCCAAATGAATCCACTACAATAATTAGCTAAAAGAAATTTTTGATATATTAAAAAAAATTAATTTACTCCTTTTTGAGCTACAGAAACCTAATTTACCACCCTGATTTCTCCGCCAAAAAATCCTGACCAAAACTCTCGCACAGTACGCAAGAATTCTCGATCAAGTTTTTTTTACAAAATTGAATTTACGCTCACAGCCCTCAAAAAAACTACCAACAAAATACATAGCTACTACAAAAGCCGCCTCACAGTTAACAGCTACAACTGCGGCGGCTATTGTTGAGATATTCTTCGCTCAATCTCCTCCAAAAATCGCATCCAATTCTTGCGACGAAGCCTGACCTTGAACTATTGAAGCAGGTCTGATTGAATCAGCCGCTTCCCCCTCAAGCTCAGGCGACTCTAAAACATTACTCTTGTAGCTTGGGGCATTGACAGCTACAACTGGTGCAGGCAACGCTGGCTGTGATACCACAAACTGCGGTTGTTCCACCGACAGTGCCAAACGCATATAACTACCGTGTTTATTCAATGAGTCCTGCGCTTCCCAGCAAGCAAAACGAATCTGCTCTGGCGTAAAATTACCGCTTGAATACCGCGCCACTGGCAAGAAAGCAGCCACCAAGATATCAGCCACCTTGCGCTGTGCCTCATCCTTGGGCAACGAGTTCAAGTAATCGACAACTTCCGCTAAAACATCCCCCTCGTAAGGTTGAAGCCGCAAACTCAGAGACTTGCGTTTCTTTTTGCTTTGGTTCATTGACTTGTCTCCATCCCCAACAAATAATCAAACATCCCAAAGCAGTCCACCAAACGCGCTGAGGTACTATACCTGTACGTTTGTTCTTCATCTAAATTAAATGTTTCTTGCACCTGAGTTATAAAACCGCTACCCCAAACCATTGGTATCATTGGCAATTTGTCGTCTTTGGGGATGTATTCACCAGTTCTTTCGTAAACACTGCTATACGTATCTATTTTCTTGAGTTGCCATGCACAATTAAAATACTTCTCCAACTCAACTTCTACATGGTAAGCAGCGCCCCCACCGATGATTACCTCGTTCAACGGTCTGGGTAATATTTTGTCCATCCACCGCTGTAGCTTATCCCAATATTGGGCTGTTGCCACTCTAATTGCATCAGCAATATGAGAAATTTCTTTTTGTCTTAAAGTGGGGTCTTTCGCACTTGCTAGGGCTTGTATTCGGTCAAAAGTTATCCAATCAGGGCGTGCCGAGCAATTACGGTCTTTGCTGTAGACCTTATTAATAATCGTGTAGCGTGCATCAAATATTGCCGAAGATAAACGCTCTCGGTCTAAACCACTGGTCATATCCAGCACGATATCCAGCATATTCGCAAAGCCCAGCAGTGGACTATCCCCCAGCTTCAGTTGCCCCCGGTCAAAATAAAGTGCTGTCGTGTTCCTGTGACCGAACATCAATACCGCCAGTTGGGAAGTGCGTAACCAATCTACCCCCTGCTGTTTGATTCGCAGTGCTGCTAATCCCCCACCTTCAGGACGGCACAAGAAACGCTCTAAGTTCACCTTTAAATATTGTTTGCGTACCGTAAAATTAGCCAGCATCACCCGTAACTGTTCTTCAAAGCGACGGCGATCGCTGTACTCATTCCACGGCAGAAGTAACGCCAACTCCAAGTTAATTTGTTTTTTCGCTGTCACCTTTACGTTGCTGAGTTCAACAATTAAGCCAACAGCGCCCAGTACCTTCCACAAGGCATTCTCATATTTAAGTTCCTTAATCCGGTCAAGCGGATCAAAGTTAGCCGCGAACTCACCCAGCACCACCACTCTGTTATTCCACTCGACCCACAGTTGTTGATCTGGTGAAGGGCTACCAATCCAGCCCAAGCGTTCCATGAAAAAATTGAGTTTATCCTTAGTAATCTCTTCTATCGCTGGTGGCAGCAGAACATAATTTGGTTTAGTCTGGTCATCCACTTGATAAATTATCTTAGTTTGCGACCCACCAACGTCCACGCTGAGGTAAATGTCAGTCATGCAAATAGCTGGTTAAAACGATGATCTAATTTTAGTGCAGATTTAGAGCAGATTGGCACTGTCTTAGTGCAGATACCGCACTAATTTAGCACAATCTGGCACTCGTGATTCACCTCGGTTCATGACCTTAAATGCTGATTTTGGCTGACCAAATTGTGCCAAGTTGCTCAAAATTTGTGCTGGGTTGCTCTAGATTTGTGCCAAGAGGTCGCGTGAGTAGCGGGAGTGGGTGCTGTTGCCGCAGAATTTCGCTTGGGTGTACCATGTTGGTGGTGTACTCACTACACTTCCGCGCCCTGCGGGTGGGCTGCGCCCATCTTTCGCTTCGCTCAAGACGCAGAAGTTACGTTCGCCCCTGCGGGGAGTTTGCACCCCATTGGCACATTTGGAAAATCCGAGAAAAAACAATGGTGGCTTTAGCGATTCTGCGCGTTGAAAAACTCAAGTCTTTCGGCAACATTGGCGGTAGCGAGAAGCATACTGCCCGTTTACAAGATACCCCAAATGCCGACACCACTAAAAAAAATATCCGGTTGATTGGCATGGAGGATGATTCACCGCTTGAAGTTTTGGTGAAAAACAAGATAGCCAACACAACTTTACACAAACCGCGCAAGGATGCCGTGCTGTGTAGCGATATTTTTCTTTCAGCATCCCCAGAATATTTTCGCCCCGATAATCCATCAAAGCCAGGCGAATGGGATAATCCCCGAATGTTGGACTTTGTTAAGGCTTCCCGCAGTTGGCTAGTCAACAACTATGGTGATAAGTGCGTCAGGGCAGAATTGCATTTGGATGAAGCGACTCCCCATATTCATGCCTATGTTGTGCCCATCAACGAGAAAACCTTGCAGTTAAGCCACAAAGAAATGTTTGGAGGTAATGGTCGTGCTGCCAGCATTAAGTTATCGAAACTCCAAGATAGCTATGCCGCTGCACTTGCTCCTTTGGGCATTGAACGAGGGGTTAAGGGGAGTAAGGCAACCCACACCAAAGTCAAAGAATATTACCAAGCTGTTAATAGTGAACCACTCACTGCCGTCTGGTCGAATAAAAAACTTGAACCCGAACCTTTTGAATCAGCTACAAATTACGTTGCCCGGATTCAGAATGATCACCAATTCCATGTCCTCAACCACCAACTGGCTGACCGGGCTTTCATGCAAGAGCGACTAGAACGGGCAGAACAACGGGCTAGAGCCAGTGAGAAGGAACGACAAAGGTTAGAAGAAATTGTACGATCGCTGGAATTGAAAACCCAACAACTGCGCGACTTGGCCTTAGAGGATGTCGCCTGGGAGTTGGGGCTACACCACGAGGAAGGAAAATGGAGGGGTCACGGACACATCATTAATATAGATGGGCCCAAATTCTACGACTTTGCCCCCGATCAACAAAAGGGATCAGGTGGTGCAATTGACTTGGTAATGCACGTTAATCAGTGCAATTTTCGGCAGGCGGTTGTCTGGTTAGATGAGCGATTCGGTGAAGCTGGCGTAGAACGTGCAGCGATCGCTCACGTTAAAAACAGGGCGGCTGACATTATCCAGACTGAACCACGTTCCCAATTCACCCCACCCGTTGAAGATAAAGCTAACTGGTCTGCCGTTGAACATTACCTCACTCAAAAACGTGGTATCCGCTCTGACTGTGTACAAATGCTTCATAACCAGGGGCTAGTTTACGCTGATGACCAACAAAACGCTGTTTTTGTCATGCGGAATCTTGAGAGTCAACGTAACGGTGCATTCCTACGGGGAACTAGGGGAGAGAACAACAGCTTTAAGGGATACTCTAAAGGCACTAAGCGCAGTGATAGCTGGTTTTACTTCCACTTGGGGGGTAAGACTAATGATAAAACTTCAAGAGCGATTCTGTGCAAGTCTCCCATTGATGCTATTTCAAGAGCCATGCTGGAATATCTTATCAGGGGCGATGTTCCACCCGAACGAACAGTCTATATGGCTATTGATGACATCAAGAGCTTACCACTTGAGCGATTGCAGAAAGTTCCTAATATACTGGTGGCGTTTGGTAACGATAAAAGCTCTGATGCGGCAGCACAGCGTGTATTAGAACTAATGCCACAGTCCCAAATCAAAAAATCTAAAGCCAGTGATTGGAATCAGCAGCTACTCGATTATGGGCGACAGTTAAGGCAACAGCATCAGCAACAGCAGGAGCAGGATGATGAATTGAGTCTTTAATAGTCAGATTAGTGTGAAGGTGGCGGCAATTGCTGTGTAGCCCGTTGAGGTTGACTAATTTCGGTTGGAATTGGAATTCCTAATTTATCTGCTATTTCCAAAACGTTATTGGTAAAGTCAGCACTGTTTGCAACAACACCAAATACTGTACCAGCTATTGTTATTAATGCAATAATACGAGTTTTTATTCTTTCCGGTTTTTGTTTTTCAGGTTTATTAATATCTTCTTGCAAGTCATCCAAATGCACTAAAACTTCTTCACGCTTATCTTGTGGAAACTCTTGTGCTTTATCTCGTAACGAGTTAATCAATCTAGTAATATCATTAATGCTTTGATTAATATTTTGAGAGAAGTTCTGTTGATTAAACGTTGGGTTACTACCAGTTTGTGCTGTGTCTACAAACTGGTTATTAGAATTTCTTTGGTCGTACTTAGATTGATAAGATTCTGACATAGATTTACTTTCTGATGTAGCTGTAACGTTAATAATATTCTGAATCGGTTTATTACCTAATATATCAATGACCTTTTCTAAAGTAGCGTTTTGCTGAAGGTAAATTACTATCTGTTCATTCTTAGCTTGTAGTTCAGCATGATACCTTGCTTCCAGTGCTTTTAGTTGGATTTCATATAATGCTTTAGCCTGACTTTCAATATCTGCTTTATTGGCTTCTGGTGGAACTTCTAGCCGAATTACAAACGCTCCACCGCTTTTCTTTTCAATGGCTTGGACGGATAAGTTTTCTTCACCATATTCAGCCTGTAGTTCTTGAAAGGAGAGAAGAAAAGCTTTCCAGTCAATGCCATCTGCAAAAATTAAGTCAACTGTTTCTAAAGCTTTTTGGAATAGCTTGGTAAACTCCCCTGGTGTAAACTCTTTACTGCTGCTGCTAGGACGGCGTTCTTGTTCGTCACTTCTCAAATAAACGTACTGGCAATCAATATCATTTAATTTTGTAGCTGAGTTGATATTCCAATCTTCCAAACAAGCGCCTGTAAACTTTGCATTTGTAAAATCTGTTTCTAATGCTTGCGTTCTACTCAAGTTAGCTCTGCTGAGGTCTACATTGCTGAAGTCAAGTCCGTTGAGGTCAAGTCCGCTGAGGTCTGCCTCACTGAAGTTAGCTCCTGTGAGTTTAGACCCTGTGAGTTTAGCCCCTGTGAGGTCTGCATAGCTGAGGTTTGCATGGCTGAGGTTTGCATCTCTGAGGTCTGCATAGCTGAGGTTTGCATAGCTGAGATTAGCCCTAATGAGGTCAGCCTCGATGAGGTCAGCGTCACTGAGGTCAGCGAGGCTGAGGTCAAGTCCGCTGAGGTTAGCCTGCCAGAGGTTAGCCCCGGTGAGGTTAGCCCCGGTGAGGTTAGCCCCGGTGAGGTCAAGTTCGCTGAGATTAGCTCGACGGAGTAAAGCTTCACTGAGGTTAGCCTGCCAGAGGTTAGCCCCGGTGAGGTTAGCCTCGATGAGGTTAGCCTTGTTGAGGTTAGCCCTGTTGAGGTTAGCCACGATGAGGTTAGCCTTGTTGAGGTTAGCCCCTGTGAGGTTAGCCACGATGAGGTTAGCCTTGTTGAGGTTAGCCCCGATGAGGTCAGCCCCGATGAGGCTAGCTCCACTGAGATTAGCCCCACTGAGATTAGCCCCACTGAGATTAGCATCGCTGAAGTCAAGTTTGCTGAAGTCAACTCCGCTGAGGTTAGTCCCCATGAGGCAAGCCTCGCTGAGGTTAGCCCCCATGAGGCAAGCCTCGCTGAGGTTAGCCCCCATGAGGTTAGCCCTGCTGAGGTCAGCCTTGCTGAGGTCAGCCTTGCTGAGATTAGCCCCCATGAGGTTAGCTTCACTAAGGTTAGCTTCACTAAGGTTAGCCCCGATGAAGTTAGCCTTGCTGAGGTCAGGAATTATACTTAAATTTTCAAGTATCCACTCATTCCAAACTTGTACACCTTTGTTCAGCCGAGCATAATGCTTCTCATTAACCATTGCAGATTCTCCTTGTGTCCTACCTTCAGAATCTTCAATGGGGCATAACTATGGAGATGTAATTTTCAATTAACCTCATTAAATCTAAAGCAGCAGGTTTGGTTTGGACTATAGCAGTTGTTGGAGGTAGCGTCCACACAGGTGATGCTGTCACCAGTTGGGGGAGATGTCGGGAAATATAACTATCACGCCATCCATTCCACCCAATCGGGCGCTTCATCCACCAGTTGAGCAAACTTTTGAGGGTCAATATCCTCAAACTTGAAGATCACGCCCCACCGCTCATCAATCGTTAGTGTACTGAGTAATTCTTTAACTGACTCCACCCCATATTCAACCCGCTCAATCGCCAACTGAGCATAATATTTAACCCGTTCCCACCAAGAAATACTGTCTGCTTCATCTGTGTCCATACCCCCCCGATTATTACTTCCATCTTCATTAATGGGGGGTGTGGACGGTGGGTTAATCCCATACTGAGACTGCATTCTAGCTGCATAAGCCGCATCTCGTTCAAGTAACTCTTGGCGTTTGCGTTCCTTCTCCTCCCGTTGCCTTTGACGATAATCCAGCACCTTTTGGACAAACTCTACATCCTCAGTATTCAAACGATAATACCGAACACGCTGCCCATCTTCAAGCGGTCGCCGCGACTCAGTGGACAAACCCAGTTGCGAGAGATACTGGCTTAAAATCCACACAGGAGACTCCGATAACGGAATGGTCAGGTTGAGGATACCTTTAACGTGAGATGCGTTGCGCTTGGAAAACTCAGCCAAAACTTGAATCATCGCTTCGTCCCCTTTAATCTCAACCCCAGACATGAGATCCATCAACACTGCCCTCAGTCCTAGCCGATGACGCATCAGCCACGCGGTAGAATGGTTACTCCAGTCTGTGCAAATGCTCAAGCGATCGCGCTCTGATTTATCGCGTTCCACCACAATATTCGGCGGTGCAACAAACTCTCGCCCAAGGTCATCGGTAATCATTTCCCCTGGTGCTGCTAATATTGCCTCCAGTGCGACAATCTTCTTAATTAACCGCCCAGAGTCATCTTGCTCAACCAGTTCAGGGGTTACGCTCATTCCATAAGTATCCTGTATGCGGAACTTCTCACATTCCAAAACCTCTTCTGGTTTGAGATAGTCTTGGTGCTGCCTAGCCGCATAAGTCCTTCTATCAATATCTTTGGCATTCGCCACCTTGCGAAAATGTTCTTCATCGATGGCAATCCCCGCAGCCTTCATCCACCGGGAAGCCCCCTCATCGGTTGCATCACCCACAGGCGCAATCGTATTGCCCATTTCTTCTAAGAGCGATCGCAAATCAGCCCGTAAATTATTAATCGACCAATTCCTTTGCCCCTCAATCTGACAACTGGTATCCAACGCCCAATCCTTCTCAGCCCCACGTTTGCCTGTTTCCCGGTTAATGCGAATCAGAAACGCGGTCATTTCATTCGTTTGAAGAATCCTTTCCTTGATGCGACGGGCATTGGTTTCGGCGTAACCAAAGGGAGGACGCGGAGCTACCCAAACGTACATGGGGACATTGGGACGATACCGCCATAATTGCTGGGCGCATTCTGTAGCCGACTGCGAGACAGCATGAAATACACCAAACACGGCATCAAAATGATAGCTGGAAATGTCAACCCCTGAACTGAGACTGGGAGTAATTAAAAAAGCGTCAAGATCCTTAATGGCAATGTTAATCTCCCTAATGAAAATCACATTCTCTTCACTACCACTGTTCTCGGAGTGAATAGCCCACACCCGTAACTTGCGGTCTTCGGCTGATTCCGGTGTATCATCAGCGTCATCAATTGCTGAACCATCATTGAGCGCTCTTTCTAGCTTTTTAATAAACCGCTTACTGTCGCTGACCATCATCAACTTTTTACCCAGCATCAGTTGAGCGTGGAACTCGGCAACGATTGCGCTGCTGTTTTTCCCCTCGTACCAATGAACTTGACGACCACCTGAGCGATACAGGTTTTTGATGATGTAGGGTTTTTCACCAGTCGGTCGCAAATTCATGAAAAACTCAATGGTCAAATCATCGAGGTGGGCATCAGCTAAAACAACCAGCTTGGCGTTGTAAACTAGATACTCAAGCACTTCCAGAATCGCCCCCCGGTGTTCCTTGCAAGTTTTGGACTTGAGCAAGTGAGCGAGATACTGGCAGGCTTCATCAATAAATAGAATGTCATAAGCCTGTAGATCATTTGCCATTTTATACAGAGAATCCACGGTAATGCTGAGAGCTTTTACCTGACCCCAGTCCCCGCAAGAAATCGCGGAGTACATTGCTGTTTGCAAGCGATCGCTGAGATTCTTGAGCAAAGTAACCCGATGCCCATTGTTCAAAAAACTGAGTTGGGGGTTCTCTCTTCTGAGAACTGCCAAGATTTCAGTCTTTCCTGTTCCCATATCGGAAACCAAACCAACTAACCCCGATTGAGGCAGAGAGTGTATTGCAAGTGAGAGATAGCGGGTATTCACCGTCACATCGGGCTTGTACTTATGGAGTCCCCTGGCACGATTGATGAAAAATCTTTGCTTGTACTCGCTGATTCTCAAGGCATCAGCAATCATTGCGGTGACGGCTTTATCAGCTTTCTTGCCCAAAGCGACAACCCAATCGTCAATTCCTTTCTCTGGCCCTGGCAGTAATGCCACTTCACATTGGCAGCAAAGTTCTACAATTGCAGAAGCTGTGCGGCGTGTGGCTTGAAAAATCTGCTGTTTGGTTTTGGGTTTGCTTTCGTAGTCGAATAGAACAACAAATTTACGCCCCTTTTGAGTCATTGGGACTAAATCAGGGTGCAGCCGTTCTAAATCCTCCTTGCCCACTCGACCATTCCAAATTCCAGGGAGTGCGATCGCCACAAAGCCCAAAGTTAGGAGACAACCAGCCTTCTTCTCGCCCTCTGTAAGGGTTACAGGGATTTCGGGATGTGCCATTACCCAAGCCCAAAAACCTAACGCCTCTCCCTCCGAGGTAACGGTAATATGTTCTGGCATTGGCACGTTATAGCGAAGTGATACCAATCGCCATAAATGTAGGGGCATTCTCAAGTAGGTAACTCGGTTGGGAGTTTTGGGTGGTGATTCGTACTTGACTGGCTTTTGAGTTTGCTGCTGTGTTGTCTTGTCCCATTCCAGTCTGGGGTAATCTGGTTTCATCCGTCCCCAGTCCATCGCCAACCAATCATTAAGCGGGTCAAGTCCGCTAACCCACCATGCACCGGCTTCCGTGTGGGCATATCGTTTCAAGTAGCCATCACGCAGTCGCCCATCGTTACGTCTGGCCGTTTGAGGTAGAGCGCATAGCAGATATTCGTACACTGAGGGGCCACTAAGAGAACGGACATTCAAAGCTGTTAACTTTGGGTCAACAGCACTGGCTAACCATTCATTCCAATGGTTGACTTCTATGTGAGAGGGTCTTTGCGCCGATACTAAGTGATTAAATTGTTGTAATGGTGACATGAAAGCTCATCCTCCTGAAGTGTGTTGGAGGAATTGGAGCTATCCCGAAAGTAATCTTTTAGTACAAACGTTCAGAATATAAGAACAAAATTACATAAAATTCCTAAAACGCCGTTTACATCTGGTGAGCCAGTGTTACATTGGCTTTACACCGAATCATGTACGATAAAATTACTATTAGGGATATTAATTAGGCCGTTCAAACCCGATAACCCCAATTCCCTTTGAAAACCCTGCTGTCCTACCGGGACGCGGGGTTTTCGTTGTTTTGCCTATGAGTACTTGGCTAAAGTCGCCTTGACAAACTCGATTACTTCCTCCTGTTGAATAATAAATGCAGTGCCTTTTCTTCTAAGAGCCAGAATTTTCATACTTCCAACTTCAGAATAAAGGTGTGAATTGTGATCAATAGCCGCCTTGGTGGGAGGCCATAAGACCAAAACTTTTGCTGAGGGCGTTTTTGTAGCTTCCCTTGAGGACATTGCAAACAAGTCCCTGTTCTTGCTCAACCACTTCTCGTAATCTGCCAATTCAAGCAGTGGGCAAGGACTCCAAACTTTTAGTCCATGTTTGTCTTTCCTCTTGATCTGCAAAACCTCTCTAGCTTCGTTGTAGACAATCTCCTTATCTCCTATTGAGCGAATCGAGATAAACAGGTGAACTTTTCGCTCAAATCTCACAAACAAGTCGATAGGATTCTTGTCCTCTAGCTTTAGCACTGGAAAGACTTGTATCCCCTGGCTTTTAAACTCATCCAAAAGCAGGGCTGTTAATTTTTCCAGCCGTGCAAGTTTTTGAATTCTTATCAATGGCTTGTAAGCCAATGCAAAAGCTGCCCAGCCTACCGGAGTAATGAAGCCGCCTGTAGCAAGTGCAGTACCGCTAATCGCCAGAGCCAAAGCGGATTCGTAGTCTTTCGCCTCCCTAAGCATCTCTAATGCCGCTTCGTTGTGCGGCGGGAGTTGAAAATCGGTTGGTAGGTCTTTCACAGTAGTCATTGGAGACACCAAAAATTGTTTCGGTTGCTGACTAATCTCTCATCGGTTACAAGGTCAAACTTCTTTTCATCTAGGTTATCTGGTTGGTTTTTATCGGTTATGTATTTTGCTTGGGCTAAGTTCAACTGAGAGTGATCACCCTAATCTTCATCCTGTTTTTTTAATTTGGTTTTTTTTGTGTGTCTTGCCGTGAGCGCTTCCGAAGCAAGAAGTTTTACCATTTGACTCATAGAGCGTTTTTCAGTTTTTGCTTCAGCAGATATTAAGTCGTAAAGTGCTAAGTCATCTTCATCTGTGAAATAAATATTTAATCTTGTTCCTGTGGGCATCGTAACACTGTCTGGTGTTTGAATAACCCTATTGTCAGTCTAAACCTCTCACTTGTCACTGGTGTTAAACAGTGTTATGATAACACTATAAGCCAAAAAACGCCACAAAACAAAGGCAATAGAAGCCAGAAAGTGACGCTTTGGCTAACCCCTAACTGGATGTGCGGATTTAAGAGGATTCAGCCTCTAAATTCTCCAAAGCCAGAAGAACCAAGACTTTAACAAACAACAGAACCATGACAACCGTATATTCCAATGCCAAAAACTGGCTCGTTCAAGCGGATTTGTTAGCCAAATCAGGGCTAACTGACCTTATCGCCGGAAAAGACTCAGGTGCAGGGTATGGCAAGGCAATCATCGGTGATTTTTCTATCATGATGCCTGCCGCATACTCACTTGTTCGCAACCGCAATATCATGCACCACGAAACCATCTCAAAAGATGGCTGCTGGGTGCGGTATGTAGAAGGTTCACGCCTGGACTTAAAAGATGTTCAATTCTTTTGGGGCAGTGCGGCTCTAGCGCAAAGTGACCACACCCTGTTACACGAGGATAAGGCGAAAAAGGCAGAACTGGCACTAGAAAGCATTCTTGCAGACTTAGCCGTTCTCAATATTCCCGATGGGGTCAAGCTATCGATTAGTTTGAGCAACCATAACCCCGAACGCTGGGCGACTGAGATTAAGCGCAGAGTTGAAGGGACTCACAGCTTTGAACATCTGCACCCTGTGACTCGTTCTATTGTCACCAAGACAGTTGAAATCGTAGTCACAGGCATTTACCCCGAAGGATTCGGCAGCATTGCTCACTGCTTGTTCGGTGAAGCATCCCTAGTACTTGACCCCTCAGAATTAGCGATCGCACTCGATATCGGTTCATCAACTTGGTTGATTACCGTGTTTAACGGCAGTGGTGCAGTGATTGACCGTCACCTAATTGAAGGTGGAGCCGGTGAACTGCACAGCATGATTGCAGAAACCCTCGACAAGCGAAACGACCGAGTAAGTCTGCTGTCCAAGGATGTGAAGCACTCACCCAGTCTCGTTAACCAGGGGATTATCGAAGGCACTTTCACTTATGGAGGCAACCACCTTACTGGTAAAAAGTTTGAAACCGAGTACAGCCAATGTCTAGATCAGTGGTGGTCAAACAGGATTGAGAAATTCGCCAACTTTGTGACTGCTGGTAATTATCTAGACCGTGCGAAATACCTTGTCGCCTGGGGTGGGGGTGTTTCCTTGCCAGTGGTGGATCAAAACTTAGCCGGTTTAGGCTTTGTGGTCTTGAATAATCCCCAATTCATCAATGCCTTGGGATTAAAGCTATTAACTCAAATCTCTTTAGGAGCCTAATCAATGAATTACGAATCTCGGCGTATAACCATCTCCTACCTAGCAGTAATTGAATTGTGCAAGATTTTTGATTTACCCCAAGACGCACCGACACAAGCATTATCAGCAGGTGTAGAGAAACTGATTTTTCAACACGGTAATGTACAACCATCGCCCAAAGTTGAAACACCGCAATCTACACAGCCCAATAAATCAGCACTTAGCGCAATGGTCACTAATTTCAAGGGGGCAGCATGACCAAATCCAGATTTAGAAACACGGTTTTAGGCATTGGAGCAACAGCAGCAGCGTTAGCCCTTGGCTACTTCGGAGTCCAGCAGCTTGGCAGAAACAATATGTTCACCATCGCCGCAGCTGTGGGAGGTGCAGGTGCAATCAGCTATGTACTTCAGAAACCGAGTCAGCCAGAAGCGCCAACCGCACCAATCAAAACCCAAAGGAAAGGGAAAAAGTCATGAGCGACCAAGACACCCAAAAGACACAGCCAAGCCTAACAACAACCGAAATCATGACCATTATCCTCGGTTGCGAACAGACTCTTAGGTTCGTGCAAGCATCCCCAAATTATCAACAAATTGAAGCCTCCGAACGGTTCAGTACATCGAATGACCTAAAAATGGGTGATGCTGTGCAAGCCTTGATGGAGATTCACGAAGCGATTCTAAATATCGAATTCTACTCCCAAGTTGAGGGACAAACTTATGCTTTCAACGACAGCCTTACAGCGTAATCATTTGTATGAATTCCGTGGTCAACAACTGCGCTACAGCCACCGCTCTAATTGTGGAGTCAATGCCCCTTTCATTTTTAATGACTCAAAGGGCAGAAGAAAAGAACTAAGCCAAAACCAAGTACAGTTGGAGGTTTTTGAACTTGTTGAGTTTTGTGAGAACTGATGATGAAGCGATTGCACCGACGACCAATCATTGCAATCGCCCCACTCCGGGATGTATCTCTCGCCGCAAAACGAAAAGTACACAAGGATCTTAACAGCATGACACTCGATTACAAAAATCCCAACGACTGGGGCAAATCACCTCTGACTGACCGCGCTTTGAGATTAGAGCAATTCAAAGCGGAAAATCCTGAACAATGGGCTGCAATGATCTCAGCAGATATTCAGGCACTCTCCACGCCAATCTTCGAGAGTGAAGATTACCCACCCTTCACAGGAACCGAATTCTTAGCAACTCATGAAACCATTGATGACCATCCATACTCTGCTGCATTTGGTCAATTCTTGGGTAATGGTATTGACGCGGACATTGCAAATATATTGGCGTTTGGTGAGAAGAGATTTGATTTAATTTCTGAAGATTTTGATGATCCAATACGGCAACTAGCAACGAGAATTTATAGCCGATTTGAAGAGATGGGTTACTGGGATAAGTTGCCCCAATCATCCAGCAATATCGACTATGACTACATCCCTTATTAGGAGATAAAATGGCACGTAATTTTGGAGCAGCGAAACTCAAAAACCATATACCCACCACTGCCCCAGGTACTTTAGGGGCAATGGGGAGACTGTTTGATGTCTCAGAATCGGACTTCAACAAAGCCCTCCTTGGCGACCAAACGGTAATCACCAAAATTGCAGACATGGCACGACTGTCTGACACCGCTAAGGCTAATTTGCCTAAAGCTTTGGAGGCATATCGGAAGATTATTGAAACCACCGGAGATGTAAACCAAGCCTATGCCGAACTGGTGCAATTGACCCAAAAACACGGAACGCAAACCCTGAAAGCTATCAACACCAGTAAGACAGGAGAACAGCGTTTCAAAAACGAGATGACCGAAATGCAGGCGGAACACGTCAACGCTACCACTGCGGAGGCCACCCGTCACGCGCAGCGCTCATCCTTGATTCAGATATCTGGGGCCACTGCGGATTTAATGGCGATCGCAAAATATGAGGCTGATTTAATCAAGGCATCCAACAAAGTGCCAGAAGCCCAAGACGCAGCAGATCGCGCTTATGAAACTGCGGTAACTAGCGCACTGTGGACAAACGGTAGTGAAGCCAAAACCGACCGCATACCAAAGCCCAATTACTCGCGCACTGCTGGCATTAGCCGAGTAGGTGACTGGTTCAGGAATTTTATGGGCATTTAACCGTAATTAGTCGAAAGCCAGTTGTTAGCAAAAACTCTGGCTTTTTCTGTTTCACCCACGCGAGGTAAACATGAATGAAATTGATTCCCTATTATCGCAGTTCCAAAACACCAGTGAACAGTCCACACCAATGCTCTGGGGTGAAACTACTTCAGAAAAACCGACCCCGGAGAGCGAAGATGGCGAACGGTTAGAGCAATCCATTCGTGATGTCTTCAGTAACAAGCAACTGCTAAACAAAGCACTGGCTACATTCCTGGGTGTGTTTACTGCCAATGCTGGAGTCAGCCTACTAACAAGTCTTGGGATTGGGGCGATCGCTTCTGGCACTTTAAGCAGCATTGTACTAGGGCTATTTTTTGCTGATACCCTTACTAAAATTCACTATGACGGCAGAATCCACATTGGTAAAGACTTCATGGTAGCCACTGCTCAGACGGTGAGTGTAGGGGCTTCGCTGTGGATTGCCTTTGATGAATATAGGGCAGTGTCAGAAGCAACTAATACAGGAAAGACACGGTTCTATCAGGAGGTTAAAACCTACGAAGTTAAGCCAACTCCCAAGAGTGAAATACCTTGGGGCTTGATTGGGGTAGGTGCTTTTGTGTTGTTGGTGATTGCAGCAATCGTCAGGGGAACAAACCAATGAAACGCAAACAATTTGAAGAATACTTGCGTTCGGGAACAGCCAACAATATCACTGTAGGAGTGCTGGCAACCATTGGCTTAATTTGTGGGGCAAAGTCATTTACTGGCACTCAGATAAGTTTAGTTGAATATTGCTTCATTCCCTCAACACTAAAAAATCCGGTTAACCGTCAAAGGTACTGCACTCCCAACAAGCGTTACATAATGCCAGAGTCGGAATTTTATGCTGAAGCTTATGCACCAGCTAATCCAGAGTTTCAACGTGATAATTTTCTGCCAACCAAAGCTACCCGTCTAAGAATAATCCCCCCAAGTAACCCGGATAAGGCTTTGTGGGGATTAGCTTCAGTGTTTTTTCTAGGAGGAGCCTATGGGTTATCCAAAGCTAGGGAATGGCGATTAATCCAACTAATGCCTTCAGTTAGGGAAGAAATTCGTAGCAACTGGTTAATTTCTAAACTTTGGTCAGGGTTAAGGCTCCATAAGGAAGCATACACCGCGCAGTTAGACTACGAGTTTCACCAATGGACGGAGAATAGACGGGTAAGAGAGGCGCAGTTGTCAAAAATGACACCGCAAGAGTTAGCCATCTTTCAGGAGCAAGTGAGATTAAGGGCAGAGGCAGAAGCACGGGTGCAACTGCAACAGGTAACGGGGCAGCCAGCCGCAGCATTGCCGGGGCAATCAATGCAGGATATCGCCAGGGGTGACGATAAAGTAACCGGCTCTGAACAGCAGACATTACAACAAAATACTGCAATTAGCCTTGATCCATCAGAATCTCTTGCCCTGAATACTTTGCAAGCCCTAGCCAGAGCCGATAGTTCCACTGCTTTAGTTGCCGCACCAGGGAGTGGTAAATCAGTCACCCTCAATTACCTAATTGGGAAAATCTTAGCTGATTCCCCAACGGCTGATATTTGGGTGATTAGTGCTAAGAATGATAGTTTCTGCGGTTTACGGGAGAAAGAGAGAGTAATTGTCTTTGACGGGGAAAACCCAGACCTAGCCAAAGAGGTAATTGACAACTTTTACACCGACTACAAAAAACGTAAACAGCTACCAGAATCAAAGCGCGAATCTTTACCACCATTGATTCTAATTCTGGATGATTGGTTAGTGATTGCTGACCAATTAAGTAAGCATTACTCTAATTGGAATTATGGCAGTAAATTGCTTGATATTCTGCTGATTGGTCGAGAGTTTAATACTAAGTTTATTGCTTCCCTACAGTCTTTTAATTTGGCGGCTTTGGGCATTGAAAAGATGGATGCTCAAACTCGTCTGTGTTTGAATTTATTGCTCTTAGGTAACAGGTATATCAAGAATGGAAGGGAGCAAGAATCTTATGGGGTACTGGAATTGATTTTAAATAGAGGTGACATCATTCCAGGTAAGCAAGAACGGGAGCAAATTAAATCTAAATACTTGGATATTAAAGCAGTCTCTTATCAAAACTTACGTCCAGTTATGATTGCTTCCGTTGGGGGTTTTGTCGTGGCATTGATGCCTAAATTATCTAATCAAGTCAATTCGATTGCTTCGGAGCAGGAATATCTAGATAGAGTCTTTGACCTGGAATTTAATTTAAGTCCGGCTCACCAGATACATCCCAAACCATTATCTGATGTGGCTAAAAAGATTTATGAATACTTCCAGAATGTCAAGACTAAAACCCCAAAAACATTACGTGATTTGAAGAAGGCAGATAGGTTATCCAGCTATTCAGAGCAAGAATTAATTGATGGGTTAGCTGAATTAGTTAAGACGGATCAGGTAAATTCTGACGGAAATGATAGCTACTCCCTACCTGATTGGTGAAAGGACTGCCGTGATGCCGTGGTCATAAAAAGGGATGTTTTACAGGCTTTTCTGAGTGTCCACGGCATACGGCACAATCACGGCAATCCATACCCTGTATAGGTTGTAGCCTACGGCACTGCTACGGCAGCACGGACACCCACGGCAGAAGCATCAATAATAAGTCCGCCAATAAACAGCCATTTATTATTAGAGGATTAATAAAATCATGCTGAAAATAGTAATTGTTGAACCAGAAATATTCACTCTCTTAGGCATCAAAGGTGCTATTTCACAATCTCCTGATATAGAAGTAACTGGTGATGCCACCAGTGGGAAGATAGGTTTTAAATTAATTGAACAGACCAACCCTGATGTTGTGTTAGTTGATTTACTCTTACCCGATATGAGTGGTTTAGAACTGACTAGCTCAATCAAAAGGAAAACTAATAGTAAAGTGGTGATTTTTACTAATCAGACTCATTCCGACTTTATTAAGTCGGCTTTTCGTCATGGGGCTGATTCTTATATGCTCAAAAGTGCTGATATAGAATTGATTGAACTAGCTATCAAGAGAGCTTACTTTGATGAATGCCTGCTTGACCCGAAGCTGGCTAAAAAACTGTTAAAAAACCTTGATAAAAATAGATATATTGACCCTAGTTTTGCTGATAAAAACTTGCTTGACTCTCCCACCGAACGACAAATACAAGTCCTGCGTTTACTGGCTCAGGGTTTAGGTTTTGAACAGATTGCCAAAGAAATGTTTCTCTCTGTTAGTACAGTCAAACGTTATGCCAGCGATTTGTACAGTAAATGGCACGTCAAGAACAGTTATGAGGCGATAAAAAGAGGGGCGATGCTTGGTTATATTGACTATAACTTGATTGTGAATGAATGATGTATTGGTGAGGAGAGCGAAAGGATTAAGTTGGATATTGGTGGTAGTTAACTTTTCTCTATCTTTCTTCTTAAGAGCGGCTGGCTACCTACCCATGTTCATTACCCTTCTTAAAAAAAAGCCTTTGGTGATGATAGACAGAGATTCTGTCGAGCATCTTTATGGCTATTGCTTTGATTCAGACAAAAGACTCATACTATGATATTTTCTGCGGTTAAGCGTGAATTCTGGCGGTAGAAATATAAAATCAACTTAAAGCGTTAAAATTCTGGAATTGTTCATAATATATCTGTATCCAAAAAGAAATTTGTATACAGCACCCAGCCATGCCCCAAGACTTCTCCGGTCAAAATCTCAGAGGTCGTTCTTTCAAAGGTCAAAACCTTGAGGGTGCAAATTTTAGCGGTGCAGATATCCGAAGCGCGGATTTTACAGGAGCGAATCTGAGGAACACAAACTTTAGCCATGCTACTGCTGGGTTGCAAAAACGTTGGGCTATTTTTTTAGTAGGTGTTTCGTGGTTGCTGTCTGGAGTTTCAGGATTTTTCTCAGCTTTTGCTGGAGGGATAATATCTCTTATATTTGATACTTCAAATCTAGAAAATCGGGCTGCTGGCTGGACTGCTTTAATAGTAATAATTGTTTTATCTATAGTTATCCTTCGCCAAGGATTAAACTCAGCCTTCGCCTTCGCCTTCGCCTTCGCCGGAGCCTTCGCCTTCGCCGGAGCCGGAGCCGTAGCCGGAGCCGTAGCCGGAGCCGTAGCCGGAGCCGGAGCCGGAGCCTTCGTCTTCGCCTTCGCCTTCGCCTTCGCCTTCGCCGGAGCCGTAGCCGGAGCCGGAGCCTTCGCCGGAGCCGGAGCCGGAGCCTTCGCCTTCGCCGGAGTCTTCGCCGAAGCCGTAGCCGAAGCCGAAGCCGGAGCCTTCGCCTTCGCCTTCGCCGGAGCCGGAGCCGGAGCCTTCGCCGGAGCCTTCGCCGAAGCCGGAGCCTTCGCCTTTGCCTTCGCCGAAGCCTTCGCCTTCGCCGGAGTTTTACTTAGTGCTGACATTGCCTGGAAAGCAATGAAAGGAGATGAAAAATACGCCCTTATTCGGAACATTGCTGTTGCTTTTGCAGCCTTTGGCGGTACAAACTTTCGCAATGCCAACTTAACTGACGCTAATTTCACAGCCGCCACACTTAAAAGTACAGATTTTAGAAAATCTATTTTGACTCGCACTTGTTTCAGCAAAACTAAGAAACTTGACCTTGTTCGCCCTGGAACTACTTACCTGCAAAAAGCACAAGTGGTAAGCGTGTTAGTAAAAGGTCAGGGACTAGACTTGAATTTTGACCGTGAAGGCTTGCGAGGAGTAAATTTTCAAGGAGCCAATTTAGTAGATGCAAGTTTTATTGGCACAGATTTAAGTAAAGCGAATTTAAAAGATGCAGATTTATCCAGAGCGAAGTTAGTCCAAGCACAACTTGATGGAACTGATTTAACAGGGGCTACTCTCACGGGAGCATACATTCAAGATTGGGGCATTACCACTGATACAAAGTTTGATGGGGTGCGGTGTGAATACGTTTATATGCGACTCCCCACAAAAGAGAATCCTGACCCCCTCCGCAAACCTGATAACAATAAAGAAGTGTTCGCAGATGGGGAGTTTGGTGATTTCATTAAACCAATTTTCGACACACTCGACCTGTATCATAACCAAGACGTTGATCCAAGGGCGATCGCAATTTCCTTTAAGCAGTTAGCAGAAAATCACCCAGAGGCGGATTTAAGAATTGTCGGCATGGAAGTGCGAGGTGAAGATAAGTTTTTACTTCGTGCCAAAACCGCATCTACCTCTGATAAGTCTGAACTGAGTGCAGAATATTTTGACACTTATAATCAGCTTAAGGGCTTACCAGAGGGAGAAATTAAATTACTGTTAGCAGAAAAAGATAATCAGATTCGCAGATTAGAGAATATGGTGATGACGGCGTTAGAGCGCCCTAATTTTTATTCAAGTACTCAAATACAAGAGGTTGGTAGTATGAATTCTAATCAAGGCGGGATTAACCAAAGTGCAAATAATAGCCAATTTGGTCAAGGGCAACAAGCAGCACAAGGAGATGGAAGCCAGCAATCTATGAGTAGTAACGAAACTTATAGAACTAAATATGACCAAAGTCACGCAAACATTGGTGGCTTTGTTGACACTGCTCAATCTGGCAGTCAGCAAATATTTAATCAAAATATTTCTCAATCAGAGCAAAAACAAACCCTTGCAGAAGCCGCAGCAGAAATTCAGGCATTGCTAGAGCAATTGAGCCAGTCTTATCCTACTAATACAATGGCAGGAAAAATGGCACTGGCAACAGAAGCCACGCAACGCATCGAAAATAACCCAACTTTAATGCAGAAAACAATCAGTGCGTTGAGGGCTGGTGGTACTGCGGCTCTAGAACAAGCCCTCAGCCATCCCGCAGCCAGTTTTGTCATTGCTGCTTTAGATGATTGGAATAAAAACAATCAATAAATTATTAAGTTGAATTAAAAAACCTCAGACCAGTTAAAAATAAATTTTGCTGGTCTTAGTGTGGAAAATATTTTATTTATTCTATTAAATTTTTACTATGAATCAGCAGCAATCTCCTGGCGATAATCAACCATCTTCGCCTGAACCAGGGATAAGGCAGGAGGCTGATAATTCAACATTCGGTAGTGGACAGCAGGCGGCAATAGGTAATGATAATATCCAAATTCAATATAATAAAAATTCTTTTATAATTGTTATAAATAGTCAAGAAACTACAATAAGCGAAACAACATTTAAAGAAATTCTTGAATTTGATGAAGAAAAATTAAACTTTCTTTCTAAAAACCATCCACATATATATGTGATAATAGCCTATACGTTGACTTATTTAAAAACCTTTGGTGCTTTAGCAGAAAAAAATTGCTGGTTAAATAAAAGGTTAAAAAAACAAAATGTCAAGGCGGATTTTAAGCCACTATTTAATCAGTTGGAAAGTTTGGGGACATTGACAATAAATGAAATTCTAGTCAACAAAGTATTAGAAGATTTTTCAAAATCAGATTTAGCAGTAATTTTACGTCAAGAATTAGTTAAATATCTAGAAAATCAAGAAATCGAGTCACACACGTCTGAGATTATAGCGAAATGGGTAACATGGGAGACTTACCCATATATAAAAGAGAAGTTTTTATCTAAATTAGATAATGAAATCACAAATTGGAGATTAAAGATAGCTCAAGCAGAACAATCCAGGATGGATGGAAAATATGCAAAGATTGAATCTTATCTCTCAACAAAAATATCACCTAATACTAGCGATTTAAAAATAAAGCAACAGTGGAGATTAATAAATGCAGAAAATGAAAAATATACAATTGATAATCTTTACTTGGGCTTAAAAATTCATGTTTTAGATACCAATAAATCTCTACCTGAATCAGATAAAGATTTAGAGGAATGGGTTGAAGAAGAGTTGATGAGTAAAAATGAAAATAGCCAGGTTATATTTATCCAAGCAGGCCCTGGACGAGGTAAGAGTACCTTCTGTAGAATATTTGCTGATAGAGTAAGAATGAAATTCCATCCCCTTTGGACACCAATATTAATTAAATTGCGAGATATAGATAATTTTAGTTCAGATATTCAAAATATTCTTAGTAGTGCTTTAAAGGAGAAATTTGCCGATGCTCAAAACTGGTTAAATGAGGAAGATACAAGGTTTTTATTTATATTAGATGGTTTGGATGAATTATATTTTGAAAACAGAAAAGGTAATGGAGTTGAGGATTTTTTGGAAAAAGTAGTAAATTACCAAAAGCACTCAAATTGCAAGCATAAATTTATAGTAACAGGTAGAAATTCAGCTTTACAAGGCATCAAAAATTATATTTATAAGAATTTAAAAATGGCAGAAATTGCTGTAATGGATGATGAACTCAAAAAACAGTGGCTAGAAAAATGGAAAATATTAGTTGGTAAAGATAAGGCAGAAGGTTTTCAAAAATTTATAAAAGCAGGTAATTGTCCTGAGAGCGTTAAGGAATTAGCACAAGAACCATTATTGTTGTATCTATTAGCTGCTATGCACCGGGATAATGACTTAACTATTGAAATGTTTAAACAGGCTAGTGGCACTCAGAGCAAAATCTTAATTTATCAAAATGTAATAGATTGGGTTTTGAAAAAACAGCGTCCGGAAGACCTCAATACTAAAATAACTGGACTTAATAACACAGAATTAGAGCTAATTTTGACTGAAGCTGGGTTCTGTGTTACTCAATCTCTTAGGGAATACGTTCCAATTAAAACGATTGAAGAACGTTTTAATCATGATGAAACCATAATAAAAAAAATTGAAAAAGCTAGACAAAATTTTAAGGAAGGATTTTCAACCGCCTTAGCAGCATTTTACATTCGTCCTGCAAAAGATGAAGGTGCTGTAGAGTTTATTCATAAAAGTTTTGGAGAATTTTTCTGTGCTAAAAAAATAGCCCAAAGTTTTCAAACCTGGGTTGAAGTAGATTCTAAAAATGGACACCAAGAATTTATCATTAATAATGAAGCATTAGCGAAAGAAATTTATGATTTACTAGGTTATGGTAAATTATCATTAGAAATTGTAGAGTATTTAATTGCTTTACTTGATAAAAACAAAATTCAGTATCTAACTTTGTTTCAACGTTTTGAAAATTTTTACAAGGATTGGTACTTAGGAAATTTTATTAATAGAGACTGTGAAGACTCCATTAATTTACCTCTAAAGCAGATGCAAAAATTCAAAAAACAAAATATATTGCTGGGATTGAGAGAAGTAGATATCTATGCTGGGCTAAATGTCATTATTTTACTTTTAGAGTTACATCGTTATGCCCAAGCTCAAGATAAGTTAAAGAATAATAAGGATAATATTGTTTTTTATCCTTGTGGTAAAGAAGACAGTGATAATTTTGATAATCAGCGATTGCTTCGGATTATTAATTACAGCAACAGTGTTACTGTAAATACTTTTTCAGCAACTGTGGGTTATTTTCTCTCAGGTGCTAACCTCACAGGAGCTATCCTCACAGGTGCTAACCTTGAACGAGCTAAACTCGGAGGCGCTAACCTTGAACGAGCTAACCTCGAAGGCGCTAACCTTGAAAGCGCTAACCTTGAAAGCGCTATCCTTGAAAGCGCTATCCTTGAACGAGCTAACCTTGAACGAGCTAAACTCG
>NZ_KV757727.1 GCF_001712795.1 Nostoc sp. KVJ20
TTTCAGCAAGCCCTAACTATCTGATAATATCACTACACGCGCTTTGGGCACAGCAATGCTCATCGGTGTCAACTTAAGCTAGAAATAGCTGCGCTGCGGGCTTCATAACCCGCCAGAGAATGAATTCTCTGGCTCATAGCTAAAGTCTACTGAAGTAGACTGAATATTTTTGGGGATATCTAGTCATCTGAAGATGACTTTAGCTATGAGACAGAGAATTCATTCTCTGGCGGACGTGGGGTTTCGCGTTAAATTGACACCAATGAGCAATGTGCTTTACCCCTACTATTCCACACAATTAAAATTGGCTATTTGCCCCTACGAAGCATTTTGCAATTCAGCTGTGCGGACTGAAAGCTGCTGTGTTTGATTACCCCGTTGCACTTTCACCTGTAATATTTGTCCAAGGCGACTATCTTCCACAACATTCTGCAATTGTTCAGCACTGGTAATTGCTTTACCATCAACTTGCAGAATTACATCCCCGCGCCGGATACCCGCAGATGCAGCTGGAGAATTTGGAACAACTCGCATGACAAAAACACCATTAATTTCTGGTATCTGAATCGGAGAGTTGGGATCGGTATTATTTTGCTTGGCAAGTTCGGGTGTCAAAGTTAGCATTTGCACACCTAGGTAGGGGTGAGCAACTTTACCATCACGTTGCAGTTGCGCTGCGATCGCCTTGGCTTTATCAATAGGAATTGCAAACCCAATACCCATCGCGTCAGGACGAATAGCTGTGTTAATGCCAATCACTTCACCTTGACCATTTAATAGTGGCCCGCCAGAGTTACCAGGGTTAATGGCGGCGTCTGTCTGAATGAAGTCCAAGCGTTTATCACTAATGCCGACTTGGGCGCTGGAACGTTTGAGGGTACTGACAATTCCCAAGGTAACGGTGTTATCAAATCCTAAAGGATTACCAACTGCGATCGCCCAATCTCCTACCTGTACATTAGTGGAAGAACCTAAAGGCGCGACTGGTAAATCATTACCAGCGTTAATCTTGACTACTGCCAAATCTGTAACTTCATCAATACCTTGAACTTTCCCTTCAAAGGTGCGACCATCTTTGAGTCTGACTGTTACCTTATCAGCCTTATCGACCACATGAGCATTGGTCAAAACTAGGCCGCTCTTGTCAATAATGAAACCTGAGCCTAAACCGCGTAACTGCTCAGAAGGCATCTGTTGGGGGAAACCGTCACCAAAAAAACGGCGGAAAAACGGGTCTTCAAAAAATGGATCAACGCGACGAGTAATTGTCCGCTCAGTATCAATCCGGACAACTGCTGTACCCACACGATTCACTGCTGCTGTGACAAAGCTGGTGCTACCGATCGCAGCCGTGGCTGGTGATTGGCGTTGGGCAATCAGTTCCGAAGTATCTCTAGCAGTGACTATAGGTGCTGGTTCGGCTTGGGATGGTAACACCTGCAATGTGCTAACCGTGAGCAAAACTCCTAGCGCGATCGCTAAAACATGACTACTGAGTTGACGTAGAGACCGAGATAATTTGGGAAATCGCATAATCACAACCTAATTTATAAGCCTAATTGTTGCTTAGTCGTGACAAATCTATTTACAGTTATTTTTACAAAATTGACGTTGGCTTTTTAGTTCAAGTTTCTCCTGCTCTTTCCAATACTAGGTTAGGGCATTTTACGAACTATCTGTAATCAACTTAATGGAAAATCTAACCCAAAAGCTATTATGGACATTCACCCTTTACAAGTTCGGTTTTCACCCATCAATAAAACTTTTGGATTGCGAATTCGACTGTCTGACTTTCTGTTTGAACGGTGGACTATGGATGAACTAACTTTTGTTCAAGATTTCATTCCGACTGGCTGCACCTAGCTGGGGTAAAGAGTTGATGGCTGAGTGGGGAGTGAGAGTAGCGGGAACAGTTGGAGGGATTTGTAATTGTTGAACAACACTTTGCAGTAATTGGTCTTGTCCAGTCCGCAAACCCCAGAGATTTGTACCACGATTGATAATAGCAAACCAAACCAAACCGCGATCGCGTGTGGGCATCACTCCCGCCAAAGCGCTCACATCGCGGAGAGTACCAGTTTTGATCACGGTTGCTGGGGGAATGTGTCTGGCGTGCAGTGTTCCCCGGCGATCAAACCCAGACATAGGGAACAAGTCAGCCAAATTCAGTTGATGGGTGGTTGCTTCCCTTTGAATAGCCATCAACATTGCACAAGCAGCCCTGGGGGAAATGCGATTTTCCTGTCCTAGGCCGGAACCATTGATTAACTGAATTTCCACTTGTGGCACCCTAGCAAGGCTAGCAGCGGTTGATTGTACTACACTTGCTCCTCCCACTGACTCTGCCAGCATCTCTGCCATATCGTTGTTACTGTAAACGTTCATTTCCTTAATTAGTTGCTTCAAGGGTAATGAGCGATGACGTAGTAACAAAGTTTGTTGAGCATTGGGTTGCACCGCAACTTTCACCGCACCAGCAATCACGACTTCAGGCTTGGGTGTTCCCTTGGGCATGATTGAGTGTATGTAAACAGCAGGGCGTCCCCAAGTCGCACGATTTAGTGTTTGCTTAAGTATTAGACCGGCTAGCATCGGCTGACGTTGGAAATTCATGGCAAAATTGCCATTAATGATCAAATTTCCCTTTACCTGCTTGATCCCCATTTTATTGAGAGTATTACCAAGAGCGATCGCTTCTTCCCAAACAAACAAAGGATCGCCACCACCAGTAATCACCAAATCGCCCTGGACAACCCCTTTTACCACTGGCCCAGTGACACTGACGAAAGTATCAAATTGGTGATCTGGCCCCCAAGCTTTCAACGCAACTAGTGAAGTGGCAATTTTAGTTAAAGAGGCAGCCGGCAGAGGTGTTGTACCTTGGTGATTTGCCATCAGCATCGGCCCCGACTGCATCCAAATTCCCTGACTCTCAGCTAGATTTTGGGCGACTAGTTTTGATGTTACTAGCTCTTTCAGATATTCCTGCACCGTAGTTGCCCCAGTTGGATTGGGATCAGGGGCAAGAACTAAGCCAGGACTACTTTGCCAAGTCAAAGCATCTAAGGCATCTAGAGGTTTGATTTGTACCCCGGCCATTTCCAGCCAAAGCGACACCAAACCTGAACCCAATAATTCCAGCATCTTTTATTCCTCTATTAGGATTTAAGTTTCCTGTGCTAATATACAAGTTTTTTTACGCTAATCAGTATTGAGTCATAATAGCTGGTGTTTTTATCATCTGTAAGTAGGGTGAATAATATTGTTTTTGTGGCTCCTCTGACAATGCCAAAATGCCCATTGCTTATGAAGATAGCCTAATGAGAATAAAAAATCTCTAACTGAGACAATGGGATGAATTAATTATGAGAAAAATGTATATCAAGGTATGAAGCGATCGCATCTCATCAAAATAATTCGTAATTCGTAATTCGTAATTCATAATTGAATTAGTTAAGGATTCCTACCCCGACTAATTATAAAGCAGCAATTTTAGAATTTAATACAGGATTCAAACCCTAAAATTACCTTAACGTGAGTTCGACAAGTCTTATTTGACCTCTACCCCAACCCCTCTCTGACACGCAGAGGGGAGCAAAAAGCTGAATTTTTCGTTGCTCCTCCCTTTCCGTTTCGGAGAGGGAGAGGTTCATCGAACTCACGTTACCTTAGCGCAGCGCGTTCGCTCTTAGCGTCTCGGAGAGAAGTAGTCCGCGAAAGTCATTACGAATTACGAATTACGAATTAGTTAATATCTATTTTCTTTCTGGATGTGCTGCATCCTCTGCTGAAGGAGTACCCATCTGATTAATTGTGGCAATCATCTGATATAAGTGCCCCAAGTCGCGTTGATTGAAGTACAAAATGAGGCGGGGTAGCCCAACAGTTTCATCTTGTGCTTCTTGAGGTAATGCCTGACTTTTTTCAATCCGTCCTTTAACAATAATGTTGCTGAAATCAGCATTGAGTTGCTCAACAAGAGCGTCTGATATATCTGTCTTCAGGCGGATGACTAATTGATCCCCTACATAACGACTGGAATGATAAACCTGGTAAAAACGGGTGATAGCGTCGCAAGCCACATCCAGATTATCTGTCACTGTGTAAAGGCTAGGGTCTTCGGGGCTGACAAGACCATTTTGCACTAATTGCTTATCAACATATTCGCTCCAAGAGCGCCAGTAATCACCACCAGGGCGATCAATTAAAACTAGAGGTACTGGCCCAAATTTTCCAGTCTGGCTTAATGTCATGCATTCAAAAGCTTCATCTTGAGTGCCAAAGCCTCCCGGAAACAACGCTACTGCATCACTTTCTTTCAGGAGAAACAGCTTGCGTGTAAAGAAATATTTGAAGTGTATTAACTTGGGATCACCTTCTATAAACGGGTTCGCTTCCTGTTCAAAGGGTAACTGAATGTTTAATCCAAAGGAATTTTCTCGCCCAGCACCTTCGTGTCCCGCCTGCATGATCCCACCGCCACCGCCGGTCATCACCATGAATCCTAATTCAGAAACAGCACGAGCAAACTCAAGCGCCATTTGGTACTCTGGTGTATCTGCGGCGAGACGAGCAGAACCGAAGATTGTAACTTTGCGAACGTGTCGGTAATCATAAAAAAGCTGGAAACCGCGCTCCATATCTGCTAAAGCAGCCGACAAAATTTTCCAATCGAGGCGCTCAATTTCGGTATCAGCTAGACGAACAATAGTAGCAAGTGCTTGCTGAATAAATTGCCGATTTTTTAATGTCGGTAAACGAGCGATCAATTCAGCGATATCCGCCTGTAAAGACTCTAATGTGTCAAACGACGCAGATGAGGTCATGAGAACTGCCGCAACAATGGCACTATATTTTACGTGAATGACTTACACTCTAGCAAGCGGGAGATAGCCCTCTGATATTCATTCAAAGCTTGGGTTTTATCTTTCCCCTTGTCCCCGCTTCCTCTCAATTCAATCCCAGTTCTTCTCTCAACGCCTCTGGCACATTAACTGCTGTATCTAATCCCCGCACACCTTCCCACTGCTGCTTTTTACCCCAGGTCATTTCTTGGAGATTGGCGTCGCTGAGGTCTGCACCACCCAGAATGGCGTAACTGAGGTTGCTATGGCTAAGATCCGCACCATTGAGAATAGCACCACTGAGGTTACTGCCACTGAGGTTAGCACTGTTAAGGTTGGCATAGCTGAGGTCTGTGCCGAACAGGATGGCGTCGGTGAGATCGGCACCACTGAGGTCGGCGTCGTTCAGAATCACGCCACTGAGGTCGGCTTCGTTGAGAATCACCCGACTCAGGTCTACGCCACTGAGATCGGCACCTAAGAACATTGCACCGTTAAGTCTGGCATTGTTAAGTTTGGCTCCGTTAAGTTTGGCGTAGCTGAGGTCTGCGGCGACGAGGATAGCATCACTAAGGTTGGTACTGAAAAGAATTGTGTCACTGAGGTTAGTACCGTTGAGAATGGCGTGACTCAAATCAGCACCACTGAGGTCGGCGCGGCAAAGATCGGCATAGCTAAAGCTGACGCTGCTAAGGTTGGCTTCACTCAGATTTGCACCGAAAAGGATGGCGTTACTTAGATCAGCATGGCTAAGATTGGTGCTACTCAGGTCAGCGCGGTTGAGGTCGGCATGGTTAAGGTCGGCGCGACTAAGGTTTGTACTGCTGAGGTCGGCGCGGTTGAGGTCGGCACGGCTGAGGTTGGCACAGCTAAGGTTAGCACCACTGAGATTGGTGCTGCTGAGGTCGGCCCCACTGAGGTTAGCACCGCTGAGGTTGGCACCGCTGAGGTTGGCATCCCCAAGGTTGGCACCACTAAGATTGGCACCGCTGAAGTTTACGCCAGTTAAGTTGGCATCGCCGAGATAAGCAAGGCTTAGGTCAGCACCACTAAAGTCTGCCCCAGTGAGGTTGGCATCGCCTAAGTAAGCACTCTGAAAGTTACCGCCTTTGAGGAATTGCCCGACTATACTGCTAAAGTTACCAATTTCCAGAGCATCGCTATAGTTAATAATCCGCAGCAGTTGAGATGTGAAAAAATTGTCTGTGTCTGGTTGGGCAGATGGATAGAAGGTGATTTTTTGTTTGAGTTCATCTTGCTCTTGAGCGTAGCGGTGTAACTCTAACAGTAAAATCAGTACGTTTAGACCTGTATATATGTCTACCTGTCTCAAACCGATCGCAATATTTTGTGCCGCCAGCTTTAATCTTTTTTTCTGAGGTAGGTTATCATCTGGTGCCCCATCGATAAATTCTCCCTGACACCAGCGATGATAAAAATCTTCTAGCCGCCAGAAAAGTAGTTCTGAGCGAATTTTTTTACCAGTCACAACCAATTCCATTACTTGGCTGACTATTTCTGGTTTCATCGCCCCATTGCCTAGTAAATCATAAATTTCTTCATGCATTTGGCGATCGCACACTCTAAAGGATAATCCAGAGGGTAGAGTGCCCAATGTCTGATCGTCTATCTTAGAAGTCAAACCGCTCTTTGGTATTGACCATTTTTCTAAGCTTTTTTGCAGTCTCGGAGAGTATAAATATTCCTGCAAATCATCTTGAGCAAATTTAACGCTTTTATCTGGTTCTTTAATACTTTTTTCTAGAGGTAAAACTGCTTCGGTTTCTGGCGATGTGGTCTTTGGCATCTCTTCCAACCTTGTACCCCTCACATAATTTCTCAGCAGTTGCCAGACTTGAGATAAATATGTTGACATTTCTGTGTCCGTTGTTACATTTAAATTACTGTTTTTGATAATCCTGAATTAAAACTTTTTCTATGCTAGTTTGCTATTCATTGCCAACAATCAAGAGTATAAACAAATACTATATTAAAAAAATCATCAGTTGGCTATGTCTATGACGAGCTACTTCTTGTGCATTTGCCAACAGCCTTCCTGAAGGGTGGCTTTTCGCTCATCTGTAGTAACATTAAGCTTCTTCTGTTGAGGTAAATAAAGTGTTAGCTTAAAATTCTTTCCAAAATCAACTAATTTCCATGCTTTTGCTATTTTGTTATGCTTTTTTCCCAAGAAGTTTACTAGTTTGATGTAAAAATAATGCTTACTGTTTCTTGAAGAGGCAATTGTTAGGAGAAATCCTACACTAAAACAGCATAGAAAAACTGAAGGATGGCAACTAAAATTGAAGTCAAAAGTTTATTGCTTAATATAAAGCAGCTAAGAGAATGGGTAAAGATTAGGCTATATAGCTTTACAAAAGTTCAAAATTAATTGCGTGATAGTTATCGGGGAATAGATGCGATGAACAAATTAAGCTTTTATATGATTTTGTTACAGGGTTTATTTTTAGGGATAACAACGGCTAGTGCCAAGTCACCATCTTTTAACAAAGTTGATACCGAGTTGTCAGTCAAACATAAAATTGTAAAAGGGGTAGTTACAGACAGAATTGCAGAGAAATCTCATAATCAGTTAATGACAGCAGCTTTATCGCTAAAAAATACTAATATTTCTCAGGAAAAGAAGCTACCTTCGGGACAAGTTTGGGTAGTTAATCAAAATAAACATGCACAGCCTCAACCGTTCATTTGGGTAGTAAAAGATCCTAAAAAAGCAGGGCAGCAACCATTTTTACAAGTTGCAAAACCGAATGCCAAGCCTAATCCTAGTAAACCAGTAGCAAAGGATGATTTAGAGGCATTTGACGAAGTAATCAAAGATACCCAAAAGTCAGGGGGATTATTCACCCTTTATCGCAATAAAGAAAAGAATAAAATTTATCTAGAAATTAAGCCAGAGCAACTCAATAAAAATTACCTAGCTACGGCAACGCTGGAATCAGGTATTGGCGAACGGGGTATTTACAGCGGTATGCCTCTACAAGATTTTTTGTTTTATTTCCAACGGGTGGATGATAAACTACACTTTGTCATCCGTAATGTCAATTTTCGTACTCGTGAGGGAGATCCCCAGGCGCGATCGCTAGCCCGGTCTTTTAGTGACTCTGTTCTCTACAGCATTTCCATTAAAAGTATTCATCCACAACGCAAAACTTTCCTTATCGACTTGGGTGATTTGCTACTGACAGATTTAGCTGGATTATCTGTAAGTTTAGGAGTCCCAGGAAGCACAGACCAGTCTTATTTTGGTACTGCTAAAGCTTTCCCCCAAAATTTAGAAATAGAATCAGTTTTGAATTTCTCTGGTGGTACTGGCCGTGAAAGTGAAATAGCAAGCTTTGCGTCGCTAGCTGACAACCGTGGCTTTACCCTGCGTGTCCACTATAGTCTCTCCCAACTACCTGATAAAGATTATCGACCGCGTATTGCTGACGATCGCATCGGCTATTTCATCACCGCCTACCAAGACTTATCCAAAGACGATCGCGGCGATTCTTTTGTCCGCTACATCAATCGCTGGCATTTGGAAAAACAAGACCCAAAAGCAAAAATTTCTCCACCCAAAAAACCGATTGTTTTCTGGATTGATAACGCTGTCCCTTTAGAATACCGCGATGCGATGAAAGAAGGCGTGTTGATGTGGAACAAAGCCTTTCTCAAAGCGGGATTCAAGGATGCAATTGAAGTCCGCCAAATGCCAGATGATGCCACATGGGACCCAGCAGATATTCGTTACAACACGATTCGCTGGATTAACACAGTCGATGGATACTTTGCAATGGGGCCATCCCGCGTTAACCCCCTGACTGGAGAAATTTTGGATGCAGATATTCTCGTAGATGCCAGCTTTGTCAGGCTACTAAAGAGTGAGTATCGCAAAATCGTCCAACCTAGCCAACAATCTAGCCAAACACAAAATCTCACTACTTTATCAGCTTTGATGCAAAATCGTCTACTTTGCGCTAATGGTTTAGATGCGAAAAACAATGGTATGCCCCAGCAAATGCAAGGGGAACAGGGGTTGTTGAGTCGTTTATCGAAAATGGCAGGCGAGTACGATTTATGCTACGGGATGGAAGCTGCTAACCAGTTTGCCGTTGGTTCATTGGCGATGTCACTGCTGCCAGATACTATGGCCACTCCAGATCAGGTGAAAGAATATATCAATCAATACTTACGTTTAATCATTGCTCACGAAGTTGGACATACTCTTGGTTTACGTCATAACTTCCGTGGTAGTACACTGCTAGCACCGGAGGAAATGAATAATACGGAAATTACCAAAACTAAAGGTTTGACAACTTCTGTGATGGACTATATTCCCCCAAATATTGCCCCTCAAGGGACAAAACAGGGAGATTATTTTCCCAGTATGGTGGGTGTTTATGATGAATGGGCGATTAAGTATGGTTACATACCAATTCAAACATCAACTCCTCTAGCAGAAAAGCCAATTTTGGAGGAAATTGCAGGAGAATCTTACAAGCCAGAGTTGAGTTATTCCACAGACGAAGATGTCTATGACCTTGACCCAACTGCCAATGCTTGGGATAACAGTGGCAATGTGCTGCTTTATTCTCAGTGGCAATTGAATAATTCGCGGGTGATGTGGGAACGTCTCGATAAACGTTTCCCATTAGCTGGTGATAGTTACAGCGATGTGAGCGAACGTTTTAGCACAGTCTTGGGTAACTATTTCCAGCAGATATATTACACCACAAAATATATTGGGGGACAATCTTTCTATCGCATCCGTCCTGGCGAGATAGCCTCCGATAACGTCTCTGGAGTCGGCCAAAAACGATTACCATTTGAACCAGTACCAGTTGAACAACAACGGGAGGCCTTAGAAACGCTGCAAAAATATGTGTTTGCAGAAGATGCTCTGAGTTTTTCACCAGAATTACTGAATAAATTAGCACCTTCTCGTTGGCGACATTGGGGTAGTTCTCCTCAAGTTGGTCGTTTGGATTATCCAATTCATGACTTAGTGCTACTGATGCAGGGTTCTGTGTTGCGGGATTTATTCTCAGGCGATCGCCTCTCTCGCCTCAAGGATATTGAACTCAAAACAAAGCCCGAAAATGCACTGACTCTACCTGAACTATTTGAAACTTTGCAATCAGGTATTTGGACGGAAGTCATCAAACCAAAAGGTAAACCAATGAAGATTACCAGTTTACGGCGAGGCTTGCAGCGTCAATATCTGGACATTTTGACTGGTATGGTCTTGCGAAAAGAATATGTTCCTGAAGATGCTCGTACTCTAGCTTGGTATAAACTCAAACAACTAGATGAGAAACTTAAGGGGGTTAATTCAGATGATGAATACACCAAAGCGCACTTACTAGAAACGCGCGATCGCATCGAGAAAGTCTTAAACGCCCCGTTGCAAGGGAATTAAAAAAGATAGAAGTAAGGAATTTTACTATAGGACTCATATTTGATTTCGGAAAAAACTCAGTACAACTAAGAAGCCTTCTTGACTGTTGCCTGTAGCAAGATTGCCTGTCTACGCAAATTCGTTCAGAAATCAAAGCGGATTCCTATATTAATTCTTTACTTCTCTTCTCTATCCCCTAATTTTGGCTAAATATATTTAGAATGCTCATACAGGCTGAAAAAATAGTTTATGTCAGCTAGAGATAAATTTCACAATGTTGTGAAATCGGCATTACAAAAGGATGGGTGGCGAATTACTCATGATCCTTTGCTAATTCGCATAGAAAATATTACCGATATGTACATCGATTTGGGAGCAGAGAGAATTATTGCGGCAGAAAGAGAGGGACAAATAATAGCGGTTGAAGTTAAAAGTTTTATCGGTACTTCAACTATTTCTGAGTTTCATACTGCGGTGGGACAATTTATTAATTATCGATATGCGTTAGAAGAGATAGATTCTGAGCGAGTTTTGTATTTAGCAGTACCCTTAAACACTTATAACGATTTTTTAAATAAACCATTTATTAAAAGTATTATCCAGCGTAGTCAAATTAATCTGATAGTTTATGATGTGGAAACGGAGGAAATTAGCCGATGGCAGATTTAGATAAATATCGAAAGTGTATTCGGCAATTACTTACAGAATATGCTCAACGCGCCTCCTCTAATAATGAAATTGAAGCTCAAACAATTTTTGACGTAGAACAAGACCATTACCAACTGATATATATTGGTTGGCAAAATAGACGTAGGATTTTTGGCCCTGTGATGCATTTTGATATCAAAAATGGCAAAATTTGGATTCAGTGGAATGGCACAGAAGAGGATGTAGGTGAGCAACTTGCGGCGATGGGAGTACCAAAAAACGATATTGTAGTTGGATTTCACCCACCTTACATCCGGCAGTATACAGATTATGCTGTGAGTTAATCACAAATCAGTTAGAGCGATCGCTTGGAGATCACCCTCTGATGTAAGAGGCACATTAGGTTCTTGTCCCACGCCTTGGCAATGTCGCACAATATACGGGGTTTTCTGCATCAAGTTTATGTATAGAAAACTCAAGATGAGGCAGCAGATGAGAAAGTTAGTTTCCGCCTGCTACCTCTGCATTATCCTAACTACTCAACGCCTTTAAGAACCGTTGCAAACTCTTAAACACACTCGGCTTTCTCGCAGGTGTCGCATCTGTTGTTGTTTGTTGTTGTCCTTTTAAAAGGATGAGATCCAAATCATCACCCGATGGTTTTGTGGGTAATTCAGCAATTCTTTGATATTCGCCACCTGTTTCCAGCCAAACTTCCCATTGTCCTGGGTAGCAACGACGTAGGGCACTTTGATCATCTATGGGGCGCAGGTAATAACAGGATTCAATGGTATTGGTGAAACGTTCACGAGTTTTTCTTGCTGCATAACCAATGCCCACAACCCCGGAATCTTCTAAACGGGGATTTAAAAAAACTAAAGGGCGATCGCCTATTACTTCACATAACTTTTCCAACTGCGGTACTTCTACAGATGTGGGGGCGATGAATAAGAAAATTTCATCCTCTGGCTGAATTTTTGTCTGCAAGGAAGCAGCCCTTCCCGTACCGATATCCAAAATTTGAAATGGTGCATCAGCCCAATTGCGGCGGGCGAGAGCCGCAGCCCCAGCGTCAGCAAAGAAAATCTTCAAACGGGAATCATATTCTGTAAACAGTGGCAGAAATTGTTCCGCCACCGGCATAAACTTGAGTTCTGGGAACAGGAACTCAACTTGTATGCGAGTACAGCCATCTGCAAGGGCAGCTTGAACGGCTATACGAGATTGGGCGATCGCATCTTCAAGACTATTTGGAAGTTCACTCATAATCTACATGGTGCTCTAGTGTCTACTCCCATTGTTTCAGTATTGGCTCTTAATTTCCGTTGAAAAAATATTTTATACCAGTATAATGTCTTATTTTTATAACTTTAGTTATATCTCTATTGATTCTCAACAGTGTTCAATTTGAGTATTTTCTCATCAAGTATGAATTATAAATCATCAAATATCTCAACTGAACTCAGTCGCCAGCAGGAGGAGACTTATCACAATATTTTTTACACTATTAAATAAACCTTATAAACTACTTAGGTAAAAGTATATGCCTCTTCATAAACTTGAACATTTTGACCAAAAGTATCTCGATAGTTTTGGCGGAGACGACATTAAAGCGCTGGATCTTTATACTCAGGGAGGAGAAAGAATTGGTTCCGTGGCTGATGTTTTAGTTGATGACGATGGTCGTTTTCGGTATTTAATTATTGATGTCAGCTTAGATTTTATTAGCAAAAAGATATTGCTCCCAATTGGTCTTTGCCGGATCAATTATCCAGAAAGACGCGTCTATGTTGATGGGTTAAGCAGACAGCAAGTAGAAAATTTACCCGATCATAAAGAAGATACGATCCTTGATAAGGATTACGAAGAAAATGTCCGTAGTGTATTTCGTTCTTCAAACAGCGGTGTGACCTACGATCGCAATACATACAATTATCAGAAAGATCCAGATTTATACGGTTTGAATGAGCAATCCGATCAAACTTTTAGACTCTATGAAGAACGATTAATTGCCAACAAACACCGCATAAAAACTGGAGAAGTAACCGTTGGCAAGCACATTGAAATAGAAACTGCACGCGTTACAATACCTATTGAAAAAGAACGAGTTCTGATTGAGCGAGTCATGCCAACAGAAGCAGGAAAGGTTTTAGATCCCAATGAAATTAAGTTTCAAGAAGGGGAAGTAGCACGCATAGAAGTGTATGAAGAAACGCCTGAGATACATAAAGAAGCCTTTGTGCGTGAAGAAGTCCGGGTCAAGAAAGTAATAGAACGGGACACTGTGGAAGCACAAGACACCGTTCGTCGAGAAGAGTTAGATGTTGATACTGCGGGTAATTTAAATGTGCAAGAAAATGGGATGACTACACATGAAGCTATTTAATTAGCTAATTAATAAGTTTGGTTGGGAGATTTATCTAAAATAATCATCCAGCTAAAGTTATACCATTTTACATTTTAGATGGGGAATTGCTTTGTTTCGGTTATTCCGTGAATCCTCCATCTAAATAATTCTTTTTAACTTTTTAAGAATTTACATCTTGATAAACAGCGTCAAGATGTAAAAATTTTTGCGAGTATTTTAATATCTTGGTAAATCCATTTATCAAGTCTAGATATTTACAAAAAAAATGAAGAACTCGCAATTTGTATATCTTTATTTAGCTATGTTGATAAACACTTCCTATAACTTTTGATTATTTAGCCTTGGAAAAAATTCATTCGCCAGAAGGAGGTATACAAATCCAAAAATGTCTAGTTTAGTTATTAAGAGATGAAGAGAAAATTTTTGAGGCTAAATATAATGGTTCTTTACAAATTAGAAGATTTTGAGCCTAACTACCGGGAAACCTTTGAAGGTCACGATATTAATGGGCTTGGAGTATATACACAAGGAACTGATGAAAAAATTGGCACTGTCAGCGACGTTTTAGTTGACGAGGAAGGCCATTTTCGCTATCTAGTTGTTGACTTAGGCTTCTGGATTTTTGGTAAGAAAGTATTGCTACCACTCGGTCGTGCTCGTATCGACTATAACGTTGAGCGCGTGTACACAATTGGCTTGACTAGAGAGCAAGCAGAAGATTTACCTGAGTTTAATGAACGTCAAACCCTTGATTACGACTATGAAGAACGGGTGCGTGGTGTATATCGCCAACCCACAGATAACACCCCTTCTGTAGAAGCTTCAGCACCATTAGATACAACACCCACTTACGCCCGTGATAACTACAATTACGAACGTGAACCTTCTTTATACGGGCTAAATGAACAAGATCATCAAACTCTGAGATTGTATGAAGAACGGCTGATTGCCAGTAAACGACGCCAAAAGACTGGAGAAGTAACAATTGGCAAGCATGTTGAGACTGATACTGCACGCGTTGCAGTGCCCATAGAAAGAGAACGAGTTGTGATTGAACGTGTAACTCCAACAGATGCGGGTGCATCTGTCTCTGCACGCGAAGCAGATTTCCGTGAAGGCGAAGTTGCTCGCATAGAAATCCACGAAGAAACTCCTGATGTTCGCAAAGAAGCATTTTTGCGTGAAGAAGTTAGAGTGAGAAAAGTGGTAGATCAAGACACAGTTGAAACTCAAGAAACTGTGCGTCGTGAAGAGTTAGATGTAAATTCTGGTAATCTTCCGATTCAAGAACGCTAACTAAATATAGTCATTAGTTACTAGCTAATGACTAATAATTAATTCGACACAGTGCAGGTAAGGCTGTTGAATGAATTAGCCTTACCTGTGCTTGCAATGATTGATGCCACTTTAGATTTGGGATTGCGAATTTTACTCTTGATGTAGCTTGAATAAATATATCTATCGCAAACCTTTTCTGGTATCAATGTGACTAATTTAATCTAGCTAAATAGAAAGCAGTTCATAAATTTTGTATATGAATAGCCAACTGATGGCAAAAAACATTAGACAGTCAAATGGTAACCCTGGCACTACTAGCACCTCACTGGCAGAGTTAAGAAAGAAGGTGAACAATTTTGCTGTCTTTGATAAGCAAGGTCAGTTAGTAGGAAGAGTTCATGATTTAATTGTGGATGATAATCGTCGCCTAAACTTAGTTATATCTAGGCAGATTAATCAAAAAACTGTAGAATATGGTCAGCAGTTAGCCGATAAGCATACTTCTTTATTTCGCTTGCAGAGCCAGAGAATAAAACAAATTGACAAGCCGAATAAATCTGTTTTCATAGACTTAAACAAATCAGAAATAGAGTATATGCCTGAATATTTAGAAACAGAAAAACCAGGCGATCGCAACTCAACTGAGCAACTAGCGAATAATCAAACTACAAATAGCCTAATTGATCCCGTAAATTTAGAGCAGGCTACTGAAGAACATATTATTCGTCTATTAGAAGAACGACTAGTTATTGAAAGCAGTAAGCGTAAAGTTGGTGAGGTAATTGTTCGCAAAGTAGTTGAAACCCGGATGATACAAGTTCCTGTCCGGCGTGAAAAGCTGATTGTGGAACAAGTTAGCCCAGAACACAAACAACTCGCAGAAATTGATTTAGGGGAGGGAGAAATTGCTGGCGTTGACTTGACCGATGTAGAAAGACTTGAATTTACAGGTCTTGACAGCAGTTTAACGGTAAGCAGCGAATTTAGTTCACCTAAAATTGCTAGTTTATTATTGAATGCGATCGCACTAGAGCAAAATCACGGCTGCAAGCGAGTGCGAGTGACCATTGCTGTTGAAGATGAGTCACACCAGAAAAAATACCAGGAGTGGTTTGACCGCTGTTCTAAAGGTCAATCACTAAAACCAGAAAAATAAGTTTCTAGCAGATAAATTACTAGGGTGGGCATTGTCCACCCTATTTTTTTGCTGATTTGAGGAAAAAAAGTTGAAATTTCCGTTCTTTTGTGGATAGTGTGGAATGTCTCTAAAGCAACTTAATTTACAATACTAAGCAGTTGCCGTTCTTTTGGCTACTTGCAATGAAATTTCGACTGAAGAGACTTTCACGGAAGAAACAACAGCATCTAATCCCACCGATTCAGATTCAAGTTCGAGATGGAAAATTTGAGATTATGGGTATGGGTGTATGGCATTCCTACTGGCGCGATCCCTATCATCTCCTGCTAACGATTCCCTGGACTGGCTTTCTGATCCTGATTTGTACTTTTTATATAACTATTAATGCTCTATTTGCCCTAGCTTACTTAATAGGAGGAGATTGTATTGCCAACGCCCGACCTGGCTCTTTTTTAGATGTCTTCTTCTTTAGCGTCCAAACCCTAGCATCCATCGGCTATGGGGCAATGTATCCTAAAACAACTTACGCCAACATTATTGTCACCATTGAAGCAATGATCGGTTTGGTGGGAATTGCTGTGATGACAGGACTCGCGTTTGCTCGATTCTCTAGACCTACAGCCCGTGTGCTTTTTAGTCGTGTAGCAGTAATTACATCTCATGATGCAATGCCAACTCTCATATTTCGCACGGCTAATCGGCGTCGCAATATGATTCTGGAGGCGCAAATGCGAGTCTACTTGATGCGCGACGAAGTAACCCTAGAAGGGCAATTCATGCGTCGATTCTACGATCTCAAACTTCTGAGGAGCCAAACGCCTAGCTTCACATTAAGCTGGTCAGTGATGCATGTCATTGATGAGTTTAGTCCTCTATATGGGATGACACCAGAATCGTTAACCCAGACAAATACTATAGTGATTATCTCTTTGAGTGGCATTGATGAAACGGTTGCACAGGTTGTTCATGCCCGTCATAGTTATGGTGCTAATGAGATTTTGTGGAACAATCAATTTGCCGATATCTTTTACCACACACCCGATGGACATCGCTACATTGATTACAATCGCTTCCACGATGTTTTACCTTTAGATGAAAATAGTTGAAATTTCTGAAAGTTATTCGGAAGTCTGATTGAGTTGTGGTTGTAAGGGTTTAACGACCACGCGACCATTTTCAACTACAGTGCAACTTTTAACTATGCTCTTACTGTGGTTAACTGGCACATCCTGGCACTGGTTTTGGTGCGAGATGTTTTGCTCTTGTTGTTGGTTGAGGACGACAACACAAGAGGGGCAGGAGGCGAAGGACATATAACGTATTTTGATCTCTATATTAATAATTATCGCGCTACTGATGCTGTTTGGCTGAAAAATTTGCTACCCATGATGTGCTAGCCTACCATCCTGAAATTTAATTCAGTGCTGATTATTGCGTATATGCGAAACTATGGATGTAAGTACTTGCTTTCTTGTGCTTTTAGCCTGTGTAAACAGGAAAGCGGCTATAGATCCCGCCCCGCTTTCCTCTCTGCCCAAAATTGTTTGGCAGGGTTAGACAGTGGGTTTTTCTAATGAAAAAATTTTTGAGATATGTGGGTTTAGGTTTACTATCTACGTTCTTGACTGCTACTCCCGGATTGGGAGCTGAACGCATTAGCTTTTTTTACCCTCCTTTTGGCGAATTCTCTTTATCTGTGGACTCGCTAGAAACTTTTGCTAAAGAAGGCAAAATCGATGACGAACTTTCCTTTTACGCTAGTCGTGCTACTCCTGAACAAGTTGCTCAACTGCGGGATCTACTCCAGCAAAGGTTCAATGTAACTCCTACACTAGTATCTCAAGTTACCTACTCACCTATAGGCGAACAGCTGATGCAACGTCTAGGAGAATTACTTCTCACTGAGTCTCGAAATAATGGTTTCTATGCTATACGTGCCTCTTTGATTTTGTCTGCTGCTGATCAAGAGGGTTTAACGGTTGTGAATTTGCTGCGTAAATTTCCCAGCAATACTATGCGGGTGAATTTCACAGAGGGGTTAAGGATAGTCGATGACTTGTCGCAATTGCTCAAAAGAAAGGATGAAGTTGTTGCCTCTCTTCAAAAAGAAGCGATCGCACAAGCAGCAAATTCAACTGTTGACTTCTCGAAAAAACTAGATTTGCGATCGCCAGGACAATTCCGCTCGCAGAAAAAAACCTTGGAGCTAAATGACTTTTCTCGCAATCGCCGTCTACCTGTGGATATCTATTTACCTACAACTCAAAACTTACAACTCAAAACTCAAAACTCTCCATCACCCCCCTTTCCCCTGATTGTCATTTCTCATGGTGTCGCCTCAGACCGTTCTCCCTTTGTCTACCTGGCAGAACATTTAGCATCTTATGGTTTTGCCGTTGCTGTTCTGGAACACCCTGGTAGTAATGCCGAACGCATTCAACAATATTTTGCAGGTTTGGCGGGGCCGCCAGAAGCAGCAGAATTTATCAACCGACCTTTGGATATCAAATATCTACTCAATGAACTCGAACGTCTAGATAAATCTGATCCTACCCTCCAAGGAAAACTCAATTTTCAGCAAATTGGGGCGATCGGTCATTCCTTTGGCGGTTATACGGTTTTGGCTCTAGCAGGAGCAAAGATTAACTTTGAGCAATTGCGCCAAGATTGTAATCCCAATAATTCATCGTTTAATTTGTCGCTGATTTTGCAGTGTCAAGCAACTGAGTTACCTCCAGGAAATTATGACCTCAAAGACGATCGCATCAAGGCCATCATTGCGATTAATCCCATTGATAGTTCAATTTTGGGTCAGTGGGGAGTCAGTCAAATTAAAATTCCGGTAATGCTGGTAGCAGGTAGTCAAGATATTTTTGCCCCACCCGTATTTGAGCAAATTCGTCCCTTTACCTGGCTTTCGGACTCCAATAAGTACCTGGCTTTGATCGAAAACGCTACCCATTTTTCTGCGATCGCTGAACCTACTGCTGAAAACAATGTTTTACCTGTGCCACCTGCTTTGCTGGGCCCCGATCGTGATGCTGTTTATTCCTATCTCAACGCCCTTAGCCTAGCTTTTGTAGAAACCCATATCCTCAACCGCCCTGAATACCGTTCTTATTTGCAGCCCTCCTACGGCACATTCATCAGTAAAGAGCCGCTTAATCTCAGTCTTTTACAGTCATTGCCAGTAGATCAATTCAATCAAATTTGGAATGGCTCAAATCCCCAGTCAAGCAAAGCATCAAATCCTCAACCTACTTCTTTTTAGGAGGCAGAAGGCAGGAGGCAGGAGGCAGGAGGAAAGAGTAAGCCGATTGAACTGCGGGGATAATTACTAATTACGTAAATATACGGAGTGTAGCTTTAGGCATAATCATCAATTAGGAATCATATTGACTTACAGTTCAGATCCCCAAATCCTCTAATAATTTGGGGATCTTATTGTTGATGGATGATTGAAGTTTGCTATAGACAAGGCAAGTCTCAAGCCTTACTTTGATAAACTCAAAGCTAAACCTAAAGAAATTAGCATTTGTCTTAAAGTTTGGTTGATAATTCAAGACAATCATTTAGCCTACTCCTACTCTTTTCAAAAAATAAAAATCATCAACCTGTATTTTCAATAAAACAGTAAATTTACTGATGTAATTCTGTGAGTTTATTTGGAACTAACTATTGCAACCATAAGGCAAAATGCTATATGTCTTTTTTGTCTCTAAGCTGTGAATTAGACATAGCAATTTCCCAAAAAAGTAGCTCTTTGTCAGGGAATTAAGATATTTGTACTGAGGGATTCATAAAAACTTATTTAATAAAATCTTTTATATATATATGCTTGTCGTTAAGAAGTATTAAGAAATCCTTATTAAAGAATATTGCAATACCTTGATTTAATTGCTAACGTGTGTATGACAACGATGCTGATGAGCGCTCGGATCTAGGAGACATAAAATCTATGAGCTACATGCATTCAGTCAATTGTGTTAGGGTTTGACGGATTAAAAACGAGAAATTTCTGCCTCGTATAGACAATTATGAGGAATTGCAGATTAACCAAGAAATATCTCGTTGCCAAAGGCTTAGTTTCAGTTTGATTTAAATTGTGATTGATTATTTGTCTTACCTTGTGCCGACAAGCAAGTAGCTCTTGATTGTGTATATCGGCAATAACGAAGAGTTTGGTAGGACTTAGATTTTGGAGGATAAAACTAATGGAGATTCAAGGTAAAGTTGCCCTAATTACAGGGGCTTCTCGTGGTATTGGACGAGCGATCGCTCTCGAACTAGCGCAACAAGGCATCAAGCGGCTGATATTGGTGGCACGCGATCGCCAAAAGTTAGTTGAGGTAGCCGACGAAATTGAGGCGATGGGAACAAAAACTGCGATCGTAGCCTTAGATTTGACGCAGACAATTGATGTAAATATCGCTGTTGCCCAACTGTGGCGCAATTTCGGGCAGATTCACCTGCTGGTTAACTGTGCGGGAGTCGCATACCAAACCTCGTTTTTACAATCTAAAATGCCCCAAGTTCAAGAAGAACTCTCTGTGAACTTGTTAGGAATGTACAACCTCACTAGTTTGATTGCTCGACGCATGGCCAGCCAAAGACAAGGAACAATTGTCAATGTATCGAGCCTGATGGGGAAAGTTGCAGCACCAACGATGGCGACATACTCAGCAACCAAGTTTGCCATCTTAGGATTTACCCAAGCCTTGCGCCAAGAACTAGCTGAACACAATATTCGCGTCATTGCATTATTGCCTTCCCTGACAGACACAGACATGGTGCGCGACTTAAAATTATTTCGCTGGGTGATCCCCATGACTCCCCAGCAAGTGGCGAAAGCACTTGTTACCGGAATGCAAAATGATTCACCAGAAATTTTAGTCGGATGGCAAAGTCATTTAGCGGTGTTGTGTCAACGCATCGCGCCTTGGTTGCTAGAGCTAATTTTACGAATAGCAGCTCCGCCAGCACCAAGAAGACAACGACCTCTTGAAAAACTTATCCCTTCGCGTAGCGTCTCGTAGAGAAGGGGAGACGCCGAGGGCGATCGCTGACTCAACACTCAGCATTCCTGAACAAACTTGTCCGAAATCTTCAGTCGTTTAGCTTTATTCTTGTGCAACAAAGCAATGCTCACAGTGCCAAGAAATGCTAATAAGCTGAAAGTAGAACTAGATTCAGGAACAGACTTAGGATTCTCAATTTTGAGAACTTGTCCAAGTCCAGGGCGATCGCCTCGGTTTGTCACGTAGATAGCACCATCAGCACCAATAGTCAAAGCAGTAGGAGACTCTAATCCATTGCCACTAAGGATAGTTGTGCGAGTTCCATCACTCGCTATTTTAATCACAGCACCATCTAGATTACCTTTCCAGAGTGACTCATTAGCGTACTGCAAAGCATATAAATTACCCTCAGCATCAAAATCTAAGTCAGTAAGTTGGGTAAAGCCATCGGTATAAACTGTTGATTGACCATCAGCACCAACTCGATAGATTTTTGCTTCACCTTCTGGAAAAGGAAAACCAGTTAATTGGCTAATATAATAAGCGCCATCTGGGCCTTTAGCGATATTTGTCGGTACAGCTTGGATTTCAAATGGCGATGATGATGCGCCAGAGGGAAAAATTGGATTAGTTAATGTCTGCCGGGGAATTGTAGCGATCGCCTTTAAATTACTTCCATCAGTTCCTACACTGAGTAACTCATTAGCACCGGCATCAACTGCAAAAATGTTATTCCCATCTAAAAGAAGAGAGAAGGGATTGCTAATTAGATCGCCTTGATCTGGATTGTTTGCAAGTTCATAATTAGCTAAATCAGCAACACTAGTCCACGAATTTGTATTGAAATTAGCAGTAATGATTTTTCCTAAGTCGGTGTTACCTAATGCCGCCCGAAATGTGGGATTTGAACCATATCCAATTGCAATATAAGGCTTGCCAGTAGCATCAAATTTGATATCTTGAGGCCCAGAAGTATCAGTACCATCTGGTAATGCTAAAGAAGGAAGTCCTGTAAGTATACGTTCTTGCGTACCATTTGCAATTTTGGTAACTGCACCAGTTGTGCCATAACATAAAGATTGGTTGGCAACGCTCGGTGAAGGAACACAAGCTCCACTGCCGCCTGTTCCTGCTTCGGTGACGTAGAGATTCCTATCAGTACCAAAAGTTAGACCTCGTGGATTATTAAGACCATCAGCAATTACCGAAAATGATGCCGCCTCTGCTGCTTTCATTCCCGAAAAAGCAGCAATACAAACACTCAAAAATGTAATTCCAAATTGTTTTAGTTTCATGAGACTCCTCCTAAAATTAAATTTGCCTAAAGCATAGAATAGAAAGTTTTATCTTGAAAAATAATAATATTTAATGTTTATAGTTTTTGGGGATTTTACAGCTTATTTAAAAGAAGGAAACAGATCCAAGCCCAGAAATTCAGGTTTTATCTGGATTTCTGAATTTTGAGTTGTATCATACCATTTCCAAAAATCTTTGCAACATAATGAATCGGCTATAGAGGCGTACAGATGTACATCTCTAGCAACAAAATTAAATAGAATTGCTGTATATTCTCTAACGCTTTTTATACAAGTGTGATATTCCAACTGTTGAACTACACAGATTTTGCGGGACTACAAGGCGATCGCAGTTTGCATCAATACATAAAGTTACAGAGCAGAAATTGCTGTGCGATCGCATAATTAGACATACCTTGTTTCGGAGCAAACAGAAATGCTTTCCTTCCCTACAACTCTGACTCCTTTGCCCGAAATCATTGATGGCTTACCGAATATTTCTGGTTGGGAAACAGAGGTTCTCTCTGTAGTTAACCAAGATCAACCAGTATTTTTACCCACAACGAATATCCGCTTAGAAGACGTAAATGCTGTGTTTGCGATCGCTTTGCACATGCACCAGCCAACTATACCTGCTGGAAATGGCGGTACACTGATCAGTAATCTGCAATATATGTTTGAACATCCTCATGAAGGGGATAACCACAACGCAGATCCTTTTGCTTATTGTTACAGTCGCATGGGTGACTTGATCCCCGAACTTGTGAGTCAAGGTTGCAATCCGCGTGTGATGTTGGATTACTCAGGTAATCTGCTGTGGGGACTGCGGCAAATGGGACGCGGTGATGTTCTGGATAATCTTAAACGGATTACTTGCGATCGCACCTACCAACCTTATGTAGAATGGCTGGGTACAATGTGGGGTCATGCAGTTATTCCTTCCACACCCATAGCAGATATTAAATTACATATCGTTGCATGGCAACATCACTTTGCCGCAATTTTTGGTTGGGAAGCACTAGCGCGAGTTAAAGGATTTTCGCCCCCAGAAATGCACCTACCAAATCACCCTGATGCTCTCTTTGAATTTGTGAAAGCGCTAAAAGAATGTGGATATCGCTGGCTACTTGTTCAAGAACATTCTGTAGAAACTCTTACTGGTCAATCTCTCACTTATAAACATTTACCACATCGTCTAATTGCCCGTAATTCTCAAGGCGAAACAATTAGCATCACAGCTTTAATTAAAACCCAAGGTTCGGATACTAAATTAGTTGCTCAGATGCAGCCTTATTATGAAGCGAAAACATTATCCAAACAACAAGTTGGCGGTGTATTTATACCACCAATAGTTAGCCAAATTGGTGATGGTGAAAATGGCGGTGTGATGATGAATGAATTTCCTAGCGCTTTTAAACAAGCTTGGGGGGATATGGTAAATAACGGCGGAGGAAAATCAGGTATTGTTGGGATGTGTGGTACAGAATATTTAGAATTAATCGAAGCTGCTGGATGCAAACCTGAAGATTATCCAACTTGTCAGCCAGTCGGACAACATCAAATTTGGGAGAGAGTTTCACCAGAAAATATTCAACCGCAAGCTGTAGAGAATGCCATTCAAGAATTGAAGCAAACAAACTCTAATTTTCATCTAGATGGAGCCTCGTGGACAAATCATATCAGTTGGGTAAAAGGATATGAAAATGTGTTGTCTCCCATGTATCAATTAAGCAGTTTATTTCATCAGAAGTTTGATCCATTGCTGCAAACTGACTCAGCAGAACCAGTCACCAGACAATCTCAATATCGTAACGTTCTTCTACATAACCTTTTGCTGCAAACCAGTTGTTTTCGTTATTGGGGACAAGGTGCTTGGACTGATCACGCACGGGAAATTTACCAACGTGGCGAAAATTTATTGCAGATGAATTGAGATTTAGTTCAAGTAAGTGGGAAATCTAAGTGTAGGTTGCTGGGTGCTGATATCCGAATTGGATGAGCGACCTGGTATTTAAACTTACAATGAGGTAGTTGTGTTTCGAGTTGTTGTTGGCCATAGCGACGATCCTGATTCTCAAAATGCGATCGCTGAAGTTCTTCAAGAATGTAGCCATTCTCTTGCTGGCTCACTTCCCCAAGCTGGACTTTTATTCACTGCGATAGACTTTGACCATGTGTTAATTTTGCAACGCATCCAAGACGCTTTTCCTGGAATTGAGTTGATTGGTGGAACTACAAATGGAGAAATTTCTTCAATTCTGGAGTTTCAGCAAGATTCTCTGACCTTAATGCTGTTTGCTTCCGATGAAGTGGAAATTCACTCAGGTATTGGCCGAGGAGTATCCAAAAATCCAGCCCTTGCAGCCCAAGAAGCGATCGCCCAAGCAAAGGCAAAGAGTTCATCTGTACCACAATTGTGTCTTACCTTCCCTGATAGTCTAACCAGCAATGGGGTTTTAATTTTAGAAGGTTTAAAACAAAGCCTGGGAGAACATATTCCCATCATTGGGGGAATGACTGCCGATGACTATACCTTTGACAAAACCTACCAATTCTTCCAAGGTGAAGTACTAAGTGATTCAGTTCCAGTGCTACTATTCTCTGGAAAAATACTATTTTCCCACGGAGTTGCTAGTGGTTGGACTCCCATTAGTCAACGTAGCCGTGTAACTAAAGTGGATGGAAACGTAGTCTATGAAATTGATGGACAGCGTGCCTTAGATTTCTATCAGCATTATCTCGGTGAAGAAAGATTTGCGTCCAATTATGCCATCCATGCTCTGGCAGTTTTTGAGGATAGAGATAATTTCTATTTGCGGGCACCTAATGGCTACGATCAACAGTCTGGTAGCGTGACGTTCTTCTCAGATATTCCTGAACAAGCAGTTGTACAAATCACCGATGCGACTCGTGACAATATTTTGTCAGCTTCAGAGACATCTTTGAAGAATGCTTATGCAGATTATCCTGGTGTGGAACCAACAGCAGCTTTACTTATTTCCTGTGCAGCTCGTAGGCGAATTCTGGGAACTCTAGCAAGAGTTGAGTATCAGTTTGTCAAAACTCATTTACCAAAAGCATTACCTTGTTGTGGTTTTTATGCTTATGGTGAAATTGCTCCTTTAGTGGGTGGAGGTCAAACCCAATTTCATAACAAAACCTTTGTCACACTGTTAATAGGGACAAAATGAGTAGTGTATGGATAACCAAGACAATTCCATACAGATTCAAGAGTTAGAAAAAGCAAACCGCGTCTTGCACAAAAAGCTGGAACGATGCCAAAATGAACGCCGCCAGCTAGAAACTGACATTGCAACAAAGGAATTTTTACTTAAGAAAGTCATTTGTGAGTTAGAAGACTCTCAAGCAAACTTGCAGCTAAGAGGCCAAGAGTTAGAAAATACGTTAGATAGTTTGCATAAAATGCAGGCTCAAATGATTCAAAGCGAAAAGATGTCTGCCCTTGGTCAAATGGTGGCTGGGATCGCTCATGAAATCAACAATCCTGTTAGCTTTATTTACGGAAATCTCAGCTATATCAGGCAATACACCCATAACTTATTGCGACTTGTCCAGCTTTATCACCGTTATGTCCCCAACCCACCTGCTGAAATTCAAACCGAACGCCAAAGTATCGATTTAGAGTTTCTAGAAAAAGACGCAATTATGGTACTGCACTCAATGAATATCGGGACGGAGCGGATTCGAGAGATTGTGCTTTCACTGCGTAACTTCTCGCGCCTGGATGAAAGTGAGTGCAAAGCCGTAGATATTCATGAAGGCATCGACAATACTTTGATGATTTTGCAGCACCGCCTGAAAGCCACTGATAAAAGCCCAGGGGTTCAAATTATCAGAGAATACGGCAATTTATCTCATGTAGAGTGCTACGCTGGACAGCTAAACCAAGTGTTTATGAATATTCTCGTAAATGCGCTCGATGCCCTGGAAGAACTCAATGCCCAACGAACTTATCAGGAAATCCGCGATGATCCCAGTTGTATCACGATTCGTACCTCTGTCGTTGATTTGCAATGGGTAAAAATTGCGATCGCAGACAATGGCTCTGGAATTCCTGAATCGGTTCAAAAACAGATTTTCAATCCCTTTTTCACAACCAAACCTGTTGGTAAGGGAACAGGAATGGGAATGGCTATCAGCTATCAAATCGTCACCGAAAAACATGGCGGCAAGTTAGAATTTTGTTCGACACCTGGAAAAGGAACGGAGTTTGTGATTCAAATTCCTATCCAGCAGGAAGTTTGTCCAGTAATCTAACATAACGTTAATTCGTAATTCGTAATTCGTAATCAATCAAACTAAAGGCAATAGGATTTCAAATTTTGTACCCATACCAGTCTGTGAATGAAAATTCAATTTACCGCCATGTCTCACAGTAATAATTCTATAACTTACTGCTAAACTAGTATTTTTACCATTCTTTGTTTCAAGAGAAAAAGAATCCGTAATTTGCTGTTGTAATTCTTCAGACATTCCAGAGCCATTGTCAGCAATACGAATTAAAACCCAACGAGAATCTGGTGCATTTGGGTCACTTGCTTCTTGTGAAATAACTTCTGTGGTAATCTCAATTCGGGGTTTTTGAACAGTCTTTGTCTCATCTAAATGCAACTGCTGTCGTACTGCTTCATTGAGTAAAGTATCAACAACTTCACTTAAAATATTCAACAAAACCTGGTTTAGCTGCCCCATAAAGCAATACACGGGCGGTAATTGCCCGTAGTATTTGACGATTTCAATTTCTCCTTGAATCCGGCTATTAATTAATAGAATAATACTATCGATACAGGCGTGTAAATCTACTGGTTTAGGATAAAGTTCATCGATATGACAGAAGTTTTGTAGACTGGTGACGAGTTTTTTTAATCTTTCTGCTCCCGTGCGGATACTCGCAAGCGATCGCGACAAATCTTGTTCTAAAAAATCAAATTCAATTTCTTCTTTGATCTGATTAATTGCCTGAGAAACTGATGGTAACTCTTGATCGTAAGCTGCTATCAGTTTGAGTAAATCTTGGCTGTAGGTTGAAACATAAGTTATGTTACCCCAAATAAAGCCTACTGGGTCTAAAATTTCATGCGCTACGCCGTCAACCAAACGCCCCAGATTTGCCATTTTATCATTTTGAATCAATTGGGCTTGGCTACGTTCATACCGCACTAGATTGTCGATTCCTCGAATTTGCCAAGAAATAATATTCAATTCTTGGACATCTAACAATCTATAATCACCAGATTCGGTTTGTACTACAATTGGTTCTGCTAATAATTCTGGCGATCGCTTTAAGCTAAGTTGCATCGTAGTTAAAATCGATGTTGTATCTGCAACCAGCAACATCGGCGTTCGTGCATAGCTGTAGAGAACGGCTAATGGTTGCTGAACAAATAACTCTTGTCCGAATGGGCGAATCAAAAATTCCAGCAGTCGCCGTCGGGAAATCATTCCAATGAATTGTCCCTGTTCTACCAAAATTACTCCTGGTAACAGGGGATATTTTTCCAAAAAACTAGCCACTTCCATACCGGTGTGGTTGATTTCCACCGTGAAGTTATACATTGGCAGCTCTTGGAGGGTTGAATCCAAACCAAGATCGCGATCGCTACCCTCAGACAAAAATGGCGGTGAGATTTGGTAACTGAATTCTTCTGGCACTAGACACCCTGATTTTTTCAAAGACAGGTAAACAATAAGTTAATATTTTACATTCTGCCACCCTCAAAATCCGGTTTTGGTTTGGGTATTTAGTAAGACTAGTGGTCTTGAAGGCGAAAATCTTTCTCAGGTGACTGGAAGCAATTGCCGTGCGATTTCTGATTTGGGCGGAGAATATTTACAGAGCGATGTCTACGACGGGCTACGCCTATGCAAGCTACACTAAAAACAACCTTTACAAAGCGTGCAAAGGTAGCGTTATGACCTCTGTAACCAATCCACCCAACGCCCTCACCCCTTTCCCTGACCATACCCAGCTTCCTGATTCCGATGGCACGTTTGTGAAAAACTGGCAAGAGCATCCTCAAAGCATCTTACTAACTGATTCGATTACACCTGTCCTCAAGCAATTAAGTCCTGAAGGCCAATATTGCATTGGTCAGGACTTAGGCATTTACTGGCGCTTGACTGATCCCCCGGAAAAAGGCGCAGAAGCACCGGATTGGTTTTATGTACCGAATGTACCGCCTACACTAAATGGGCAAACGCGACGTTCTTATGTATTGTGGCGGGAGTTTATTGCTCCGTTGATTATCTTGGAATTTGTCTCTGGGGACGGTAGTGAAGAACGAGACAAAACTCCTTGGAAGGGTAAATTTTGGATTTATGAGCAAGTGATTCGTCCTCCCTTCTACGGCATTTATGAAGTGAGTAAGGCCAGTATAGAAGTTTATCATCTGATTGAAGGACAGTATCAGATTTTACCAGCAAATGAACGAGGACATTATCCCATAGTTGCTTTGGGTGTTGAATTAGGTTTATGGCAGGGAGTTTATCAGAATGTGGAATTACCCTGGCTGCGTTGGTGGGATTTACAAGGTAATTTGCTGTTGAGTGGGGATGAAAGAGCCGAACAAGAACGTGAAAGAGCAGAACAAGAACGCGAAAGAGCCGAACAAGAACGTGAAAGAGCAGAACAAGAACGTGAAAGAGCCGATCGCCTAGCTGCCCAATTGCGATCGCTCGGCGTTGAACCAGAAACCTGATATTTTACTAGAAATTACGAATTACGAATTACGAATTAAAAAAGGCTGGTGTAAAACAGTCATCTGTGGCTTAATTTGTTTAGACACAAATTTTACTGCTACCAGGGTAATCACGATGACAAATAAACCTCCTTCCGAACCAGAGTCATCCCAAAGAACTGCCCTTGGCTTTGATGAGTTTATAGCCATTCTGGTTGCGTTCACCACTATCGGAGCAATTCTTTTTTGGTCATTGTCCCGCAGGGATTCTAGCTTGGACTTAAATGGGCTGCTGTCGCCTTCCTCCACACCGTCTTCTAGTGTTCAACCAAATCAAGTATTGCCTTCCCCTACTCCCAAGGTAGAAGCAAATGCAGTGCCGAAAAACGTTCTACCCTATTCTCCAACTGAGCCTGTTGTTGAACCCACGACACCTTCATTCCCAACTAATAGCGCAACTCCTTCTGGCGCAGTGTTGCCATCTACTCAGGTAATCCCAACTCAATCTCCACAACCGCCTGTATCCTCTTCAAGAGAAGTTGAATCGACAATCGTATCATCAGCATTGCCTTTAGTAACTCCGGCAAAACAAAAATCAATCATTCCGCCGCCAATTGCATTTAACGATGTACCGACTGACTTTTGGGGTCGGCGTTTTATAGACGTTCTTTCTTCCCGTGGTATTCTCAAGGGGTTTCCTGATTATTCTTTTAGACCAAATCAGCCTGTAAACCGCGCCGAATTTGCTGCCATACTGCAAAAAGCTTTTGAGCAAAAACAGTCTAAGACTGCGATCGCATTTCAAGATGTACCAGCGAAATTTTGGGCAACTCCAGCAATTGACCAAGCCATCAGTGCCGGATTTCTCAAAGGCTACCCGAAACAATCCTTCAAGCCACAACAAAATATTTCGCGAGTGCAAGTTTTAGTTGCCCTTACCAGTGGGTTAAATCTGCAAGCACCCACTTCTCCAAATCAGATTTTAAGTGTCTATAAAGATGCTAAAGACATTCCAGCCTATGCTACTAGCAAAATAGCCGCTGCTACAACCAATGGTCTGGTAGTTAACTATCCAAATCCACAACTTCTTGCTCCCAACAAAGTAGCTACTAGGGCTGAAGTGGCAGCGATGATTCATCAAGCTTTAGTAAAACAGGGCAAGTTACAGGCAATTCCATCTCAAAATATTGTGCGTAGGAGTAATCCCCCGCAGCAGGCATCGCCCAAAATATCTCCAGAAGTTTTGCAGACTCCAAAACAGAACCCAAACGGTAAATTGTCTGTCGGAAGTTCGTCTCAACAATAATTCCTAATTCGTAATCAAATCAAGAGCTAGAGTCCCTGATTTATAAAGATTGTAGCGTTATTGATCGGGATTTAGAATCCATATATAGCTGTAGTCAAACAGATTAGGACAGTGTTGATTACTCAAAGTCTTGAAAAACTGGGTTTTTACTCAGCACTGGCTCAACACCCCGCTATATAACGTAATTACGAATTATTAATGAACTTGTAGGGAATTTTACGAGAAGTCTGACTGCCGACTTTCGGCGGTCAGACTTCTGTTATTTGAAATTAAGCATACTCCTATACAGAAGCAAGCTATGGGTAGTGTCTGTCTACGACACGCTCTCGCGTTCGTAGAGAAGCGATAATCAGATGTTAAGCTTCTGGAATTTCTTTACCGACAACTTGTGATTTAAGAGTGGTGATTTCAGTAGTTAACTCTTTCCTGGTTGAGGCTTTGAGTAAATAGCGGTAAACAAACCAGGCAGAGTAACCAATACCAATCAACTCAAAAGTAGGTGCTACCAAGGGTATATCATTCAAAGCATCTAATATTGCCAAGAGTACTTTAACCCCAACAATTGATCCCAAAATTAAACCAACTGTTACCAGGGGTTGCTTATATTGATTAAAGAAGCTTCCCAGATATTCTGGCAATGTTGCTAAAAAGCTAGAAATTTGCTCACCGTATTTTAGCCATTCGTCTTGAGACTGTGCGGCAGGCTGGATTTTGGTGATGGTTCCCGTTTGGTTGTTGATCTCTGCCACTGTAGTCTCTTTAGATGCGGTTTCCGTAAATTCTTGTTCTGGCATTTTCACTCCCATAAATTTGACAGTTGAGTTTTTCTAATCTGGATAATTACAACCAAAAGGCTGTTGATTAGGTAATGCACAAGTGCATCATTACAATTGGGTGAAGGTCACAAAAGGGTTTTAGTGTCCTATAACCATAATTGCCCCGTAATATCTACTGCATCAACTACAAGGTAGACAGTCAGTAGGAGGATAGAATTCAGAAGGCAGCAAGATGTATTATAATCAACCTTCTGATACTATTTTTTAGAATCAACTGGAATCCTCAGGTTGTGATTATCCCATTCCGTGTCATTTGCCCATAATCGTACTAAATCTAAGTACAAATCATGCAAAAATCAGTCCACTTCTCATTTATATAAGCCTAGAAGCGGATTTTATCTGATATTAAAGCTATCTTAGACCGCGTTCGTCAATTAACCCATTCGTATTGATATTAATACGTAATAAAAATTTTTGTGTGTTCATACAGACTAGACTTTTAACTTATTTTATGATAAACGTGACTCAATACTGGGGGATGAGGGAGATGATAGGACAAAGTTAAAGGGAAAAGGATAAAGAAACAAACCCCTTCCCCCTTCCCCTTTACCCTTTACCCTTTTTCATAATCCCCCATGACCCATGCCCAACAAATGTCAAACCTTTTGTTTTTTTCCTGATTGTATTAATTTTATAAGGAAGCAGTAAGTTAGAGTAGTGGCGTACCTGATGGCAAAAACTAATTGCTATCAACCGCATATTGAGGAAAGTGTTGTGGTAAAGAGAAGATGCTCTCTGGCGGGTCGTTAATGCAGAAAACTATTCATTGCTGCTGACAAAAGTGAATTCTGTACGCCTTCGTAAGTTTACTTAGGAGCATTGCTATAAAAAGCACTCATATAATATAAGGTTATGCTAATTATCTAATAAGCAATGATTTGCTCTTGCGATAAAAGAAGATAATGTAGATGTTAATAACTAAATTGAAGTGTTTGTACAAGCTAGACTAATTTGGTGATTTTTGTGGGAAGGCAAGGAGGTTTGAGAAATGCCAACTCAAAAGCCAACCCCTATCGACAGCAGTTCAGAAAGCAAAAAAGTGCCAGCCGAAGAACCATCGACAGACGAACTCCCAACTATAGAATTTCCCTCACGAGGGAAACTCAAAGCTAGTTCTTGGCGCATCCATCAAAAAATCGGCTATGGTTACTTTGTAGCGATCGGAATTGGCTTTTTTGGCTCACTGACTGGGTTGGTGATTGCCAACTACTACCGGGGAAGGGAAGTCAGACAATTCAATCAAGCCTATGAACAAGGACAACTACTGAGTAATTATAAAGATGCAGTCATCGGGGCGCAATTACATAGCTCTAACCTAGTTGCTGTATTAGAAAATTCACAACAACTGCAAAGTAAAAAAGCCGATTTTCTGAAGAATGTTGAAAAAGCCAAGCAATTAGAGTCAAAAATTGGTGGATTTATTGACAGTAAACCGAAAAGACTAGCAGCAACAAGTTCGACTTTACAGACCTTATTGCTGGATTACCAGACTAATCTAAAAGCTTACGTTGACCAAATAGAGGTTGTCTTACAGAAAATTGACTCCCAGGAAGTGCAGCCTGAAGAGATTTCCTCTGCCCGATCGCAGTTATTAACAATAATGCGTGGTGGAACAGCCATACGGCTAGACCAGCTTTCGCAAAACTTGACTAACATCCTGCAAACTGCTGAAGATCAAGAGCAAGAAAGGCAAAAAGCCGTTGAACAGGCGAAAATCGTTGAGCGATTCATCGTGATCATGAGTATGCTGGTTTCGGTAGCGATCGCAGCTATTGTAGCTTGGCGTACCAGTCGGGCGATCGCTGAACCAGTTATCACTGTCACCCAAGTAGCTGAACAAGTTGCAAGGAAACATAATTTTGATTTGCGAGCGCCCGTTACCACTGAAGATGAAATCGGCTTACTCGCCAAATCTCTAAATCGTCTGATTGAGCGGGTATCTGAACGAACAAAAGAACTACAACAAGCTAAAGAATTAGCCGAAGCTGCAAGCAAAGCAAAAAGCATATTTCTGGCCAATGTCAGCCACGAATTACGCACACCATTAAATGCTGTCATTGGTTTGAGCCAACTTCTAGAAGACGACGCGACCGATCTTGGTTTATCGGCAGACTTTATCACAGACTTAGAAACAATTAACGCTGCTGGTAAGCATTTACTGCACTTGATTAATGAAATCCTCGACTTGTCAAAAATTGAAGCGGGGAAAATGACCCTCTATCCTGAGACATTTGAGATTGGGACGCTGATTCATAACGTCGTCCTCACAGTCAAACCAGCGATAGAAAAAAATTCCAATGTTTTAGAAGTGGATTTTGATCAGCAACTTGGCACCATGTACGCTGATCAAACTAGGATGCGGCAGGTATTGTTAAACTTACTCAGCAACGCCAGTAAATTCACTACAAACGGTAAGGTGACGCTGACAGTCAAGAGAGAAAAAGATGAATTCCGACCAGAGGCTCCTTTGGGAAGCATTACTTTTACCGTTACCGACACAGGTATAGGTATGTCTCATCGTCAACAGCAGCAGTTATTTCAACCTTTTACACAAGGAGATACTTCGACGACGAAAAAGTATGGAGGTACGGGACTGGGATTAGCAATTAGCCGTCACTTTTGCCAGATGATGGGTGGTGAAATTATTGTCAAAAGTCAGCCGGGAATTGGTTCTACTTTCACCATTCGTCTACCAATGACTGTGCAGGATTGAAGGATAAGGTGTAAAGGATGTATTTAAAACCTTTCCCCATTCCCCATTCCCCATTCCCTTTGATTTTTATTTGCTCTAGACTCGACCTTAACGCACCTTTGTCAGATCATAAAGAATGATTAAGAAAAACGAGTATAGACAAACATGATAAAAATGCTAGCTGAAAACTTGATGGGGATTGAAGCAAGATTACAAATTAATTGGGTTTGGCTAAATGCCAGCTTACAGTTTGCTATTTGGGGAATTTTTTCACTTTTACTCGCTGAAGTCTTGAGAGACAGCTACCATGCTTTGTGTCACCAAGTCAATTGGCTTGCTAAATGGCACAACAAGCACCATAGCGCCTATCGCCGCGATTTATCGATAGTTTCCCTGAAAGTTTACCAAGAATCCCAGCTATATCACGACATTTTAGAGTCGAGTCTACTGTTGATGGTATTGGTAGTCGTTGCCTTAATTGTCCAGCAAATGGGGTTATGGCTAGGAGTAGTTTATGCTTCTACCTTCTTATATGGCGCGTCTGTACGATATTTTCAGGGAAAAATTGATACAGATTACAACCACCTACCCGGCCCTTTAGAAACAATTCCATCCATTTGGTGGGTGAATCGGTCTTACCATTGGCGACATCATTTTGATGATGTCAACGCTTACTACAGTGGTGTCTTTCCCTTGGTGGATAAAATTCTTGGTACAGGACTGTCTCTCAAGGGTAAAACCATCGCTTTAACCGGAGCATCAGGAGCGTTGGGTCAAGCGTTAACGGCTGAACTTGTAAAGAATAATGCTAAAGTTGTCGCATTAACCACTAATCCAGAAAAATTAGTAGAGCAAACTGGGGTGAAGGTAATTCCCTGGCAGTTGGGTAATGAAGCTAATTTGAGGGATAGTTTAGAGAAAGTAGATATTTTAATTATCAACCACGGAATCAATGTCTACACCAGCCGTACACCAGAGGCTATCAACTCCTCTTATGAGGTGAATACCTTTTCCGCATTGCGGTTGATGGATATATTTTCGACAACTGTAACAGGGCCACAGGCAAAAGCAACTAAAGAAATCTGGGTAAATACTTCTGAGGCGGAGGTTTCTCCAGCGTTGAGTCCGCTTTATGAACTCAGCAAGCGATCGCTAGGAGATATGATTACCCTCAAGCGTTTGGACGGGAATTGTGTAATTCGCAAGTTAATTCTTGGCCCATTTAAGAGTCAACTGAATCCTTATGGAGTGATGTCTGCACAGCAAGTTGCTCGTGCTATCTTATTTTTGGCACGGCGAGACTTCCGAAATATTATTGTGACAATAAATCCTCTCACCTATCTGCTATTTCCCTTAAAAGAAACTAGTACATGGTTATACTATCGAATCTTCAGCCGGACAGCCAAAAGTTAGTCGATCGAAACAGAATTCAGGAATCAGGAGCGGAGCCGGAGACGCTCCGCCTCCGGTCAGAATGGGCTAAACCTTAGCTATCCGCTAACAGAATGATATTTGTATGAGTGGCGGATAGCGTAGCGGTAGCGAGTATTCGATAGCATAGCGTTAGCGAGTCTTCTCCCAAGGGGAGACGCCAAGGGCGAACGAGCGTCGCGTCTGAATAAACGGGTTTGAAACCCCCACCAAATCCAATACAGTTCAGATAAAGATCAAAATACTTGTAGAGACGGCGATTTATCGCGTCTCGAATACCCACAATTTTGTACAATTAGCCCTTAGAGGATGTTTGAAAAGTCATGATTGATGTATCAAATATTTTTTTACCCCTCCCTAACCCTCCCCTTATGAAGGGGAGGGAACCGGATTTTCTATGTTTCCCCCCTTTATAAGGGGGGACTAAGGGGGGTAACAACGCAATTAAAATCACAGTCAATCACTTTTCAAACAACCTCTTAGACTTCATAAGTATCTGCTAGATATAAAATGCGTTCAGATTATTTTTTCTCAAAGCCGAGAGATAGTTGATTGTTTGTACTAACAAGGTAAAAATTAGCTATAATCACAGCAAAAATACTCCTCTTCTAAATCTAAAATTCCAAATTTAAAATTGATATGATCGAATGGATTCCGCCCATAGCATTTATTCTAGCTGGCTTACTGGCTGGGATAATTGGTGAAAAAGTTATCTTCAAAAAACTGGAGAAATTCGTTAATAATAAACGAATTGCGGGGGGTAATATTATATTTCACTCTCTGCACCGCATGACTTTTATTTGGTTTGTCATTGGCGGTTTGTTTTGGGCAATTCTGAGTTCTCCCCTCAAGCCAGATGTTGCCATTGTACTGCAAAAAATTCTGACGATCGCACTGCTGTATTCTGTAACCCTAGTTTTAGCAAGATTGACTGCTGGTTTTGTTAATTTATTTATTCGCAGAACGGAAGGGGTTCCCACATCACTAATTTCTAACCTTGCTAAGATTACTGTTTTAGTTTTGGGAACATTAATCATATTGCAAACGCTAGGTGTTCAAATTACACCGATCATCACAACTTTAGGGATTGGTGGTTTAGCAGTTGGTTTAGCACTTCAAGACACACTTGCAAACTTGTTTTCTGGTTTTTACTTAATTATTTCTAAGCAAGTTAGAACCGGAGATTATGTGAAGTTAGATGCTGGTCATGAGGGATATATTATAGATATTTCTTGGCGCAATACAACAATAAGGGAAATCTCAAATAATATAGTAATTGTTCCCAATTCTAAGTTGTCTTCTGCCATTTTCACCAACTATCATTTACCCGCCAAGGAAATTACTTTAACAATGGATGTAGGTGTCAGTTATGATAGCGATTTGGAACAGGTTGAAAAAGTGACTGTAGAGGTTGCCAAAGAAGTCATGCAAGAAATTGCACCAGAATTAAAAGGAATTGAACCATATATCAGATTTCATACTTTTAATGATTTTAGTATAGATTTTACGCTTTATATGCGCGTAAATGAATATTTTGATCAGCGCATTGGTAAACATCTATTTGTTAAGAAGTTACATAAACGCTATCAGAAAACCGGAATTCAAATTCCTTTTCCGATTAGGGAAGTGTATATGCAAAAGAATTCAGCGATGGAATGAAATTAGCCCTGGCGACTAGAAGTCACGGCTATACAGACGAAACCCACCTGCGCGGGTTGAAAACCTCGATTTGTAATCGCTAGGGCTAGGTGTAACTTAGATTGCTAATGCTCGTTTTTCTAATGGTAGTTCAAAGCGATCGCCTGGTTTCGGCTCAAGCACCTGCGTAGAAAAATTGTTTTTTTCTAGTAACGAACGAAATTCCTCAGCACTTCCTGTAGTCTGGATGAGTTTCATCAGCAATCCTTCAAAGGACACATCCCCACCAGCCGCCGTAGGTAATATTACTTGAGGTTGTAACGATTTCACTACTTCCAAAGCACTATTTTTACCTTTAATAATCGGCCCAAGCAAAGGCAATGTCATGTCAATAAACGGTGTAATCACGACATCGATAGGTGCAGATTGCTGAAGTTGTGGAGAATGATACCCATGAGGCTCGTAGTATACAGTTAAACCACTTTCCAATTCTTTGAGGAGATAACTATTTTCTATCAGAGTGGGGCCAATGGGCGAACCAGGGAAAGCCTTGATTTCAACTTGATTATTTAAAGTGAAACTTTCACCATGAGCAAGAGTAGTTACCTGGGTGTAACCTAACTTTTGTACTACCTTGGCTGCATTGGGAGAAGCTACAACCTTGATGTTGTGATCTAGCAGCTTGAGGGTGGCTGGGTGAGTATGGTCTTCTAAACCCTGAGAGAGCAGGATCAAATCAATATTATCTGGGATTGGGCGATTTTGCGATCGCGAACCTTTAAATAACCAATCCAAATTGCTGAAAATTAACGAACCAACCAGCCAAGGGTCAATTAGTATTCGTTTTCCGCCAATTTCCAGTAGCCAAGAGTTACTGTCTAACCAAGTTAAAAACATAAGTTTTGTGAAGATAACACCTATCTTCATTATCAATCGTATCAGCTTTCTTAGAAGAGAGACGATTAATCGCCTCTCTTAAAAAAATGCTATTACCTGTTACCAGGAGTACGTCCACCTTCATCATTACTACCACCGTGAGGGCGGGAATTACCTGGATCACATCCCTCAGCACCATTACCTATTCCTTGGTTGCAATTACGACGCGGTTTCCTGCCCTCTCTTGAAGTTTCAGTCTGTTCCTCAACTGCAACTTGTTGTTGTTGCCCAACCACATACTGCGAGGAGATATTTGCTACCTGTCCATTACTAGATAAAGCCTGGTATAGCAAAGCAGATACTTCAGACCTGGTCGCTACCCGTTCAGCATTTAGCATTTTTACATTAGGATAGTTGACGACTATACCGCGTTGTGTGAGTGCAGCAATCAGACTGCGATATTCACGACGAATAGTAGTTGCATCGCTGTAAACAGATAAAATTGTGTCCGTGGAAACACTGCTTTGATAATTTAATCCCTGCGCTAATGCTACCAAAATATCAAGGCGAGAAAGGCTTTGAGTGGGGTTAAAATCCTTGCCAACAATAGCGTTTAAAAAGCCCATTTGATAAACTTCGCTGATGGCATTGTAAGCCCAATATTGAGTTGAAACATCGTTAAAAGAAATTCTTTGGCGAACTTTCTTCTTGGCAAACGCTTTTTGTAGCATTGCCGCAAATTGGGCACGAGTCACTGGCGCATCAGGGCGGAAAGTCCCATCAGGAAAACCTTCGAGAATTTCCATCGCTGCCAATTTGGTAATAAAATCTTTAGCCCAGTAGTTTGTGGAAATATCAGAAAACCCAACCTGGAGAGGACGAGACATGATGACTTGGCGATAATTCATTAGCATTTGACTGATGTCATAGCTAGAGTTATCGCTGACTTCAATCACCTGCACCAAGCGGCCAGGAGTAGCTTGCAAAACCTTTGGCAAGTCGGAACTAAAGACGTTAACGAACGACTGACGTACTAAAGCATACTCACCCTGAGTAAAAGAGAGGGGATAAACACTAGTTGCTGGAATTTTTGATAATCCTTCTACTTGGAACTGACTACCTTGGAATGTTTGAGAACTGCTCAGGAAAATAACACGTTGGTTCCTGACTTGGGTAAAGTAGTCGTAAGTGGTGCTACCTGTGTCAATAGTGCCATTTTGGTCAGAATCAACACCATAAACAGTGCGAACGACTTGGTATTCTGTAGGTTTGGCTGACAAAATCAGGTTAACTGTGGTATTCGCCGACAAACATTCAAATTCGCTGTAGCCAATAAAGCGGTTTTGAATATCATACAATCGCACGACGATGCGATCGCTAGCTTTTAACCCCTTAGAAAATTTTGCTTTTTGCTTAATTTTGTATTTGTAATCACCTAAAAACCGCTCTTTTAAATAACCCTCGTCACTTTTACTCTTGACAGAAATACGAGCAATCACTTCTGAAAAGTTACCAGATGGTTGCCAAATGGCAAGGCTAAAACCTATATTTTTCGCTTTTACCGAAACATTACGGCTTTCTGTCGTCACAGTTTGCCGTTGGATAGTGGTGCGATTTCTTGTTTCTAGTTTCTTATGGGCTAAAAGTTGTTGTTCTGTGGAATTATCTATTATTTGGGCGACGATGGTAGAGAACCCTAAAGCTGCATAGGCAGAAGATATTGGCGAAAATATTGCCACAGAGGTTGCAGCAAGAACAAATTTGCTCAAATGGGCAAAGTTACTTTGAGTTATATATTTCATCCCACACTACCATTCGTCTAAAAAATCCAGGGGTATTTGGTATCCCTCGACTTATTAATCCCTTGGGGTGGATGGAACTAACATCTCATCTCTCATCAGTGCTGAGTGAGGAGTGAGGAGTTAGAAGTTAGATTATTGCTTTCATCTGATATTTGTTTTTGAGTCGTGCATTTAATCAATATCAGATGCAATCCTCACCCCTCGCTCACAATCCCCACCCTACTAAGAGTCTTCTGGTGGGGACTTCCGCGATATGTTAAAGAAAGAAACACTTTATTAATCTTAATAATGACTGTAACGACACAGCCGCTTGCAACTCAAGACGCCTTTGAAAAATTCTTTTGGACTTGGCAGGGTTACAAAATTCAGTACACTGTCATGGGCACTGGACGGCCTTTGGTTCTGGTTCACGGCTTTGGTGCTTCCATTGGACACTGGCGCAAAAATATTCCAGTTTTAGCTAATGCTGGCTACCAGGTATTTGCCATAGACCTTTTAGGTTTTGGCGGTTCTGAGAAAGCGCCCATTGATTACAGTGTGGAAGTTTGGGTGGAACTGCTGAAAGATTTCTGCACAGCACATATACACGAACCTGCTGTATTTATTGGCAACTCCATTGGCGCACTGTTGAGCTTAATTGTACTGGTTGAACATCCAGAAATTGCTGCTGGTGGTATTTTAATTAATTCTGCGGGTGGGTTGAGTCATCGTCCTCACGAATTGAACCCGCCGCTACGGATTGTGATGGCAACTTTTAATCGGTTTGTGCGATCGCCAATTACAGGTAAATTTGTCTATAACCGCATTCGCCAAAAAGCCCAGATTCGCCGTACCCTTTACCAAGTTTACCGCGATCGCCAAGCCGTCACCGATGAATTAGTCGATTTACTTTATACTCCCTCTTGCGACCCAGGAGCGCAACAAGTTTTTGCATCCATTCTCACAGCACCTCCTGGCCCAAGTCCAGAGGAACTATTGCCCAAAGTAGAACGTCCTATATTAGTGATTTGGGGTGCCGATGACCCTTGGACACCAATTACTGGGGCCAAGATTTACGAAAAGGCGCGTGAGAATGGCAAAGAAATCAAAATTGTTCCCATTCCCAATGCCGGTCATTGTCCTCACGATGAAGTTCCAGATGTTGTCAATGCCCAGATTATCGACTGGCTTGCACAATATCAAGAGTTATAAATTAGAAGTTAAGAGTGAGGAGTTAAAAGTGAAAACTGAAAAATTATTAGAAGTTTTACTCCTAACTCCTAACTCACAATTTGATACTCAGTTAGTCAATATAGTGTTTCTCAATTGCATGAAATACAGACCTAACACCCAGCCCCTCCCCTACTAGCGTTGGGGAGTAAGACTTAAAGCCTCTCTGCTTTTAGGCTACGGTGTACACACATCTTTATACACGCAAAACATCATAAGATCCCCCTAAATCCGCCTTAAAAAGGGGGGATTTGAGGGGTTTTTGCCCTCCTTAAAAAGGTGGGTTGGAGGGATAAAAAGCCGATTGGGAAATGTTAGAAGATTTGGGTGTACACTATAGCTCCTTTTAGGAGTGAGGTCAAAAGTGTATTGCTTCCATTCGAGAACCGCTATAATTTCATGTCTAGACTCAAGACGAGGGCAAACTGTCCATTAACAACACTTGCGTATGACATTGAGCAAAGTGTCCGTCATCAAGAATAACTTTGTACCTATGCACCTGGGCGCGTGCAAGGTAAAAATTCGGCTAACAATCTGGGTGAGTCACTCTTATTTTTTATTGCACTTTGAAAAAATCAAACTCATCTGGTGAATGTAATGGAGCTTGATGTGCGTAATGAACATAAAGGAATAATTTCTTTAAGTCATCATCCAGATTTTTCCCAACAAGGCTATCAAGTCATCAGCGAACTAGGACGCAACCGAGAAGGGGGACGCATTACTTATTTAGCTAATGTCCTCAACTCTAATGAACAAGTGGTGATTAAAGAGTTTTGTTTTGCTCATGCAAGTGCGGATTTGTCAGGCATAAAAGCCTATGAACGCGAAATTGAAATCTTGCAAAAACTGAATCATTCTCGCATCCCTCGCTATGTAGATTCCTTTGAAATACCAGGGGGTTTTTATATGGTGCAGGAATATAAGAATGCCCCATCATTGGGTATAAGACGTAGCTTTCATCCTGAAGAAATTAAGCAAATTGGTTTGTCAATCTTAGAAATTTTGGTTTACCTGCAAAAGCAAGTTCCCCCAATTATCCATCGGGATATTAAGCCAGAAAATATTTTAGTTGATGAGCAACTAAATGCTTATCTGGTTGATTTTGGTTTAGCTAGGATACAGGGTGCAAAAATAGCTCTGAGCAGCTTTGTAGCCGGAACTCCAGGTTTTATGCCACCAGAGGAACAATTTGGTCATCCTCTTACGGAAGCATCAGATTTATATAGTTTAGGAGCAACGCTAATTTGCTTACTGACTAATACTCGTTCTGCTGAAATTGGGAAATTAATTGATGATAACTATCGATTTAATTTTCAGAAATTAGTTCCTCAAATCAGTCCACGTTTTCGGTTGTGGTTGATGAGAATGGTAGAACGTAACCGGAAACGTCGCTATGCCAATGCGTCTTTTGCTTTAAAAACACTTCAGCGAATTCAGGTTCTTGGTACTGCCACCGAGATAGATACTTTAGTCACTACAATCAAACCTAGAAAACGAGCTACAGTGCTGGCGCTAGCCACTGCTGTGACATTGGCTGTGATTGGGGGAACTTTGATGAGTTGTCAGCCTGGTGATCGGGTTAGGCAATTGCTGGAAGCTACAGAATGTCAAGGCTTCGATTTCATCTCAAGTTGCCAAGAAAAAACCAGACGTTAAGAGTTTTACCCCACCCTAACCCTCCCCGATGCATTGGGGAGGGAACTAGATTTTCTTGTTTCCCCCCTTAGCAAGGGGGGATTAAGGGGGGTAATTCGACTTGTGTGTACACCGTAGGATGCATTGGGGAGATTAAGGGGGGTATATCGAAGGCTTGGGTTTCATTACCAAGACACCCATCCCATAAGAGTCGTTATTTTAATTAATTCCGAGCGATACCTTCTTCACGCGCTGCACGTTGCACAGCAGCGGCAACAGCAGTGACGACACGCTCATCAAAGACTGACGGAATAATATGTTCCCGATTCAAATCTGAAGGCTTGACTAAGGAGGCGATCGCACTTGCAGCTTCTAGGTACATTTTGATGGTAATTGTCTGGGCCCGACAATCTAAAGCACCACGGAATACTCCAGGAAAAGCTAACACGTTATTGATTTGATTCGGGTAGTCACTGCGACCGGTCGCGATGACAGCAACATCTTGACTGATTAATTCTGGCTGAATCTCTGGAATGGGATTTGCCATTGCAAACACAATTGCGTCTTTCGCCATCGAATGCACCATTTCTGGTGTCAAAACTCCCGGTACACTGACACCAATAAATACATCTGCGCCTTGCATTGCACCCGCTAATGTACCCTGAGCTTTCACCGCAAATTCGAGTTTTTCTTCTGTCAAATCGGTGCGACTAGTAGAGATAATCCCTTTAGAATCGCACATCCAGATTTTTTCTGCCCCAGCTTTCCTCAGTAACCGAGCGATCGCCACTCCAGCCGCCCCAGCACCGTTAATCACGATGCGGATTTCCCCCATTGCCTTATTTACTAGCTTGAGAGAATTGAACAACGCTGCCAAGGTAACAATTGCTGTACCATGCTGGTCATCATGAAAAACGGGGATATCTAACTCTTGGCGCAATCTTTTTTCAATTTCAAAGCAGCGAGGTGCGGCGATATCTTCTAAATTCACGCCCCCAAATACCGGAGCGATATTCTTAACTGCCTGGATAATTTCTTCTGTGTCTTGGGTAGCAAGGCAGATGGGAAAAGCATCCAGTCCGGCAAATTCTTTGAACAGCATTGCTTTGCCTTCCATAACTGGGAGAGCCGCTGCCGGGCCGAGATTTCCTAAACCCAAAACGGCACTACCATCGGTAACAATAGCAACAGTGTTTTGTTTGATGGTTAAATTGTAAACTTCCTCTGGGTCTTGAGCGATCGCTGTGCAAATTCGACCAACTCCGGGTGTGTAAGCCATTGCTAGATCGGAAACACTCTTGAGAGGAATTCTGCTGGTAATGCTAATTTTGCCACCGCGATGCAAATTAAAGGTGCGATCGTAGACACTGAGTAACTTGATATCTGGCAATGCTTTGACTGCTTGCACAATGGTTTCAGCGTGTTCGGTACTAGCAGCATCCACAGTCAAATCGCGGGTGGACTCTTTGCGGGTTTGCTCAATTAAATCAATTTGACCGAGATTACCGCCAGTGGTTGCGATCGCCTGGGTTACTGACGCCAGCATCCCTACACGATTAGGAATCTGCAAGCGCAGTGTCAAACTAAAACTAGAATTAGGAGTTAGGTCTGCCATGTTGATTTTGGATTTTAAGTTTTAGATTTTATATTGAATTGAGACAAAAACTAAAATCTGAGATTTTTAGCCGGTGAAAACACAATGAATGTAAACTCTTGAGATAACCACCAGTAGTTAGTTTACTCACTGCTCACAGTTTTGATAATTCTTTTTATAAAAAAGACCCTGAAAACACTCCGAAAGTTAACGCTTGAGGAGAGAACCACCTCTGGGTGACATACCGCAAGGGGTTTCGTCTCAGTGGACTCGTTGAATTAAGAATCTCCGTGGCTGGAGTTAGGAAAGTGTCAATCTGCGTTCACAAATTCCAAATACCCCTTGCTAAGTTCTTTCACCGCCAAATCATAAAATTGCTTACCGTGTTCTGGCGTTGCTAAAGCCGGATTTGATCCCATGCGTCCATCTGGATAATGCACTCGAAAGTCAGCTGCGCTATAAATCCTATGTCCACTTGCAACTTCTGGTGAAAGAGGTGCTTGCTTAATCGCCTCTGGATAAACGTACTGGGTGAGAGCTACTTCACTTGGAGTTGCATGAGAACCTTCTTGATCCCCATATAATTCTTTAGCTAGCTTATATACAGAACCGCACATAAACCAGTTTGCAACTTGACATTGCACCTGTTGAGCATTGGGAATCTGCAAATCTTCTAAATGAGCGTAAGTTTCTGAAAAAGCCGCTTTGAGAGTAGCGATGTTCCCGCCGTGTCCGTTAATAAAGTAGAACTTGCTAAAACCAGCTTTGGCTAAACAAGTTACATAATCTCGCACTACTTGAATCAAAGTACTGGGACGCAGACTGATTGTGCCTGGAAAAGCAGTATGATGCAGTGCCATACCCACATTGATTGTAGGGCCAACGATCGCTTGGGTTGCATCACCAACACCAGCTGCGATCGCTTCTGCACAAATCGCATCAGTGCCAATTAACCCTGTTGGCCCATGTTGTTCTGTGGAACCAATAGGGAAAATAATCCCCTTGGACTGCTGTAAATAAGCTTCAACTTCTTGCCAAGTACTTAAATGCAGTAACATCGTTAATGATTTTCCTCTATAAAATTGCCGTGGGATCAAACCTTTTTCTGCTAAAGAGCATATAAACTCCCACTAATACGATTATGAACTCCCAAGATTCCCTGTGGTAGCGATCGCACAATAGACTTCTTGCAAAAGTCGGGGTAAAGGGGAAGGGGAAAAGGGTAAAGAAACTCAAAATCCTTTCCCTTTAACCTTTACCTCTTTCCCTCTCTTGCAAAAATATGTTTTTGCAAGAGGTCAAATATCCAATATCCCCAACTTCTTTGAGAAGTCGGGGATCATTATCTACTGCCAAATTTGGAGAAAATGAGACTATCTATTTTTTATTGAAAGCGGTGGGAAACTCCATACCACAAGTGGCGTGGAGTTTTTCATGAATATTGTTTAGGGAATGGAATCGCAACGAGTTTCGACAGATATAGGACTAATATTTGATTTCTGAAAAAACTCAGTACAACTAAGAAGCCTTCTTGACTGTTGCCTGTAGCAAGATTGCCTATTGCCTGTCTACGCAAATTCGTTCAGAAATCAAAGCGGATTTCTATATGGATATAAGCAATTTACGGACTCTGCCATTTTATCCTACGAGACTCGCCGCGAACTTCCCTATAATACAAATCAAAATTGAGTGATGAGATGTTGGTTTTCGGGATCATCAAGAAAACAAAGGGGATCAATTTTGAATCTTGACTAATCAAAGTAATAATGCTTCTTTACGTCCTTGGTAATTTCCCATGTGCAGGACATACCAGCGGGAAAAATCACTAAATCGCCTTTACCCATTTGCACTGGCTGTCCACCATCAGGAGTAACAACTACGTCTCCTTCTAAAAAGTAACAAGTTTCTTGAGAATCATAAGTCCAAGGAAATTTTGAGACTTCCTTTTTCCAAACTTCCCATTTAAATACACCTAATTCATTGAGATGTTCTTCTCTGGGTTGACGCTCAATTTTAATTTCCATATAGATGGTGTTTTCTCTAGTGATGTTCAGCAGTAGGATTGAATATCCTCTCCACATTGATCTACTAGATAACACAAAGCGCGAAAACGCAAGTAGACAAGTTCGTTATAAAGCGGATTGAGTTTGCACATTGGCGGAATGTGCGCTACTTTGCGGCCAAAAAGCATAATATCACGCTCGAATGGACACTGAGCGGGGATCAGTTTAGCAATAAATTTGGCTAATTTCTGATTCTGAATCTCAATTTTGTCCAGCCATTGACGTAATGGTTGCAGTAAATCTAATTTAGGTTGAACAAATTGCTTTTTACTACCTATTTGATTCTTTTCTTCTAAAGGTTTAATAAAAACAGGCAGAAAAATACGCTGATTATTTGTTTTAAGCATAGCTTTAGGCAAGGTTTTCCTTGTGTAGATGAACTATTTGCCGATTGGGAATATTGCCATGTAATGTGTCTAGTCATTTTGCATTGTGGAGATAACGAAGACAAGCACAATGCAAAAATTTTACATGCATCTCTGGAGAGAAATGGTTTAACTAATTGTTATTTAAACCCACCAAATCATGAATAACTGTCCCGTTAAATACAAAATAACAAAGAAAATATAAAAATGGCATTTCTTTAACTTATGGATTGCTAATCTCAAAGATAGCTATCTTATATATTGAATATAAATTCCTGGTTCTGAAACTGCCTAGTATCTGGAGATGTACTTTATGGCAGACAAATATAGTTTTTTTCTCACCCCATATACATTTCGCTAGGATTAGCCCCTAATATCTTTCGATTTTAGGGTATTTAATGTCTATAAATTTGTCTGATATACTACATAACCTAACCTGGATATTATCTAAATAAGTAGCAAAATTTTTTTTGATAAGTCCAAACTAAAATTAGGACTTACGCAAGGGCATGGGACAAAATAGTTATAAGTTTTGAGTTCCCAGTGCTGAAATCCCCCACTGCCCCATTGCGAAAAACTTATTTTTTAAAATGTCTCAAGCCATAACGGTCTTGATATTTGCTGATATAGTCTACATTCTGTTGCTCTAATTTTGACAGCAATCTAAGTGGAAATGCTTTTGGTAAATATATAGGACGATACCAAGCTTGGTTATTAAAGTAATCTTGTAATTCCGGAGTATCAAAGCGGCGGCCGTGACTGGCAAAAACCGAATTTCGCATTATATCAAGTTCCAAACCGTTTTTACCATCCAAATCTGCATCAGTTACCTGTCTTTGGGAAAGCCATAAATAATTATTGACAGCGGTGGTATCTACTGGTGGTACTGATGTCGTTGAGGAAGGTATAGATTGAATTGGAACAGATGGGGGCGTTGGTGTAATTTTGGGAGTTTCTATCACTGGGGTGGTGACATTTGACGGTGTTTCTGAAGGTAATACCGTTTTGTCTGTTATGGGTTGAGAAGATTTTGGTAACACTTGACTAATAATCACAGATGCACCAATTAACCCACCTGCAATCAAACTGCCCATGAGGATATTATTCTGACTATTACCACTTTGAGGGCTAGGCTGTGGTTTGACTGGTACTGTCTGAGGTGGTGGTGCAGAGACTACAGTTGGTTGAGTCAAGAGGGGTTGCGTCGGTGGAATTGGATTTGCTATGCTCTGCAAAGCATCCAGCATTGCTCTGGCTGTAGGGTAGCGATCGCGCGGATGATAAGCGATCGCTTTATCAATTACTCCTGCCATAATTGGGCTAATATGACCAGCATACTGTCGCCAAACAATTTCCCCCGTCTGGGAATCGGTTTCTAGTTGCTGCGCCTGTTTACCAGTCAGCAAATAAATTACCGTCATTCCTAAACTGTATAAATCACTAGAAAAAACTGGTCTACCTGCGGCTTGTTCACTCGGCATATAACCGGGTGTACCAATCACAATCGAACTGGTAGGATTGCCTTGAGAATTTACTACTGTTCCCATTGATTCCCGCACAGCACCAAAATCAATTAGCACCGATTTACCATCTTGATTACGCACAATGATGTTATCTGGTTTAATATCGCGGTGAACGATATGCCGAGAGTGGACGTAATCCAGGACGGGTAATAAGTTCATGAATAATTCCTGGACAGCGCCTTCACTAAATAGCCCCTGCTTTTGGACTTTTCCAGTTAGGGTATCGCCCTCAACCCACTCCTGAACTAAGTAAAATTGTCCCCCAGAGGAGAAGTAGGCATACAATGCCGGAATTTGGTCATTTGCACCACCAAGTTCTTCAAGAATAGCTGCTTCGCGTTGAAACCTCTCTTGCACTAACTGATAAATTTGGGGATTGTTGTGAATTGGTCTTAACTGTTTAACCACACAAGGACGCTTTGAAGGCATATACGTATCTTCTGCTAGATAGGTTTCACCAAACCCACCAGCACCCAGTGTGCGGATAACTTGATAGCGATCGTTTAGCAGCTGTATTGTCATGGGAGATTACAAGTGATATTCATAAGATAGTTTTCCCCAAAACTACCTTCATTTCAAATCTAGTAAACCTTCTTCTTTCAATTTAGGATTGAAGCGAATTTCCATTTTCAAGCCTCGCATTTCTAGTAATTGCTTTGAAATTTCTGCTTCTACTCTCCGCGCCACATTTTTAATAATTTTTCTTGTTGCTAATTCATCATTAGCTGGATTTTGATAATTTGCTTGTTCTTCAGGTGTCATTACCACCTTGACATCAATGGGATCAGTCCATTTTTCCTTGTTATCCCCATTTCCCCAAGGCACACTGCCATTTTCAGCAATCCAAGCATTTTCAGTATTTTCTAAAATTGTGCGACTAGGGCGTTCAATAGTTTGAACTTTAACCCAATAGCATTGCTGTGGCTGACGGACTAAATGTTGCTTGAGGCTAAGGTAAACATCACGAGAGTATCCTACAAATTGGAGTACTTTTTCTTGGTCAAAAATCGCATATATCCCGATTTTACCCTGAAATTGTTCGGGCAATTGACCCTGAGCGTCAATATAAGAAATATATTCTAGGGTTGCCAAAGAAGAAAGATTTGTTTCAGTAGCCATAGATCAAATATCAAACTTGCTAATTAAATTGTAAGAATTCAGTAGTCAGAATTCAGGATTCAGAATAGTTAAATAATTAGGAGAAAATTTGATCCATAAATGTGCTGTACATGCTGCATTCTTTTTAAATTCTGACTTCTGGGTTCTGAATTCTTGAATTAAATTTATCTTGAAAATTCAGCATTACCCAATTTCTGGTAAATTGCACAAAGGCGACTGGGTTTAAAAATCTTAGCATTAAACATGAAATTTGGTGGTACGTTGATGATGGCATATTCATCAGATTCATGATACTTTTCAAATTCTGCTGGCATTCCTTTGGTGGTAGTTAAGCTGTAAGGAACTGGTTGGAAAAGTAATTCTGTAAATTTAACTTGTTCACATCCCAACTGTTGAGAAATTTGGTTTAAGAAAGCAACGCTTGTCAATAAATTGAATAGAGTTTCTTGGGCTTGTGCTTCAAGAGTGAAACTGCCATCAAAGTTCTGGACAATTTTCAGGGGCATTTTCGGTATATGTAGTTATTAACGACTAAGTGATGAGAGAAAATAGGCAACATGTTGCACATAGTCATCTACTTTTTTGTGCAGATGAGCTTGGTAAAAAATTACCACTTTAAGATCAGCCTATTGGATTGTGGGACTTCTGTCAGCTACACGAGGAAGCTAGCATGGTTAAGAATCGTGAAGTTTAGCAGATTCTTATCGATAGGTGATTTTTCCTTAAATAACAGTCTGAAACCGTCTTTAAATTACGAATTATTTTAATATGGTGAGTCAAGCGCAGATATTACAATGGTTGCAGGCATTTGCAACAGAGATAGAGCAGAATAAAGCCTATTTGACAGAATTAGATGCTGCGATCGGAGATGCTGACCACGGAATCAATATGGATCGAGGCTTCAAAAAAGTAAGCGCTCAGTTACCAACTCTTACAGACAAAGACATCAGCAGCATTTTCAAAGCCGTGAGTATGACCTTGATTTCTTCTATTGGCGGTGCTAGTGGCCCTCTTTATGGCACTTGGTTTTTACGAGCAAGTACAGCAGTAGTTGGTAAGCAAGAATTAACAGAACAAGATGTTTTAGCGATACTCCAAGCAGGCTTAGACGGCGTGGCGCAACGTGGAAAAGCGCAACTAGGAGATAAAACAATGGTGGATGTGCTATCTCCGGCTGTAGCTGCTTGTGGGCAAGCTGTAGAAGAAAGTCAGGGAACGCTGGAAGCTATGCAAAAAGCTGTAGCAGCAGCCCAAAGGGGGTTGCAAGAAACTATACCGATGCAGGCGAAAAAAGGACGGGCTAGCTACCTGGGGGAACGGAGTATTGGACATCAAGATCCAGGAGGGACTTCTGCTTATTTGATGTTGAAGAGTTTGTTAGGGGTGTTAGAAAGTTCCGGGGAATAAAAAATTTTCTGGAATTATTATTCTTTTTCAGGATAATGACATTAAGCTATGCGCCTAGAGTATTGATGGGGCATGAAGATGTTCTTGAAAAAGCAGCCAATATGACATCAAGTGAATCAAATCAAATTAATGTCGTTGAAGTGGATGGCATCCAGTTTGAAACTTTAGTACCGGAGCGAATGTTGTGCTTACCAAAAAAAAATCTAATACAGAAACTTTTGAGCAATTTGGAATTTTTATTACCAATACCGCCAGGATATTTTTCTCCTAAATATTCTGTACAGATTGGTATACGGATTACTAATAACACCCTAACTCCTCTTAGAGGTTGTTTTAAAAGTATTTTGGTGTGATTTTAGACACGTTTAGATCCCCCCTAACCCCCCTTAAAAAGGCTACGGTGTATACACAAGTATCAAATAGCTGATTAACCAAGGGTTTACCCCACCCTAACCCTCCCCTTGTAAAGGGGAGGGAACTAGATTTTCTTGTTTCCCCCCTTTCCAAGGCTACGGTGTACACACAAGTCCTAAAAACCTAGCTTGATAAGACTTTTCTCGTTCCCAGTCTCCGACTGGAAATGCATTCATTGAGTCTCTGACTCAATGCCAGATTGGAGGCAGAGCCTCCAACAGGCATTCCTATGCAGAGCATAGGAACGAGATAAACAAGAGAAAAACGAGAA
>NZ_KV757728.1 GCF_001712795.1 Nostoc sp. KVJ20
ACAATTGAAAACTGTTGGTCAAAAATTAAAACTTCACTACGTTCTATTGGAGCTAGAAGTTATCCAGACTTAGCAAAAGCAATTGAAACTGCTTTTACTCAAGTCTCGTTAACTGATATTTATAATTGGTTTACCCATTCTTGTTACTGTACTTCACCAGACTGAGAAATGCTATAAATCAAAATCTAAAACCAGAATCGGTATAAAAAATTAGTGAGCTAAAAAAACCGCCACTAAATTATGATAGGGCGGTCTGGTTAAGCAATCGGAGGGTAATTACAGATTACTCTGCTAATAAATGAAATTGCTGTAACGAAGTTTGCATTAGATTGAGGATTGGGTATGGATTATTCCCTTTGTCTCCTTATCTTCCTACTCTCTTCCGTAAACACTCATTGGTTCCTTGATAAATCGGGTGTAAAGATGCTTAAACGTAGACTTAATGACGCGGGGCATACCAAAATCAATGGGCATCAACTTGTCTGGTAGCTGCCAATCTTCTATTTTTAATAAGTCAGGATTTAAATGCGGAAACTCTATGGCAGCTAGTTCTGGACAAACTCCTAGCCTTTGGGAAGCTGCAACTGTGGGTACTTGTTCGGGAGGAACATTGAGGATTTCTACCATTGCCCGATCTAAGGCAAATATATCTGATGCCGCTGCTAAAATACCCAGTTGGCGAGGTTTACCGTTGCTAGGGCCATTACCTTCATGACCGATAATGCCATCTAATATGGTTAAGTTAGGATTAATAGCCCTAGCAGTTTCTACTAACATTTCACCAAATCTATTGGCGTCTTTTCCAGCTTCCATGTGCCACCAAGCTTTCATTTTACCGGGGACGCAACCAAACAGATTTTTTACGCCCAGTGTTAATGTCAACTGGGCATGAGATTTTACTTTAGGTAGGTTAATCACTACGTCTGCTTCCATTGCTTCTTTAGACAGCCGCAGATGGTTAAAATTGTCACTAATGGTTTGGTAACGCTGACCGTGAAAATCGATGATGGGAAGATTGAGTTCTTCTAAAATAGGCAGATAGCCATTTGCTATTGCAACGCCCTTAGCACTACCAAAAGCAGGACTATCGCCCAAAAATGGCTTACCGCCAACCTCAATTACCATCTGGGCAACTTCGTAAACTAGTTCGGCACGGGTGATACACTCTTTACCAGGACGCGAGCCTGTAAGTAGATTAGGTTTTAGTAAAACGCGATCGCCTTTTTTCACAAACGCTGCCATTCCTCCAAAAGGTTCCAGCAGCGTGACTAAGGATTCTCGTAAAGCCTCTCGTTCGTAAGATGTAGCCCGGATGAGACTAACAGATGATTTTTGAGTCTGCATGGATAATAAATTACCAGTAATGAAGATATTCTTCTATCTTCCTATTTATACCAATTCTCTAAAATCTCGCGTACTAGCTTAACCTCTGCCGTAACCACAAAGCCAATAAAGGTAATGCTAGTTGATAACCCTGTTCAGCACTATAAATTAAACCTTTGTTTTGTAATCCAGTCAGCGATCCCTGAAGGCTACCACCTCTTGAAAGACCATGTTTTTGAATATATTCTTTACTTTGTGGTTTATCTGTAGGATCTAAAGCCAAAGATTCTAAAAGATGCACCTGATTGGCTGGCAATAACATTAGTAAAGATTCAAAAACTAAAGACAAGTCTTTGAGTAATCCTTCTATTGCCTGCTGCACTGCTGCTTCACTAATTAACCCATCAGGATAAGAAAAAGTTTGTAAGCGGCGAATTATTGCCATTGCGTCGCCAATGTGTCCTTGGACAGCATCTAAAAATAATTGTAGTGCTTGGGAGCGAGAATCAAATTTCATTCCTTGTATATGCAATATCTCCCTCGCCCACAATGCCAAAACGTCATTAGCTAAGGGAGCTAACTGTATAGTTTCAAGGGGATAGTTTGTTTCATCTGGATGATGGCTGATCTCAGCTATGGTTGCTATTAAGACGTAGCTGACATGAGTTTGTACATTGATTTCTCGTCTGAATGTGGCTTCCCACAAACCATTACGATCCCAAGAGCGAATGTGCGGAAAACTCTGCAAAATCAGCACTACCCGCTTATTTAAACCAATAGCCATAATTTGGAGCAAATTGAGCAAAATTTCAAATGCTTGCCATAACTGCTTTTGGTTCAGGGAACGCAACGACTTAAGTTTACCTTCTGGATGAAAGACAAAAAACTCATTCCCAAAGTTGCTCACCCAGTCTTGAATTTGTGCTGCTTCCCAGTTTTGGCTAATTGTCTCTGTTAGCAGTAGGATAAATCGCTCTCCATCTGTCGCGCGGATGCAGTCTATCTCCAAGACGATCGCACCAACTTCTTGAGCAGCCCCTCGCACTAAAGTTCGTCGCCCACTACCAGGTACGCCAGTAATCAGCAAGTCTCCATCTTGGGCTAGTACTTCGACAATTCGCTGAAATTCTAGCGATCGCCCAACTAATTGTAAAGGAGTAGACAAATCCAAATTCACCTAGCTTTTGTCCTTGGTTTTAATCCCCACTTAATGGCAAGCATACTCACTTGCGTGACTACTGAGCAAGCATTGAAAGTAATGATGATAACAGTAAACTATTATTAGTGCTTATTTATAGTTAGCACTTGTTTTTAGTGCTAAAACTTATTTAACACTACATCAAAGGGAATAAATATGGTACAGGCAGCATCTCCCATTGCATCCCAAGAAAAGCAATTCACCGTTTGGCATACTTTGGAAATTTCTGAAACGATCGCTCGCTTGGATAGTGATGCTGAGAATGGTTTGAGTAGTGTAGTAGCCAAACACTTATTGTCTGAAGTGGGAGCAAACGAACTCACAGGCAAGAAAAGCAAAGCTTGGTGGTTAAAATTTTTACTGCAATTTAACCAACCACTGCTGATTATTTTGTTGTGTGCGGGTTTAGTAAAGGCGCTAACTGGCAGCTTGGTGAATGCTGGTGTTATTTGGGGAGTGACTACCACCAACGCCATCATTGGATTTATTCAAGAATCAAAAGCCGAAAGTGCGATCGCAGCCCTCGCCAAAGCAATTACCACCGAAGCAACCATCATCCGTGATGGTCAAAAATTACGCATTGCTTCTGGTGAGTTAGTGCCTGGAGATATTGTCTTGCTTACTTCTGGTGATAAAGTCCCAGCAGATTTACGGTTAATTAAGGTTAAAAATTTACAAATAGATGAATCTGCTCTGACTGGTGAATCTCTAGCAGTAGAAAAGAATACTCAAATTTTAAAGCCAGATATTGCTCTCGCCGAGCGCACAAATATGGCTTATGCGGGTGGCTTCGTTACCTTTGGGCAAGGTACTGGTGTTGTAGTTGCCACAGGGAACGCCACAGAAACGGGGCGAATTTCTGAGTTAATGGAGCAACACACAGATATTTCTACTCCCTTAACTAGAAAATTCAATAAATTCAGCCAGAATTGGCTGTATATGGTGTTAGGATTAGCAGCCCTCTGCTTTGTGGTGGGATTAAGCTTTCGAGGTTTTGAAGAAGCTTTAGAAGCAGCAGTCACTTTAACAGTCAGTGCGATTCCTGAAGGATTACCAGCAGTCGTGACAGTCACCCTAGCCATAGGTGTTTCTCGGATGGCGCGACGCAACGCCATTATCCGCAAATTACCAGCCGTGGAAACCTTGGGAAGTGCAACTGTTGTTTGCTCTGATAAAACTGGGACTTTGACAGAAAACCAGATGACAGTACAGGCAATTTATGCGGGGGGATATCAATATACTCTCACTGGTATCGGTTACACACCGGAAGGCGAAATTCTGATAGATGACAAACCCGTGAACCTCAACAGCCATAAAGGTTTGCAAGAATGTTTAATTGCAGGCTTGTTGTGTAACGATTCCCACTTAGAAAAGAAAAATGGTAGGTGGGTAGTAATGGGAGATCCTACAGAAGGGGCATTAATTGCATCAGCAAATAAAGCAGGTTTTAGTCAGCCTACCTTACTTAAGCAAATGCTAAAGGTAGATGCGATTCCCTTTGAATCAGACTTTCAATACATGGCAACTTTGCACGCCACACCCCAAGGTAAGACTATTTATGTCAAGGGTTCAGTCGAGGCAATTCTCCAGCGCTGCACTCTGATGTTGAACACTGATGGACAACCCCGCCCATTGGATTGTGTAGAAACATTACGGCAAAGCAGCATCGAGCGGGAAGTCAATATTATGGCACGCCAAGGCTTGCGGGTATTAGCTTTAGCGAAAAAAGTAGTACCCGATGGGCAAAATACCCTAGATCATCCAGATATTGATACCGGGTTAATTTTCATCGGCTTGCAAGGAATGATCGATCCGCCGCGTGAGAGTGCTATTAAGGCAGTCCAAGCCTGTCAGGAAGCGGGAATTGAGGTCAAAATGATCACTGGCGATCATGCTATCACAGCGCAGGCGATCGCTTATCGCATGGGTATCAACAAAAATGGCTCAGTTCTGGCTTTCACAGGTGCAGAACTAGCAAAAATGGATAAAACAGAACTTGCCCAAGTTGCCCAAGAAGGTGTAGTTTTTGCCCGTGTCGCCCCAGAACAAAAGCTACGTTTAGTCGAAGCTTTGCAATCAAAAGGTGAAATCGTTGCCATGACAGGAGATGGTGTCAATGATGCACCAGCCTTAAAACAAGCAGATATTGGTATTGCGATGGGTGGTACTGGTACAGAAGTTGCCAAAGAAGCCGCAGATATGCTGCTTACCGATGATAATTTTGCCTCCATTGAAGCTGCTATAGAAGAAGGACGGGCAGTTTATAAAAATCTGCTCAAGGCAATTTGCTTTATTTTGCCTGTCAACGGTGGTGAATCAATGACAATTTTAATTAGCACATTGCTAGCCAGAGATTTACCAATTTTATCTTTACAAGTTCTGTGGCTAAATATGCTCAATTCCATTACTATGACAGTGCCTTTAGCCTTTGAGCCAAAAGCGCAAAACGTCATGCAACAAGCGCCCCGTCATCCTAATGAACCATTAATTTCAGGGAGTCGGTTACAACGAATCTTAGCAATTTCTCTATTTAATTGGATTGTCATATTTGGAGTATTTGAATATATCCGCCAAACTACGGGTAATATCGATTTAGCGAGAACAATGGCGATTAACGCTCTCATTGCTGGACGGATATTCTATTTATTGAGTATTAGTCAATTAATCCCGAATTTGATTGCCAAGATGGACGGCACAATTAAAGAGAATGTTGATATTCCTGCTATTGGCTTTGGGATTTTAGGGGCAATTATTTTGCAAATTATTTTTGCTCATGTGCCATTAATTAATGAAGTTTTTGAAACAGCACCATTAAACTTGCAGCAGTGGTTATTTTGTTTAGCAGTTGGTTCACCAATGATTTTGTGGGCTACAGTAGTAAATCGTTTTGATCCGCCAAATTAAATCACTCAGCTATTTTTCAAGACAAACACCATCCTAAATTTTCGGTGCGTTATACCAATTCTTTATGAAGACGCATAGAAAGAACCCCACCGCCTGCGGCACCTCCCCTTACAAAGGCTACGGTGTACACACAAGTTATCTAATCACTACCAGTCTTTAAATTACCCCACCCTAACCCTCCCCTTGCAAAGGGGAGGGAACTAGATATCTTTTTCCACCCTTTCCAAGGGGGGATTAAGGGGGGTAATTCAACTTGTGTGTACATCGTAGCTATTCCACCTTGAGTGGTAAGATACCACTCATTTGTTCTAGATTTAAGACTGTGGCTAAGTCTGTTTCACTCATCAATCCGCGTTCTAGAACAATCTGGCGTAAAGATTTACCAGTTTCTAAAGATTCTTTGGCGACAGCTGCGGCATTTAAATAACCGATGTGGGTATTTAGTGCGGTTACTAAAGCTAAACTACCTTCGGCATAAGCTAAACAACGTTCCTGGTTTGCTGTGATTCCTTCAATGCAACGTTCTGTAAGGACAGCGATGGTATTGCCGAGAATTTCGATACTGTGAATCAAGTTATAGGCAATTAGCGGCATCATCACATTTAATTCTAATTGTCCAGCTTGTGCGGCTAATGCGATCGCACTGTCGTAACCCATCACCTGAAAACACACCATTGATGTCATCTCTGCCATTACTGGGTTATATTTCCCTGGCATAATTGAGGAACCGGGTTGCACTGGTGGCAGTTGAATTTCTTTCAAACCTGTTTTTGGCCCCGAATCCATCAGCCGTAAATCATGAGATATTTTGGCTAAATCCTGTGCTAAGTTGCGTAAAGCACCGGAAACATTCACAAATGGAGCCATACTTTGCATAGCTGCCATGAGATGCGGCGCAGGTTCTAAAGGAGTATCAATCAATTCTGAAAGAACTTCTACCACACGGGCGCGATATAGAGGATGAGTATTTAATCCCGTTCCGGCTGCACTACCTCCCAAACCCAGCACCATCAAATCGCCAGAGGCAGTATAAATCCGGTTTTGGTGTTCTGATAAGATTTGCGCCCAAGCCCGGAAATTTTCACCCAAACGCACGGGTACAGCATCTTGTAAGTGGGTTCTGCCAGATTTGACGATATGTTGAAATTCTACGGCTTTGTTTTCTAAAGCTGCGATCGCACCATCTATTGCTGGGTGTAATGTCTTAGATAATGCCAATAAACCACCAATCCGAATTGCAGTAGGAATCACATCATTGGTAGACTGTCCATAATTAACGTGGTCATTGGGACTAACACGTTTGTAATTGCCCTTTTCTTCACCAAGAATTTCTAAGGCGCGATTTGCTAGAACTTCGTTGACATTCATGTGGTGAGATGTTCCAGCACCCGCTTGATAAACATCCACAACAAATTGATCGCGGAACTTCCCTGCCAGGATTTCATCAGTTGCTTGCACAATCGCCTGACTAATATCTTGGGGAATGCAATTTAGTTCTCCATTCACAATTGCTGTAGCTTTTTTAATTATTAACCCAGCATCTACGTAAGTAGCTAAAGGCTTAATTCCGCTAATGGGGAAGTTTTCGATAGCCCGCAGCGTTTGAATGCCGTAATAAACGCTACTAGCAATTTGGCGATCGCCCATCGAATCGCGTTCGATGCGGAATTCTGTGTGTTCAGTCATAGTATTCTTTTAAAAGAGCTTCAGAAAACAGATTTTCCCACGCTTAGGGGGAAAGTGGGGAGACAAAGAGAAGTTGTAGTAAGTTTCTCCCCTCTGCCTCTTCCTGATAGCAGGGCAACTAAATTTATTTATGGAGATTATTAATTTTTAATTTTTAATTCGGAGCGAAGCGACGTGACTTTACCCAACTGGATTACTTTCTCTCGCCTTCTGGGTGTACCATTTCTGCTTTATGGCTTGTACAACCCCACAGCACAAGCTAGATGGATATGTTTGGCGATTTTTATCGTCGCTGCATTAACTGATTGGTTAGATGGCTATTTGGCGCGGAAACTCAACCAAGTTAGTGAATTGGGTAAATTTCTTGACCCCTTAGTAGATAAATTTTTGGTACTTGCGCCGTTAATGGTGTTAATTGAACTAGGAAAAGTGCCAGCTTGGGGAGTGTTTTTGATTTTAGCGCGGGAATTAGCGATCGCTGGTTGGCGAGTGAATCAAACGACAATTACCGGGGCGAACATTTGGGGTAAACTCAAAACTGTTAGTCAAATAGTTGCGATCGCACTTCTGATTGCACCCCTACCTGAAGTATGGCAAACTCCCTCTCTAATTGCCTTTTGGGTTTCTGTAGCCTTTACTTTAATCTCTGGGGGTATTTATCTTTTGCCGCAAAAAGCTAGCACTAATGAAACCACAATATAGTATTCTAATTCAGTGGTCTAATGAAGATAAAAAGTACGTTGTCAGCCTACCTGAGTTTGGCCCCTATGCACACACTCATGGAGATACGCAGATGCTCTCAATAATGGTGAGGAAGTGCTGGAACTTTTGATTGAAGATTGCCAAGCACAAGGAAAACCACTACCAAAGCCTTTGACTGCAAACGTCTCCTTTCGGTTTGTATAATCTTCAAAAATCATAGCTAGGTAATCCACTAACATCAGTCTGGAGAGCAAACAAATCACCTGAGTAGAAACTTTTATCAATCTCCCCTTGGCTGAGTCCAACTGAGCCAGTGGTGATGTAGAGTGTTTGCAAATCTTCGCCGCCAAAGGTGCAACTCGTTACGAGTGGAACAGGTAGTTTTATTCGCAATATCTCTTCACCCTTAGAGTTGAAACGAATCACACACCAGCCATCCCACATAGCTGACCAAATATTTCCTTGACTATCTATCGTTAACCCATCTGGGTAGAAAGATTCATGAGTTAAATCAATAAAAATTCGGCGATTAGTAATGCTACCTGTTACTGAATCAAAGTCGTAAGCATATATTTTTTGTTGAGGAGAATCACTCAAGTAAAACGTTTTTTGATCGGGACTCCACCCCAGACCATTAGAGATAGTCAATCCTGTTTCCATCACATGCAATGAACCGTCACGATCGTAGCGATAGAGGCTAGCCTGTGGTTTTTCTAAAGAACACATTGAACCAATCCAAAAGCGACCTTGAGGATCACATTTGCCATCATTAAGACGGTTATTGGGCAGATTTTTTTCAATCTCCAAAATAGGAGTAACTTCACCTGTTTTGGTATTGAGGAATGCCAGATGATGACGCATCGCCATAATTAATCTATCTTTACCTGCTGTTGCGATCGCACCTACGACATCTCCCAAATTAAAAAACAAGTCTTTCCCCGTAGCCGGATTGAACTGATGTACACGATGGTTGTAAATATCGATCCAGTACAGTAGGTTTTGGGTAGAATCCCAGATGGGCCCTTCACCCAAGCGGGCACGAGAATCTAGTACATTGTGGAGTGGATATTGCAAAACCTGGCTCATTTTATCAACCAATAACAGTATTTACAAAAACTAGTTTGAGTGGACTTCAGGCAATTTTAAAAAATATTTGCCTGACTAATAAAGAAAATTTTCATTCCTGTTTCAGTAAAGACTAAAGACGCAATTTATCGCGTCTTCCCCAGGTAGAAGAAAATATTTTTGATTTTGACTCAACCTTTACTGCGATCCGTTAACTTAAAATTAGTCGGTCAACATTCCCTTTATGTACCAAACAGACCCGCCTCTCTCTCCCAAAGAAGTCCTACCAACCATGTATGATCTTCCCAGTGAATACCCGGAGGACTCTGGTTTGCCTGACGAATTTCACCTTTTTCAGCCCCAACTTCTGCGCGAAACCTTCTGTCCACCTAACTATCCAGCAGAGGAAGTATTTGTTGCCAGTGACTTAAACCTTTACTATGACCTGCGGCATACACTGTGGTACAAACGCCCAGACTGGTTTGCTGCTGTGGGAGTTTCGCGTCTCTACGAACAGCAAAACTTGCGTCTGAGTTATGTTATCTGGCAAGAAGGGGTTGCTCCTTTTGTAGTGATAGAATTGCTTTCTCCTGGCACTGAAAAAGAAGACTTAGGACAAACTCTCCGCGAGATTAACCAACCGCCGACCAAATGGGAAGTTTATGAGCGGATTTTGCGAGTTCCTTACTACATTGTGTTTGACCGCTACACTAACAAACTCCAAGCATTCCAATTAGTTGCAGATAGTTACAGCGAATTGGACGTGAGTACCCCACGACTGTGGATGCCGGGTTTGGAACTGGGCTTAGGACTTTGGCAAGGTTCTTACCAAGGAATTGAGAGATTGTGGCTACGTTGGTATGATGCATCCGGGAACTGGCTTCCCACGCCGCTAGAACGAGAAAGTCAACGTGCTAACAGATTAGCAGCACAACTGCGCGAGTTAGGCGTTAACCCTGATGAGTTATGAAAATGCGATCGCATCAGTCAACTTAACGCAAAACGGGCGGTTAGAAACCGCGTCTACATAAACAAAACCCACTTCCGTGGGTTTCCAAACCCTTAATTTGACCTTAGTCCGCGGAGGCGGACTTTGCCTGTGTAGCCGCGAATTCTATTCGCCAGGCTCTAAGTTGACTCAGACAGCTTGTAAAATCTCCTCATCTACAGAGAAATCTACTTCAGCTTTGTCTTTTGCATTAGCCAAATAGTCATTTTCCAAAGAGTCTTGTAAACCAGAAATTAAATCATATTCAGGATGCCAGTTTAATTCTGTTTGCGCTTTATTCACCGAAGCGAAGAAATGCTGCACGCGCATCGGAAAAGCTTTGCGTTTGCCGAAATCAAACTTTTTCGGGTCGTAATGGACGATTTTTACAGCATCGGGCGATTTACCAGCCGCTACAGCACTAGCACGGGCTAAACCATCAAAAGTGACAAAGCGATCGCCAGAGATATTATAAATCTGCCCTACGGCTTGTTTATTGCCCAAAACCTGAGTCATTGCTTGTGCCAAGTCTTTTACATGACCTAGCTGCGTGATATGCAAGCCATTTCCGGGGATAGGAATGGGGCGATCGCGCACAATTCTGTCAAAAAACCAGCCTTCCAACTCATTATAATTACGGGGCCCGTAAATATAAGTAGGACGAATAGAAGTAAAGGGCAATCCCAATTGAGTCAAATAAGCTTCAGTTTCATGTTTACCCTTATGGCGACTTTTGGGATCTACAGCATCACCTTCTATGTGGGGCAGTTGGTCAGATTTGAGATAAACCCCCGCAGAACTCATATACACAAAATGTTGCACTCGGTCTTTAAAAATTTCTGCTAGTGGTTGAGTATCAGTAAGTTCCCGCCCGTTATTGTCAAAAATGACATCAAAGTTTTCTTGTGATAACTTTGCTTTTAATTGAGTAGCATCTGTGCGATCGCCTATAATTTGTCCTACTCCCTCTAAAGAAGGTGCTGGCCGATTCCCACGATTGAACAGCACCACCTCATGTCCTTGTTCCACCAGTAATTGAGTCAAATAAACACCAATGAACCGAGTACCACCCATAATCAGAATTCGCATAAATTCACCCTTTCTATATCAGTTTTCATCGAGGGAGTAGGGGCTGGGGACTTGGAATTAGGGAGACAAAAAGAAATAACTAATGCCCAATGCCCCATGCCCAATGCCCCATGCCCAATCTGAGATTATCAGGTTGCCGCATCCATCTGGAACCTCTCTGGGAAAGATTCCGTCTTATGTGCTAATCTGGGGCGCTTCCCGTTAATTAATCACAAGGGAAACTTTTCAGTTAACGTCATCAAGTTAGCCTTTGTATTTTCCATTTATTCAAGTTAGCTGTGCCCTTGAAATATGCTCTGGTTCATGAGTGGCTTACACCCAAAGCCACCGGTGGTTCAGAACTCGTTGTCCGAGAAATTTTGAATCACATTGATGCTGATTTGTATGCCCTCATAGATTTTGAATCTAGCAATAGAGAAAGTTATTTATATAAGCGTCAGATTGGCAAGACGTTTCTCCAAAACTTTCCCTATGCCCGCAACGGTATACAAAAATACTTACCTTTGTGGCCTTTGGCAATTGAACAACTTGATTTGCGGCATTATGACGTAATTTTGTCTTCATCCCACGCTGTTGCCAAAGGAATTCTTACCACTCCCGAACAGATGCATATTTGCTACTGTCACAGCCCTATGCGCTATGCCTGGGACTTGACCTTTGATTATCTGCACCACAGCAAACTGGGTAATGGTTTACCTGGGTGGGTGACGCGATATTTATTACATCGCTTGCGCCAGTGGGATGTATTGAGTGCCAATCGCGTTGATTACTTCATTGCCAACTCGCAGCACACAGCTCGGCGGATTTGGCGTTGCTATCGACGAGAAGCAACAGTCATTTACCCACCAGTGAATATTGCGGAATTTCCGTTTCTGTCTGAGAAAGAGGACTTTTATCTGACAGTTTCTCGGTTAGTGAGTTACAAGCAAATATCGTTGATTGTCAAGGCTTTTAATCAACTAAAACGACCATTAGTAGTCATTGGTACAGGAGATGAAATGAACAAGATTCGCGAGCTGGCAAACTCGAATATCCAAATACTCGGTTGGCAACCCGATAATGTGGTAAAAAAATATATGTCTAGGGCTAAGGCATTTGTGTATGCAGCTTGTGAAGATTTTGGTATTGCCCTAGTGGAAGCACAAGCGTGTGGCACGCCAGTAATAGCCTATGGTGCAGGGGGTGCTTTAGAAACAGTGCGAGACATCCGCTTTGGCGCGGATACAGGGACAGGCATATTTTTCAAGACGCAAACAGAGGCGGCTTTGGTGGAGGCAGTAGAAAAGTTTGAAATGTATGAGGGTTCGTTCAATTCCGAGTATATGCGATCGCACGCCGCGCAGTTTTCACCGCAAATCTTTGCAGCTCGTTATTTAGATTTTGTAAACAAGTGCAACGAAAAAAGACCCTTTTTGCAATGATGGTCTTGACTAACGTCTGATTTTTTTAGGCTTTTGGCAATTTCCCCCAGAAGCATCTCATTTTGGCTTTAATATTGGGACTATGTGTGGTGTGGATTATTAAGGAGTATGATGACTGCCCAGAGCTCACTCCTCTCCGGCAAGCGAGGCGTAAGGCAAGACACTAGAGCGTCTACGCGTTTCTTAAAACGCGGTCAAAAAACAAACACGCCAAAAGTTAAGCCCAAAGGTTTATCTTTTCAGGGTTTAAACGGAGAGTTTGCGAAACGACTGTTCGATATAGTGTTTTCGCTGTCGGTATTAATTTTGTTCTTCCCTGTCTACTTAATTTTGACCTTGCTGATTGCCTTTAGCTCAGAAGGCCCAATTTTTTATGTCCAGGAACGGGTAGGGAAAAATTACAAAGCGTTTAATTGTATTAAATTCCGAACAATGGTAAGCAATGCGGACGAAATTCTCATGCAAATGATGGAAACATCGCCCGAATTGCGACAAGAATTTGAGAGCAGTTTTAAGCTAAAACAAGACCCCCGAATTACCAAAATTGGTCGATTTTTGCGAATTACTAGCTTAGATGAATTTCCCCAGTTCTGGAACGTTTTAAAAGGGGACATGAGTGTAGTCGGCCCCCGACCTTTGGTAGCAGAAGAACTGCCAAAATACGGTTGTCACATTGATGAGATTTTAACAATCCGTCCAGGAATTACTGGTTTGTGGCAGGTATCTGGGCGTAATGACATTCCCTACCCTCGGAGAGTCCAAATAGACCTGCATTATGTCAAATGTAGGAATTTCTGGCTTGATTTATGGATCATCTTGAAAACTGTTGATGTGGTAATTCTACCCAAAAACAACGGGGCATACTGAGTAACTACTTAGGGCGGATTCTGTGGGGCAGTTAATGCCCCTAAGTACCGATTCTTCCCCTAAGACTAAAGAATTACTTATCTTTGCTTTCTATAAATTTGTGCTTTTATACTTAACTCAGACTTCTCTAAGCGTGAACCTTTAGCTATTTTGCCCTGATTCGCCTTTTTGCCATAAGTCTAAATTTAACATGCCTATTTTATCGAACAGAATTCAGGAGTCAGAATTCATTCTGAATTCTGTATGACTGGCGGTGCTTCGCAGCGTTAGCAACACTCGTTCCTACCGCTACGCTGCGGACTCGTTTGCCGCCTGATCCTCGACTGATAGCGTACTCTGTAAGAGTTGCAAGCTACGCTTTTAGTGTCTCGTAGAGAAGCGTTAGCGAGTCTTGTCTACGACACACTACGCGAACGAGCGTCTTTATTCTGACTCCTGAATTCTGACTCCTGAATTCTTCTTCAATAATTCTTCATAAAACTAGAGATATATGAAGTTTTGACAAAAAAACAACTTACATAAAAATAATCTTTATCTATCTGGTACAAGAAGAAATATACAATAATCCAAAAATCTTGAGCTATTTAGTACTTGGCTTACGTGTCAAATTATTTTTTATTAAGTATATTTATTTACGGAAAAAGTCTTTTAACAACAAGAACTCGTAGTTTCCCATTAGGCAATTCAGCAATTAGTTGCTAGGTTGTATCAGATTAGCTGTAACTTTTTAATCAAAGACAATAAGGGATAATTGAGCATGACGCAACAGAAGCGAGCGTTGATTACTGGTATTACTGGACAAGATGGTTCATATCTAAGTGAGTTTTTACTGGAACAAGGTTATGAGGTTCATGGCATCATTCGCCGGACTTCTACCTTCAACACAGACCGCATCGATCACATTTACGAAGACCCCCACAAAGAGGGAGTGCGGTTGTTTCTTCACTACGGTGACTTGACAGACGGTACGACGTTGCGGCGCATTTTAGAAGAAGTCAAACCAGTAGAAATTTACAACCTCGGCGCTCAATCCCACGTTAGAGGATGTTTTAAAAGTGGGGGGCAATTGTAAGAAAGCTCACAAGGCTTAAGCTGAAATTATAAGCATCAGCACCTTGTGAGCAAATGACTAAAGCATATCGTAGTAACCTGAGTTGGGAACAGTGGGAATTGATTGAAAAAGAGTTTCCCTTACCG
>NZ_KV757729.1 GCF_001712795.1 Nostoc sp. KVJ20
TGTTACCAGAGGACGCTTTTTTAAATTGTAGAGACGCTATGGATAGCGACTTAAGCTTATGATTAACCGTTGATAGCAGGAGCGGTAAGAGCTACAGGAGCAGAATCGCCAGCAGCCAAATCTAGAGGGAAGTTGTGAGCGTTACGCTCGTGCATTACTTCCATACCCAAGTTAGCGCGGTTGATTACATCTGCCCAAGTTGCAATCACACGACCTTCAGAGTCAATGATTGATTGGTTGAAGTTGAAACCGTTCAAGTTGAACGCCATTGTGCTTACACCCAAGGCGGTGAACCAGATTCCGATTACAGGCCATGCTGCTAAGAAGAAGTGCAGTGAACGGCTGTTGTTGAAAGAAGCGTATTGGAAGATTAGACGACCGAAGTAGCCGTGGGCTGCAACGATGTTGTAGGTTTCTTCTTCTTGACCGAATTTGTAACCGTAGTTTTGTGACTCGGTTTCGGTGGTTTCACGAACCAATGAGGAAGTTACTAGTGAACCGTGCATTGCAGAGAACAAGCTTCCGCCGAATACACCAGCTACACCTAGTTGGTGGAAGGGGTGCATCAAGATGTTGTGTTCTGCTTGGAACACGATCATGAAGTTGAATGTTCCTGAGATACCCAAAGGCATACCATCAGAGAAGGAACCTTGTCCGATTGGGTATACCAAGAATACTGCGGTTGCTGCTGCTACTGGAGCAGAATATGCGATCGCAATCCAAGGACGCATTCCTAAGCGGTAGGATAGTTCCCATTCACGACCCATGTAGCAGAATACGCCAATCAGGAAGTGGAAAACTACTAACTGGTAAGGACCGCCGTTGTACAACCACTCATCAAGAGAAGCTGCTTCCCAGATTGGGTAGAAGTGCAAGCCGATAGCGTTGGAGGAAGGTACTACTGCACCGGAGATGATGTTGTTTCCGTAAATTAATGAACCTGCTACTGGTTCGCGGATACCATCGATGTCTACGGGAGGAGCGGCGATGAAGGCGATTACGAAGCAAGCGGTAGCGGCTAGCAAGGTTGGAATCATTACTACGCCGAACCAACCGATGTAAATCCGGTTGTTAGTGCTGGTGATCCATTCGCAGAATCTATCCCATACGTTGGCGCTTTCGCGACGTTGTAAGGTTGTTGTCATTGTTTTATAAGTGCGGTTAGTTATTTATGAATCAGGCGGTTTTGTCTTCGCCTGTGAAACCACCTTACACTGCTTTACAATTTTTAATCAACTTTTATTACTTCAGTAAATCTGATGAAAGTGATTAGTTTTGCTTATTTAAAAGGGCTACAAGTATTATTTGCCTACTCATCTGGGAATAATAGCTTTGTATATTACCGCTATTCTAGAAAAAATTAACCCTCAGCTTACCACTGGGGGCTTTTTTGTTTGGCAGAATGGCATATCTGTAAATTAGAAGGTTGCTATGGTATTCGAGTAGGATACATTCCATGCGAAAAGTACTGACTTGCATTACCTCTGGTAGTTAGCCAGGGGTTTTTATTTAAATACTCGGTAAGGGGAAAACTCAGTCCCTTTGAGAGCGATCGCTCTTAAATATTCTGCTGAGAGGTTTTTTAGCGATTTTGATTTAAATGATTCTATAATTCCCTGCTTTTCGGAATTTATTGAGAGATAGAAATTTTAATTCAACCAGGAAATTAACAATAAATATAAGCTTATATCAAGCAGAAAAATCAAGTACAACCAAATTAACGATGACAGACGCTAAAAACGTAATCGATGGAAACCTAGAGGTTTGCTGTACCTCTCCCGTGACTGGGTTTTACCGCGACGGCTTTTGTCGTACAGGTGGTCAGGATTTCGGATCGCATGTCGTATGTGCCCAAGTGACATCAGAATTCCTGGAGTTCACCAAATCACGTGGGAACGACCTCAGTACAGCTGTTCCTGATTTTAATTTTCCTGGATTAAAGCCTGGCGATCGCTGGTGTTTGTGTGCTTCTCGCTGGCAAGAAGCTCTAGAAGCTGGCGTTGCTCCACCCGTAATACTTTCAGCAACCCATGCTAGAGCCTTAGAAGTGGTTTCCTTAGACGAATTGAAAAAACACGCCCTAACTTCGTCTTGATTGGGCAATGACAAATGACCAATGACAAATCAACTCACCGAAACTTCCAGAGGTAGTTCTAATACATTGGCAACCACAGTAATTAATTTAGTGGGGTCAATTGGCTTAGATAAATGCTGCTGAAACCCTGCTGAAAGGGCTTTTAAGCGGTCTTCTTCTCGCGTGTATGCTGTTAAAGCGATCGCGGGGATATGTCCGCCTTTTTCTGGTTCTAAAGAGCGCAGCTTCCGAATTAGTGTATAGCCATCTTGCTCTGACATACCGATGTCGCTAATCAGGATATCTGGTTTTGCTTGTTCAAGTACTGCTAACGCTTCATCAACTGATCCTACCGCAGTGGCAAAAGCCCCATACTCCTCAAACATGAAACTGAGAAAGTTACGGGTATCTGTTTCATCATCTACAACTAAAACTCTTAATCCAGCAAGGGGCGTAGAAGCCACAGAAGAAATTTCTCCTGTGGCTTCTCTACTCGCCCTATTACCCCTATTGTCTTGTAGCAGTGGTAGTCTGACAGTAAAAGTTGCTCCTTGTCCAGTGCCTAAACTCTGGGCAAATATTGCCCCCTTGTGCAGTTCTACTAGATGACGGACGATCGCTAGTCCTAATCCTAATCCATTGTGCGATCGCGTTGTGGTACTATCTGCCTGCCGAAAACGCTCAAATACTTTAGGTAAAAACTCGGAACTGATACCAATACCCGTATCAATAACTTGAATTTGGGCGTACTGGGATTTTGAATTTTGAATTTTGGATTGCAGATTACTGCTTTTATCAGTGTCTAAAGAGTCTAAATTTTCATCATCAGATCCCAATTCCAAATCTGAAATCGAAAATCCCAAATATTTTGATAGCCTGACTTCGACCCTACCACCTTTAGGCGTAAACTTAATGGCATTAGTTAGTAAATTCCAGACAACTTGCTGTAAACGGGCTGGATCGCCATAAACTGACCCTATGGAAGTATCCAGGACAGTATTTAACTTAATATCTTTTGGTTCTGCGAGGGGGCGCACTGCTTCTAATGCTGCTTCCATCACTGAGATCAGATTCACCGCAGATACATTTAACCGCAACTGACCTCGGATAATCCGGGATACATCCAAGATATCCTCAATTAGTTGCATCTGAGATATAGCGTTGCGTTCTATCGCCTCTAAGGCGCGGGAAGTAGCTTTTTCGTCAAGTTTCTTGGCGCGGAGGATTTTTGACCAGCCCAACATCGAGGTTAGGGGTGTGCGGAGTTCGTGGGAGAGAACAGCAAGAAACTCATCTTTCATCCGATTTGCGGCTTCTGCTTCTTGTCTTGCTGTCTGTTCTCGAATTACTTGAGCGCGGACTTCTTCTGCTTGCTTGCGTTCCGTAATATCTTCAAGGGTTCCCACATATCCCATCAATTCCCCTTGACCGGAAAGCATCGGTGATGAGCGAACCTGAACCCAACGATCGCTACCATGAGCAGTTTGAAAGCGAAACTCTTCTGAGTAGTCTCGACCTTCACGAATGTAGGCAGACCAACTAGCAACGGCTCGTTCTTTGTCTTCTGGATGAACAGATTCCAGCCATATTTTTTCTAAACTCTCTGCTGCTTTCAAACCACAAATTGCCTGATAGCGAGGATTAGTATACTTACAGCCGCCTTCAGTATCAATTTCAAAAATGCCAACGGGTGAGCAGGTACTTAGCGATCGGAATCGTTCTTCACTTTGCCTGAGTTCTGTATTCACAGCTACTAGCTGCGCTGCTTGTTGCTTGACGGCTTCTGTTTTCTTAAATAGTTCTACGAATACTATGACTTTAGAAGTCAGGATATTGGGGTCTAGTGGTTTGAGCAAATAATCAACTGCACCCAAAGCATAGCCTTTAAACAGCATTTGGTCGCTGGTGCTAAAGGCGGTGAGAAAGATAATTGGAGTGTGACGCGATCGCCCCCGATTGCGAATTAAGGTAGCAGTTTCAAAGCCATCCATCCCAGGCATTTGCACATCCAGCAAAATCACTGCAAAATCTTGATGCAGCAGACATCTCAAAGCTTCTTCCCCAGAAGTCGCTCTCACGAGATTCTCCCCTAGTTTTTCTAGGATTGCTTCTAGTGCCAGCAAATTTTCTAACTTATCATCTACTAGGAGGATGTTGACTTTGGGTTCCATCTGCATCGGTTTATTTCTGTGATAAGTGACAAAGCTTGACCATCTGGGAAGCAATGTTTGAGAGTGTCAAAATCCAGTCTACTGCAACAGTAGAAATTGCTGCTTCTGGCATGATGTCGCTCTCTGCTGTGGCAGGTTCCTGTACAATAGTAGTTCCTCCCCGCGCTTTTATTTTCTTAAGACCTTGCATACCATCTTGATTTGCTCCTGTCAAGATTACACCAATAACTTGCTCAGTGTAGACATCAGCTGCCGACTCAAACAGCACATCAATAGATGGTCTAGCATAAGAAACAGGCTCATCAGTTGAAAGGGCAAAGTGACCTGGTTCAACCAGTAAGTGATAATCTGCTGGAGCTATGTAAATATATCCTGGTAGTATTTCGTCCTTGTCTTCCACTTCTCGAATTTTCAACAAAGTGGATTCTTGTAATAACTCCTGAAGTGTATTACCAGACTCTTTGTGACGGTGTTGCACGATCGCGATCGGCACAGGGAAGTCCGCTGGTAAATTCCCCAGAATGATTTTCAATGCAGATAATCCGCCTAAGGAAGTACCAATTACCACAATTTTAAACGACACTTGTTTAGCCCTCACACCTACATAATGTGAGTTACGGAAATAGCAAAGGCTCATTCATACTGAATTCAGTCAGTGTTTTCTTGCTTCTTTGCCCTTACCAGTAACCCATGTTTAGGTGCAAAAATCATTGCTATGACAAACAACAAGGTTTGCAACACCACAATGCAACCCCCAGTTGCACCATCGATATGATAGCTGATGTAAGTCCCCATAACACTAGAAAATACTCCAGATGCCATTGCAATTAGTATCATGTGGTCGAAACGGTCTGTTAATAAATAAGCCGTTGCTCCCGGAGTAACTAACATAGCTACAACCAGAATAATTCCCACTGTTTGGAGTCCGGCGACAGCAGTTAGTGAAAGTAATGATAGTAAAATATAGTGAAGCGCTCCTGTGTTCAAGCCGATGGAACGTGCATGAGTAGGATCAAAGCAAAATAATAGTAAGTCTTTGCGTAAAATAGCGATTGTTACTAAAGTGATTACACTAATAATTACCGTTTGGATAATATCTTCATTAGAAATACCCAAGACATTCCCAAATAAAATGTGCGTCAAGTCTACGCTGCTTGGAGTTTTGGAAACTAGCACCAAACCAAGAGCAAAAAATCCTGTAAATACAAGTCCGATGACAGTATCTTCCTTAATTCTCGTCTTCGCTTTAATATAACCAATGGCAATAACTGAACCTACTCCAAAGACAAAAGCACCCACGGCGAAAGGAATATTTAAAACATAAGCAATTACTACCCCAGGCATTACTGCGTGAGAAACAGCATCTCCCATCAATGCCCAACCTTTAAGGGTCATAAAACAAGATAAAACAGAACATACCACCCCAACTAAGGCACTTACACAAATTGCCTTCACCATGAATTCATACTGTAGGGGTGCAGTTAACCAGTCTAAGAATGCGAGAGTATTCATATTTTTTAAAAAATAATATCAGGAATATCAATTACAAATTTAAATTAATCGAATTCATTTTGATTACCACGGATGATTTTGCTTTTGCTGAGGGATAAATCTGCAAGGGAACCGCCAAAAGTTCGTGAGAGATTTTCTTCTGTGAAAACTTCGGATGTATCGCCATAAGCTAAAATAGTACGATTTATGAGTACTACTTGGTCACAGAAAGTTGTGATAGAAGCTAAATCATGAGTAGAAATCAAAATTGTATGACCTTCTTTTCGCAATTCCAGCAATAAGTCAATCATCGCTTTTTCTGTTTTGATATCGACTCCAGTGAAAGGTTCATCTAATAGTAAAACTGTTCCCTGTTGTGCCAAAGCACGGGCGAGAAAGGCACGTTTTCTCTGTCCACCAGAGAGTTCTCCAATTTGGCGATCGCGCATTGACCACATTTCCACCCTCTCTAAACTCTCCCTCACGACACTTCGATCTTTCGCCGACGGAATTCGCAGTATATTCATGTATCCATAGCGTCCCATCATTACCACATCATGGACACTTACTGGAAAATTCCAGTCCACTTCTTCTGATTGCGGTACATAAGCGACTAAGCTTTTTTTCTGTACACTTTTTATCGGTAAGCCATTAATCAAAACCCGCCCCGTGACTGGCTTCAAAAACCCCATAATCGCCTTAAACAATGTTGATTTACCGCTACCATTCATCCCCACTAAACCACTTATTGAACCTGCTTGAATTTGCAAAAAAGCACCATGTAAAGCAACTTTGCCGTGGTAAGCAACCGTCAGATTTTCGACATCAATCGAAATAGATTTCATTAAAAATTACCTCTAGAATTAATCAGTATTTTTTAGTGAGCAACTCAAGTCCTTTTGGCAAATATGTAATGTTTTGCAGAGAACAAAACAGGACTAAAGTTCTTACTGCAAATAAATTTTCAATAGTTAGATTTATTCTTGCATACTTGCTCACTTTTCCTCTAACCCCTGAGTTAGAGTAGTAATATTAAGTTCTAGCAACTTTAGATAAGTCGGTGCTAGTCCATCAGATGGAGACAGGGAATCAACGTAAAAAACTCCACCAAACCTTGCTCCCGATTCTTTAGCTACCTGACGCTGCGCTCCGTCATTTACCGTACTTTCACAGAAAACTACAGGTATTTTATTGTTCTTAACTGTCTCAATGACTTTTTCTAGCTGTTTGGGAGTAGCTTGCTGTTCAGAGTTGACCGCCCAGAGATAAACTTCTTTCAAGCCATAATCGCGGGTAACGTATGAAAATGCGCCTTCACAGCTTACCATGTAGCGCTTGTCTGCTGGAACTACCGACACGGCTTTTCGCAGTCTCTCATCGACTTCCTTAATTTTTTCGCTGTATGCTTTGGCATTGGTATTGTAAGTCTCTGCATTCGCTGAGTCCAAATTAACTAATGCCTTGCGAATATTCTCTACGTATATCAAGGCATTTTGTGGTGACATCCAAGCATGGGGATTAGGTTTCCCCCTGTAGGCATCCTCCGTAATTTCTACAGGTTTAATCCCCTCAGTTAGAGTAACGTGAGGCACATTAGGGACGCTGTTATACAATTTTTGTGCCCAACGCTCTAAATCCAGACCATTATTTAAAATTAGGTCTGCTTTTTGCGCCCTCACCAAATCGCTAGGAGTTGGTTCGTAACCATGAATTTCCGCCCCTGGTTTGGTGATAGATTCGACAATCGCCTTGTCTCCCGCCACGTTTTGTGCCATATCTGCGATGACTGTAAAGGTGGTAAGAACTACTTTTTTATCTTTTTTTTCTAGATTACTGGTGCTAGTTGTACCTGGGTTTGGACTTAACTGTGGTTGAGAATTGGAGCTTGACGGACTACACCCACCCAAACATAGCCCCAATAGCAGCCCAGACACTACAGCCAATTTTTGTCCATACTGCGGTAGTTGCATCTGAAAGTTACTGATATTAAATCTCATTATAGTAATTTCATAATCTTCTCACTTTTGTCTCACTTTAGCAGAAGGAAGATAAAAATGAAAGAATTATGAAAATGAAGAAGAATTCAGAAGTCAGAATAAAGACGTTAGCGAGTCGTGAGTCCGCCAGTCATAAAGAAAACATTGCTGTTAGCGGATAGCTAAGGTTTAGCCCATTCTGACCGGAGGCGGAGCGTCTCCGGCTCCGCTCTTGACTCCTGAATTCTGTTAGATAATATCAGAGGAAAAAAGCGAACCTATTGCAATAACTGTATCACTGGCTTCTGAATTAACCTGGATTCGACACTTTTGTAGCTTGATTCCTTCCTTTTTTAATTTTAAGGGGCTTTTTGAGTGGTTCAAACATTTTTGTTATTTGTATTACAAACAAATATTTGATGATTGTGAAATATCTTACAGACAAACATCGTATCTAGAGTTTTTTTATATATTAAAAAAATGCAAAAATAAATACATTATTAAAATATTTTTTTGTCAAATTACTAACCTTTAAAAGTTTAATATTTATTGTTTTGACAATTCATAAAAATTTACTTAAGCTAAAGGATAGGTTAAGCAAATCAACAAAGGACAGCGATTTGATTTAGCTCCATCAAGAATTGCTGTTGCAGACTATTGGCATAAGGAAATGAATCAAAACCAAAATTATTCTATGTAGGCAATTTAACTAGATTTGACTACAAAAAGCTAAGACATGATTAAGCGTATTGAACAGCGCAGATATTGAACAGAATTCGCTCAATTATGGATGGATACTTGTGGTGATGTTAGTGAGTGTCCATCAGTTATTGACTAGCGATTTGAGATTTTTGATTAGGGTCTTCTAGTTTATATCTCGTCTGGGACGGAATAAATCTAAAAGACGCTCACTAAGACTGCGCGATCGCCAATCCAAAATCCAAAATTGATTGACCAAAGTGCGGTAGATATTTCCAGGAGAAGACGATGATTGAGTATTTGACATCCTTGAACGACCACAATTTGCCCTATCCAGATACGATTCATCCCATCGTTGTCCACTTCGTAATTGCGATGGTTTTATTTTCCTTTGTCTGTGATGTAATTGGCTATTTTACTGGTAAATCCGGTCTTTTTGAGGTGAGTTGGTGGAATATGTTAGTTGCCACGATCGCAATCTTCGTTGCAATTATTTTTGGTCAGTTTGAAGCAGGGTTAGCACAGCCTTACAGCCTAGCTAAATCGGTGCTGAATTTACATACGCTAATTGGTTGGTCGCTTTCAGGAATTATCACAGCGATTACAGCTTGGCGCTATGTAATTCGTGCCCGTAACCCGCAAAAAGTACCAATTTATTATTTGGGAGCCGGACTAGTTTTAACCCTAATAGTTGGCTTGCAAGTATATCTCGGAGATGAACTTGTTTGGGTATATGGATTGCATACAGTACCAGTTGTGGAAGCAGTAAAGGATGGTTTGTTGCGATGAACTCAGAATTGATTGACCAATTGAGCGGCTCTCTAGGCGCAAACGGATTACCTTACACAATTCCTATTCATCCCAACTTAGTGCATCTGACAATAGGTTTGTTCATCATTGCGATGACCTTTGATATTGTTGGTGTTCTGTTCCCCTTTGAAAAATGGGTCTTCAAATTTTTGGCAATTACTGTTGAACGTGACAACTTATTTGCTGTTGGTTGGTACAACATGTTAGCTGCCAGCATCATTACATTTTTCACAGTGGGAGCAGGCTTTTACGAAATGCTATTGGCAGCACCACCAGCTGATATGAAGAGTGCCTGGGGATTGCAGGCAATGGAAACTATGCTTTGGCATGGTGTAGGAGGTGTATTCTTATTAGCGCTGATTGTTGGCATGACCATCTGGAGAGCATGGCAGCGCTTCGTTTGGGGCAAACAAGAATATAAACAGACAGATAGAGAAGTGCAATGGATCTATCTGTTCGCAGGCATAGCAATCATGTTCATTCTGTACATCCACGGCACACTAGGAGCGCAACTAGCCGCCGAATTTGGCGTACACAATACAGCAGATAATTTGCTGCGATCGCACCAAGACCTAAACACAACACTCAAATAGTCATTTGCCCAATGCCCCATGCCCCATGCCCCATGCCCCATGCCCCATGCCCAATTCCCAATGCCCAATAACCAAAGACCATGAAAATCCAGAAGATTTTAAATATTTTGACGCTGCTTACAGGCGCGATCGCAATCACTGTTACTAGTCTCTGGATCGGCAAGCAGTCTTACTCCTGGCTTCCTCCCCAAGCAGCAGCCGAATCCGTACTAATTGATGATTTGATTAGCTTCTTAGTAACCCTCGGTGCATTCATCTTCTTGGGAGTAACAAGTACTCTGATGTATTCTGTGATCTTCCATCGGGCAGTCAAAGATGACTTCACTGATGGCCCCCCAATTGAAGGTAATATCACCTTAGAAGTTGTCTGGACAGCAATTCCAATTCTGTTAGTGTTGTGGATTGCGGGTTACAGCTATCAAGTTTATGAACAAATGGGAATTCAAGGCCCATCGGAAATAGTTCACCTGCATAATCCATTGGGAATGGAATCGGCTTATGCAGAACCAAAAGATGCACCAGCTAACGCTTTAGCGGAACCTGTAGAAAAAATCGACGTACTAGCCAAACAGTGGGCGTGGGTTTTCCATTATCCCGAAAGAGATATTACCAGTACCGAATTGCATTTACCTAGCGATCGCCGGATACGTTTAGCGCTGAAATCACAGGATGTTATCCACGGCTTCTATATTCCTGCATTCCGCCTCAAGCAGGATATTATTCCTAACCACGCGATCGACTTTGAATTTACTCCCATCCGCCCCGGACAATACCGATTGACCGATTCTCAATATAGCGGTACATACTTTGCGACGATGCAAGCGAATGTCATCGTCGAATCTCCTGAAGATTATCAGCAATGGCTGGCACAAGCTGCAACCCAAAAGCCATCCATAGCAAATAATCAAGCGGCTTCTGAGTATGCCCAAACATCCCATCAATCAGTTCAAACTGGTTGGGTTACAGTTCCACCTGCTGCACCTCCTCTAGTCAATTCACCTGGTTGAAAGGAAAGTAACCATGACTAATGTTCCTATTGAAGGTATCCTTCTCCCTGATGAGAAGCCTAACCACGAATCTCCGAGTAGCTGGAAAGAATACTTCAGCTTTAGTACCGACCATAAAGTTATTGGTATCCAGTATCTCGTCACCTCATTTTTCTTCCTTCTCGTCGGCGGTATCTTTGCGATGGTGATGCGGGGAGAACTGATGACACCCGAATCAGATTTAGTCGATCGCACCGTCTACAACGGTATGTTCACCATGCACGGCACTGTGATGCTGTTCTTGTGGACATTTCCCTCACTGGTTGGTTTTGCTAACTATCTAGTGCCCCTAATGATTGGGGCGCGAGATATGGCATTTCCCCGCCTGAATGCCGTCGCCTTTTGGATGGTACCAGTAGTTGGGATTTTGATGATGGGTAGCTTCTTCGTCCCTGGAGGCCCAGCCCAAGCCGGCTGGTGGTCTTACCCGCCAGTCAGTCTCCAGAATCCCACAGGTAACTTGATTAATGGTCAAGTTCTCTGGCTGTTAGCGGTGGCAATATCCGGCGTATCCTCAATTATGGGGGCAGTGAACTTTGTCACCACCATTGTCAAGATGCGGGCCCCAGGAATGGGCTTCTTCAAAATGCCGTTGTTTGTCTGGGCAGTATTTAGCGCCCAAATCATCCAACTTTTTGGACTGCCAGCCCTAACAGCTGGCGCGGTAATGCTGCTACTAGACTTAACTGCTGGCACTGCCTTTTTTGACCCCGCCAAAGGTGGAAATCCAGTGATGTTCCAGCATTACTTCTGGTTCTACTCCCACCCCGCCGTTTACGTGATTATTTTGCCCATCTTCGGCATTTTCTCAGAAATCTTCCCAGTTTATTCACGTAAACCCCTATTTGGTTACAAAGTAGTTGCTGTTTCATCAATGTTGATTGCAGTAGTCAGCGGTATCGTTTGGGTACACCACATGTACGTCAGTGGTACTCCTGGCTGGATGCGGTTGATTTTCATGATGACAACGATGTTTGTATCCGTCCCCACAGGAATTAAAGTATTTGCTTGGGTAGCAACTATTTGGGGCGGTAAAATGCGGCTAAATACCGCCATGCTGTTTGCCTTGGGTGCATTAGTCATGTTTGTCTTCGCCGGAATCACAGGCATCATGCTTTCTTCAGTGCCAGTCGATGTCCACGTTAACAATACCTACTTTGTAGTCGGACACTTCCACTACGTCCTCTACGGCACTGTGACGATGGGCTTATTTGCAGCCATTTATCACTGGTTCCCTAAAATGACCGGAAGGATGTACTCCGAAAGCTGGGGTAAAATCCACTTTTGGTTAGCCTTCATCGGCACCAACCTCAACTTTTTGCCCATGCACCCCTTGGGATTGCAAGGAATGTTACGCCGAGTTGCTTCTTACGCCCCTGAGTATCAATTCTGGAACATCATCGCTAGCCTCGGCGGATTTCTCTTAGGAATGTCCACCTTGCCCTTCATATTCAACATGGTGATTTCTTGGATGCAAGGCGAGAAAGCACCCGCTAACCCTTGGCGAGCAATCGGATTAGAGTGGTTAGTTTCTTCACCCCCTCCAGTAGAAAACTTTGAAGAAACTCCCATCATCATCTCCGAACCCTACGGCTACGGCAAATCAGAACACTTGACAGCCAACCTCCCAGAATAAACGCCAACCATCGGGAAGACGCAAAAACCCTCCGCGTACCTCCGCGCTTCCCTTTGCGTTCCTACCCTGCGGGAAGGCAAAGCCTATGCGTTTCAAATTCCCCCCTCAAAAAGCAAAATGGACAGCTATATCAATTCCGAAGAATTGCACCACACAGCCGCAGAACATACCCACGACGAAGAAGGCAACAAAATGTTTGGCTTCATCGTCTTCCTGCTCTCAGAAAGCGTCATCTTCTTGAGTTTTTTCGCCGGATATGCCATCTACAAAACAACAACCCCAAACTGGCTACCAGCAGGTGTTTCTGGACTAGAAGTAAAAGAACCGGCAATCAACACAGTAATTCTGGTTGCTAGTAGCTTTGTAATTTACTTAGCAGAACGCGCCCTTCAACGCCACGACTTAGTAAAATTCCGCCTGTTTCTCTTGGCAACAATGGCGATGGGAACTTACTTTTTAGTTGGACAGGCGATTGAATGGAACGGCCTCGCCTTTGGTTTCACTTCCGGGGTATTTGGTGGAACGTTTTATCTACTTACAGGCTTCCACGGTTTGCACGTTTTCACTGGTATCCTGTTGCAGTTAATAATTTTGATCCGTTCTTTCATCCCTGGCAATTACGATACAGGTCACTTCGGCGTCAATGCAACCTCGTTGTTCTGGCACTTCGTCGATGTTATCTGGATTATTTTGTTTGTCCTTATCTATGTTTGGCAGTAAAGATTGATGGAAGGAAAACCCAGATGATTTCTCTGGGTTGGTGTATGGGGCATTGTTAATTGCGTTAGCGTAGCGGTAGCGAGTCCGCGAGCGTCATTGCGAATTGAACTTATGCCCCATACACCATTCACTCTAAGAAGTATATTTGGGTCTTGGCTCAACTTTTCAAATTAACCTTCTCCTCAAACTTTGATCCATCTTGATGAGATAAAAACTTTTCACTACTGTGATAACTTCTGCGCCATTGTTCAAGTTTATCTATAGATATTGATTTAGATATGACATTCACACCATTTCCTCGCCAAGCAACTTCTGGATCTGTTGTGAAAACCCCGCACTCTAATTGATCTAGCCTCATATTCCAATATTCGCTAAATCTACCTTTTAGAGTAATAACTTGCTCAAACACCTTGTTTCTATGTTTATTTCTTCTTTTCCGTTCTGTCGCTCCAGTTGCTTCTGTATCAATAAACTTAGTTTCAATTAAAAACAGACTACCTTTAAAGGTCAAGAAGACAAAATCACACTTTCCTAAATCTGTATAATCTGAAATTGGAGACTTTTCAAATAACAGCAATTCAGCGCACGAGGGAAACAATTCTTTAATATTCAGAAATAAATAAGCTTGTAATAGAAGTTCCTTATCATAAGGAAACAATATCACTCCTTCAAAAAATTTTTGAATGTCCTCGTGAGTTTGGGGTTGAATTTTTTTACAGTATGAAACAAATCTATGTAGCTCGTTTACAATCATCAAGTTCTAACTCCTTCCCCCGGTCGCAGCCTTAAGGGTCTTAGCATAAAAAGATACCACTCCCTCAAGGAAATTATCATCAGCATAAGTAACTAAAAAAACGATTAAAATCCTGAATACTTAAGGCGATTTACTGTTGACAGTTCAATCAACGAATTTTTAAGCTGCTTTTCAGTATTGGTGGATTTTTCACTTCTGGTGTCAGCTACCAGTCAGCGATTTTATATGAGCAGGAAAACTAGCATTTTGCAAAGCTTGAACGGTTATTCTAGAATCTTGTACGCAAAATTGCCAACCCAAGCGAACAAGTTTACGAGAAGTTTCAGTTTGGATAATTCCAATCACTGGCATTTTTGCCTTTTCTTTGTCTACTGAATGTTCTTGCAAAATTGTTTTCAAGCGATGTAAGTCTTCCATGTTACCTGCTTGCTGGGGATTTAATTCCACCATCACCATTTGTACTGTTTCCACTGGTTCTGCATCTTCAAGAATAAATTGAGTTTGCTCATCGCGTCGATCTACTTTTCCCCAAATAATTAATCTAGTATCAACTTGGAGTAGGGAACTAATGCGTTCATAAGTTTTCGGGAAAACTACAGCTTCTAATTGTGTAGTTAAGTCTTCTATTTGCAAAATTGCCATCTGATCACCTTTTTTCGTCACCACTTTTTTGACGTTATTTAACATGACAACTGCACAAAGTCTTGTATCTTCCCTTTGTTCTCCCAGTTGCGAAAGGTTAATTGGTGTCAAAAGTGGTGCTATTTGCCGTAAGGATTTCAATGGATGATCTGATACATAAAAGCCTAGTAATTCTTTCTCCATCTGCAACTTTTTCTGTGGGGGTAAATCTGTCACAGGTTTAGATTTTGGAGCAGTTTCAAAGGCATTATTTGCTCTTTTATTCTGAGTTGAAGAAAAACCATCGCCCAATAAATCAAACAGATTACCTTGACCACTGGCTCTATCTTTAGCGCGAGATTGTGCCCAATCGTACACCAATTCTGAGTCGTTAATTAACTGTTGACGGTTGGGTTCAATTTTGTCAAAGGCTCCACAATAAATCAGCGACTCTAGAGTTCGGCGGTTAACAGCACGTAAATCGACGCGATCGCAAAAATCAGCAAGAGTCTTGAACTCTCCTGTCTCATTTCTCGCTTCCAAAATACAAGCGATCGCATTTTGCCCCACGTTACGCACCGCCGAAAATCCAAACAGAATCTTTCCTGCCGTTGGCGTAAAATCAACACCAGAACGATTAATATCTGGCGGATCTATGGAAATCCCCATATTTGTACAGTTGGTAATATATCTCTGTACCTTATCGGTATCACCACTGTTAGCTGTTAACAGCGCCGCCATATATTCCAATGGGTAATTAGCTTTTAAATATGCTGTTTGATAAGTTACATAACCATAAGCTGTTGAATGGGATTTATTGAAACAATTGGAAGCTATTAAGCCATTTTTAATCGAAAAATTATGGTCACGCTCAACCCCAATGTCATAGACATTTTGTTTGCCTAAATATTTGCGTGTAGCTATTTTTATCATCCTACCCTACCCCTGAAAAAAGTTTTACGAAATTAATTAATTGATAAAATCGTAAAAAATGTATTCTTAATAGTACTTGTAATACAAAATTATATCACTAGAAAACACTGCTATACTCTTACACAAAAGTAGCAAATATATATCAAAACTTTGGTAAACTATTCAATAGACAGTTAATAGCCATATATTTGCTACTTTTTTAAAGTTATTAAACACATTTCAATACATATTAATCCGCTTAGTATTAGATGGTTTGCCCTGGGGGAAGAAGCAGGGGAGCAGGGGGAGATGAGGGAGAAATAAACAGTGCCCAATGCCCAATGCCCAATACCCAATGCCCAATAGCGATACCAATATCGACCAATATGTACTAGAATCAATGACTTGAGTGAGTCATAAAGAGAGCAATCATGGCATCCATCCGCGAGTTGCACCAACAACTGGTTAAGAAAGAACGTTCTGCCGTTGAAATTACCCAAGAAGCTTTAGATCGCATTCAAGCGTTAGAGCCGAAACTGCACAGCTTTTTGTGTGTGACGGCAGAACGGGCATTAGAGCAAGCGGGTGCTGTGGATGCCAAAATCGCTGCGGGAGAAGAAATTGGACTGCTAGCAGGTATTCCTGTGGGTATCAAAGACAATATGTGTACCAAGGGAGTTCCCACCACCTGCGCTTCCCGGATTTTGGAAAATTTTGTGCCGCCTTATGAATCAACGGCGACACAAAAACTGGCTGATGCTGGGGCGGTAATGGTAGGCAAAACCAACTTGGATGAGTTTGCAATGGGCAGTTCTACAGAAAACTCTGCCTACCAAGTCACGGCTAATCCTTGGGATTTGTCACGAATTCCAGGTGGTTCTTCGGGAGGTTCTGCGGCTGCGGTGTCGGCACAAGAATGTGTGGTTGCTCTCGGTTCTGATACTGGCGGTTCGATTCGCCAACCGGCATCTTTCTGTGGCGTGGTGGGGATGAAACCAACTTATGGTTTGGTTTCCCGTTATGGTTTGGTGGCTTATGCTTCCTCTTTAGATCAAATTGGGCCATTTGCAAACACGGTAGAAGATGCGGCAATATTATTAAATGCGATCGCAGGTCACGATCCCAAAGACTCTACCAGCCTGAAAGTTGCCATTCCTAACTACGCTGCTAGCTTAAAACCAGACTTCAAACCCAGAGGTCAGCTAAGAATTGGTATCATTAAAGAAACTTTTGGTGAAGGTTTAGACGCTGTAGTAGAACAAGCTGTTACCAAAGCAGTAGATCAACTACAAAGTTTGGGAGCAGAGATTCACATAATTTCTTGTCCCCGTTTCCGCTATGGCTTACCCACCTACTACATAATTGCCCCATCAGAAGCATCAGCAAACCTGGCTCGTTACGATGGCGTTAAATATGGATACCGCGCTCCTGATGCCGATAATCTGCTATCCATGTACACTCGTACCCGTGCCGCTGGTTTTGGTACAGAAGTCAAACGCCGGATTATGATTGGCACTTATGCCCTCTCCGCTGGCTATTATGACGCCTACTACCTAAAAGCGCAAAAAGTCCGTACCTTGATTAAGCAAGACTTTGAAAAGGCTTTTGGCGCGGTTGATGTGTTAGTTTGTCCCACATCCCCCACTACAGCATTCAAAGCAGGGGAAAAAACTACTGACCCCTTGAGTATGTATTTAACTGACTTAATGACTATTCCTGTGAATCTTGCTGGTTTACCTAGTCTAAGTTTGCCATGTGGTTTTGATGATCAGGGACTACCGATAGGATTACAGTTAATTGGCAACGTGCTGCGAGAAGACCTACTGTTTCAGGTTGCTCATGCCTATGAGCAATCTACTAGTTGGCATCTGCGTAAACCGCAAATATCTTGAAATTGGGGATTGGGGATTGGGGATTGGACACTGCTTATTTCCCCCTCATTTCCCCCTGCTCCCTCATCTCCCCCACTCACTGATTAATGACTATTGACTGTTGACCATTTACTTCTGGAGTCACGGATTCAGATGCAATTTGTGGTGGGTTAAGTATATATAAAAGACCAGTAGATGCAGCAACTAATAATAGAATGTAGGTAAAAACAAGAGGTATGTATGTATTTGGTTTGCTGTCTGACTTTTTATGATTGTTATTGGAGTCTTGGCGAACAACATTGCTTATAAAGGTGTACGATAGAGCATTTCCATCCAGTCCTAAAGCATCTCCATAGCGACGGATGAATCCTTGAACAAAAATAGGCTCAGGCAATTCTTCAAATCGTTCTTCTTCTAAAGCTTGCAAAACACCTGCTCTAATTAGTGTTTGAGCGGCTATTTCTTCTATGCGGATGGATTTTTCTTGTCTTACTTGTCGCAAGTGTGTGGTTATTTCCTTTAGCTGCTCTATTTGAGCTTCGTTTAAGAGTGTCACTGTCTTCTCCTGTATGGGCTAATTCTACTATTCATTGAGAAGACTTAAATTCGCATACGTAAATTCACTGAATATTTGATTTTAGGATAAAATTTTTTGATTGTGGGTTAATCCTGTATTTTAAAATGCTAAGGCATTTTATATTAAGTGTAAATTTTGTCTTATTTTATACTTTGACAAAGCGAAAAATCTTGAGGCAAAATTAGTAACTTGCAACTTCTAATACAAGTGTTTACCAGGACTACTCTCGCTCGTAAAAGATACAGTCCTTTTTCTGACTGATTCCCAGCCTGGAAGCGGAGAATCAGTCAGAACAAGCTTTTGCGGCTTTTCTTAGTGTCATTCTCCTCAGCAAGAGCAGCACCCTACCCCTTTGCCTCTTTTCAGTCCCTAATCTCTTTTACACTTCAAAAATCTTCATCAAAATTCTATTCCGATATATCGTGATATATTCCGATGTATCGTATATTAGAGAAAGTTGATTTGAGATTCACTTATGTTTAGACATTTTCGGTCACACTTTGGAACACCTGCATGGGCAGGAGTTAACGAAGATGATTCATTGCTTGTCAGGTCTTGGTTTCAACATGGCAAACATCATGGTAGACATCATGAGAAACACTTTGGCAATGAAATGTTTGGTCGTGGTTGGGGAGATGAATATCGGACTCGTCGGGGTGACATCAAGTTTATTCTGCTGGAATTGTTATCCGAGCATCCTAGTCATGGTTACGACCTGATTAAAGAGATGGAAACTCGCTATGGTGGTTTCCGTCGCCTCAGTCCTGGCTCAGTGTATCCAACACTCCAATTGCTGGAAGAAGGTGGTTATCTCAAGAGCGCCCAGGAAGGTGGCAAGCGGATTTACACGATTACCGATGAAGGTAGACAATTATTGGCAGAACGTGCCCAACAAGAAACTTCAAACTCTCCTTGGGATAGCTTCAAAAGTTTTGTCAAAGGTAAGCCCCAAGAGTTTATTGAACTACGGAATGCCGCAACAGAATTAGCTGCTGTTGTGGTGCAGGTTGCTCGTAGTGGCAATATGGAGCGAATAAATCGGGTTCGTGAGCTTTTAGAGCAAGTTAAACGGGAAATTTACGCGATTCTGGCTGAAAAATAAGTTGCTTCATCGACCAACATTGCTGCCATCGCTATGCTCAATTTTGCTCGTTGGTCAATTCGTCACTCACTTGTATTCATCTCATCACCTCCCTATCGGGTAGGTGAGTGAGAGGCAACTAATGTTTAAGCTAAAGCCTGCCTCCTGGCTGTTTTATTCTCCTGTATATAACTATTGTCACGGTTATATAACTGGAGATTCGCTATATTTAACAGTTAACAGGCAACGGCTCAAAGGAGTTAAAGAGATGGAAATTAAGCCAACTGACCCATCGCTAGCACTCATGGAAATTCCCCCTGGCTATCTCAACATTATGGGTTATGTTGATCAGTCAGAAGTTAATGGCCCTGGTTGTCGTGCAGTTGTCTGGGTACAAGGTTGTCTTCGTGAGTGTCCTGGCTGCTTTAATACTAACTCCTGGTCATTTGAGGCTAACCAATTGATTGCCGTTGATACTCTTGCCGAGAATATTCTTAACAATCCCCGCAATATGGGTGTAACATTCTCTGGTGGAGAACCATTTTGGCAAGCAACTGCCCTGGCATCTTTAGCTCGGAAAGTCAAAGCTGCTGGGTTGAATGTAATGTCTTTTACTGGGTTCACTCTTAAGCAGCTACAGTCCCAATCCGCGCCACCAGGTTCCCAAGAATTGTTAGAACAACTCGATATCTTGATTGACGGGCCTTTTGTACAATCTCTGGCAATTAATTCTCCCGATTCTCCAGTTTCTTCTAGTAATCAACGGGTTCGGGTGTTAAACCCAGCTTTCCAAGACCAAATTACTTGGGCTAGCGACCAGATAGAAGTCCACATCCTCAAAGATGGTGGTCGCATTGTCACTGGCTATCAAGGTGGGCTGGAATTGACGTAGTGGGGCATTGGGCATTGGGCATTGGGCATTGGGAGTTAAAATTTAAACGTTCAGCTTTAGAGGCTCAACGTCCAAGTTTTAATTCTTCTCCCTCCTGTCCAATGCCCTATCCCCAATGTATTTGTGTTTGAGACGGATTATATTAAAAAAAATACATATTTAAATTTGACTAGACCATTTGAGACAATTTTTACTAAACACCGTGTATTTTGGGCTGTTTTCCTCCTTGGTACAGCACTGGTGGTAACGCTAGTACTGTCGCTTTCTCAAGGAGCAGTACCTTTAAATCTGTCGGAATTGTGGCAAGCCATTCTCCACAAAGGCGATCCAATTAAACAGACAATTCTCTGGGATTTGCGTCTTCCACGCATTACAGCGGCTCTCATTGTCGGTGCAGCTTTGGGAATGTCAGGAGCATTGCTACAAGGAATGTTACGCAATAGTCTGGCTGATCCATTTATTTTGGGCATTTCAGCGGGTGCAGGATTAATTGTGATTCTGATGATTGTGTGGCAGATATTCCCGATCGCAATTCCTTTAGCAGCGTGGATGGGGGCAATTTTGACTTCTGCGATCGTTATTTTACTCGGTCGTGCGGGGTCGGGGATTTCTGTTGAGCGGTTGATTTTAGGTGGAGTGGCGGTGAGTTCTTTATTTGGTGCTGTACAAAGTACATTGCTGCTTTTAGCTGAAGACGGTCAAATTCAAATTGCGCTCAGTTGGTTAGTTGGTAGTCTTAATGGACGGGGTTGGCAAGAAATTGCTACGCCTGCCCCTTATATCATCGTTGCATTGATCGGAGGATGCTTGTTGGCGCGATCGGTAAATGTGCTGGCTTTGGGAGATGATTTGGCTGTGGGTTTGGGGGTTTCGTTGACGCGATCGCGCCTGTTAATTGGTGGTGTCGCCACTCTATTAGCCGCAGGTGCCGTCAGCATCAGTGGCTTGATTGGATTTGTTGGTCTTGTTGTCCCTCACGGTGTCCGCCTCATCGTTGGTACAGATCATCGCTTTGTTTTACCACTTTCCGCCCTTGCAGGTGCATGGTTACTGACTTTTGCAGATTTACTCTCTAGGCTAGGAGCAGTAGAACTACCAGTAGGTTCCGTCACTGCTTTGCTGGGTTCACCGCTGTTTATCTGGTTACTTTATCGTCGTTCTGCTGGGTTCAATAAATTTTGACCTAATAAGCTAGTACTGCAAGGCGGAATTAAAAATTAAAAATTAAAAATTAAAAATGAATACAGCATAAGGGTTTCGTTGATTTGGAATGATTGGTTTATTTCCGCCGTGCTATACTAGTGCTAAAGCCTTTTTCATCTATTTGAAGCACAATCCGTTGTGTGGATTCACAATTGTGCATCCCTAAGCTATGGTTGAATTCCTAAAAATTGCTTTCAGTTGATACTATTATGCAATGTTCTTTACGCCTCAGTGTATAAAAAACTTGCCATTTTGGCTGCATTACTTTGAGCGTCTCTGCTAAAGTATTAAAAGTCAATTACTTGTGGGCTATATTTACCGAGGTTTACTATACTTTTAAAAGCATTTAGTTAAGTCTGCTCATTTTGCTCTGCTAGCGGAACAATAAAAATTGCTGGTGTATTCCCTACAACAGCAACCAGCAAAATGATCAGTTTTGGTTTATTTACCTCGTCAATTTTAACATTGACGAGGTATTTTTTAATCTGGGTAATGTCTAATATCATGTCCGTTTAATTTATCGAACAGAATAAAGGCGTCAGTCGTCAGAATTCTTCTTCAATCACTTGCGTTTATACCAATTACCCCTATGATTATTAAGGCGATCGAAAAAAGTTTCATTAATGTGGCAGATTCGCGAAACCAGATAATACCAATAAGCGCAACTAGGATAGTTCCCAATCCAGCCCAGACAGAATAAGCTACACTCACTTCAAGTCTCTTAAGAGCAAAAGTCAAAAAAGTAAAACAAAGTCCATAGAAGACAAATATTAATACCGAAGGAACTGTTTTAGTAAATCCCTGCGATAATTTCATGCAAGTTGTGCCTGAAACCTCAAAAACGATTGCTATGATGAGGTAAATCCAACTGATTGACATATTTTTTGTAAGTGATGTGTTAACAGCAACCGACGGGTGGTACACCAGGCCCTATGAATAGAAGAAACAGTTCTGAAGCCACTCATTAATAGATAAGTGTAAGTGTCCTGACAGTTAAAATTGAACGTGCAGTAGTGTAGTTTAGCGTGACTAGGAGCATGATTCTGGGGCTTTATAGCTGATTGGTGAAAGAAAAAGCTTCCTCTCTCTATGAAGAGATTATCTATTACTACATCTCAAGTCAGAACGATCCGAAAATTTATTATATCAGGGTTGCTGTAATAAAGCTTAAGTAGATACTGCTGTTACCCTAGCTATATATTCAATTAGACTTTTTAGACCGATGTAATGATATGTTTATTTCTGTCATTGTGTACTAAATAGCCATCATTAACTGAGTATATAGGACTCATATTTGATTTGGTGAAAAAACTCAGTACAACTAAGAAGCCTTCTTTACTGTTGCCTGTTGCCTATCCCCTATTGCCTGCCTACGCAAATTAGTTCAGAAATCAAAGCGCATTCCTATACCAAGACATATAATAAATCTTTTTTCCCAGTCTCCATTTTCAAGCTAGTTGGTGAACCATTGGGGTAACGACTGCTGTAGTATGATTGTGATTTTGTACTAATCATGGTATAAGAAATGACGGCTCAATTTGAATACAGCACTCTTTCTCATCCACAGGATATTAAGCAGCTTGAAACTATCCTTGAGCAGTGTTTTATCAGCGGACTTGGTGGTGAGGAAGCTTATATCAACTTGATTGGGGTAGAAAATTTCCGCATTATTCGGGGATTGGAGCAAGTAGTTGGTGGATTGGCAACTCTGGATATGGGTCAGTGGTGGGGTGGTGTGCGTGTACCAATGACAGGAATTGCCGCAGTGGGCATTGCTCCAGAGTATCGCGGTTCGGGAGCTGCGATCGCTCTCATGCAACACACCCTCAAAGAACTTTATGCTAGAGGCGTAGCAATTTCCGCTCTTTATCCAGCTGTTCAAACTTTGTACCGAAAAGTAGGGTATGAGCAGGGAGGTAGCTGGTGTATTTGGGAAGTTTCTACCAGGAATATCCAAGTGCGGGAGCAACCCCTACCTTTAGAACCAGTAGTGAGCATCAATCATGAAGTCTTTCATGAACTATATCAGCAGCAAGCGAGACTAACGCATGGATATTTAGACCGACATCCAGCAATCTGGCAGCGAATAATCCAACCAGATGAGAAAGAAATAGTCTATGCCTATTTTATTGGTACTAAAGAGCAACCCCAAGGCTATATCATTTTCACTCAAGAGCGAACGGAAGACGGTGAAATCCTTTGGATAAAAGATTGGGTACTTCGCACAGTTGGTGCTGCACAAACTTTCTGGTCTTTTCTGGCAAATCATCGCTCCCAAATTCATCAGGTGCGATGGAAGAGTTCTGCAATTGATTCTCTGACATTGCTACTACCAGAGCAAACTGCCAAAATATGGCGTGAGAGTCGTTGGCTATTTCGGGTAATAGATGTAGTCAAGGCACTGGAAACGCGGGGTTATCCATCGGAAATCCAAGCTGAACTGCACCTAGAAATTCAAGATAATTTACTACCTGCAAACAATGGTAAATTTATTCTTTCTGTCGCCAACGGACGTGGTGAAGTCACAAAAGGCGGAAAGGGCGAGTTACAGCTAAATATCCGCGAATTGGCACCATTGTATACAAGTTTGTTCACCCCCTACCATTTGCAACAAGTGGGAAAACTTGATGGGACAGAAAAAGCTATCTTAGCAGCTACGCAAATATTTGCAGGTGCTTCGCCTTGGATGCCTGATTTCTTCTAAAGGGAGTGGGGCCCCATCTGGGGATAACTACGGTGTATACACAAGTTATAGAATCACAACCAGTCTGTCGGATTACCCCACCCTAACCCTCCCCTTGCAAAGGGGAGGGAACTGGATTTTCTATTTCCCCCCTTGGCAAGGGGGGATTAAGGGGGGTAATTCGACTTGTGTGTACACCGTAGCTGGGGATAAGGGGTAATGGGGAAGCGATTAAACTGTTGTGCCTCCAGTTTTGGCTCAACTAGTCGCCGCTCCGGTACTGGGTACTGGGTAATGGGTACAAGGAATTGTTTTTTAAAATTTGGTGGTGGGTAAGAGCAAGCATCATAATTTTTCGATTTTACACCCAGTCCCCAATCCCTAATCCCCAGTCCCTTTTACCTCACATCTCCAACGCTCCCCAATCAACAAAACATAAGTTGGAAACATAATTAATCATTAGTTCGTCCTTCGGCTAGATTAGCAATTTCTGTTGTCAATTCACACCATAAAGAAGGATACCAGCGATTTTTTTTGATAAATTCTGATTATCTGATCCTAGATAAGTAAGTAGAGGTGAATAAATTATAGCATTTCTCAGTCTGGTGAAGTACAGTAACAAGAATGGGTAAACCAATTATAAATATCAGTTAACGAGACTTGAGTAAAAGCAGTTTCAATTGCTTTTGCTA
>NZ_KV757730.1:0-23724 GCF_001712795.1 Nostoc sp. KVJ20
GCGTAAATAAACCACCCATTTTAAATGTCTGAAACCCTTGCAAACAATTAATTACGAATTACGTTAGCGCAGCGTTAGCGACGCAGGAGCGTCATTACGAATTACGAATTCCGCCTTGCGGTACTAGATATCCCCAAAAATATTCAGTCTACTTCAGTAGACTTTAGCTATGAGCCAGAGAATTCATTCTCTGGCGGGTTATGAAGCCCGCAGCGAAGCTATTTCTAGCTTAAATTGACACCAATGGCGTCTCGCCCGTCCGTGCGGGCAAGATGCCCACACTACAAGAAGAAAAATCTATTGCAACATTTTAGTCTTGACACGCTACTACACTAACTCCTAACTCCCCGTAGCGTTTGACACTGGGGGCAAAAATGACTAGATCGCCCAGCTAACCTAATTCGTTGAATTGCTGTACCACAAACTCGACATGGTTCTCCAGCGCGGTTATAAACCCAGGCAACACCACCATAGTTGCCATTAGTACCTTTAACGCTTAAAAAATTACTAAAAGTTGTACCACCAGCCTCAATGCTGGTTTCCAACACTTGAATGATAGCTGTTCGCAAAGGCTCAATTTGCTTTAGCTGCAAATCCATACACAAAGTTTCAGGTAAAATTCCACTTTTAAACAATGCTTCATCGGCATAAATGTTACCTAATCCCGCCACCACCGATTGATCGAGGAGCGCAGTTTTAATTGGACGGCGGCGATTTTGGAGTTTGCTTGCTAGATATTCAACAGTAAATTCGGGTGAAAATGGGTCTGCTGCCAGTTTTGCCAAACCAGTCATAATACTTTCTACAGCGACACCAGGCGGAACCCACCACATTTTCCCGAAGGTCCGCTGATCAACAAAGCGCAATTCCTGCTGATCCCCAAAGAATAATCTAACCCGCGTGTGCTTATGTAATGGTTCATCTCGATGCAGCCATAGGAGTTGACCGGTCATTCGCAGATGAACCCCTAGCCAGCCGGTTGATGAAGGGGAAGATGAGGAGAGTTCGGCGAGGAGATACTTGCCGCGACGATGCCAAGTAGCGATGGCATTCTTTTTAATTCCATCAACAAACTCACCAACAGAAAACGGGTAGGCGATGGTGCGATCGAGCAACACATCTCCACCCGTGATTTCTTGATTGAGGGTCAATTGATTTAGACCCCTTCGGACTGTTTCAACTTCAGGCAGTTCAGGCATTCAAGCTGATTAAGCAGGCAATTTTGATGTATTTGAGGGATTAAGGAAAAAGAGATGGGGTAGTAACTTACATAGCCGTAGATGGCTCGTATTACTACCCAACAGAAACCGTAAATACCCGCAGGGCGGCTCTCATAGATTAGGGTAGGCTAGGATGAAGAATGAATGAACTGAAAATTTCAGATTTCATACTTCAGACTTAAGACTACCCTTCATCATCGCATCAAACAACCCCTTTATAGCTTTGCTGCTATTTTTTAGGTGGTTTAGCCTTTGGTGCTTCAACCTCGACTAATTCATCCTGAGCAAAGTTGTTGGTATTGATACCAGAGTAATTGACCTTTTCAAAGCGGACAATTACAGGGTATTTGATGCCGCTTTGGTCAATGGAAGCCACAGTTCCAAGATCCTGAAACCAGTAGGATTCAGGGCGGAGAATACGTACTTTAGAACCACGTTGAACCATGATTATTTTCCCTTTTAGTTATCAATCGCCAATCTAGAGGGCTAATTGATTTCACTCTACAACCTGAAGGTCGTTGCTAGAGTCTTTGTTAAGTTATTTGTCTGAATTGGGGATTGGGAATTGGGCATAGGGCATGGGGCATGGGGCATTGGGCATTGAATATTAGTTATTCTTTCTCCCTCATCCTCCTCATCCCCCTCATCTCCCACTCCCCCCACAATTAAGAATGGTATCAGAACCTACTTGACAAGGTACACGTTATAGCTTACCTTCATTCGCAAATAGTATTTTGGTACATACTTATGTTTTACTCAATATGAATACACTACCCTCGTTACCTCTGCCGATCCGCAGATCGTTATCTATATAAGTGATATCTAACCAGCCTTGCTGTTTATCACTCTTGATTACAAAATCAATTCCGGGAAATTTTCTACCTTCTTCAATTTGTTGGATAAAAGTTACCGGAGAATTGTATTCTATTAAACGTTGTAAGCCGATAATAGACCGCTCGAATTTCACTTGGACACGCCGATCTGAAACTGGCTCAAATTTAGCAGCAACGCTGACTAATCCTTCCAAATAAGGTAAGCCATAAATCTCAGCAATGTTGTAAACACTGGTAGTCTCTACCCGGATACACTGATAGATTTGACCTAGTTTGCACAAAGGTAGACGATCTAAGTTTAAAAGAGCCTTGCTAGTGGTGTATAGTAATCGCCAATTGCCATCTAGCAAATTACTAGCTTCCACCGGACGGGGTGTAGGATTAAAGTCTTCTAAGTTAGCGATCGCAGCTAAGATAGCCTGTTTCTGTGTTTGGGTCGCTAGTAGACCGCGATTTGTACCAGCGATCGCATCCATAAGAGCCGCTTTTCCCATCATCGCCTGTCACCTCTAAAATCACTCACTTTCCATCAGCATAAACAAGATATTAAGGACATATATGTAGAGCCATAAAAATTACTAAGAACCGCTTGACTAAGCCTTATGCTTATTAAATAAAAAAATTTCTATCTGAGTGCGGATTTATCAACTAAAGGGTTGAAAAGATAACTAAATTAATCCGTGTCAAGTGATAGACTCTAAATGTCAACTTACGTAAACCTTTTCTTGTCCTCACTCGATATGTTGAACTCTCCATTACGTGAAGTAGCCCGTAACCAACGAGCCGATGTCATCCCCCTAAAGCCAGAGTCCTCTTTGTTGGACTGGTTGAAAACCAACGGCCGGATTATCGCGCGTGACGTTCACGAACCGGATTTTCGAGATAACGAAGAAGGAATAGATTCTTTAATGGGTGTAGATGATGGAATTGGCTACGACCTCGATGATGATGATGATGATATAGGAATCGCTGAGGATTAGCCTTTTCAGGTTAGGGACTTGGTAGTATCCCTAGTTCCTGGTATTCAATTTTATTAAGTGTGGAGTGAAGGGAAACTTCTGTGGACGCTAAATTATCTCCTGAGCAAGGATTAAACATTTCTGGAATCGCTCTAGCCTCTTTATTAGCTGTAGGGCTAGGTACAACAGCATTTTTCTTGGATTCGATGGCCAATCGGCTACCGTGGCAAAGTATGTCACTAACTCTGCCACTACTTTTGTGTGCTATGGGTTCAGGTTTAGTGGGCTATTGGGTAATACCCCTACTTCAAGCACTCAAAACTGGACAAATAATCCGCGAAGATGGGCCCCAAGCTCATCTCAAAAAGGCAGGAACTCCTACAATGGGCGGTATATTTTTTATACCTGTGTCTGTACTGCTTGCCTGTATATTGTCTAATTTTTCTAAAGAGGTGCTTGCAGTTTCGGCTTTGACAATCAGCTACGGATTGATTGGCTGGCTTGACGATTGGCAAATTCTGCGCCGTAAATCAAATAAAGGTATATCTCCCCGGACAAAACTAGCTTTGCAGGTGAGTTTTGCAGCAGTCTTTTGTCTATGGCTGATGTTTAATCAACCTTCTAATATTACAAATATTGCTTTGCCTTGGGTGAACTTCACACTACCTTTAGGATTCCTATTTTGGCCTTTAGCAGGTTTTGTACTAGTTGCAGAAAGTAATGCGACTAATTTAACAGATGGTATTGATGGCTTGGCAGCAGGAACAGTTGCGATCGCACTTTTGGCATTAGGTGCTATAGTCGCACCAACAGCACCAGGATTGATGGTTTTCTGTGCTGCTTTAAGTGGTGGGTGCTTAGGTTTCTTAGCCCATAATCGGAACCCAGCCCGCGTTTTTATGGGAGATACTGGTTCCCTTGCACTGGGAGGAGCTTTAGCTGCTGTAGCATTATTGACAAATACCTTAGTAGCTCTGTTCATTCTCAGTGGTATCTTCTTTGTAGAAACCCTTTCGGTGATGGCACAGGTAAGTTATTACAAAGCCACGAAAGGCCCCGATGGCAAAGGTAAACGCCTCTTCAAGATGGCGCCTTTACACCATCATTTAGAACTTACAGGCTGGTCAGAATTGCAAGTGGTTGGGGTATTTTATATAATCGCTGCTATTTTAGCTAGTATCTGTTTAGCGTAGGCGCAGCCCAACCTAGGCATAGCTCCATTCTGAATGTTTTAAAAACTACTTGAATATAAAAAAACAACTCCTACATCTTCAGGGAGTTGTTTTTTTATACGGGAAATTTATAAGTTTCTGATTTTTATGCTGTACTGACACTTAATGCAGACTGAAGAGTTACTTATTTCAACGCTTGCGGTATTATAAATTCTGAATTCTGAATTCTGAATTCTGTATTCTTCTTCAATTAAAGGTATTCACATACTCTCTAACTCGATTCTTTCCTGTTCGCTTTGCCTCAAGCATCGCTTGATTTGCCCGATTCAACAAATCCTTAACCGTAATTCCTGGTTCTGATACAGCTATTCCAAAAGAAGCAGTGATGCTTTCAAGGATCTGATCACCATCCTTCAATTGCATTTGTTCAATATCTAGCCTTAATTGTTCTACTCGCTTTCTGAGCGTTTCCAGTGTCATATTAGGCATGACAATCACAAATTCTTCACCACCCCATCTGCAAGGAATATCAAAAGAGCGAATAGATTTTAACAGCAGTTTTGCTAATCCCTGGAGAACGATGTTGGCAGTTACGTGCCCATAGCGCGAGTTGTAAGATTTGAAGTTATCAATATCAAGGAAAATAACACTAAGAGGTTTTCCTGACCGTTCAGCTTCAGCTAGCCTTTGTTCCGTTATGCTTTGCATATAGCTTTGATTGAATAATTGGGTCATTCCATCCCGCAAGCTATCATGGGTTAGACGTTGTTTTATCGATAAATTATTGAGTGCAATGCCTAATGTTCTAGCAATAATCTCAGTAATTTGTTGATCTTCTGGACTAATTTCTTCAAGTGCATCAATGTGTAAGATCCCAACTACTTCGCCTTGTCCAAACAATGGAACACATAAATGTGTGCCGCTAACTGGCCGTATTAAATGACTGCACATTAGTCCTGAATTACGAGGCGAGAAAAGGTTAAATTTTCCTCTCCGCAATGCCCAACAATCAGATAGTGAAAATATTTCTTTACTACTTCTTTTAGCTCCCCAAAAACTATTCATCTGAACATAATTCTTGGAATTAGCAATTCTATAGATAGAACCACTCATATTAGGAAATAGCTTAGAACAGGTTAAAGCGACCACTTGATACACCTCATCTTCAGACTCGCAGGAATAAAGCATATCTGCCATATCTGAAAGAGATATAAGTTCTCGTTTTTTTGCCTCTAATTCCAGTGTTTTTTCTTCTAGCTGCTGATTTAGGTCAGTGAGCGATCGCTGTGCTTCTATGGATTCTGTAATATCTATACTGATCCCACCGATGCGGTAAGCGCCCGTTGCGTAATCATTAAACGGAAATTTAAACGATAGCCAGTAGCACGGCTGATCGTTATCAGATATCTTTACCTCTTCAATCAGCTTCAAGGGACGTAGAGTTTTCAAAACGACTCGATCGTTTTCCATTACCCGCCGTCCCTCTTCTGGATCTGGCAAGAATTCACTATCCCTTTTCCCCAACCATTCTTGTGGATCTACCGAAAATTTAGACTGTAGCTCCTGGTTGTAGTAAAGCAGTCTAGATTGCTCGTCTTTGATATAGGCTGCAAAGGGGCCATGATCTAAAAATAGCTGTTGCATCTGCTGGCTGCGTTGAAGTTCGCGGGTATCTTCTTGAGATTTGGCGATCGCCTTTACAACTTGATAAGCGGTTGGCGTTAGGTAGAGTAAGGCAGACAAGGAAATAAACGCCATTACATCAAGTACGCCTAAGTGCAACAGCGATACTGCCGAATGTGGCTCAAAGATTGCCAAAAAATGATGAAATCCGCAAAATAGTACGAATCCACCTGATAAGAAAAAGGCTAGCCAAAATTTAGAAGGAATAGTTGCTTTAGTTTTAGCAAAGAAGACCCCTATTACTATGGGGATACCAAAGTATGAAAATGCAGTGATGCCGTGAGCAATTATGGAATTCCAGTAAATAGGCTCCATTACTGACCTGATATTAACATTTCATCCGTTTCACTATAATTCTGGGTAGTCTCAAGATGTAAGTGTAGAAAGGATGATTTCAGTATGTTTGTGGCTGAGTTTTATGGTGGCCCTCTGAAAGGCTGCTCATTTCACCCCCTTACAAACCTGACTTACCAAGTGAGTGATTTCGGGTAAGATGAGTTTTTCCATCGCCAGTCGCACAGCGTTGCTGGAACCAGGAAGCGAGAAAATTAATTTATCTTGATAAACACCAGCGACAGCGCGAGAAGCGATCGCCCGCGAACCAATTTCTTGATAACTTAAAAAACGAAATAACTCACCAAATCCAGGCAAAGTTTTCTCCAGTAACTTCTCAATGGCATCGTAGGTAGTATCTCTTGGTGCAATACCTGTACCACCATTGAAAATTACAGCATCCAAATTTGTGCTTTTACCCAGATTTTCTATCTGCTCTTGAATTTGTGTTGGTTCATCTTTGATAATCGTGTAAGCTCCTACAGCATGGTTAGCACCAAGAAGTAACTGCTGAATTAGCTGACCACTTTTATCTGTTTCAGAAGTGCGTGTATCGCTGACAGTAACTACAGCACAAGTTACGAAAACTCCAGACTCGTCTGGGTGGGGTTGTGGCATTATATGTCACTCATAAATTTTCACCAATGGATAATTGGGCATGGTAAATGGCGCATTCATTGAGCATGACAATTACCGATGCCCCATGCCCCATGCCCTATGCCCTATGACTCATTTTTACTCAGTCCCAGATCGTTTTCTTCTGCATAGCGCTCCATGAAGCGCATAAAGCGCTCCCATTCTTGAGCAGATTTCATCACGTAAAGTGCTTCTAATTCTTCCGGTTTCCCGTTGATGAATTTAGCCTTAACTTCACGGGTAATTATCTCGCCTTCTTCGTCAATCAAGTACATCCCGGTAATATCTTCGGTAGTACCTTGATCTAAAATTTTTGGATTCGTAAAAATAAACGTCGCTGTACCACTGTCTCCAGTGCGCGATCGCGTCAAGCGCACATCTGGAGTTACCTCTTCGTCAAGACCTCTAGAAAACTGGATTTTCGCCATGATGAATGAATTTAAACTTTGGTGATGGTTAATTTAATATTCTCTCATCAATTAGAACACCACGGTCTAGAGGCTACTGTTATTCCTTTTTTGGTATATATACTTAAATTGCTTCTTTTTCAAGTAACAAAGTTACAGGGCCATCGTTTTCAATTGTAACTTGCATCATTGCACCAAATTTACCTGTTTCCACCTGTAATCCGCTAGCTCTTAACTTAGCAACAAAACGATTATACAAATCTTCTGCCGATTCGGGAGCGGCTGAACGGTCAAAAGAAGGACGGCGACCTTTGCGACAGTCACCGTAAAGCGTAAACTGACTAACTACTAACAAATCGCCACCGATTTCTTGTATAGATTTTTGCCATCGGTCGTCTCCTTCTTCGTCAGGAAACAACCGCAATTCTAAGCACTTACGCACCATCCAGTCGATTTCAGTATCAGTGTCGGTATTCGCAATACCCACGAGTAAATTTAGCCCCCGCCCAATTTTGCCGACAATTTCACCATTAACTGTAACTTGAGATGATTTGACTCGCTGAATAACAACGCGCATTTTAATCTAAAGGTTTATTAACGTTTCAATTTTAGAGCGATTGCATTCTTAAACTGCAAACTAAATATAGAAAGAATGAGCGCTTACCATCTGATAAAATCTCTTAATGTTTGTAAGTTACTTGCTGAAACTTTCTCCAATGATTTTGCCACTTGGCTGTTATGAGAATCTATCAACCTGACTGAATTAAGTCCTTCTGAACTTTCTCTTGAACCAATCCGTGCCGATGCGCTGATATTGCTCCAATCCGATGAAGTTGTGCTGCATCTGGAGTTCCAAACCCAGCCCAATGCTGATTCCATTGCTCAAAATCGATGGCGGAGCCATCAAGAATGCATTCCCAGGTGGAACCTGGGAACGAGTATTAAACTTTTAACTTTTGTACAGACGCGATTGATCGCGTCTCTCCTAACTTTTATTTGCCAAAACCTTTACCGCGAGAGGTTGAAGGTAGACAAATGCAGTTTTCGAGTTGACTAATTAAAGCCTCACGATCTAAATTTTGACCAATTAGCACTAGCTGATTTTTCAATTTACCTTTCCATTCATCATCATCCAAGGTGAAGCGTTTACCGCAAAGGTGGAAAATATGACGCTTCGGACTTTCGTCAAACCACATAATCCCCTTCGCTCGGAAGATATTTGAGGATAGCTGGTTATCTAAGAAATACTGAAACTTCCTAATAGAAAAAGGCTTGTCACTTTGGAAAGAGATGGAAGTAAAACCATCATTTTCTAAATGGTCAGAATGATGGTGATGATCGTGATGGTCGTGGTCATGGTCGTGATGATCGTGACCGCATGTTGAGTGATCGTGATCATCATGATCGTGATGGTCGTGTTCATCCACCACTGTGTCAAAATATTTATCTGACTCAAACAGACCAACACTCAAAATTAAAGGAAGTGGCACTTGCGATCGCGTAGCACGAATAATTCTTGCTCCTTCCTTAACTTCGTTGATTTTTCTTTCCAACTCATTCAAAGTGGCTTCATCAACTAAATCAGTCTTGTTCAGCACAATGACATCACCATAGGCAATCTGGCTATATGCTGCCTCAGAGTTAAATAAATCTAGGCTGTAATTCGCCGCATCTACTACGGTAATAATCGAATCCAAGCGGGTTAAATCCCGCAACTCTGTGCCCAAGAATGTTAACGCTACTGGTAGCGGATCTGCTAACCCAGTTGTTTCCACTACTAGATAATCTAGATTTTCTTGGCGTTCTAAAACTTTGTAAACTGCATCTACTAAATCATTATTAATAGTGCAGCAGATACAACCATTACTTAGCTCCACCATGTTCTCACCAGTGGAAACAATTAGCTCGTTGTCGATGCCAATTTCACCAAATTCATTCACTAGAACAGCGGTTTTTAAACCCTGTTGGTTGTTGAGGATATGATTAAGTAAAGTCGTCTTGCCACTACCGAGGAAACCCGTAATGATTGTTACTGGCATTCCTTGTTTGGGCGTATCCATTGCGGAAGAGTCGGGTGTAACTGCTGATTGCATAGCGCTGTTATCAAATAGTCAAAAAATAGTAATGTAGCGCAGATAGTCCAGAAAACACTAGCATAGGGATGCTGGACTGTCATCCCAGCTGCCTTACCCTATTATTACGTATCTCCTTATTTCAGCATTACTCTGTTATGACCCTAACCCTTTACAATACCCTCACCCGTCGTCAAGAACCGTTTGAAACAGTCGAACCAGGCAAGGTTAAGATGTATTACTGCGGCGTGACGGTGTACGACTACTGCCATTTGGGTCATGCGAGAGCTTGCATTGTTTGGGACGTAGTACGCCGATATCTCCAGTTTATCGGTTATGAAGTCCGATATATCCAAAATTTTACTGATATTGATGACAAGATTCTAAATCGATCGCGGCAAGAACATTCATCAATGGAAGCTGTAGCCGATCGCTTTATCAAAGCATATTTTGAGGATATGGCGCGATTGGGAATCAAAGAAGCCGATGAGTATCCCCGTGCTACCCATACGATGAATGGCATTCAGCGGTTAATTCATGAGTTGGAAAATAAAGGTTTTGCTTACCCTGCTGACGGCGATGTGTATTATGCAGTACGGCAGTTTGCTGAGTATGGCAAGCTTTCGGGACGCAAGTTAGAAGATATGCAAGCCGGGAAAAGCGAGCGCGTCAACGTAGAAGACCCAGAGTACCAGAAAAAGAAAGACCCCTTTGATTTTGCCTTGTGGAAAGCAGCAAAACCGGGAGAACCCGCTTGGGAATCACCTTGGGGCGCAGGTCGTCCGGGGTGGCATATAGAATGCTCGGCAATGGTGCGCGATCGCTTGGGTGATACGATCGATATTCATGCTGGTGGTGCTGACTTAATTTTTCCCCATCACGAAAACGAAATTGCCCAATCTGAGGCTGTAACAGGAAAACCTCTGGCGCGTTACTGGTTACATAATGGCATGGTGAAGGTAGATGGTGAAAAAATGTCCAAATCTTTGGGCAACTTTACCACTATTCGAGACTTGCTGGATCGAGGAGTTGACCCGATGGCAGTTCGGTTGTTTGTGCTAACGGCTCAATATCGCACACCCATAGATTTTACCGACGAAGCGATCGCCGCAGCAACTAACGGTTGGCACACGATTAAAGAAGGTTTACTTTTCGGCTACCAATACGGTAAAAAACTAGGTTGGGATTTAGGGACTGGGGACTGGGGACTAGGGACTGGGAATATCCCAATACCCAGTACCCAATACCCAGTACCCAATCCCCATATTGAACGCTTTCAAGAAGTTGTAAATAACGACTTTAATTTTCCTGGTGGCTTAACAGTGCTGTTTGAATTAGCTAAAGAACTGCGCCGTGAGGGGCATATTCTTGTGCATGAAGGGAAAACCGAAACTTCCCCTGATGAGTTACAGCGTCAATGGCAAACTCTTGTCACATTAGCTGGAGTCTTGGGTTTAGAAGCCGAGATAGAAGCCGAAACGGACAAGAGTAATGGTTTAAGCGATGCGGAAATTGAGGCGAAAATTCAGCAAAGACAAGAAGCACGTATTGCCAAAAATTTTGCCGAAAGCGATCGCATTCGTGACGAACTTCAAGCAGAAGGTATTACGCTAATTGATAGCCGTGATGGCACGCGCTGGCACCGGAATTAGAGAAGACTGGGAGGAATTGAATTCTTCCCAATGCCCAATTCCCCATTCCCCATTCCCCATTCCCCATTCCTTAAATTATGTGGTCTGAACTTAGAAAAGCGATCGCTAGTTTCGATATTCCTGCTGATTGGATTGGTATTAGAGCCGTAAAAGAGACTTCTACTACCCGTTTAGTCCGTGACGCCTTACCCCAAGTAAACGGCAAATCCTTCACTGTCGGAGCCATGCTGGAAGTTTTGGTAAATGGCTGTCTGGGTTATGCAGCAACTAACTCTCTGGAACTGTCTTCTCTCCAAGCCGCTGCCCAAACAGCCTATAAACAGGCACTAGCAGCCAGTGAATGGTGGATACATCCTTTCCGTGAAAGTGAGCGTCCTAAAGTCGTTGGTGAATATAAATCTCCATTTCTTGAGTCTTTGGATGCTCTGAGTCCGGGAGAAATCAACGATTTATTGGTTCGTATTTGCCAAACACTGAAAGTTGACGACAAGATTGTGCAAACCATAGCCAGTGCTAGCACAACCGAAAAAGAATCTTGGTTTGTCAGCAGCAACGGCTCAGAAGTCTATCAAAAAATCCTATCTATAGGCACTCATTATGGAGTAACTGCTCAAGATGGAACAATTGTACAGCAGCGTAGTAACAACGGCTCCCAAGCAAACTGTTACCAAGGTGGATTAGAACTTTTACAACAAGAAAACTTATGGCATCGGGTGCGGCAAATTGGCGAACAAGCGGTAGAACTTTTAACAGCAGAAGAATGCCCAACCACCCGCACCAATTTAGTTTTAGCACCAGACCAAATGATGCTCCAAATCCATGAAAGTGTCGGACATCCCCTAGAAATTGACCGAATTTTGGGAGATGAGCGTAACTATGCTGGGGGCAGCTTCGTTAATAAAAGTGATTTTGGCAACCTAGTATATGGTTCGCCACTGATGAATATTACTTTTGATCCCACCGTGCCTGGTGAATTTGCCAGCTATGGCTTTGATGATACGGGTGCTGTCGCAACAAAGGAATATTTGGTTAAAGAAGGTGTACTCCAACGGGGTTTAGGCAGTCTAGAGAGTCAAGCTAGAGCAGGTGTAGCAGGAGTTGCTTGTGCCCGTGCTTCCTCATGGAATCGACCAGCGATCGATCGCATGGCTAACTTGAATTTAGAGCCTCTAAACGGCACTTTTGAAGACATTATTGGCGGCATAGAACACGGCGTTTACATGGAATCTAACCGATCTTGGTCAATTGACGATCGCCGCTACAAATTTCAATTTGGTTGTGAGTACGCCAAATTAATTGAAAACGGCAAACTCACCAAAACCCTTCGTAACCCTAACTATCGCGCCACAACACCAGAGTTTTGGCATAGTTTAATTAAAGTCGGAGATGCCACAAACTGGCAAATGTATGGTACTCCTTATTGTGGTAAAGGAGAACCAAATCAGGCTATTTCGGTAGGACACGGTTCACCTGTTTGTGTATTTGCGAATGTTGAAGTTTTTGGTGGAGGAACTTAGATAATTCGTAATTCGTAATTCGTAATTCGTAATTGCGTTATCCCATCTACCTATTCCCTTTTAATATTTAATATCTATGAAAATTGAGGAATTATCTGCATTAGAAGTCAGCTTTAATCGACTGATTGAAAGTCTGTTGATCAAAAAAGCAGAAAATGAGCAATTCACTGTGAGACTTAGCAGTGAAATAAGTCAATTTACTCGTTTTAATCATGCGAAAGTCCGACAAACCGGTTGTGTTGCTGATGGTTGGATAGAACTGACTTTGATGAAAGATCAGCGCAATAGTGTTCGGCAGTTTCCCTTTACTGGAAATTGGGAGGTAGATTGGCAGTTAGCATATACTGCTTTACAAGAACTACGTGAAGAACTTATTCTATTACCTATCGATCCATATCTAGTTTTACCATCAGGAAATAATACCAGTCGAGAAATACATTCTGGGAATTTATTGGCGGCGGAAGCAGTAGTGCCAACTGTGCTAGAACTAGTTGCAGGATTAGATTTTACAGGTATATATGCAGGAGGAATAGTAATTAAAGCTTATGGTGATTCTAGTGGTCAAAAACACTGGTTTGCTACTGATTCTTTTACATTAGATTATTCTCTATTTTCCCCATCTGAACAAGCAGTAAAGGGCACATTTGCAGGTACTAATTGGGATGAATCTGCTTATATCGCCAAAATTAGCGAAGGCAAAAAGCAACTCGAATTGCTTGCTCGTCCAGTTAAAGAATTGCCACGGGGACAATATAAAACTTATTTTGCACCTGCTGCTGTTGCAGATTTATTACTAATGCTTTCTTGGGGAGCAGTAAGTGAAGCTGATATCCAACAAGGAAACAGTGCTTTAGCTGCTTTATCGCGTCAAGAAAAACAACTGTCTCCAAGATTTAGTTTGAAAGAAAACTTTCAACGCGGATTAGTACCACGATTTAATGAATTGGGAGAAATAGCCGCACCGGAGTTACCTGTAATAGAAAAAGGACATTTGGTAAATACTTTGGTGAATTCTCGGACTGCTAAAGAATATCAAAAAATCGCCAATGGTGCTAATGGTTCAGAGACTTTACGAGCGCCAGAAGTGAGTCCGGGAAATTTAGAATTTGAGCAGATTCTCCCGAATTTAGATACAGGATTATATGTATCAAATTTACATTACTTGAATTGGAGCGATCGCCACACTGGTAGAATCACAGGTATGACTCGCTACGCTTGTTTTTGGGTAGAAAACGGAGAAATTATTGCACCCATTGAAAACTTACGTTTTGATGAAAGTCTCTATCGCTTTTGGGGAGAAAATTTAATAGATTTGACTACTTTTCAAGAATTTATTCCCGAAGTAGGAACTTACGAAAGTCGCCAACTAGGAGGTAGTTTAGTTCCTGGTATGCTGGTGGAAGATTTTACTTACACCCTATAATCCAATAACGCTTGGGTTAAGGCAATAGACGCGATAAATCGCCGTCTCTACAAAAGACTGATTATTGTAAAGACGGCGATTTATCGCGTATTTGCGATTAGCGGCGTGTCATCAAAAAACCTTATCTGAACCGTATTGGGTACCGCTATATTAATAATAAAATTATCCCAATGCTAAAATCATCTATCTCTGTAAACTGCATTAATTACAATATCTTTGATACTTAGGTAAAGAATTAATAGCGACAATAAAAATTGCCCAAATTGATTAATTGGATCTAAACGCCAACCTTGATATAACAAAATTGCTCCACTTGACAACATTATAATTGGCGTAAATATAAGTTGGATAATGTAAAGGGCTAAAGCCCAACCTCTAAGTCTGGTTCCACGTTGTGCGAGCCAAGCTACTGTTAAAATTAAGTAAATAATTGCCCAAAACAAATAAATAATTCCAATTAAGCCAGCTATATTTACTCCAAAGTTAACTTGGGCAAAAGTAAGCATTTATTAAAAATCCTGCTTAATTACAAGCCACAATTTTAAATCTATTAGTAGGTAGATTCCCTAAAAGTCTTCCTTAATGGAAATTGTTGGGTTAAGCAATAGCGAAACCCAACTTATAATTTTTCCCCATCTCTCATTACAACCTCTATCTTTTTTTACCAGGAGGTGAATTGCGCTGGGTGAGGTTATCAATTTGCAATTGTTGGCGTCCATTGGTGATAATTCGCAACATCTCTTTGAGATCCTGCTCGATATTTCCCAAAATGCCATCGGCATAAGCATCAGCACCATCTTCAATTTCTTGAGCGTGAGCGATCGCAGTTTGCCTCATTTGCTCTAACTCTTGCTGACAAGCATACCGCTTGCGGTCAATCTCGGCGAGGGTTTCTTGCATTATTCCCTCACACTCTTGTTGCACCTGTCGCCGCAGTTGTTCAGCTTCCTGTTCTGCATGTTGAATAATATCGCTTTCAGCTAAAATTTGCGCTCTTTTTGCTTGTGCGGCCTCAACAACCTGTTGTCCATACTCTTCCGCCTCTAGCAGAATTTCATTCTTTTGTTCTAGAATCACTGCTGCTTCTTGAAAAAGTGATGGTAAAGCAAGGCGAATGTAATCAAGCTGATCTAGCAGCTTTTCTTCATCTATGAGTGTGCGTCCCGTCAGCGGAATCCTGAGACTAGAGAGAACCATTTCCTCTAGGCGGTTGAGTTCCTGCTGAATATCTATGCTTCCCTCTCCACCGAGATACTCTTGAGGGGGGGGATTGCTTCCGTTGAGATTGGAGTCAACATTGGAGATTTGTGATTGTAGCATTGGTATATATCTAGGGCAATGTGTGGAGGAACGAGATGATCGATAGAGCCACCAAACCTTGCAATCTCTTTTACCACACTACTACTTAAAAAACTATACTCATTTGAGGTTGCAAGAAAAACTGTTTCTATTTGGGTAGAAAGAGTTTTATTGGTGTGAGCCATTTGCAGTTCCACTTCAAAATCTGACACAGCCCGTAAACCCCGGAGCAAAACTTGTGCTTGTCGCATTTGAGCGTAGTTAACGGTAAGACCATCAAAGCTGTCTACTTCTACATTCGGTAGATGTTGTGTAGAATGACGGATCTGATCTAGCCGCTGCTCCACGCTAAAAAGTGGCATTTTATTGGGGTTCCGCAGTACAGCGACAATCACCCGCTCAAACAGGCGACTACCGCGCTGGATGAGGTCTAGGTGTCCCAAAGTGATGGGGTCGAAGCTACCAGGATAAATAGCTATCACAATTTTAAATATATCAAAGTTGTTTAAGTGATTATATCGAAACCGTTTTGTGTAACTTAATCAAATCTACCATCTTACGCTCTGAGTAAGGATACGAAACTCAATTGTTTTGTGGCACAAGTTATGCTCAACTAGGCGTTAGGAACTAGACTCCTAAATATGAATACTGAATTTTTACCTACTTCCCTACAATGTTGTGGAGAATTGAAGTGTAGTTATAGTATTCAAGACCCTAAAAACTCCGTACTTAGCAAAGTGCGCGGGTAGTTAACAAACTTTTCTAGGTAATTTTTCATGGTACTGGATCTTTCCATCTTACCTTTGGCGTTTCAATTTACTTCTCCAGGGCCGATTTTGCTGAAAATAGGGCCACTAACTATCCGTTGGTATGGCTTATTGATTGCTACAGCAGTGTTAATTGGCGTCATCCTTTCCCAGAATTTGGCAAAGCGCCGCAATGTTAATCCTGAGTTGTTAGGTGATTTGTTCTTTTGGTTATTAATTGGGGCAATTCCTGGCGCACGGCTATATTACGTTTTCTTTGAGTGGCCCAAATATGCTTCAACTCCAGAAAAAATCTTTGCCATCTGGGAAGGAGGTATTGCCATTCATGGAGCGATTCTTGGTGGCGTTTTGGCTGCGTTAATCTTTGCCAAAATCAAGCAGGTTTCTTTTTGGCAACTGGCAGATTTAGTAGCGCCTTCGCTGATTTTAGGGCAAGCGATCGGACGTTGGGGCAATTTCTTTAATTCGGAAGCTTTTGGCGATCCTACCGATTTACCCTGGAAGCTTTATATTCCACCAGACCATCGTCCTCTAGGATATGCTAGTTCTGAATACTTTCATCCCACCTTCCTCTACGAATCTCTGTGGGATTTAATGGTGTTTACGCTATTAATAACGCTGTTTTTCCGGTCTTTAGCCGGTAAACCACGTTTGAAGGTAGGCACAATATTTTTAGTTTACTGGCCAGCCTATAGTTTAGGACGCTTGTGGATTGAAGGCTTTCGCACTGATAGCTTAATGCTGGGGGAATTACGCATTGCACAAGTAGTCAGTAGTCTCGGAATTTTATTGGGATTAGTTGGATTAGCTTGGCTTTACTTACTCAAACGCCCTTTACCTGATGTCGTTCCTACTTCTAAGGTAAATGAAGAGAGTGGGAGATGAGGAGAGTGGGGAGTGGGAGAGAGGATGAATGACAAATGACAAATAACTAAAAAATAAAAAATGCCCCAGAGTATTCTCTAGGGCTTAACCAGGGTGCATCTACCATTACTATCTACTAGGGAAATAGGGTGAATCCGGAAAGATACTGAATAAATTGCCAAAATATTTTTTTGAGAGATTGCCATGTGTTCTTCTAAAAGTGAATATACAGAAAGTCTAAGCTATAAAAAAACACTATACGCTGTAGAACCATCTGTGTATATTGTCGGAGCAGGCCCCGGAGATCCTGATTTATTAACGGTGAAGGCGCAGAAACTACTGGCTGCTGCTGATGTGATTTTATTTGCTGATTCTTTAGTACCCGAACAGATTTTAGAACTTTGCCGAAAAGATGCGGAGATAATTAGGACTGCGAATCAGACTTTAGAAGAAATTTTGGCGATTATGATCGATAGGGTGCGATCGCAAAATAAATCTCTAGTCCGTCTCCATTCTGGCGATCCTAGTCTCTACAGTGCCATCCACGAGCAAATGCACCTCCTCGCAGAGGCAAATATTCCTTTTGAAGTTATACCAGGTATCAGCGCCTTTCAAGCCGCTGCTGCCAAACTCAAAGTAGAATTGACTGTCCCTGGTTTAGTCCAAAGCATCATCTTGACTCGCATCAGCGGACGTACAGAAGTCCCCGCCACTGAAGAATTAGCCACTCTGGCAGCACATCAGGCTAGTCTTTGTCTATATTTGAGTGCGCGTCACGTCGAAAATGCCCAAGCTAAATTACTCGAACACTATCCAGCCGAAACCCTCATTGCAATTTGCTTTCGCATCGGCTGGCCCGATGAAAAGATCAGGGTTGTTCCTCTGAATCAAATGGCAGATTGCACTCATGAAGAAAAACTAATTCGCACTACACTTTATATCATCAGTCCAGCACTTTCGCCGGCAACGGGGCGATCGCGTTTATATCATCCTGAACATAACCACCTATTTCGCTCGTCTCATAACTAAATGGTGGGAATTGGGCATTGGGCATTGGGCATTGGGCATTGGGCATTGGGCATTCAATAGGGTTCGGTTAAGAAAATTCTAGATCCAAAGACGCGATAAATCGCCGTCTCTACAAGGATCAATCTTTTGTCTTGACGGCGATTCATCGCGTCTCTTGCCTTAACCGAACCGTATTGATTGGGAATTAGGCATTGGTTATTTATTCTCCTTGTCCTCCTCATCTCCCTAATCTTTGTACTCTGTACCTCTGCATTTAGATAAACTTAATAATGTTAATAAAATCCAAAATCCCAATTCACTACTATGCCATTAATTAAAGTGCAAACTTCTGCTGAATCTCCTCAAAAAGCTGAAATTGAGTCAATGCTTTTAAATCTATCAGCTAAGTTAGCGAAACATTTGGGAAAACCAGAATCTTATGTAATGACTGCTTTTGAACCAGGAATTCCCATGACTTTTGCCGGGAATACAGACCCGGTTTGCTACATTGAAATTAAGAGTATTGGCACGATGAAGCCAGAGCAAACCGCAGCAATGAGTCAAGACTTTTGCCAGCAGATTAACCAAACTCTCGGTGTGCCGAAAAATCGCATTTACATAGAGTTTGCAGACGCTAAGGGTGCAATGTGGGGCTGGAACGGCACAACTTTTGGCTAATTAGTCGTCTTCTTTGGTCAAGACTAACTTGAACTGGCAGGTGTAGGATAGAGATTCAACACCAACTCGTGATTTTTTTATGTCTGCTACGCCTCTTGTATCTCAGGTTGACTCACACAACCCAGAAAAATCAGAATTAACCCCTCCCCTTCTCGGTGCTTCTTTGGCAGAGTTAACTGCTTGGGTGCATCAGCAAGGACAACCTACTTACAGAGGAAAGCAGCTGCATGAATGGATCTATGACAAGGGAGTGCGATCGCTATCTGATATTTCTGTCTTCTCCAAACAATGGCGTGCAGAGCTAGCAGAAGTTCCCGTAGGGCGCTCAATTCTACATTACCGCTCTGAGGCTCCCGATGGTACGGTGAAATATCTTTTACGATTAGCAGACGGGCAAATTATTGAAACTGTAGGCATCCCCACCTTTGCAGAAAGGGGAGAAGGCCCAAAAGCCCGTCTGACAGTTTGCGTCTCTACTCAAGTGGGTTGCCCAATGGCGTGTGATTTCTGCGCTACTGGTAAGGGAGGCTACAAGCGGAACCTTGCACGGCACGAAATTGTTGATCAGGTGTTGACTGTGCAAGAAGATTTTCGGCAACGGGTTAGCAATGTGGTGTTTATGGGACTAGGTGAACCGTTGTTGAATACTGAGAATGTCCTAGCAGCATTAAAATCTCTAAATCAAGATGTAGGTATAGGACAGCGATCGCTTACAGTTTCTACAGTTGGAATTCGCGATCGCATTCGTCAGTTCGCGCAAAATAATTTGCAAATCACTCTGGCTGTAAGTCTCCACGCACCCAACCAAGCACTACGCGAAAAACTCATCCCCAGCGCCCGCGCCTATCCTCTAGAAGATTTGCTGGCTGAATGTCGGGAATATGTGGAAATCACTGGACGCCGCGTTACTTTTGAATATGTTCTCCTTGCGGGTGTTAATGATTTACCAGAACACGCATTGGAACTTTCAAAATGTATGCGAGGATTTCAAAGTCATGTGAATTTGATTCCTTATAATCCCATTCAAGAAGTAGACTATAAACGCCCTAACCGCGATCGCATTGAAACATTTGTCAACGTCCTCAAGCAGCAAAATACTGCCGTTAGTGTGCGTTATTCCCGTGGTTTAGAAGCCGATGCAGCTTGCGGGCAATTGAGAGCCAGTAAGAATTAAACAAGCTCAGAGGTCAGTAGTTGCTCCAAAAAGACCTTGGTAAAAATTGTTATATTAAGGTTAAGCGATCGCTAAAACCAATCTATAACAATTGACGAGATAATTCTATGTGGAATCGCTCATTGATTCTTAAATTCTGGCTATTAGTGATTGTTCTTGCAAAAGCTTTGCCAATGAATTCTGCTGCATACGGACAAATAATTCAGACGAATCCTCAGCAACCTGAATTATCTCAAGAAAAAATGAGACAACAACAAGAGGAGCAAACTCAGCAAACACAAGAGAAATTGAAGGAAACATGGCTACGCCTAAACCTTCAACAACCCCAACAACAACAACAACAGAAAATACAACAGCAAGAATTTACACGACAACGGCAAGAACTAATACGTCAGCAACAACTGAGAATACAACAACAAGAAACAAGACTACAACAGCAAGAATTTACCCGACAGCAACAACTGAGGATACAACAGCAACAACTCAGACAAGATCAACAAATTAGACAACAGCAAGAATTGAGATTAGAACAACAGAGACGACAGCAACAACTCAGACAACAGAAGAACACGCTGTGAAGTGTTCAAAATTTCTGATAAATAACTTTATCAATAAGAATTCTGTAGGAGTTGATGCAATACGATTCGGTTAAGGCAAGAGACGCGATAAATCGCCGTTTTTACAAGAATCAGTCCTTTGTAGAGACGGCGATTTATCGCGTCTTTGCGATTAGGGTTTAAAACCTAGACCCTAGTGGGCGAAACGATGATTAAATATTCTTCCTTATTAAAACTCTATCCCTTTGTGGATAGAGTTTTCTGTATTCTTAAAAATTAGAGAAAACATTCTCAAATTTTCAATTTATCTTATCTAGCGGGTGCATGAATGCCAGGGGCATAAGCCTCAATCACTTTGCCGGTGCGAGTACAACTAATCATTAAGTAATCACAACTTGGGCATTGTGTGCGAGTTAATTGGCTATCAGAAATATAATAACGCTCTGCATGACTACCACAATTTGGGCAGTAAATCTTTTGTACTGTCTGCATTTTAAAACCCCTGGTTGTAATTATTTTTTATTTGGTAAAGCTACAAGTTAAACCCGTAAAAATTCTGGTTCGACCCAACTTAACAAACTGCTGTAATATTGGCTGATTATTTTAAACAAAATTTCAGGTTTGAAAACTTTTCGATATCTTGATCTATTATCCTAGAATATAGGTGATTTTACCCTCCAACTTTAGATACATAAATTATTTTTTAATTAAATACTGCTTAGAGATTTACTGATCCCCATAATTAATGCTTTGAGAGAACCTTGTTTATAGTCATTTCAGACGAATACAAAAAAAGCCGTTCTTGTATTCAAAAATTAAAACCCAGAAAATACTGTATCTTTAGTCACAAAATATCTATCTTAAGATTTAGTTAATATTTGCTGGCAATATTTATCGAACAGAATTCAGGAGTCAGGAGTCAGAATTCAGCAATGTTTTCTGTATGACTGGCGGATGAATGACCGGGTTTAAGACCCCCACCAAATCATAGATTTGGTGGTTTTCAATTCCTGCGCCGGTCTGAATCCCCGACTGATTTATTCTGACTCCTGAATTCTGACTTCTGAATTCTTCTTCAAGAGATTGAATTCTGTAAGATAATCTAATGAAAACTACCAAACTTTATGAGAAGCGGCTTCCTTCGCTCGGAACTTCAGGAGCCGCTCAGAGTTTCCTAAAAATTTCAAGCCGGATGAAAATAATTGTAAATTTCTTGAGCCAAACGCGGCCCAATTCCTGCGACTTCCGCGAGTTGTGTTGGTGTTGCTTGTCGAATATAGTCAACTGAGCGAAAATGTCCTAGTAGCAGCTTTTGTCGATGATGTCCTAAGCCAGGAATTTCATCTAAACGCGATCGCTTCAATTTATCACTACGTTGCTGACGATGAAAACTGACTGCAAATCGATGCGCTTCATCGCGCAACCGCCGCAACAACTGCACCCCTGGTTGTTCTGCATCAGTTGTCAAGGGTTTAGATTCTCCCGGTAAAAAAATCTCTTCTCGCTGCTTCGCTAAACTCACAACTCGCAAGTCTTCTAATAAATTCATCTCTTGCAAAACGGCGATAACTGAAGATAGCTGACCTTTCCCGCCATCAATCATGATTAAATCAGGCCAGTCTGGATTACCCAAACGTGCTAATTGCTGATTTTCCCCATACTTACGAAACCGCCGCCCAATAACTTCAGCCAGACTGGCAAAATCATCTGAATGTCCTGCTGTCACCGTGGGATTTTTAATTTTGTAGTGGCGATAGTGCTGTTTGGCGGGTAATCCGTCGATAAATACCACTTGCGAAGCTACAGCATTTGACCCCTGAATATGGGAAATGTCATAACCTTCAATGCGGTGGGGTGCATCTGGTAAATCGAGAATGGTGGCTAAATCTTGCATTGCTTGGTGATTGCGATCGCCAAATTTTTGCATTCTTTGCAATTCATACTGGGCATTTCGCTCTACCATCTCAATTAATTCTGCCTTAGTTTGGCGCAAAGGAGTCAAAATCGTGACTTTTTTACCTTTACGTTGAGTTAAGACATCCGCCAATATCTCCACATCTGGTAAATCATGCTGTACCAAAATTTCTAAAGGTATTTCTACTGAGTCAGCAGTTTGGTAATGTTCCTCCAAAGCTCGTTGTAAAATAGCTCCCGGTTCTGCGTGAGCATCCGCCACAAAAGCTAAACGTCCTACCAATTGACCAGCGCGAATCTGGAACAGTTGAATACAGGCGTGCTGTTCGTCGGCTGCCAGTGCGATCGCATCCCGCGAAACTGTATCATCTGGTAAGGAAACCTTTTGGTCAGCTGTCAGCGACTTTAACCCAGAAATTTGATCGCGAATCCGCGCTGCTGACTCAAAATTCAAGTTTTCGGCGGCGGCGTTCATCTGTTGAGTCAAAATATCAATCAGTTCTTGAGTTCGACCTTGGAATACCATCGCCACCTTTTGGACAATTTTGCGATATTCTTCTGGTGAAATCAGCTTTTGACACACACCCGGACAACGCCCTAAATCATAATTTAAGCAAGGACGGTCTTTGAAAAGTGGTTGAGGTCGTTGTCTTTGGGGAAAGATGCGTTTACAGATGCGGACAATTTCTCGCAGTAACCCAGCATCAGTATAAGGCCCATAAAATTTATCCTTTTCTTTTCCGAACTGGCGTTTACGGGTAATAAAAATTCGCGGATAATCTTCTGACCAAGTAATGCAGAGATAGGGATATTTTTTATCATCTTTGAGCAGCACGTTAAAGTATGGCTGGTGCTGCTTAATCAAGTTGGCTTCGAGTGCTAGAGCTTCGGCTTCAGTATCAGTGACAATGAATTCAATTTCTGTCACCAACTTGACCATCGTGGCGATGCGTTCACTCTTGTTGTAGCCATCCCGGAAATAGGAACGAACACGCGATCGCAACTTACGTGATTTACCTATATATATAATGCGATCGCTGTTGTCCCGCATAAAATAAACCCCCGGTTCCGGTGGAATTTCGGCTAGACGGTTTTCCAGTCGTTCTGGTTCTTTAACCAGCGGTAATATTTGCGTAGATATTGTCACAACGAAAATTAGGTAATCTTTCTCTATTTTAAGAAAAATAATTTTTTCGTGCCGATTTAACAGACTATTTATCAAGTAAATATAAAGTTGGCATCATGATCTACATACACCAGAGTACTGGTGACTGGGGATTGGTGACTAGGTGGTAATCTGAGAGGTTTTTAGTCTACACAAAGAGAAACCTATAGACGCTTGCTGCTATGGCTTTCTGTAGGGTGGATGGGTTTCCAAGCTAGATGTTTACCTGAAAAAATGCTGCAAACATCAGAACTTTGAAGTAGACAATAGTTTGTTTAGCTGCGACTTGAGTCATCGACTACTACTGTTAGAGGATGTTTGAAAAGTCATGATTGATGTATAAAATTTTTTTACCCCACCCTAGCCCTACCCTTATAAAGGGGAGCCACTG
>NZ_KV757730.1:23771-32229 GCF_001712795.1 Nostoc sp. KVJ20
ACTTTTCAAACAACCTCTTAGAATAAAACTTTCTTTTTTGAAGATATAATTAATATTTTAAAATCAAGAATACTTTTTATTTAAAAGTTTGTTTTTTAAATAAAAATATTTTTATCTTTTTTTACTTACTTTTTTCTGTCTTTAAAAAAAGAATATATTTAGATATTGTTTTTATAAAACTAATATAAAAATTTTATTATTCTCCAAAATTTAATTTTTTTTATTGAATTTATACTATTAAGCGAATTAACGGATTTAGGAAATCAGATTCTCAATTATGATTGAGAATATAGCTATTATAATAATTTTAAGCAAAAGCTCAACTATGAACTTACAAGATTTTGAAGCCCAGTATCGTGAGGCTATGGCTGAAACTCTCAATGAGCTACAAACAGCAGTTTTATTGCTAGCGCAAGTACAAGATAAAATTTCAAACATTGGCAGTTCTGTACAAAATCTTAGTGAGCGTGTGGAAGAGTTCATCGCTAACCAAAAAGCAGAATAAATTCACGCATAACACAAAACTTTATCTGTGGCGACAAGTAAACTGTTCTTCAATTGCAAAGATGAGATCCTTAAGTTTTAACGGTTTGACAAAATAGTGACGTGCGCCCAAACTCAGAGCTAGTTCCTGATCTGCTTTAAAAGCAAAGGCTGAAACCACAATAATAGGTATTTTTGACAAATCAGGTTTTTGCTGGACTTGTTTTAAAAGCGAATAACCGTCAACATCTGGCAGTTTCAAGTCTAGTAACATTAAATCTGGCTGGAATTTCTCTATAGTTGAGAAAAAAGTAGAGCCTTCTGATAAACTCTCGACATCGTACCCACTGTAACTTAGATAGTCACTCAGTAACATCCGATTGAGATAATGGTCTTCAACTAGCAAAATTCGTCTAACTTTGTGTGACCGCAATGGCTGATCTATATTGAGTAATTGTGCTGTCATTGCCATCTATTATCTGATTATTTTAATTAAAAGCCAACAATTATTACGATAAACCAAAACGGGAGTGTATTTAAATATAGTGAAACAAATAGAAATTTGACTTATCTAAATCTATTCAAAGATATAAATAAATTAAATTTAGCTACACTACAACACCTAAAGGATACTATCCTTAAAGATAATTTAATCAAGAATTAAGCTTTTCTTTTGCGAACTTTGTCTTAATTTTAGTATTAAATGAACAATTGCTTTTAAAAATTGAATCGTCGAATTTGTATTAGTAAAACTACTTAAGTAATACTGTACGTTATGATAATTCCCCTTCCTAAAACAGGTTTCATTTAGATGTGAGGGTAATTCAGGAGACAGGAGGAACTGTTTGCCAATGTTTTTAGAAATAGTATAACCTAGAAGATTAAATTATCTTACAGTTTGAAGAAATTCTTCATCAAAAAAGGGAGCTAATAAATAGCTCCCTAACTTATTTGTCGTTTTTAAACCACAATCTTAAATAGATGCTTTTTTAAATTTGCGTTGGGTAGCAAACACACCAGCAATACCCAACAGACCAAGCATTACTGATGGTTCTGGGACTGCTGCGGGTGGTACACCTTTTATGCCAACTTCATAGTTGCCACTGTGGGACTTGCCATCAGCACCTACTCCTAAACTGTTACTTAGCCCACTTTTCGTAGCAGAAAAGCTGTAAAGGAAATCAGTCTTGTCATTGTAGGTAACTTTAACAACTTCACTAGCTTGGAATCCAGTTTTGAGAAAACTAGCCAAGAGTGGTGATATGGGAGCATAGTACTCTTTCAAATTAAAGTGACCGGCTAACCCAATTTTAATATCGCCAGTGATGTCATTTTGATTAACATAAGAGATATTAGGGTCGCTGGAGCGTTGGAAACCATTGATGCCCAAAAACGCATTATAAGCTGTAGGGATTAAATTTGCTCCTAAACCAGCTGCCTTAGCAAATTCGTTAAACCAAGTATTTGCAAAGTTCTTTGCTCCATAGCTTGTACTCAATCCTGAGCCAGTACTAAACCAATCTGTTGCTGTCAGACTGCTCAAGGTAATACTTTTATCACCAATTTGCCCTGTCAAAGTGGTGTTTTTGGTGAAATCAAAACCAGACCCTTCACTGCTAGCTCGTAACTCTACGTTTCCAGTAGGATTTGCAGCATTACCATCCAGAACTTTCTGGACGTTTGTCTGAGTATTTGGCACAAGAACAGTACTGTTACCTGACACATCATAGACTAAATAATCACTTGCTGCTGTTCCACCTATGGTAGCACCAGTAAGTGTTCCAGCCTGTGCTGGTACTGTGGCAAGAGCGCTCACACCAATAGCCATTGAAGCACCAATCACAAGTTTCTGAAAAGTCATCTTCATTTTTTCAAGTCTCTGTCAGTTTGGAAGTTAAGTTTTAAACTATTGCCGTTTTTAGGCTTGGGCTGTCTTGACTACAGGCTTTTTGACAATATGGTTGCTTAAAAACGCAACCTATATCGTTAGCCGTGTTTGGTAGCTTTGCGTACAAACCCAGTTTAAGAAACGGTGAGACCTGATTGGGTAAAGTTCATGCTGATTATCAATGAAAAGATGACTAATATTTATAGACTTTTATACGTATAATTACAATTATAGTCAAAATAACATAGTAATTTTAAATACAGCTTATTATTTTAGTAGAATATAAGTATTCGTAGGGGCAATTCATGTGCATTGGTGTCAACTTAAGCTAGAAATAGCTTCGCTGCGGGCTTCATAACCCGCCAGAGAATGAATTCTCTGGCTCATAGCTAAAGTCTACTGAAGTAGACTGAATATTTTTGGGGATATCTAGTCATCTTCAGATGACTTTCGCTATGATTCTTGGAACTGAAGTTCCTTGCGGGACATAGTTTTTGCGTTAAGTTGACACCAATGATTCATGAATTGCCCCTATGGTGTGTTCTCTCCACAGACTTTGCTGCAAAAAATCTTTGGTGTTTAATTTGAGAAAAAATTTAATTTAGGAATTCAGCAATTCTTTCCACAGCAGTTTCTAACAAAGGTGGCTCATGCACCAAGGCAAAACGGACATATCCTTCTCCAGATTTGCCAAAGCCAGCCCCAGGGGAAGCGGCTACACCAGTTTGTTTGACTAGCTCGGTACAAAATTCTATGGAGTTTTGACTCCAAGATGGGGGTAACTTTGCCCAAATGTACATTGTCGCTTCGGGAGTGGGAACTTTCCAGCCAATGCGATGTAAAGCTGTAATGAAAGCATCTCGGCGCTTCTGGAAGGTTGCAACGGCCGTTTTCACCCCAGCTTGCGGGCCAGTCAAGGCTGCGATCGCACCATTCAAAATTCCCCGATACTGATTAAAATCAACGGCGGCTTTTACCTGGCGTAAAGCATTAATTAACTGGGCATTCCCGATGGCGTAGCCAATGCGGAAGCCGCCCATATTGTAAGACTTGGAAAGGGTGAAAAATTCTACCGAGACGCTTTTCTCTGGATCAGCTTGCAGAATCGAGGGTACTAGGGATTTTGGATTTTGGATTTTGGATTTTAGATTGGGAGAAGAGTCTACCCAGTCTCCGGTCTGCTCAAATACCAAATCTACGTAGGGGAAGTCGTGAACGAGGACGAGATTGTGTTGCTGACAGAAGGCTACAGCTTCTTGGAAGAAAGATAAAGGTGCGATCGCAGCCGTGGGGTTATGAGGGTAACTTAATACCATCATTCGCGACTGCGCCAAGACTGGGGCGGGAATATCAGCAAACACTGGTAAAAAATCATTTTCTGCCCGTAATGGCATTGGGTAGATTTGGCCACTTGCTAGATAGACTCCCCCCGCGTGCGAGGGATAACCTGGATCGAGCAACAGGGCAAAATCTCCTGGATTGAGTATTGCTAGGGGTAAATGGGCTGTACCTTCTTGAGAACCAATCAGAGGTAGTACCTCAGTTTGAGGATCTACTCTGATGCCAAATTTTTGTTCATACCATTTGGCTGCGGCTTCGCGAAACCCTTGAGTACCGTTAAACAACAGATAGCCGTGGGTACTGCGATCGTGGAGAGATTGGGCGATCGCCTCAATTACGTGTGCCTCGGCTGGTAGATCAGAAGACCCCAAGGACAAATCAATTATCTGTCGTCCAGCGGCCAAAGCGACTGCCTTGGCTCTGTCCATATCAGCAAATACATTAGATTGTAGGGGTTGTAAACGTTGTGCAAACTGTATGTTAGTCATTAGTCATTGGTCATTAGTCATTGGTCATTGGTCATTTGCTATGAACTATTGACTAATTACTGCTTAAGTGAGTATCTAAAAGAGCAAGTAATTTATCTTTGCCGATAACTCCTTCAGTGGATTCTAGTAGTTTATCTCCTTGAAATAGTCTGAGGGCAGGTACACCTTCCACTTGGTACTGCTTAACAGTGAGTGGGTTAGGGTCAATTTCCATCTTAACGACTTTGAGGCGATCGCTATATTTGGTAGCGGTTGAGTTAATCAGGGGCGACATCAATTGACAAGGCCCACACCAGGAAGCCCAAAAGTAAACTAATACAGGCTGCTCGGCTTTTAACACTTCGGTTTCAAACTCAGCATCAGTTATGGTGATTACAGCCTTACTCATTGCAGTCTCCGTCAGGTGGCGATCAAAGTTGGCACACACAATACTTTATCCCAAAGTCGTCAATAGTCCATAGTCAATAATTCATAGTTATTAGGACTGTTAACTATTGACTAATGACGTAAAATCCCACAGCCAATAGGTGTGGGACTAGCTCAAATAAGTTTTCTGCCAATTTTACAGTTGATCCAATTGCTTGCGTAGTGAATCTAACTCGGCATCAACCACCTCATTAGATTTGGGATTAGGAGCAGTGGTTTCTTGTTGTTGCGGTGGCAGTTGAGCTTGATTTTGTGGAGCTGCGGGTGGTAGCATTTGCGCTTTCAAAGCTGCCAATTCATCATCAACATCGCTACTACCTTCCAATCGGGCAAATTGGCTTTCTAAATCGGCACCTGCTAACTCTCCTGCTGACTGGGCCCGAGCTTCTTGCATCAAGACTTTTTCTTCCATCCGCTCGAAGGCAGACATGGCACTGCTGGTATTCATCCCACTGACCATGTTTTGGAGTTGTTCTTGGGCTTTAGCAGTGGTGATTCTCGCTCTGAGCATTTCTTTCTTGGTCTTAGCCTCAGAAATTTTGCTTTCCAGCTGGATTAAGTTGCGCTTGAGGGTTTCAACTTGAGTGCTTTGGGTATCTAAACTAGCTTTGAGGGCAGTACTGGTGTCAGTATAAGTCTTCTTCCGCTCTAAGGCTTGTCGTGCTAAGTTTTCATCACCTTTTTGTAGAGCCAGTTGGGCATTGCGTTGCCACTTATTAATTTCATTTTGGGCATCATTGTACTGTTTCTCGCTGCGTTTTTGGGCGGCGATCGCCTGAGCTACTCCTTGACGAAGCTGCACCAAGTCTTCCTGCATTTCCAGGATGGCTTGCTCTAGCATTTTTTCGGGGTCTTCGGCTTTGTTAACCAGGTCGTTGAGGTTAGAACTAACAACTCGCTTAATGCGATCGAATAATCCCATAACTTTGTTTTTCCTTGTGTGCTTTACGCTTTTTGTTGGACAGTTAGCTTTTTTACTTTTTTAATAGCTACCTATTTCAATGTAATCTTTCCGGCTTGAATCAGTACCTCCCAACAACTCTTAATTGTTAAGATATCTCCAAACTGGGGTAATTAGCCGAACTTCAAGAAGAGGCAGGGGGCATGGGGCAGGGGGCATGGGGCATGGGGCATGGGGCATTGGGCATGGGGACAAGGGGAAAGACTTGTTTCAAGTTCTCACCTCTTGTCCCCTTGTCCCCCTTATGTCCCTCATCTCCCCCTGCTCCCTTGCTTGCTTTTCAAGAGTCCTGAGTTTTGGGTAACTGCTGTTGGGGAGGCTGCACTGTCTTCTGGTTTTCCTCAGTGAGGAGATTGTTGTGCTGTGTGTTTTCTGCCTGGTTTAAAACCTGCACCTTCATCGCTGCCAACTCGGCATCTACATTATTATTAGATTCCAAGGAAGTAAATTGTGTTTCCAAGTCGTCGCTACCGAGTTGAGCGATCGCTTCGGATTGAGCTTCTATTTGCAAAACTTTTTCTTCCATGCGCTCAAAGGCACTTAGACTGCTGGTGGTAGAAACTCCACCAAGCATTTCCTGGAGGCGAGAAGACGCTTCAGCAGAACGGGCGCGAGCGATATACATATCTTTTTTAGTTTTCGCCTCGGAAATTTTTAACTCTAGCGATCGCATATCCTTTTTTAGCCTAGCTACTATATCGTTTTGCTGCTCTATTTGGGAAAATAGGGCTGTAGCGGTTTGTTTATACGCTTGGCGCTTAGTTAAAGCTTCCCGTGCTAGAGGTTCGTTGCCTTGTTGCAGTGCCAATTGGGCGCGGCGATACCATTCTTCTGTTTGAGAATTGGCGGCTGCTGCCTGTCGTTCAGTACGTTTCTGGGTAGCGATCGCTTGTGCTACACCCTGCCGCAACCGCACTAGATTTTCCTGCATCTCCAAGACAGTTTGCTCCAGAATCTTTTCTGGATCTTCTGCACCGCCGATCAAACTATTAAGATTAGCGCGAATCACCCGCAGGATACGCTTGATTAATTCCATATCGGCTCTCCATTCACGAAACTCAGTAATGAGTGCTGAGTGCTGATTGCTGAGTGCTAAGTGCTGTTAGCGGGGCGTTGAGCCAGTACTGAGTTTTGAATTAGTTATGGAGTATTGAGTGCGTAGTTAAAGTCCTAAGTATAATATTACTCTGTCATAGGTTAGTCAATGAGTGCTGAATGCCCAGTTAGAGTCCTGAATCTAATATTCATATTTTTTGTTGTAGGGCTGTAAACAAACAAGATTTTGTCTCTTACTACTCAGCACTCAGCACTCATTGACTCAGCACTCATTGACTCAACACTCAAAACTCAGCACTCAAAACTCAGCACTGTTATCTCATGGTATCGTAGATTTTTGCAACTTATGGCTGCTGAACCCGTGCTTTAATTCCTCTTGCCTGTAACAATTTCAGATGTTGTTGTACTTGTTCTTTAGTTTTAAAAGCACCCAGATAAATCAATTCTTTGTTGGGTGATAAATAAGCATCAGGAATTACTTGCCGTGCTGAGGCATAAGCCGCGCCTTTATTCTCTATCACTACATGATAAAACCCATCTGTTGCTGGTTTGATTTCTGCATCCGGTTTTGGTGAGGTTGCGATTGGATTAGGCGAGGTTTTTGCTGTTGGAGTGGGAGGCAAATTCAGGGGAGGCAAGGATTGTAGTGTCGGTACTGGTGCTAAGGCGATCGGATTTGTCGGTTTTAGGGCTGTGTTGGGTTCAGGTAATGCCGCTTGAGGATTTGTAGGGTTTTGGGGAGTTGGTTGGACTTTGGGTTTTAAGCCAACTACATCCTTGGGATCTCTCACTTCAGGAAACTCTTGGGCAGCTAGATTGGGATACTTGGGTATAGATGTACTTGGTGGCTGGATTTGAGGTTGGGCATTACTCCCAACTTCCTCGGTATTTTCTGTTGCAGGAGGCGAGTTTCCGTTAAACAAATTGCCTAAACTCCATTGTGGCAAGCTTTTGGGATTGAACACTACATAACCCAAAGTCAGACTCGCCACCAATAGCAGTAACATCGAGCCGATACCCAAAGGTGATAGCAGACTGTCGTTAGAATTGCTTGGTTTCTTAATTTCTGGTTGTTCTTCTGTCAGACTTCGCAGCAGTGCTTCACTAGATTCCAAATAGTCATCTGGGTGCTTAGGAGTTTCATCTGGCTGCAAGAGATTTTCGCTTTTAGTATTTTTAACGATCGCTGGCACAATGCTACTAGTAAAGTTGGGCGGGGGTGGTGGAAGTTGAGTTTGGGTTTTAGTATCGGAGGTGGAGGAAACATTAAGATTATTCAGTTCCTCGGTTTTTGGCGTAGCTGGCGCTAGGTTTATCTCAGGATTCACAGCTACAGAAGATGGAGGTGGGGGTGATACGTCAATTTTTGCCGTAGCTGGCGCTGAGGTTCCCTGATGATTCACGGGTACAGATGCAGGCGGTACGTTGGTTTTAATTTCCGTTCCTGATGACTGAGTTTTTCCCGATGTTGTAGGAATAACAGTCAACGATTGGGGTTGACTGCTCATATAACTTGCAACACGAGACTGCTTAGATGACACCAAACCACTTCGCGTGCGTCGGTATCGAGCTAACTCTTGATCTAACGGCACTTCTAAACTTGCAAGTGCTGCTGCTAGTACTGGTTTCAAACCAGATGTTTTAGACGATTGATTAGTAGCGGAGTCGTTCAGAGGGTTTTGAGTCATTGCTTCTGTACCTCAAACATAGACATGTTGGAATGAACTTTAGATATATTTGTGACAATAGTAGCGGAAATTATCTAAATAGATTGGGGATTAGGGGAGAGGTGACAGGTGACAGGTGATAGGGAAT
>NZ_KV757730.1:32303-48779 GCF_001712795.1 Nostoc sp. KVJ20
ACTGGTGACAGGTGATAGGGAAGAATCTGCACCCTGTAACCTGTACCCTATTCCCTGCTTCACTCCTCACTCAGCACTTTGAATGATGTCGTTGAAATCAATAAATGATATTTTAGGCGTTCTAGAAAAGCAGGCTAAATGGCAGGAGCAACCATTTCAACTTCTGCTCAAGTGTTGGGCAGAAGTTGTTGGCCCAGTAGTTGCCGCAAATACTCGACCATTGTCAATTCAGCGCGATGTTTTGTCCGTAGCAACTTCTAGTGCTGCTTGGGCGCAAAACATGACTTTTGGTCGCACATCTCTGCTTTTAAAGTTGAATAAAAAGCTGCCAACGCCTTTGGTTGATATTCGCTTTTCTACTGCTGGCTGGCAAAATCCATCTGTCGAGAGAAAACAGCAACAAACGGTTTCGCCCCATGAGCATCCCAGTTACCTTGGTGATGAGATTAGCCGCCCTGATATGACACCCACCAAGGATGTGAATGCTGCTTTTGGGAATTGGGCGAAGGTGATGCGATCGCGATCGCATGGCTTACCCCTTTGTCCCCAGTGTCAATCTCCCACCCCACCCGGCGAACTCCAGCGCTGGGCAGTCTGTTCTGTCTGTGCTGCTAAACAGTTTTGAAGCAAGTCAGTCCTAAATTAAAAGCAAAATAGTTTAGCGATTATTCGTTAAGCAGAATTTATATAGTTCTGATTTTGGAGAAAAAAGATATTTTCCTGTTAAAATATGCCAAGTGTGGTATACAAAGCAGACTATTTATCTAAACTTCTATGGTTTAACCCATCCTTAAGGAGGAAGTTAAAAGGCTGGATAAATCAAAAGCTTTAGTTTTAGTCTTGATCCCTAATAAGTTTTAGCCAAAATCTATAGGTGACCACTCTAACGATTATTGAAATATATAACAAGATTATAAAAACATCCTGAAGTTTATTTTTGCCCTGGGATCGCTGAAACCTAGAGAAAATAATGACTTTTTGGCTCTTATCCGTCTTTATATATAGAAGCAAAATATAAGGATGAAATTTAGCCAGAACTGCACTAAAGATTAATCCAAATGAAACCTATTAAAGTTTTAGCATCTGCCTGTAGATATTGCCGTCATTACCAGCCAGAAGGTCGCCGTGGCGGAACGTGTCAGCAGTTAGGAGCGCCTGTTCAAGCAACTTGGAAGGCTTGCTCTTTGGCGCTCCCACCTTTTGCACCTTCTTGGGAAACCTTGGAAGATGCTTGGAGTTTGCCAGATGCAGCCCCAGTTTTAACATCTTGTCAATCTCTAGCTTCAGATTTAGACAATGCTGCTCTTGCCCCTGTTGAGGAAATAAATGTCTCTATATCCGAACAGCTAAAGACTAAAGCAGTTGTTATTTAGTCATCCATTATTACTGAATAGAGTTCGTAGTCTGCTTAAGATAAGATTTGTTTTTAAGATATTTAGTGCTGTAAATTTTGACATCTACAAAAATCGCACCTCATTAAAGGGTGCGATTTTTGCAATTTTAAGGTAGCCAAGGAAAAGAGCGAAAATCTGGTGGCCGCTTTTCGAGAAAGGCTTGTTTGCCTTCAGACCCTTCTTCTGTCATGTAATAGAGTAACGTGGCATTGCCAGCAAGCTCTTGTAAACCAGCTTGTCCGTCACAATCAGCGTTGAAGGCGGCTTTGAGACATCGAATTGCGATCGGGCTTTTTTCTAAAATCTCTTGCGCCCATTGAATCCCTTCGGTTTCTAGTTGTTCCACTGGGACGACGCAATTAATTAAACCCATTTCTAGTGCTTGTTGGGCATCATATTGGCGACAGAGAAACCAAATTTCTCTAGCTTTTTTTTGTCCCACAATGCGGGCGAGATAGCTGGCTCCAAAACCACCGTCGAAACTGCCGACTTTCGGGCCAGTCTGTCCGAAAATGGCGTTATCGGCAGCGATAGTAAGGTCGCAAATCAAGTGTAGGACATGTCCCCCACCGATCGCATATCCCGCTACTAAAGCAATCACCACTTTCGGCATCGAACGAATCAGGCGTTGTAAATCCAGCACATTCAAGCGGGGGATGCCAGTATCATCCACATAACCCGCATGTCCCCGCACACTTTGATCGCCACCAGAACAGAAAGCATATTTGCCATCAGTGTGTGGGCCATAACCCGTAAATAGGACGACACCAATAGTAGTATCTTCACGAGCATTACAGAAAGCGTCGTACAGTTCAAAGACAGTTTCAGGACGGAAAGCATTGCGTTTATGGGGACGGTTAATAGTGATTTTTGCAATGCCATCGGTTTTTTGATACAGAATATCTTCGTAGGTTTTGGCAGTTTCCCAGTTAATTTGCATTGTTATGGAGTGCGCTGTTGCTTCAAGAATTTTATCGCGGACGTAGGAACATGCGATACCTGCGGTGGGCTACGCCTACGCTAAAATTGGTATCTCAACCCTTTACAATCTGGTAATTGTCTGGGTGTTGAGGAATAAAAATGCGACGTGACACCATCTTCTACAAATTATTTAAGCAATTCCCCGGTTTGCTGTTTGAATTAGTAGATGAACCACCCGCAGAAGCGGAAAATTACCAGTTTGAATCGGTTGAGGTGAAAGAAACGGCGTTTCGGATTGATGGAGTGTTTTTACCTCCCGCGAATGCAGTTTCCAAAACCGTCTTTTTTGCAGAAGTCCAGTTTCAGAAGGACGAAGACTTATATCACCGCTTCTTTAGCGAATTGTTTTTGTTTCTCTACCGCAACTCTATCCGTTACGATGACTGGTTTGGGGTAATAATTTTTGCTTCTCGCAGCTTGGAACCTTCTAACTCAACGATTCACCGCGCTTTATTAGAAAGTGGTCAAATCAGGCGGGTTTATTTGGATGAGTTGGGGGATTTGCGAGAACAACCTTTGGGATTGGGTTTGATGTTGCTGACAAATGTTACTTCTGAAACGGAAGCAGTAGAAGGGGCGCGGTTTTTGTTGGAGCAAGCACAGCAACAATCGGAGCAAGCGATAATTGATTTAGTTACGACGATTATTGTTTACAAGTTTTCTAACCTTAGTCGAGAGGAGATTCAAGCGATGTTGGGACTGAATTTGGAAGAACCACGGGCTATTCTGGAAGCGAAAGAAGAAGGGCGAGAGGAAGGAAAGATCGAAGGAAAGGTTGAAGGACGAGAGGAAGGAAAAGTTGAAGGAGAAAGAGCGATAGTTTTACGACAATTAAATCGGCGCGTGGGTAATATTCCTGATGCGCTTCTGTCCCAGATTCAAGAGTTATCGGTGGAACAGTTGGAAGCTTTAGGTGATGCTTTGTTGGATTTCTCTTCTCTTGCTGATTTGGAAGGGTGGTTACAAGGTGAAGTAAGCGGATAAGTTTCACCAAGAGACGCAGAGAAGAAGGGCATCGCACTACAAATAAAGTTTCCCAAAGTGAAGAAGCATTTGCAGACACGCGGGTATATCAGAAACGATGGAATAAAAAGTGCGATCGCTCCTCCTCCGACTGTTAAAACGACTATTTAGTGAAATTGCTTAAGAAAGTTGTTGGAATTGAGATTGCGATCGCGGACTTGGAAGGGTGGTTACAAGGTCAACCAAGAGGGTAAATCTCACGCAGAGGCGCAAAGAAGAACCAAGAGCGTGATTTTTTTAAATAAACCTACTGTAAGTACGTTAAGCAAAACTTTGTGTGTCTGATCGGAAGTGTTACTGAATAGCGGGATTAGGTAATGATAAAGGTGTAGAGATTTTTTAAATATACAGAAAGAGTTTCAGCCTCTAAGGACATTAGTTCTTTATTATTATACATAGTCAATAATACTGTAAATATAGTGCTACAATATACTAGAAATTGAATTTAAACCCATAGTGCAATGATACAAACCAATTCTCCTCTTATTCAGACCGAAGATTTTATTAGAAGCGGTTTTTTTCCTAAAGAGTTAGTGCCAGCATTTACAACAGAAGGACTTGCAAATAATTTAGATAAAATTAATAGCATTGTTCAAGAAACACCAAAAAAGTCTTCTAGTAAATGCTCTTATTATTCATTTCCTAAAAGTAAATATTCCCGTCGCAATTTAGCAATTCCAAATCCTCTCCATCAAATTATTTTATGCAATACATTATCTGATAATTGGCAACAGGTGAGGGAATCTATTGAAACTTCTTTTCTATATAAACCATTATTATTTTGCTGTGAAAAAAGGAATGAATATTCCTTAGATACAGAACCTTTCCCAGGCATAGAATCTTCCCTTAGTAGTGATTCAACTATTGAACGGGCTGTATCTGCCAATTACAAAGATTTGCTAGATTGGCGGGTTATCCGTTCAGTAGGTTATTCTTATTGTCTTCACACTGACATTTCGAGATTTTATTCTACTATTTATACTCATAGTATTCCGTGGGCTATTCACGGGAAAGATATCTCTAAAATAAATAGAAATGAATCTCTAATAGGAAACAAAATTGATCGTTGCGTTCGGAATACACAAGATCAACAGACATTAGGCATTCCTATTGGGACTGATTCATCATTGATCATAGCAGAAATTATTGGTTCTGCCGTGGATAAAAGACTTAAACAAGTAATACCTTTTATTTTTGATGGATTTCGTTATATGGATGATTATTATTTATATTTCAACTCTCTCTCAGATGCAGAATTTGCACTTTCTCAAATACATAAAATACTTCAAGAGTTTGAATTAGAAAATAATTCCGAAAAAACTTTTATTGTTGAGCTTCCCGAATCTATTGAGCCAATTTGGGTGTCAGAGATGAGACGATATCCTATTAGTGATAAAAATATAGTAGAACAGCATAGTGATATCATAACTTACTTCAGTAAAGTATTTGAATATTCAAAGTTATTTCCAGAGGACTTTGTAATTAAATATGGTCTTCGTAAAGTCAGTAAAATTTGTATAAAACATGACAATTGGAATCTCTATGAATCATTTATATTACAATCAATTATGGTTGCACCAAATGCATTAGTTATAGCTACAGAAATACTACTTAGCTATTCGATTTTAGGATATGAATTAAATAAAGAAAAAATATCTTGTACAATCAATTCGCTAATTTGTAAACATAGTAATCTAAATCATAGTCATGAGGTTTCATGGGCATTATGGTTAAGCAAGACGCTAAACATACCAATTGAAGGAAAAACAATTCAGGCAATTTCTGACTTAGAAGATTCTGTTGTAGCTATTGTTGCTTTAGATTTATATCAAAATTATGATGTCATTAAAGATAGATTAGAATTTAAAAAATGGGAAAGCATAGTAAAACATGATCTAACTGACAAGAATTTATATTCTAAAAATTGGCTTTTATGTTATGAGGCAAATATAAAAGGATATTTTCCCCAAATAGACCAAAATAACTATATTGCAGAAGATCCTTTCTTTTGTGCCTTAAAAGATAATAATGTCACTTTCTACGATAATACAAAGCAAGTTCAAAATTTAATACAATACATAATTAAACCCTATGATTTTGATGATGAAGTTAATCATATAACTGATGATAGTAGTTGGATGCTTTACTAAATAGTCAATATTCATTACTTGAAAACTTAAAACTGATGCGCCCTATTCAGCACTCTTTCTTGCTTTTTGCTTCAAGCCATGATCAAGTAATACGGGTGAACAGCATTATTATTTGAAACAATTGTAATAAAGCATCTTTAACTTTGATACTATAAACGGTTCTTACTTTTCACCTAAATGCTATATTTTCTCCCTCTATTTAGCAAAATTTATTGGCTTAGTTAAGTTGCAGTAATATCTTCGGCAAAGTTTCGTAAATTATCCTGTCGCCACTGAGCATCTTTTTTACGATTTGTCCGCACCTCCAAAACCCGGATTCCCTTAGTTGGAAGCGGGTTTAATCTTTCCTGCAACAGTTGCCAAGAAGTAATCAATTCATGCTGCACATTATAAGTAGCGCACAACTGAGCAAAATCAATATCCTGGGGAGTGCCAAAAAACTCTTCAAATGGTGGGTCAAACTTGGCAATCGGTAACATTTCAAAAATACCACCGCCATTGTTATTGATTAAGACAATCGTCAAATGTCCAACAAACTTATTGCGGATTAAAAAACCATTGGTGTCATGTAACAGTGCTAAATCTCCCGTTAACATCACACTACTTTGCTGGCGATGGGCAATTCCTAAAGCAGTGGATAATGTGCCATCAATGCCATTTGCACCCCGGTTAAAATACGATCGCACTCCTAAATTATTCGGTTTCCAGAAATATTCCACATCCCGCACAGGCATACTGTTGCCAATGAACAGAGGCGTTCTGGGCGGTAAAATCTGAGAAATTAACCAGGCTGCTTTACTCTCAATGATTTCATCTATTTTCCCCATCGTCTGATCAACAGCTAACCTCACCTTAGTTTCCGCATCACACCATTGCTGCACATATTTTGAGGATAAAGATAAATTTCCCTCCTCTACTTTTATGTCTTCTATAGATATCCTTAAATGCGTCGTTCTCCCGTGCAAAGGATCGAGATTTTGATCGCTGTTGTCAATTACCCAGCGTTGCGGTTGGGTTGCATCTATCCAGCTACGCAGTTCTTTACTCGTAGGTATTTCACCCACCTGAATCACCATTTCGGGCGCTAGCTGCTTTGCTAGTTGCTGATTTCGCAAAATCAGGTCATAAGTGGAAATTAAATAAGGGTTGAGTTCGGCATAATTTCTGACTGGGGAAAGTCCCTCAGCTAGCACAGGCCATTTGAGAGTGTGGGAAAGTTGCGCGATCGCTCTACAATACTCTTCTGGTTGCTGCGGTTGAGCAACACCTGCGATAATAATGCCGCGATCGCATTCTTTCCACTCTTTGGGCATTGGGCATTGGGCATTGGGCATGGGGCATGGGTTTGCTATTCCTGCGAAAAAGTCTTCTGGGTGAAACTGCGATCGCAAATAACTCAAGTCGGTTCCATCTGGTACAGGCGCTAAGGGATCGCGAAAGGGAATATTCAAATGTACTGGCCCCTTTGTAGGAGTTTGCGCTCTTTCCCAGCTATGAATTACCGTTTGTCGCAGGTAAGCTAGCATTCCCAGATCGGCGGAGGGTAAGGCTAACTCTGTTTGCCAATTTGGGTAGTTTCCATATAATCTCAATTGATCTACAGTTTGCCCAGAGTGACAATCTCGCAATTCTGGGGGTCTATCGGTGGTTAATATCAACAGTGGTACGCGACTATATGAGGCTTCGATGACTGCTGAATAAAAGTTGGCTCCTGCTGTACCAGAGGTGCAAACTAGTACCACAGGGCGTCCGGTTGCTTTCGCTTGTCCCAAAGCAAAAAAGGCGGCGGAACGTTCATCGAGAATGGAAATCGCTTCAATTTCAGGTGCTTGTTGAGCAAATGCGATCGCTAAGGGTGTAGATCGTGATCCAGGACAAATGATGGCACAAGTCAATCCCAACCGCTTTAGCGTCTCTGTTAAAATATAAGCCCAAAGTTGATTAACATTTTTAAAGGCGATCGGCATTAAATTAAACATAGCTATAAAACAATCTTAAATTTTAGATTTCGTCTAGGGAAATTCAATTTAAAATCCATCAATGCGGTGATGGAACCCAACACTGTCACGCGAGTTTCTGGGAAAGAAAATCTCCAAGCAAACTTGCTTCACTTTCTACAAAATGCCCAATTTGCTTTCAAACTTTTATGGACTGCATTCATTTAACGGGAATTCGCGGCTATGGCTACACTGGGTATCTACCAGAAGAACAGGTGCTAGGACAATGGTTTGAGGTGGATGTAAGGTTATGGTTGGATATCTCCACAGCGGCCAAGACTGACGCGATCGAAGACACTTTAGATTATCGCAGCGTCATTAGCTTGATACAACATCTGATCAAAACGTCTAAATTTGTTTTGGTGGAGAAATTGGTAACAACGATCGCAGATTCTATCCTCCAGGAGTGCGATCGTGTAACAAAAGTCCAAGTCACTCTCAGCAAACCTGCTGCACCTATTCCAGACTTTGGTGGCAAAATTAGCATTGAACTGACTAAAAGTAAGTCCAATCTCTAAAACACAAAAGTGTTTTTTTTCAATATCTATAAGTCAGCAAACAAAGTGGGTTTAGGTGGAGCGTGGAAGTATCTCACAAAGAGAATCTTTCCTGCTATTGCCCCCAGCACCCACTCATTCTCAAAAAACTAAAAAATCCCGCGATCTGCTGATGAGCATTTAACTTGCATATTTTCAGATCGCAGGATTTGTGATTAAGCATTAACCAGAAGCGATGAATAGTTATAAATAACATCATTGAACTCACCATTCAAAATTTAAGAGAGTTTCAGACGGCAATTTAAACCAAGATTGAGACAAAAACCATTCGTAGCCAAAGCGATATTAAAGTCTTTAATTCCAGATAATTATTAATTTTTTGTAGCAATTTGGTAGATGCACATTATTGCATTATATACAACACAAAATATTAACTTTTTCAACTTATATAAAAGTAGTATATTGTCATTCTATCAACTTTTATTCTTGATTAATTTTTACATAAATACTATACTTAATATCTCTAGTTTGCTTTAAAAAAACATTGCATATTTTTGAAAATCAGTTTTGAATTGCTGGTAATTACATGGTATTTATACTTTTGATGTTAATGACATGATATTAGCTGCATGAAATCATCAAAATTAGCTTTGACAAGCAGAGAAATTATGGGAGGTTAATAACATTACTATTTGCTCATTAGTCAGTAATTTATATCAAGCAAGAAAACAGGGTAGGTGAGAGATTGTTTATGATAAGATAATAACTTTTTGATTGAGTTTGACACCCACAATAAAAATCTGAACCTTAGCAAACAGGTTGTTTTAACATGTTCGCCCGAAAAATCCTAGTTGTTGAGGATAAAAAAGCCCTAGCCTCAAATATTAGAAAAAGTTTACAAAAATTAGGTTATTCAGTTTCAGAAATAACTCAGTCTGGTGAAGAGGCAATAAAAAAGGTAGCAGAAACTCATCCACATTTAGTATTAATTGATATCTGCCTAGCTGGGGAAATTGACGGTGTGCATGTAGCGGATATTATCCAGAATCACTTCCATGTACCTGTAGTATATTTAACAGAGTGTTCAGAATATAAAACATTACATAATAAAAATCAGCTAAGTGAGCCTTTTAGTTACATAGTCAAACCATTTATTGAAAGTGATTTACATTTTGCCATTGAAATGGCTCTGTATAAACATCAGAGTAAAAAAATATTATACGAAGAAAAACAGAGGCTAGGAGCAATTATTAACAGTATGGGTTGTGCAGTGATTGTAACTTATGCAAATGGTTGTATTCAAATGATGAATCCCATTGCAGAACTAATGACTGGTTGGAAACAAAGTGAAGCATTAGGAAAAGATTTAGTAGAAGTAGTTAACTTAGTTGACAAAGATGTAGGAGAAACAATTGAAAATTTAGCCACTTATGTAATGGAAGCAGGTGAAATTTTCAATCTACCAGAAAACTGTACATTGATTACCAAAGATGGCAAAGAAATAGCGATTGGGGATAATGTTGCACCTATCCGCGATCAAAAAGGGAATATTACTGGCGCGGTTTTAGTTTTTCAAGACATCACCAAGCGTAAACAGACAGAGGCGCAACTGATCCGCAATGCGTTTTATGATGGGCTGACAGCATTACCGAATCGTGTTTTATTTTTAGATCGCCTCAGACAAACCATTGAACGTAGCAAACGCAGAAGCGATTATTATTTTGCAGTTTTATTTTTGGATTTAGATGGCTTCAAAGAGATTAACGATCGCTTTGGGCATGGAATAGGGGATGATTTTTTAGTAGCGATCGCTAGACGTTTAGAGTCGTGTTTACGCAGTGGCGATACGGTAGCACGATTTGGTGGTGATGAGTTTACTGTTCTTTTGGAGGATATTAAAGACATTACCGACGCTACTAATGTCGCTAGACGTATTCAAGACTCATTGCGATCGCCAGTTAACCTGAATGGATATCAATTATCTACTACAGCCAGCATTGGTATTACTTGGAATTTTAGTAATTATGAGGAGCCTGCAACTTTGCTGCGAGATGCTGATATTGCGATGTACCGAGCGAAACGGCAAGGAAAAGCTACTTATGCCATATTTAGTTAAATAGTTCTTTCTGCTGCCACTTCAACGGGTCGCGCCAGGATTCCCCGACTTCGGCGCTCCGGTACTGGGGACTAGGAAGAGTTTTCTTCTCTACGAGACGCTGCGCGAACAAAACTTGGGTAATGGTCTGAATGCCTTCCAAGTTTTCCCAGTCCCCAGTCCCCAGTCCCCAGTCCCTTTTTAAAATAAGTCTGTCATGGAAAAAACCGAAAAACAGAAAATGCTCGCAGGGGAATTGTATTTGGCGGAAGATCCAGAATTGGCTGCCGAAAATAAGCGAGCTAGTCGTCTGTTGCGAAGCTACAATTCTACAACCGAAGAACAGCAAGAGCAACGCCAGCAAATTTTGCAAGAATTATTTGGAAAGATTGGTGAAAAAGTATTAATTGTGCCGCCGTTTCACTGTGATTATGGCAGTAATATTTTCGCTGGCGACAAATTGTATATGAATTATGGCTGTGTAATTTTAGACTGCAATCCAGTTCACATTGGTGAAAATGTCTTATGCGCTCCTTATGTACAAATTTATACTGCTTATCATCCGATAGAGCCAGAAATTCGCCTTTCTGGGAGAGAATTAGCTGCCCCAATTAACATTGGTAACAATGTCTGGATTGGTGGCAGTGCAATTATTTGTCCAGGTGTAACTATTGGTGATAATACAACTATTGGTGCTGGCAGTGTAGTTGTCAAAGACATACCTGAAAATGTTGTCGCTGCTGGCAATCCCTGCCGCGTCATTCGGTATTTGTCCTAGAGTTTAAAACTTATACCCTCTAGCAATCCAATAGAGCCAGTCTGCGATCGCTTCTTGAGTTTCACTATCAGCATCAATGGCTATTATTTCAGATAACTTTGCAGAATATACATCATCATCTTTACCATTAAGGTAAGCCACTTCTACCAACATATCTTTTAAGCACTCATCATCTGGGGCCATTCCCAGCACTTCCACTTGTTTCTCCTCGACGGAACCTGATTTGCGTCCCTTCTTAGTCCATTTAGCCAGAAAGGGAAAATTCAGAGTCTCTTCGAGGTAATAATACCAACCCATAGCCCGGTCTTCTTTGTCTTCAGCATCTACAATGATTTCTGTTTTAATGCGATGCTCTCGGTTTTCTTCGGGTTCAACACTAGGCATAAGATAACGCTTTGCGTATAATGCATTTTGATAATACTACCAAAGTTTTGACTAAGAATAATTTTTCTAATACATATTGATTACTGGTTGATATCCTCACCACCGTGTTCGCCCTTGGCGTTCCCGTTCGCGCAGCTTCTCCGTCAGGAGAAGGGTACGGTCGGTGATTCTGGAGTAATGAGTAATAATTAATAAGTAATGAGTAAATACCCGTTTCAATACTGCTCAGGTTTTGGATTTTTAACTCGGAATTGGGTTTTGGGAAAAGGTTAAAGGGTAAAGGTTAAAGGTTTTTTCTTTCCCCTTTTCCCTTCCCCTTTTCCCCTTAACCGACAAGTATTGATACCCGTTTTTCATCCACTCATTACTCCTTACTCATTACTTTAAAGCCGTGCTGGAAGCACAGGGTTTTAAACCCATTTTTCGGATAAGCTCTACAAAAAACCGCTTGTCATTGACAAACGGTTTTCTAGTTATTGCTCTCAAGGGGGAATTTATTTGTTTCACCAAGATGGCAAGTTATTTCTTAGCACTAAAACGCGAAATTTCTTAGAGATTAAACAAGTCTCAAATCAGGATAATTTGCCAACACATCATCAGATGTCAGGGTATCATTTTCAGCTTGCGGAGTCCAAAGAACTTCAATTGCTAGAAGCTTGTCACTAGGGATGCTACCAATTTGGCGCAAAGCTTGACGCAAATCATCAGCACTGTTAATCGCTGTAGGGATTTCAAACTTACCTAATGTCGCCGCTAGTAAAGTGACGATAATGTATTCACCAGGGCCTTCGGTAAATAGGCGGGTGGGGTTGTCGAGTTCACCAGCCGGCGGTAAAGCATCTTTGGCAAGGGCTTCTCTTAGCTGGTTGTTGACGTTAGAAAGAGTTTCTTCACTAAACTTGCTGCGTTCTGCCAGTGACAGCCGATTAAACTGACCTTCAGCTGAATTCAAACTGGCTTGTTGAGTGCCACCACCTGCATATACAAAGTATTCGGGATGGCGGAGTAAAGCTAGGCTGGCTTCTTGGAGAATTTCTGCTCTACCCTCTGGGGTGTTAGTATCAGCAGTTTCAGCAATGTGGTTGAGTTCATTTTGCAATTCACGGGCTTGAGCTAACAAACCTACTTGCAAACGAGTTACAGAAACCGGAGAGTTACTGCTGTAATCTGCTTCTCCTGCTTCACCGCTAGAGACGCGGCGGAAAGTTTGCAATAAGAAATTAGCGATCGCGAAGAAAATTAAGATGGAAAATAGACCACCAAATCCTCCTCCAATACCCCAGAAGGGAATCAGGAAGGGAAAGCCAAAGCCACCACCAAAACCACCACCAGGATAGTATCCGCCCCCACCAGGAGGTGCATAAGTTCGCGGTGTATAGGTGCGACTAGAAGGCGCTCTAAAGGAGCCACCACCGATGCGACCCCCACTGCGGGCTGCTAATGCACCATCGGCGTGACCAAGAGCCAAAGCTAATACTAAGCTTAGGGCTAAGAAGGTTTTTAACAGCGGTTTGATGGTTTGTTGTAGTTTTTTATGCATAATACAATCGCTTGGAAAACGAAATTATTTATGATTTCTCCCCATACTGGTAGGAGTGTTGCGGTATGTCGTTAACGCCAGCCCGTAACAAGCAAGCGAGTTTGTAGCATTTACGTAGCATTTATTTTTAGAGGCTACATATTTAATTTACCGCGTCTTATCTTCGGTAGGTAGCGATCGCAGGGGGGATTTCTCGACTGGGGAACCGTACCTGAAGATATGTTCATCATTACAGAAATTTGCGATATCTACGACGGGCTACGCCTACGGATAATTTTCGCTACGTCTTGGACTAGCATTTTCGCTCTAATAATTTGCTGTCCAGTGGACAACCTAAAAATTCGACTGGACTGCCAAAAGGCAAGAGGGGTTTTTAGTTAAATTAGTCGAAGCTTTAGTGGCCTTTATCCCCGAAAATAGGGTATTTCCGAGTGTGGCACTTGCTCGATTTAGGCAAGGGGAAATTTTGGAGGGCTAGAAAGGATGGGTGACGAGGGAATCGAACCCGCAACCAATAGATTAAGAGTCTACTGCTCTACCGTTGAGCTAGTCACCCACACGAATAACAATAGTAGCATAATTTCTGACAATTTAGCTAGTGCCGCACCAAAAAACAGTTAAAAGGGGAATTTGACAGTGAAGGTGGTTTGACCTGCTGCACTTTCTACATCAATTGAGCCGCCTAAATGTCTGACCATTTTCTGCACTAATGCCAATTCCAGTCCAGTGCCGCTATGTTTCCAAGGATCGTGTTTGGAAAGGTGATAGAAAGGCTCAAAAATTCGTGACAGTTCATTGCTGGTAAGCTCTATCCCAGAATTGGTAATATTAAGCTCTACTGCATTCCCTATCAGGTGAGCCGAAACTGTAATAGATTCGCCCGCTGGGGTGTATTTGCAGGCATGGTTGAGCAGTTCGGTGACAATTCGCTCCAAATCAGTGATATCTGTCTCCAAAGGCGGCAGCGCATGAGCAAAACTCAGGTTTAATTGCTGTCGCTGGCAGTTGGTGAGGTCTCGAAAAGACTCGATAATTGGGTGAAGCCAACTTTGAAAGTCAATGGGAATCAAAGTTGGGGGATCGGGTTCGGCTTCGAGATATGTGAGTGTGAGTAGGTCGTTAATTAATTTGCTTTCTCGTCCACACTCGTTATGTAGAATTTGCAAGAGTTGCGGAACTATTTCTATCTCTGATATTTCTGCCGGGGTGAGGACACTTTCAAGCGTTTGGACTGCAAGGCTAATGCTAGTTATTGGTGTCCGCAGTTCTTGAGACAAAGTTCTGAGAAATTGGTTTTTTTGCCGATCGCGTTTTTCTAGTTCTTTTACCTGTGCCTGAGTTTGTTTGTAAAGCTGGGCTTGACGAATGGCGATCGCACATTCATTTGCTACCTGCTCCACTAGCTCAATTTCAAATTCATCAAAAGCCTCTTGTGATGGTCTTGTCAACCAAATATTTCCCAAAATTCCTTGAGTATCGAAAATTGGACAAGCCATCTGGGACATAACTAACAAGTTTGGTTGCCATCCAGGCACAATTTCCAAAAATTGCAAAGTTTGTTTCTGCAACAACGGCTGATAAACTTCAAGACGGTCTGCAATCTGTCTGATCAATCCCTGAAACTGGGGTAAGTTTTTGGTGTACTCGTAGGTAATAGTTACCAGGGTTTTGCAGGTGCTATAAAGTTCGATTTGGCAACGTTCAAGATTGAGTAACTCTGCTAATTCCTGGGTGAGAGTCTGCAATACCTCAGTTTGATCCAGACTGTCGCGGATTTGTTCTGTCATGCGTCGCACCAAGGCTTCAAAGTTTCGCACCTGCTGCAACTGTTGTATATGCTTCTGTTTCTGCAACTCCATCTTAGTTTTGAGATCCTTGATCTGCTGATGAAGTTCTGCCTGTTGGACAGCAATGCCGATTTGAGTTGCTAACTGCTTTAGCAAGTCAGTTTCCGTTTGCTGCCATTGACGCGATTCACGGCAATGCTGGGCAATCAATAGCCCCCACATATCTTGCTCTTTGAAAATCGGCACGACAAGATTGGCTCTAATCTGCAAAGATGCCAGGAAATCTATATCGCAAGGATGCAATCCGGCTGCATCAATATCTTCGATGACTTGAATACAACCTCGTCCGTAGTGTTCTGGATGTTTGCCACTGAAGCCGGGATCAATGATGTTTTTTCCCAACAGGAGATCATCAGCAGCTACAGTTGATTCGGCAATGATTACTCCACTGCCATCAGTCTGGAAGCGATAAATTAGCACGCGATCGCAATTCAAAAACTGCCGCAGTTCAATTGTAGTCTGATGCAGAATTGTCTCTAATTCTACAGATTGGTGAATTCGTCCAGCGATCGCTTCTAGCAGTTGCTCTCGTTCAGCCTGGTATCTGATCCCTTGTTCTGCTTGCTTAACAGAGGTGATATTGCTACTAGTACCAATCAGTCGATAAATCCTAGAGTTAGCATCTCGTAGTGGCGTAAGAGTCGTACTCCACCAAGTGGGAATTCCCTGGAATTGCAAACATTGTTCGTAAGAAATAGTTTTGCCAAATAGCACGCAGTCATTATAATGCTGACGCACCCTTGCGGCATCGATGGGAGAGAGAATATCCTCTGGTTTTTTGCCCCGAAGCTCATCTGAGCAAATGCCTATCCACCGCTCATGAGTGGGATTAAGTGCCACATATCGAAAATCTCCGTCCTCCAGAACATCAACTACGAAGATTGATGCCTGCACAGAATCGTACATGCTTAGTAGAAACTGCTCACTACTACTTTTCTCATCTACTTCTGTGCCGAAGAGAATCTGAGGTGGTGATAATTTTGTCAACTCCATAGTTGATTCTGCTGGATTTATATTCATGCGAGAGTCCCACTCTTGTATTACTGACTCTTCTAGGCGCTCTCTGATCGTTAAGCTTGTAGTAGATGCACTTTAGCGCCTATAGCAAAGTATTGTCAGCCGTTGCTCATTGAAATTTGGATCTTTCTCTACTTCTTGTCAGAAATCTAGGAAAGCTAAATAGGAGTCAGCTTAACAAATCCTGCTTTTTGAAGGCGAAAATACATTTGCAGGTTAGGGCAAACTTCCTAAAATTGATTTTTAACGGTTTTTAACGATTTTTGCATATATCTAAGTGCAAGTATCAGTATATGTGAATTAAATTTATTATTCTTAATAAAATAGGAGTCAGGAGTCAGAATTCAGGAGTCAGAATTCTGAATACTCTACCCATACAAGGATGGAGTTTTAAGGTGAGAATATTTTAATTTTTTCGCGCCACTTGCGGGCAAGGCTTTAAACCAATATTCATTACCCAGTCGGACTCCAATTCAATTCTGAATTCTGACTCCTGAGTTCTGAATTCTTCTTATAGCCGTAGCCACATAGGTTAGGACACTTTGAAAACCCCAAGGCTAGGAATAGTAATACTTTTACCTTCTGCCTTCTGCTATATCAGGTTTTCTAGGGAATATTTTCTAAAAAAGGCGTGCTACTAAGAGAAGTAGCACGCCTTTTTTTAGAATATTTATTTAGGAATATTTTTCAAGGTTGCTTATGGTTTTGATAGCTGACAACAGCTTCCCTGAGATTACTTTGGTGTTCTGAAAGAAGCCGATCGCCTTCGTCTT
>NZ_KV757731.1 GCF_001712795.1 Nostoc sp. KVJ20
CTCAATTGATGACACGCCCTAGCATTTCAGATAAAACAAGCAACTCCTCTGATGCATCCTGTATTTCTAGAAAGGCTTGTTATCAAACAGAATTCAGGAGTCAGGAGCCAGAATTCAGAATTGAATTCTGTGCGACTGGTGGATAGCGCAGCGTTAGCGAGTCCGCGAGCGTCTGAATAAACGGGTTTAAAACCCCATCATCTGCACGGTGTCTACAATTGGTTGGGGTCTGAATCCCCATCCAATTGATTCTGATTCCTGAATTCTGACTTCTGAATTCTTCTTCAAGGCAGCCCTCGCATGAGTTACATCTTCGCCTGTAGCCCCTCACCGCAACGAGATGTAACTCACTCAGACGATAAACACTATAATTATTTGGCTAGTGTTAGCTTGTCTAAATATTAGTATAGCTAATAATATATGAAATCAAGTATTGTTTTGAGATTTTTAAAATATAAATTATTTTTTAAGTATTCTAAATCTATCGATAAATAGAGCTATATTAAAAAGTTTTCTTGAAATTTGAAAAGTATACACTATTTGAACTACGAGCTTTAGCCGTAGTCCTGGTTAGATTGACAGTGGCGATCGCTATAAACCAATTTACAAGAGAAGGCAGTTCAAGCTTGCCTAAAGATGTATCAAAACTTTAGTTTTAGGTCTAACCGGAAAAATTATTCAGTGTCTGCCAAATTTAGCAATCAATTCCTCCCGTGACAATTGCATGAGCAATGGAGTAAATTCTTCAGGGAGTAATGCTAATACTGATTCAATAATTGCTTGAAGTTCTTTATCTAATGAACCAAAACGAACTTGTAATAAGTTTTCGACTACAAGACGTTTACCTTCTTGTTTGGCTTTTTCACGGTTTACTTTCTTTAGAAAAAGCGACATCATCATTGTATGAATAATATCACTTAAAAACCCACAAAGTCAACAGCCTACACCTCATCCCATAGCGCACTGACTAATTCAGCATCGGATTCTTGGCACGGTCTTATATCCATCTACATCTAAATCAAATGACTTGCCTTTACGCATTGTTTGTGAAATACTACTCTTAAACTACGCTAAATCGATATATTTTAAGTAGTATTGTACAAAAATTACCATAAAACATCGCGTCCTGAAAGCAATTACAGGCTAATTCTAAGATGACAAACACAGAAATTCGCACCGCTCAAGTTAAAGTCCCTAACGGAGATTTGCAAATTGATGCTTACTTAGCTGAACCAGTCCAAAAGGGAACCTTCCCAGCTGTGATCGTGATTCAGGAAATTTTTGGGGTTAACATTCACATTCGGGAAGTTGCTGAGAAATTTGCTAAAGACGGGTATGTAGCGATCGCACCGACTTTATTTCAACGCACCGCCCCTGGTTTTGAGGGTGGATACACTCCTGAAGATGTGCAGCAAGGGAGAGGTTATAAGGAGCAAACAACAGCCGATGAAATACTGAGTGATATTAAAGCTGCGATCGCTTATTTAAGAAGTCTACCAAATGTGCAAGGAGATGCGATCGGTTCCATTGGTTTCTGCTTTGGTGGTCACGTTGTTTACCTAGCTGCCACTTTACCAGACATTAAAGTTACAGCTTCCTTCTATGGTGGCGGTATTCCTAACTCAACTCCCGGCGGTGGAGAACCAACCATCACCCGCACTTCAGAGATTAAAGGCCCCATCTACGCCTTCTTTGGTCTTGATGATCAGGGAATCCCCTTAGAACATACAGAACAAATTGAGGCTGAATTGAAGAAAAATCAGATTACTCATGCAATCTTTCGTTATCCCGGTGCAGGACATGGCTTTTTCTGCAATCATCGCGCCAGCTACAATGCCGAAGCTGCTGCCGATGCTTGGAAAAACGTTCAAGAACTGTTCCAAAAGAACCTTCAGCTTCAAAAAGTCTAAATCTTTAGGTTAGGAGCAATACAACACTAGAGGCGCACACTTGTGCGCCTCTACGACTAGTCAAAAGCAAATAAAAAACAAAGTATCACGTCCATGATTACCGCCTTCAAACAGCCACGATTTAAGATTTTCCAACATTTTTCACTATTACTTTTACCTGGATTATTAACAATCTCAACAACCTTAATCAGTTGCTCAGTCCAAACCCCAAATTCAGAAAATCCAACCAATGGTTTGAAAACCAAAGTTGTCCGAATGGGATATCAAAGTTCTGGGGATATTGTCAGACTTAAAGAATTGATAGAAAAACGTTTAAAGCCTTTAGGTGTTTCTGTGGAATGGGCGCAATTTGCCGCCGGGCCACAACTGATGGAAGCGATGAATGTGGGTAGAGTTGATATTGGCTCTGTAGGCGAGACTCCCCCGATATTTGCCCAAGCTGCTGGTACATCTTTAGTTTATGTTGCTAGTAATAAGCCCAGTACTGGTAAAGGAAGCGGAATTATCGTCCAAAATAATTCACCGATTCGGACTTTAGCCCAACTCAAAGGTAAAAAAGTAGTTTTTCAAAAGGGTTCTGCTTCCCATTACTTATTAATAAAAGCTTTAGAAGAGGCTGGTTTGAAATATAGTGATATTCAAGCCATTAGCCTCCCTCCTTCAGAAGCCCGTGATGCTTTTATTCAAGGGAAAATAGATGCCTGGGTAACTTGGGACCCTTATTTAGCTGTAGCACAAAAAAAGGCCAATGCTCGTGTTTTGCGAGATGCTAGTGGCATTTCTACTCAGGGCGGATATTATATGGCTGCGCGAAAATTTGCCACAGAAAATCCGAAATTAGTGCGATTAGTTCTTGAGGAGATAGATAACACAGGGCAATGGGGTGAGAAAAACCGATCGGAAGTTGTAAAACTGACTATTCCTCATCTCAAAATTGATGAAGATATTTTAACAACAATGATTGAAAGGCGAACTTACGGTTTAAGACCAATTACGCCAGAAATCATGCAAAATCAACAGAAAATTGCAGATTTATTTGCCAAAGAAAAAGTGATTCCTAAATCTATCAATATTAAGGAAGCGATGCTGACTAGCGAACAATATGCAGCTATAACACCGGAAACAATTAGCCATAAATAGCGCCAGGAGATAGGAAAATGGAAGTTTTTTGGTATTTGCCTACACAGGGAGATGAGCGTTATTTAGGTACTACAATCGGTAGGCGACCAGCCACTTATCCCTATATGCAGCAAATCGCCCAAGCGTTGGCTACGCCCGCCGCAGGCATCGCATTACCACAGCAAGTTGCAAGTGCATTTAGTGAATTTGTTACCAAAACAGATTTACTCAAACCCCAGCCAGTGTAAGCAATTCAAAATTAAAAAAACTAGCGTGTATAACTCATAACACCTTAGTACAACATTGTATAAATTCGGCAAAACTCTGCGTTCCTCTGCACTTACTTTGCGTGCCTCTGCGTTTAAAAACACTTCTTACCAAACAGAAAAAAGCATGACTACAAAAAAACCTCAACTTAGACTAGGTGCATTTTTGCCCAGCACTGGCCATCACGTAGCATCATGGCGACACCCTGAAGCGGAAGTTGACGCTGGTTTGAACTTTCAGCATTATAAAAGGCTGGCACAAACGGCGGAACGCGGCAAATTTGACATGATCTTTTTTGCAGACGGCGTGGCTGTGCGCGATGCCTACGGCGGGCTACGCCAACGCAATCAAAGCGCCGACCTTTTAAGCCGAAATGGGAAACTCGTCCACTTTGAACCTCTTACCCTGTTGTCGGCTCTGTCTGTAGTAACGGAAAACATTGGTTTGACAGCAACAGTATCCACTACCTACAACGAGCCTTATCACCTCGCCCGCAAGTTTGCATCACTAGATTATCTCAGCGGCGGTCGTGCCGGTTGGAATCTCGTGACTTCCGCGACTGAAGCTGAAGCGTTAAACTTCAATCGGGAAAAACACATGGAGCATACCCTACGTTATGAGCGTGCCAAAGAGTTTGTGGATGTTGTCACGAAACTTTGGGATAGTTGGGAGGACGATGCCTTCTTACATGATAAAAAATCGGGTATTTACTTCGATCCAAATAAACTGCACGTTCCCAACCACAAAGGCGAACATTTTTCAGTACGCGGCCCGCTAAATGTGGCCCGTCCCATCCAGGGTTATCCGGTGATCATTCAAGCTGGGTCTTCCGAGGATGGTAAGAATCTGGCTGCACAAACGGCGGAGGTAATTTTCACTGCCCAGCAGACCTTGGCAGAAGCTCAGGCTTTTTATCAAGATGTGAAGGGAAGACTAGCTCAATACGGACGCTCACCTGACCATCTCAAGATCATGCCTGGTGTATTTCCAGTCATCGGCAAAACTGAGCAAGAAGCTAAAGATAGATTCGATCAGATTCAAGAGTTGATCGATCCGGTGGTCGGCTTAAATTTGCTTGGTTCAATGATTGGTGGATTTGACCTATCCGGCTATCCATTGGACGGGCCGTTGCCGGAGCTACCAGAGACTAACGGGGGTAAAAGCCGTCAGCAACTTCTGATTGACCTAGCTAAGAGAGAAAATTTAACGATTCGACAACTATATTTGTCGATAGCTGGAGCGCGTGGGCATCGTCAGATTTTAGGCACACCAGAACAAATTGCCGATCAACTAGAAGATTGGTTTGTCAATGGCGGGGCAGATGGCTTTAATATTATGCCGCCCTGGTTGCCCGGAGGATTAGATGAGTTTGTAGACTTGGTAATTCCTGAATTGCAACGTCGCGGTCTGTTCCGTACAGAGTATGAAGCACGAACCCTCCGGGAAAATCTTGGTTTACCTCGTCCAGTAAATCAGTTTAGCAAAACTGCGGCTGTTGCTGAAGCTGCGATCGCCTAACTTCATTAGACATCTCCAAAAAAGATGTGGAGACGTAGCAGTGCTACGTCTCTACAAGGTTTCTAGACAAGGCATATTTAATTTCTGGAGATGTCTCAACTGGCTGTAGAAACGTCACAACATTATTAAGTATCCCAACAAAAGAGAGCAAACAGTATGATCAAATATGTAAATCTTGGCAAAACTGGACTCAAAGTATCGCGTGTCACCCTCGGCACCATGACTTATGGTTCGCGTAAATTGCACGAATGGGTATTAGAAGAAGAAGAAAGTCGTCCATTTATCAAACTGGCTTTGGAATTGGGGATTAATTTCTTTGATACCGCCGATGTCTATTCCTTGGGTGCTAGTGAAGAAATTGTCGGACGAGCGCTAAAAGACTTTGCCAAACGGGATCAAGTTGTGATTGCTACTAAAGTACATGGCAAAGTCGGCGATGGCCCAAATGATCGAGGACTATCTCGCAAACATATTTTTGACAGCATTGATGCTTCTTTGCGGCGGCTACAGACTGATTATGTAGACTTGTACCAAATTCACCGTTGGGACTATGAAACACCAATTGAAGAAACCCTAGAAGCACTGCATGATATTGTCAAAGCAGGTAAAGTCCGTTACTTAGGAATTTCTAGTGTTTACGCATGGCAGTTTGCTAAAGCCCTTTATACAGCAGACATTCACGGCTGGACTCGTTTTGTATCAATTCAAAATCACTACAACCTAGTTTATCGGGAAGAAGAACGAGAAGTGATACCCTTAGCCCTAGATCAAGGGATTGGTATTATTCCTTGGAGTCCCTTGGCGCGGGGCTTTTTAGCAGGAAATCGCAGTAAGTCAGACCATGGCCAAACACTGCGGGCAAAAACTGACGAATTTGCTCACAATCTCTACTATCAAGATTCAGATTTTCAAGTAGTCGATCGCGTAGTTGAATTAGCCGGAAAACGAGGTGTGAAACCCACACAAATTGCCCTAGCTTGGCTATTGCATCAACCAGGTGTGACATCTCCCATAATTGGCGCTAGTAAGATAGAACATCTTAAAGAGGCTGTTGAGGCAGTGGATTTAGAGCTTTCTGATCAAGAGCGCAAATTCTTAGAAGAACCTTACACACCCCATCCTATACTAGGGCATCAGCACCCATCTGGAAATCGCCCATAGAGTAATCTTGCACCAGGCGGCTGGAAGTCATGGTTGCACAGGCAAAACCCGCTTACGCGGGTTAAAAGCCTTGATTTTACCTCTTTTTGCCTAAACGCCACCACGTAAACTTTGTGTGGCGGACTATTAGGGGCTGGGCGATCGCTATCTGCAACTATGGTGTATGCAGATATAGTATCTTGTCTTTACAAAAAGCTACGCAAAGCGCGTCTACTAGACATCTCCGAAAACGTTCAAAGCCTTTTTATGACTAGGCTATAGTCCGTAAGTAAATGCAATCATCCTAAATTAGGTAGTCTCCTGCCCCCTGCCTCCTGCCTCCTGCCTTCGTTAAGTTTCATTCAATCTTGCATTATCCTGTCTTGCCCTGTTCAAAATTCTAAGTTGTTGAGTTGGATCTTTGTCAGTCCCTCCCATTTTGCCATGATGCCAACCCATGTTACGGGTGTAACTACCCAGCAAGTTTTGGGTAATTAACTGTTCTGTATCAACCTCATCATCCAGTTCGGCGTAAGGCGACACATAAAGCGCATCAACAGGGCAATACAACTCGCACAAAAAACAAGTCTGACAATCTGATTTACGAGCAATTACAGCTATTCCATCGTCTCCAGAATCAAAGACATCGCGCGGACAAACTTTTACGCAGATATCACAGCCGATACAGCGATCGCTATCAACAATTTCAATCATTACGCTACCTCTTGCAACTGATTTTCTGCGGCGACAACCACAACATCATCGATACCACTGGTAAATATTCTTCTTGTTTGTTGCACGTCAGTTTTTGTAAAATCCGTGCGTCGGTGCATTCCTCTACTTTCTTTACGTGCATCCGCACTCGCCCAGATCCAGCGAGCTGTGGCCGCCATCGCCGCAGCTTCCCGTGCGCGTAGAGCATTGCGACCTTCACCTACTAGATAATCTCGAATATCTGTCCATACTGCATCCAAACGTTGACGTGATAGCGCTATCCTCGCTCCAGAACGAAAGAAATTAACATCAAGCGGCAAGGTTTCAGCCTGAACAGCACTAATCGCTTCCGATATTAGCTCATTCTCTAGCGGCTGTTTACGGGGACGCAAACCTGCTTGACCTAAACCACGAACCAAGCGTGTCCCGGCTTTGTCGCCTAAAGAGGCAGCAAAAAGTGCTGCTGCGCGACCACTCCAAGTCCCACTAGCGATCGCCCAGGATGCATTAGGGCTTCCCCCTCCTGAAACTGCCCCTGTCAGATTTTCCCGAGAGGCTGCATCACCGGCGGCATAAAGTCCCGGCACTTTTGTAGCGCAATCATTGTTGATAATTTCCAGTCCACCTACGCCGCGAACAGTTCCTTCTGAACGTAGTGTCACTGGGAAGGGTTGCTGGAATGGATCTAAACCAATCCTCTCAAATGGGAGAAAGCAGTTAGGTTGACCCTGGCGCAACCATTCATGTTCCATAGGGTTGCCGCGATTCATCAAGGCATACACTTTTTCACCCGCAAGCAACTGGCGTGCAATACGTACAGCTCGGTCTTCCCCAGTTTCCGGTAAGGGAGAGCCATCCTCCAAATAAAAACTGGCGAAGGTAAAGGTCAATCCCTTGGTCACGGAAGTATGAGCAGGTGACAAGCCATATTGTGAGGAAAATTCCATTCCAGATAGCCTGACTCCTGCCTCTGCTGCCATGAGATAACCATCACCGGTATTACCATCGCAACCTAGTGCATGAGACAGAAAAGCGCATCCGCCAGTCGCCAGCACAACGGCACCTGCTCTGACTTCCCAGCGATTCCCAGTGCGGGGATGAATACCTGCTGCACCTGCGATCGCACCATCGGCCCAAAGTAGTTCGAGTGCGGGATGATGATCAAGAATGCGTACACCAGCTGCGATCGCTCTTTGGCGCATGAAGCGCATATAATCTGGCCCGCGCAAGTTAGCACGGTAGGGATTGCCCTGCTCATCAAAAGGAAAAGGATAGCCGTTATCCCCTAAATCATCTAAACCTATTTGTGCCTGCTCAATCACACGCTGCAACCAACGGCGATCGGCAAGTCCTGATGAGCGAGACAGCCGACGCTCAATTTCTGCATCACGTTCTGCGCCTTTGGGAAGATACCATGCGCCAGTATTGGATGGAGCTGTTGCCCCTGATGTACCGCAATACCCCTTATCCGCTAGGATGACACGGACACCTTGCTTTGCTGCTGAAAGTGCTGCCCAAGTACCAGCCGGCCCGCCACCCAGAACTAAGACATCAGTGGTAATTACACTCTGTGCCGCCGAGACTTGAAAAGTTTTTGTATTCATAATTATCGCTTTATAAATTTATCGAAACAGAATTCAAGAGTCAGGAGCCAGAATGGGCTAAACGCCCCGCTACCGCTAACAGAATGAATTTTGAACTTCATAGTGGATGAATCCAGGGTTTAAGACCCCCACTAAATCAAAGATTTAGTGGTCTTTAATCAGTGGGGGATTCAGACCCGCCACTGATTCATTCTGACCGGAGCTTTCGGAGTCTCCGGCTCCGCTCCTGAATTCTGACTTCTGAATTCTTCTTTAACAGTCAATTAGTATCCTGCTTTCTTATTGACTACATTCCGTAAAGGCTTATTGCCTCGGTAACGCTCTAAGTTATCAAGGAACAAGTCTGTAATGCGTCCTTTTAATGCTGGGGAAATTGCGGAAGTATGGGGTGTAATAAACAAGTTAGGTAATAACCATAGAGGACTTTCTGGCGGTAAGGGTTCAATAGAAACTGTGTCTAATCCTGCACCTGCAATCCAGCCTTCAGTGAGAGCCTTAGTTAAGGCTGATTCATCCACAACTGCACCTCGACCGACATTAATTAAATAAGCATGACTGGGTAGCGATCGCAGTACTGTTTCATCAATTAAGGCTTTGGTTTCTGGTGTTAGAGGTGTCGCCACAATTATATAGTCAACTTCTGGTAACAATGCGTGCCATTCATTTGTGCCGACGATTTTATCAAAATTTGTTAGAGGTTGTGGATGACGACGACCGCCCCAAACTCTCGCCCCAAATGGTTTAATCCGAGCTGCGATCGCTTGACCTATGTTTCCAGTCCCAAGAATTAACACAGTTGAATTTGCTAACTCTGGTAGTACTAACCAGCTTTTTTCCCATTTGCGTTGATCGTGATCTGCTTGCAATTGCCGTAACTGTTTGGCGTGATAGAGAATCAAACTTAAGACAAATTCCGAAATCGGAATCGCATGAACCCCCGCGCCATTAGTCAGAATAATATCGTGTTCGAGAAAAATCGGTGTCAAAATGTGATTTACACCAGCACTAGGAGTTTGTTGCCAACGTATTCCAGGAGCAGCCGCCAGCACCTTATGTAGAGTGGTTGGCTTCAATTTAAACCCATTGAGATAAACTTCAGCATCACTAGGATCGCTATCAAAATTACCATCACTATCTACCCGCACAAATTTTGTATCCGATGGTAGGTGTGGCTCAATCTCGGTAGTAAGTTCTATCGGTAAAATTAGTTTGACCACGGGTTAATCCTTCACGCTAAATAGTCAATGGGCATGGAGAAATACAAGCAATATATCAAAGGAAGCGATCGCCATTGAAAGTATAATACTATAAATCGATAAATTTACCGTATTATATAATTAATCAACAAAGTTGTTTCTATCCTACAATGCTGGATTGCTCATGCTAGCTCACTATTTACATCTAAAAATCAATGAAAGCCTAGATTGTTAGCTTTGCTAAGTTTTTTAAAAAAGGCTAAAAGTTTCCGTTTCTTAATCCTAGTTATCTTCAATTGGCAACTTACTGAGTATCGATAAGGAAATTCATTAAAATGACGCAGAAACTTGCCCAAACACAATACCCTGTTCATGACTTGATCCAGAGTCGTTGGAGTCCTAGAGCTTTTGCCGATCGCTCAGTTGAGCAGGATAAACTACTCTCATTGCTAGAAGCAGCTCGTTGGGCACCTTCTTCCTACAATCATCAGCCTTGGAGCTTTATTGTTGCCACCAAAGATGACTCAACGGAATACAATCGTCTACTTAGTACCTTGGTGGAGTTTAATCAAGGATGGGCGAAAAATGCTCCGGTACTGATACTTGCAGTCGCTAAAATCCTTACTGACGACGGGAAAACAAACAGACATGCATTTCATGATGTCGGGCTGGCTTTAGAAAACCTGATCCTTCAGGCGACAAGTCTTGGTTTATTTGCCCATCAAATAGCGGGATTTAATGCAGATACCGCGAGAGAAATATACCAAATTCCAGAAGACTATGAGCCTGCAACTGTAGTGACAGTTGGTTATCCTGGCGATCCCCAAAGCCTCCCTGATGGACTACGCGATCGCGAACTGGCTCCCCGTGTCCGCAAGCCGTTGAAAGAATTTGTCTTTACTGGACAGTGGGGACATACCTCAGCCTTATTGAAAGACTAAAGATCGAGGCTGAAGTATGTAGAGCAGAACCGCGTGTGAGTGCTACAGAGATCCAAACCGTGGGTAGTAAAGGTTACGACTGCGATAGCGAAGCGCAGATCGCGCTCGTGACTAGCGACTCTTGAGTTGCAAAAGCGATCGCCCGTTACATCGGCTGTCTTTCCCATGCTTAAAAACTTGTATTCACTAAATAACCCATTTAAGATGAGCAGATCGAAGCAATTAAAACTAGGTGCATTCATGCGCCCAGTCAGCATACATACTGGCGCTTGGCGCTATCCTGGGGCTTTGCCTGACGCTAATTTCAACTTCCCAGCGCTGAAACAATTTATTCAAAAACTAGAACAAGGCAAATTTGACGCATTCTTCATGGCCGATCACTTAGCGGTGCTGAATATGCCAGTCAACGCGCTCAAACGCAGCCATACGGTCACTTCTTTCGAGCCTTTTACCCTGCTTTCTGCTCTTGCCAGCGTCACCGAACACATTGGGCTGGTAGCTACCGCTTCCACGACTTATGACCAGCCTTACCACATCGCTCGCCGCTTTGCGTCTCTCGATCATATCAGTGGCGGTCGCGCTGGCTGGAACATCGTCACCACAGCCAATCCAGACGCAGCCCTCAACTTTGGATTAGAAGAAGAGGTAGAGCATGATGAACGCTATCGGCGGGCTAGAGAATTTTATGATGTTGTCACAGGTCTTTGGGATTCCTTTGCTGATGATGCGTTTATTCGGGATGTGGAAGCAGGGATTTATTTCGACCCTGCAAAGCTTCACGTTCTGAATCATCAGGGAAAATATCTCTCGGTGCGAGGGCCATTGAACATTGCCAGACCTGTCCAAGGCTGGCCGGTAATCGTCCAGGCAGGCGCATCCGAAGCCGGACGGCAATTAGCTGCCGAAACCGCCGAGGCTGTGTTTGCACCTGCTAGTAATCTGGAGGCTGGCAAAGCTTTATTTGCGGACATTAAGGGACGAGCGCAGGCAATCGGACGTGACCCAGACAGCATAAAAATCCTTCCAGGTGCTTTAGTCATCGTGGGGGAAACCGTCGCCGAGGCACAGGCCAAGCGTGTTTATTTGGATAGCCTAGTACATTATGACAGTGGAATCGCCAGCCTCAATAGTGCTATTGGCTACGACGTTTCGGGTTTTGACCCGGATGGCCCCTTGCCAGAAATCCCACCGAATAACGGTGGTCACTCTTCACGAGAAAGAGTAATCGCCTTAGCGCAACGTGAGAGCCTGACGATTCGTCAGCTGGCGCAACGTATCGGTAGTTATGGTGGGCTGGCTTTCGTCGGTACACCCCAAACGATCGCCGATGAGATGGAGCAATGGCTGACCGAGGAAGGGTCTGATGGCTTCAATGTTATGTTCCCTTTTCTTCCTGAAGGGCTGAATGATTTTGTAGACAAGGTTGTGCCAGAACTCCAACGACGTGGGATTTTCCGCCAGGAGTACGAAGGCAAGACACTGCGCGAAAATCTGGGACTTGCTCGCCCTACTAACCGCTTCTTCCAGCCCACAACCGCATCTGTAAGCTAAATGTAGCTATTCCAAAAATATTCAGAGAGAAAAACCATGACCCACATTGAAGAAAAAGCTTTAGATTCCACCTTTGAGTTCTCTGCTTCTGTCACAGCCAACTCTCCCGAACTGCAAACCCTGTTGGATTTTATCGCGCTGGGGGCAACCGAGCGCGATCGCGATCGCATCCTGCCTTTTGATGTCATCGACCTAATTAGGCGATCGCGCTTAGGTGCATTACGCATCCCCGTTGCTGAAGGTGGTGGTGGTAGTTCAGCGCGGGAACTGTTAGAGGTGGTGATTCGTTTGGGAGATGCCGATCCGAACGTCGCTCACATTGTGCGGAATCATTTCTCCGTGACCGAGCGAATTTTGCGCGCTCCCCGCAGTGAGAGAAACCGCCGTTGGCTCAAGGCGGTCGTTGATGGAGCGATTATCGGACTCGCTACCACCGAACTGGAAGTTAAGCGATCTGGTGGCGGTGCGGTGGTAAATACAAAATTGACACCCGATAACGGCGGCTATCGTCTCAATGGTAGAAAGTATTACAGCACTGGTAGTATTTATGCAGACTTGGTATTTGTACGCGTGTTAACACCCGATGACGCTACAGCATTCATACTCATTCCTACCAAGCGTGAGGGAATTGATCTGATAGACGACTGGGACGGTTTTGGGCAAAGGTTGACGGGTACGGGAACGACTACGTTTGCTAATGTTCGGGTCGAGGCAGATGAAGTAATTCTTGATACAGATACAGATAAAGATAACCTACCCTACAACATTGTGCCGCAATTGTTTCTGACTGCAATTAACGCTGGGATTATTCGCAGCGTCTTGCGCGATGCAACAAACCTCGTCCGTAAAAGACCTAGAACCTTCTACCATGCCGTAAGTGAGCAAGCAGCAGATGACCCGCTATTGCAGCAGACCGTTGGTCAGATTGCCGCCAATGCCTTTGCCGCCGAAGCGATCGTGCTGGCCGCCGCTGATGCTCTCGATCGCCTCTCTGCTGCCCAAACCCAGGGTGAAGAATCGGAAACAGCAGCAGCGCTAGCAGCTTCTTTAAGTGCAGCCAAAGCCAAATTGATTGTCGATGACTTGGCACTACGTTCTGCTACCCTACTATTTGAAGTTGGTGGAGCTTCAACGACCAAGCAAAGCTACAACTACGATCGTCATTGGCGAAACGCCCGGACTTTGGCATCACATAACCCCAGTCACTTCAAAGCCCGTGCAATCGGAGACTACGAAATTAATGGCACGCCTCTGCCGACAAGAGGATTTTTCTAAGGTTTTGTATAGGGTATGGAGAAGATGAGGAGATGGGGCAGAAAACTCCCCACACTTCCAATACTGCTTGGGTTTTGTATTCTTAACTCGGAATTGGGTTTGGGGAAAAGGTTAAAGGTTTTTCCTTTACTTTTCCCCAAAACCCGACAAGTATTGCCCACATTCCCTGCCCCTCTGCTTCTTAATCCTACGCAGACTTAGCTAACTGAAGCCTTGACTTAAGCCATTTCTTTATGAAGCTGCATAGAATTCGATCCCCCCTAGCCCCCCTTATAAAGCTACGGTGTACACACA
>NZ_KV757732.1 GCF_001712795.1 Nostoc sp. KVJ20
GAGTCGGAATGGGCTAAACCTTAGCTATCTGCAAAAAGCATGAATTTTCTACGAGGGGTGAATAGCGGAGCACTGGTGTCAACTTAACGCGAAACCGCACGTCCGCCAGGGATTGTAAATCCCTGTCTCATAGCTAAAGTCCTCCGAAGAGGACTTCATAGCGCAAAAATTTTTAGTCTACTTCAGTAGACTTGAGCAATTAGTCTCTGAATTATATTCCCTGGCGGGTGAACAACACCTAATCAGTACGCTATTTTTGGCTTAAGTTGACACGCATGAGCAATGTGCTTTACCCCTACAGCCGACCATCGAAGAACGATTAATAAAAGGCTGAAACGACCCATTCTCGTATATTCATACGATGAGTTGTACAGTGCGTAAGTCCTATACTTGTAATACATCTTCTAAAATTTAATTTATATAATGACCTCTCATGAAAAGATTTTTAGCACTTTGTTTTTTAACTTTTGCCTTGTTATTGGTAATCACTAGCTGTACGCCAAATTCAAATAGTAATAACGGTGGCAATATTATTCTTGCTTCCAAAGATTTTACTGAACAAGATATTTTAGGTGAACTATTAGCACAGCAAATTGAGGCGACAACTAATTTAAAAGTAGATCGTCGCCCTCGTTTGGGTGGTTCTTTTGTTTGTCATAGTGCTATTACTGCTGGCAAAATCGACGCATATATTGAGTATACAGGCACAGCTTTTACTGGAATTTTAAAGCAAAAAGCAGTTAATGACCCCAAAGAAGTTTATGAAAGATTAAAACAAGCATACTCCCAGCAATTCAATCTGGAAGTGATGCCAAGCTTGGGTTTTGAAAATACTTTTGCAATGATTATCCGGGGTGAAGATGCCAAGCGCAACAACATTGAAACTCTCTCTCAAGCTACTCAATATACACCAAAATGGCGTGGCGGTTTCGGTTATGAATTTTTAGAACGAGAAGATGGTTTTCCAGGATTAGCTAAAACTTACGATTTACGTTTTGCCAAATCTCCCCAAATTATGGACTTGGGTTTGATATATCGTGCTTTGATTCAAAAACAGGTGGATATGGTGGCGGGTAATTCTACTGACGGACAAATTTCGCGCTTGGGTTTATTTGTACTCAAGGATGATAAAAAGTATTTTCCACCTTATGAAACAGTGCCTATTGTCCGACAAGAAATATTAAAAAAGTATCCTGAATTAAGAACTGCGATCGCCTCACTTGCTGGAAAAATTTCGGCAGATGAAATGCGACAGTTAAATTATTTAGTTGAGGGAGAATTACGTGATATTAAAGATGTTGTCCAGGAGTTTCGGAAATCAAAGAGATTAAATTGAAGGAGGCAGGAGGCAGGAGGCAGGGGGCAGGAGGCAGAGGGCAGGAGGCAGGGGGCAGG
>NZ_KV757733.1:0-5002 GCF_001712795.1 Nostoc sp. KVJ20
GAACGAGGAAATGCTTATCAAGCTAGGTTTTTAGGACTTGTGTGTACACCGTAGCGATGCCTTGGGGGATTTAGGGGGATCAAGATATATGCAACTTCACATTAAATTGGTATTAGTGGTTTGGTGAATTGGCAAGGGTGGCTTGGAAACTCGGATTTTCAAAGCTGCAATACTTAAGTAGCTATGCTCCTTGGCAACATCCAGAATTTTTAAGTGAAGCGTGAATTGGAATCTGGAGTTGTAAGCGATGTCTAAGGGCGGGCTACGGCTCAATACGGTTCGGTTAAAGGGGAAAGGTTTTAAATACATCCTTACCCCTTATACCAATTCCCTATTTTCAAGATAGGTTTATTGCCCATACTTGAACTTTAAATTACAGCTTCTTGGCGTTGGCAATCAAAAACAACCATGTAGGAGGCATTTGGTACTTCCTGGGGGAGGTGCCGCATATAGCCATCGGCATCAGAACGGCTGCGGAAGCGGGCAACAATCTCCCGTTGCGTATTAGGAAGTAGACGAGCGATCGCCCAAGAATTGAGGCGTTCTTTATAAGCAACAGGCTGATTGTCTGATTTGGAAGATTTGTTATCCGTATTTTCTGGCATAATTATGTTATCCGTATGAAGTTTAATGAAGGGCGTTAATTAGTTTCTAGGTAGGAATGCACTAACGCTTTTTTTTAATGCTGCTGCCACCTTGTTATTCGATTATTTATAGATTGTCAACACTGAGCGCTATATTTTAGACCAATTAAGTTGGAACTTTCAGGTGGTTATGGATCTCAAAGCCTTAATTTGCAATTGTTTGCAGGACACAATAATGCTCAAGCAAAAAGTTTGGCAATTATTGGGTTTGCATAATTTGTATGCATACACATACGTAAATTCCGCATCGGTGGCAAAACAAATATCAATGTTTGAAAAAATACTATTAAAAACTCAATAGAAAGAAAATGCATAATAACGTGCCTAGAATTAATGGTCGCTGACACACTCTTAATTTTTCTATGGTGCGATGCCTACGGTAAAGCTATATTGCAGGCATTTACGTTTTTTATAGTTAGTTTAGAATAGTTAAATTTTCATAGTCTCTTTAGATATTAAAAAATGATTTTTTCTCAGGCTTTCACTAGAGTTTTAGAAAAAATATATTGTGCGATCGTTTAATTTAAAATATATTGACTAACTGCCATAGAATAGTTAATATTTTCGCGGTATATTTATATTAAAAATAATGGAAACACCCTTTGTAACATCAATCATTAAAAAAGTAGCAGAGAAAATAGGAGCAGTAGTTTTAGTAGACCCAGAATGCACCTTTGTGGGACTGATTACGTTTAAAAATGGTCATAAAACCTTTTTTCGCAGTAGCAGGTTTAGTATTAATTCTTCTGGCTCAGTAGCAATAGCGAAAGATAAAGGGGTTTCGAGTTTTTTTCTGAAGAAGTTTGGCTATAAGGTTACTGAAGGTCAAACATTTTTTAGTGAAGAATTATGCGAAGAATTAGCCAACACCAGAAATATAGATACGGGATTTTATTATGCTAAAGAGTTGGGATTTCCTGTAATTGTCAAGCCGATTAATCTCAGTAAAGGAATATTTGTTACAAAGGTTCACAACAAACAAGAATATTATCAAGTAGCCAAGAAAATTTTGCAAAAAACATCAGTATTTATTGTTGAGCGATTCTACAGTGGCAATGACTATAGAATTGTAGTCCTTGATGATGAAGTAATTTCGGCGTATCAAAGAATTCCTTTATTTATAATGGGAGATGGTCAATCTAATGTTTTGGAACTTATGCAACAAAAACAGGAGACTTTTATCAAAAATGGTAGAAAAGAAATTATAGATTTTGAAGATTACAGAATCAAAAAAAATTTGCGGAGACGAAAGCTAAATTTTAATACTGTTATACCCAAGAATAATATAGTTTATCTTTTAGACAATGCGAATTTATCAACTGGTGGCGAGGCAGTAGACTTCACTGAAAATATCCATCCTGATTTTCAAAAGTTAGCAATAAGTATTGCAAAAGATATGGAATTGAGATTAGCTGGTGTGGATATTCTTACTAGTGATATAACGTCACCAATTGTAGATTATACAATCATTGAAATAAATGGCGCTCCTAGCTTAACTCACTATGCTTCATTTGGTGAAGTTCAGACGAAAAGAGTAGAAAGTTTATATCTCAAAGTTCTCAAAGCACTTGAAAACGAAAATAACATTATTTGAAAATCATTCTTTATCTAATAGGGATTCAAATTCAGCTTGTAAGGCGGTTATATCTGCCAATCTTGCAACTAGTAAATTATCCTTGCCAGCATCACTTAAACATGCTTTCCAATAACCAATACTATCTGAATTGTTCAACCAAAACTGAATCACGGTATCTACCACTTGATCCAGATTCCAACCCCACTTTACTGGAACTGATTCCACCGATTCTATAAACGTATCTAGTGTACACTTATGCATTCCCAAATATTCCACGCCTTGATGGAGTGATTTTTGCCCATTTTTCTGTTGGTGATTAAAAAACTGTAAAAGTGGAGATACTCCTACAATATCAAAAGTGTATTTCATGTCAGTACTCCCAGTTTTAAATTACTTGTGGTAAAGATTTAGTATTTTGTAAAAAAATCTAGGCAGAAACTAAAGTATCTATAAAAAGTATAGTTTTAGTCTATATCATAAGCATTAAACTCAGTTATAAATTAGCACTAACAAGCATTGAGTGCTAATATTTGTTTATTAGTTTGATTTATTATTATAGAGTTTCAGACATTAATTAATGGGCGTATAAAATATTAATAATTGTTTAATTCATTGCGTTACAGCTTGTAAAGACTTACGTCCAAGAAAACTGCCTTTCTGGAGCGATCGCAATCCAAAATTTAGCTAGGATCAAGTCAAGGGAACATAAACCCAAATTCAATTGGTGGTGCAGTTCTGGAAGTGTCACTCACTATACTCGCCTTTTGATGGAAGCAGTGATACTATCTAGTTGTGTGAGGAGCAAGTTAAAAATAAAAAGCGTCTGGGGTGGAAACACGGCAACACTCCCAGGCGCTTTTTAATTGGTATAGAGGAAAAAGTCATTTCAATCGACTGACTTAGAAAATTCAGTTCATCATCAAGATTGATCGACTAAAACAAGTAATGTAGCAAATCTTACTCACTGATGGGTCGCACTGGGAAAATAGTGCAACTCATAACTCAGGACTCATAACTTCTACTGAAGTGAAGCGATTAGTCAAGTCGCACCAAATTCAGTTTGTAAGGCTTCATCGTTATTATCTGCGATCGTTGCCACAACGGTAATTAGCCGAGACACTTCGCCAGGAGATAACTCGGCTAAGGTGCGTGTCGATATTACAACCACCCGATTTTCAATAATACCGAAACGCGCTTCAAAAGTGCTTGAGCAGTTCAACTCCAGAAGATACCGCATCAACTTAGGTTCATTTTTGGCAGGTAAATTTAGCACCGCAGACCAAACTGTTATTGTGTCTTCATCGGTTGTCCCGTTGAGTTGGACAAATACTTCTACACTTCCATACTTAAACTTCCAAAGATAACCGGCCTCTGGAGTGTGGCTAACCATCGCACTATTATCTTGTTCCAAAGAGTCGATGACATTTTCAATTACCTCAACATGGTTAATGCTTGTCGTCTCGCCAATTAAATCATTAACGGATTCGTTACTAATTACGGTTTCTGGGTAGCTTGCCATACAGATTTTTTCTCAACATACTCGCTCTACACATACTTTATAACTTGTGGACGTAGTTGTAAGGGTAATTCATGAATTGCTCCTACTGATTGCTCCCGCCACCATCTGGTATGGTGGCGGGAGGAACAAAGAATTATTCTGGAAAAATTAAGGTAATTACTTAACCTACGTCATCATGGGCAAAGCGGTTAAAGAGGAAGTCTAAGGCATAGTTACGTAGTTGATAGTATTGTGGATCTTCCATGATGCGGCTGCGATCGCGCGGACGAGAAAAAGGAATTTCCATAACTTCACCAATTTTCGCATGGGGGCCGTTGGTCATCATCACCAATTTGTCTGCTAAAAATAGCGCCTCGTCGATGTCGTGGGTAATCATCAGCACTGTACAACGGTTATCGCCCCAAATTTTCAGCAATTCTTCTTGTAACTCTTCTTTGGTAATAGCATCCAGCGCCCCAAAAGGTTCATCTAAAATTAATACTTTCGGACGAATCGCCAAAGCACGGGCGATCGAAACCCGTTGTCTCATCCCGCCGGACATTTGCATTGGTTTCTTTTCCATTGCATCAGCCAGTCCCACCATTGCTAAATGATCGCGGACGATCGCTCTTTTTTCAGCTTGTGGTTTGTTGGGATAAACGGCGTTAACAGCTAAGTAGATGTTTTCAAAAGCAGTTCGCCAAGGTAGTAGGGCGTAGTTTTGGAAGACAACCATCCTGTCTGGGCCTGGTTTAGTAATGGGTTCTCCTTCGAGTAAAACTTGCCCGGAGGTGGGAAAGTTAAAACCGGATACCATATTTAATAGTGTCGATTTGCCACAGCCAGAGTGGCCGATGACGCAAATAAACTCGCCTTGTTCGACGTTGAGGTTAACGCCGTCGAGTACAGTAAAGGGGCCTTTCTTTGTGGGATAGACTTTGGTAACGTCTTTAATTTCTAGGAAAGGTCTGCGGCTGGTGGTTGCAGGGGCGAATGGTTTTCCTAGTGTGGTTGTAGCTGTTGAGTTGCGGTTTTGCATGGTATTTGGGGATTGGGGATTAAAAAGCTAAATGTACACGATGTGCAAATGAATATTCTGACCTTTCTTCTTCTAAGGGCTACCGTAGCCTGAAATACCTGATTAACCAGGGTTTTACCCCACCCTAACCCTCCCCTTGGAAAGGGGAGGGAACTAGATTTCTTTTTCCCCCCTTTCCAAGGGGGGATTAAGGGGGGTAATTCGATTTGTGTGTAGAAGGGAGACGTTAACGGAGATAAAAGGTG
>NZ_KV757733.1:5051-31641 GCF_001712795.1 Nostoc sp. KVJ20
AGGTGGATTCATCCAGTTCAGATACTCGTTGACGGAGATAAAAGGTGGATTCATCCAGTTCAAATACTCGTTAACGGAGTTCAGAGGTTCGCGCGTGATGTCCTAGTCCTTCCACTCCCTCTTTCTCTCACGATTTTTTTATGACGCGAGTCTCCTTCTTGGTGCATCAAGAACAACTTCCGCGACTGAAAAATCACGTTTAATTTTTAAGTTGTTGAGATAAGCGATCGGATCATCGGCGTTAAAGGGAGTACCATCGAAGAGTTGGATCGGTTGGCGAATATAGCTAATATCCAAACCTAATTCCCGTGCGGCGGTGCTGAAAACCCGGACTCGACATACCCGTTCCACAACTTCTACCCAATTTCTGGGGAAGGGAGTGTCACCCCAACGCGCCAATTGACTCATAATCCAAATTTGTTCGGTGCGACTGGGGCGGTTAATGGCAGAATCGGAATAAAACTGGAGATGGGCATAGTCCCGCAACGGATGGTCTAAGTCACAGGTGAGACTATCTGGATCTTCGAGTTGAATGTATTCTAAATCAGTGCTGACGTAATCTCGCCCTGCTAAAATTTGGCGAATTTCTTGGGTATTTTCGGGATTCGCACAATACACGCAAGCTTCTAACAAAGCTTTAGTCAAAGCAATATGCGTATTTGGATAATTTTCTGCCCAATCTTCCCGCACACCAAGAACTTTACCGGGGTGTCCCAGCCAAACTTCTAAATCGGTAGCGATGGTAAAGCCGACATTTTCCACAGCAGCGCGGTAGTTCCAAGGTTCACCCACGCAATAACCATCAATGCTTCCAGCTTTGAGGTCGGCTACCATCTGCGCTGGGGGAATGGTCTTCATGTCCACATCGCTATCGGGGTCAATTCCTCCAGCTGCTAGCCAGTAACGCAGCAGCAAGTTGTGCATTGATGCAGCATGTACTACTCCCATTGTGTGCCGTTGTTCGCGGGTGCGAAGCAGGTATCTTTTAAAATCTGATAAGGTTTGTACACCTTGGTCGAGAAAGTCTTTTGCCAAGGTGATGGCGTTACCGTTGCGAGTCATGGTGAGGGCGGTGACAACGGGCAGAGGTTGGTTATTATGCCCTCCCAAAGTTAGCCACATCGGCATCCCTGAAGGCATTTGCGCCGCATCTAAATAACCACCACTTATGCCATCTTCTATACCCCGCCAGCTACTTTCCCGCACGAGGTGAACTTCATCTAAACCATGCTTGACAAAAAAGCCTTTTTCTTTGGCAACTGCTAAGGGGGCGCAAGCTGTTAGAGGTAAAAAGCCAATTTCTAGGTTAACTTTTTCTAACCCATGACGGGCAACGTCGGCAGTTTTCCGCGCCCGAATTTTTTTGATCCGTTTCTGCTGATTGAGGAAGTAAATCATCTCACTTCGCAAGCTGTAGTAGCTGGGATGTTCAACTACTTCCATCCGCTTGCGGGGTCTGGGAATATCCACTTCGAGAATGTCGCCGATTTTAGATTCGGGGCCGTTGGTCAGCATCACAATTCTGTCAGATAACAGCACCGCTTCATCGACATCATGTGTCACCATCACGGCGGTAACTTGATTTTCTTCGCAGATTTGCATCAGTTGTTCTTGCAAATTGCCGCGTGTGAGTGCATCCAACGCACCAAAAGGTTCATCTAGCAAGAGTAATTTGGGACGAATTGCTAAGGCGCGGGCGATCGCAACTCGCTGCTTTTGTCCACCTGATAACATTCCCGGCTGTTTGTCAGCATGGGGACGCAAACCGACCATATCGATATGTTTTTCGATAATAGCGTTGCGATCGCTTGCGGATGAACCTTTCATTACCGAGTCCACGGCGAGGGCAATATTTTCTCTTACCGTCCGCCAAGGTAATAACGAATAATTTTGGAACACTACCATCCTGTCTGGACCAGGTTTGGTGATTCTTTGTCCTTCGAGAGTCACAATACCTTCAGTCGGCAAATCTAAACCCGCAATCATATTTAAGAGAGTGGATTTACCGCAACCGGAGTGACCAATAAGAGAGACAAATTCTCCTTTTTTAATTTGGAGATCGATTCCTTTGAGGGCGATATATTTGCCGCCACCAGTTAATTCAAAAACTTTATCAATTTGGTCAACAGCTACGAACATAAGAGATAGGGGATAGGGGATAGGGGATAGGGAGTAGGGAGTGGGGAGTGGGGGATGGGGAATGGGGATTAGGGATTAGGGATTAGGAAAATTCTTTCCCTGTCACTACTCCCTACTCCCCACTCCCTATTTTTGTTCTGCTGGTAAAATCTTGTTTTGTAGCCAAGCCATTGCTTTATCTAGCACTAAGCCAACAATACCGATATAAACTAGAGCTAAAATCACTTCGCTGACGTTGTTATTTTGATAAGCGTCCCAGATAAAGAAGCCAATTCCGACAATACCGGACATGACGATTTCGGCGGCGATAATCGCTAACCAAGCTAAACCGATCGCAATTCTCAAGCCGGTAAAGATGTAGGGTAATGCCGCCGGAATCAAAATATTAGTGAAATATTCTTTGCGGCTAAGTTGCAGAACTTTGGCGACATTGTTGTAATCTTGGGGAATTTGGGTAACGCCGACAGCAGTGTTAATTAAGATGGGCCAAATTGCGGTGATGAAAATTACGAATAAGGCTGCGGGTTCGTTTTGTCGTAAAGCTGCTAAAGAAATTGGTACCCAAGCTAGAGGTGGTACTGTCCGCAGTAGTTGAAAGATGGGGTCTAAAGCTTTGGACATGGTTTTATTCACGCCAATCAAAATACCCAAACCAATACCAACGATCGCAGCTAGGGTATAACTGATAGCAACCCGTTGCAAACTAGCAAGAATCTGCCAAAATAGACCTTTATCAATGCCACCTCGGTCATAAAATGGCCAGAGAATGAGTACCCAAGTGTCTTGGATAACCTGTATAGGCCCTGGTAATGTGGCTCCCGGAGTCCAGGCGAAGAGTTGCCAGAGAATGAGGAAAATTGCGATCGCGAGCGTTGGTGGTATCAGGTCAGGAAATTGCTTTTTCAGACTAGATATAAAGCTATTATTCAATCTAGGGTTTGCAGGGCGTTTTTGGGCGAGTGTCATGATGCTGTGTTCTCCGCAAATTTTATTTTTTATTTGTCCGTTGTAAATAATCGATATTTTTAGACGCGATGAATCGCGTCTCTACAAGAGAGGAATTGCATCTCTATTTTTTGATTTTGAGACTCTTGAGATATTCTTCTGGTTTTTCGGGGTCAAATTTGATGCCATCAAAAAACTCTTCTACACCACGGGATGTATTTGTAGGAATATCAGCAGTAGCAATCCCAGCTTCTTTGGCAGCTTCTTTCCAAATATCTTCGCGGTTGACTTTGTTGATAAGTTCCTTAGCTTTAGCAGCATTATTGTCTAGGTAATCTTTTGGCAAGAATCCCCAACGAACATTTTCAGTGATGAACCACAAATCATGACTCTTGTAGGGATAGGAAACACTACCTTTTTCATCTTTCCAGTAGTAAGCAGCCATTGATTTATCATCAATTTTGCGACCATCACCCATGTCATATTTACCTTGGTATGGATCTGCCAGAATCTCTGGTGAAGAAAGGTTGAAATAATTTCGTCCAGCGAGAATTTGAGCCGCTTCTTTGCGATTATCAAAATTATCTAGCCATTGTTGGGCTTCCATAATTCCTTTTAAAATTGCTTTAGTAGCCTTGGGATTTTTATCAACCCAGTCGCCTCTCATGGCAAGGTATTCTTCAGGATGATTCTTCCAAATTTCTGCGGTTAATGCTGCTACGTAGCCGATTTTGTCTTGCACCAAGCGATAAGGCCAAGGATCGCCTGTACTAAAGGCATCCATTGTTCCTGTTTTCATGTTGGCTACAGTTTGCGCCGCTGGTACTGTAAGCAATTTGACATCTGCATCCGGGTCTAAGCCACCTGCTGCTAACCAGTAGCGAATCCATAAATCTTGGTTGACGTGGGGAAAGGTGAATGCAGCAGTGAAGGGTGTTGAGGATTTTAATTCGGTAAATAGGGACTTAGCGCCAGCGAGTTGTAAGCTAATACCTTTGCCTTGGTGCTTGCTTGCGATCGCAATTCCATTTCCATGTGTAATCAATTGACATAATACATACATGGGGATTTTTTGATTGCCTTTGGTAATTAAACCTTCTGAAATTAAATGTGGCATTGGCATCTGCCATTGACCGCCATCTATCCCACCACCGGCAGAACCAATTTCTACGTTGTCTCTAGCTGCACCCCAAGAAGCTTGTTTGGAAAGGTCAACATTAGTCATCCCATACTTTGCAAAAAAGCCTTTTTCCTTAGCAATAATTAAAGGAGCCGCTTCTACAATGGGGATATATCCTAACTTAACTGTAGTAGTTTCTGGTGTTTGTTCGGGACTAATATTAGCAACCGTTTGAGCAGTTGGTTGTACTTGAGTGCTTCCACCAGTTAGGTTTTCAGGAGGATTACCCAAACAGCCTTTGAGGAATACAGTACCCGCAGATGCTCCGGCTGTGAAGATGAATTTGCGGCGAGAAATTTGATTAAAAAATTCTGTCATAATATCTCCTTTGAAGGTAAAATTTATTTTTTATAGCTATGACAATTTAGACAAAAAACCTGATGTTTTTTGCGCTATTAATAATTAATCAAGCTAAATTTGGCAAAGCGATCGCAGCCATTTCATCAATGACGCGGCTACCTATATAAAAACTCGGTTAATTTATTAGCTCTGCTCTCGTGTGATGCAGAGGTGTCATTCACCTTGTTGAAATCAGTTTACAGCCTTTGAAGCCAAAATTGTTAATTTGGAGTGGAGATTATTAAACAAATATTAGATTGGATGTATAAGTAAAAATTTATCTATTATCCTCAACTATAGGAATAATTTTTAATATATCAACTCTTATTTATGAAGACTATTGTGTTTACTTTATGATTGACTATCTTCACTTCTTTTGTAACTTAAATTTTAGTAGTAATTTGTCATCTATAAGTTTTTATTTATCACAGCTATTATGTTATCTCTATAATTTAGGAATCGTACTGCGATGAGAGCGAGATGGTAAGGCTGGGAAAGCTGTAGACCTAAGTAAACACCCCAAATAGGTGTATTTCTTATCCAGCGATCGCAACTATCTGCCATTTCCAACACCACGAAGAAACCCCGTCTCTTTAAGCAGCTGCCGTAGCTCTTTGTGACGAAGTTTCGTATCCTTGTTGTTGTTTTCCCACATATCAGAAAAGAAGTCTTGCATCAGCGCAATGATACTGCGGTACTTGACGATGCTGGCAACATAAAAATTATCTAACTTCATGATTCCATCAGCATGTATCTGCTCAATGTTGTCGAGTAATATAGAGCGCAGTTCATAAGGTTTTAAGCCTTCTTTTATGCCATATTTTTCCATAATCCGGCGTTTATCGTTCTCCGAACACAAATCATACGGCGCTCGAATCAGATGACCAAGATTCCGCAGAACTTCTCCGTAGTCATAAAATCTGTTCTGCTTAAAAAAAGACTCTTCATCTTTCGTCAACGTAAAACTCTTATCAAGTACCAAACCAAAATCGGTCAAATATGTCCGCTTACCGTCGGTGAGGATATTGCGAAAATGTGCGTCAAAGTGGATGATTCCCTTCGTTCTCAAAAAGGTAATCGTCGTGCGTAAGTCATTTAGGGGTTTTTGAAGTTTGTTGGGGTTTTCCCGCAGCCATGTTTCCAGAACATGGGGTATGTACTCTAGAAACAGAACCAACTCATAGTTGGCGATCGCTCTATCTAACATATAATTGCCGGCGTTGGTACTATTGCCCCAGTACTCCACATAACTTTTTAGACGCGATCGATCAACATCCGCCCGCCGCCCGGAGAAAGGAATAATCCGATAATGGTACATCAGTGGGAAAGTGGCAATTACGCCCGACAATACCCAGTTGGTTGTCTTGATATGGGTAACAAGTTCCCGAAAGACTCCAAAACCAGTGGAACCGAAGCCGTAATTACAGTAAGTCGGCAGATTGTAGAGGTTTCTGGTGGAGAACAGGTTGTCATATTCGATGTTTGTAACCGGAACACGTTTCACAAAGACCTTAGATTCCCCAAGGACGATGGTGTGATTCATTCCCCAACCCGTACTCGACTCATGCGACTCACTATTGTCAAATAGAGAACGCAATTGTGCATTATCCAACTGAGCGATTTGTGAACTGAGCTTGAAGTACCTCTTCCTTCTAAGTTCTATATGCTTCTTAGGCATTTTCACCCGTCCAGCTACAGTATGAGAAACTTTAAAACTATTCTGATACCAATTCAATTAATGATTGCAACACATCCTTGGCTCAAGACGCGATGAATCGCGTCTCTACAAGGCAAACAATGGGAGTAGTTTACGTAGTATATTCGGCGTTAATCTTCACGTAGTCGTAACTCAAATCACAACCCCAAGCTTTCCCCACACCATAACCATTGCCAACGTTAACGGAGATTAACACCGTATCCTGTTGCAGATAAGCACCCGCCGCTGCTTTTTTCAAATAAGCACTTGCTGCTGCACGGTCAAATTGCAGAGGTTGTCCATTTTCTAACATTAAGAAATCCCCTAGCTTAATTTGCAGGTTTTCTTGCTCAAATGCTACACCTGCACGTCCGGCGGCGGCGGCGATGCGTCCCCAATTTGGATCGCGGCCAAAGATTGCAGATTTAACTAAGGATGAACCGGCGATGGTTTTGGCTATTTGTCGGGCTGAGAGTTCATCATGAGCGCCAGTCACTTCCACTTCAATGAGACAAGTTGCACCTTCACCATCACGAGCGATCGCTTTGGCTAAATGCTGGCAAACTGCTGTTAACATCGCCTCTAATTTCTCTGCTTCTGCGCCCCATTCTATAATTGCTGGGGTCCGAGATTGACCATTTGCCAAGGCGATTAAGCTGTCGTTGGTGCTGGTATCACCATCCACAGTAATGGAATTAAAGCTTCTATCAGCTGCCCTTGCTAACATCTGTTGCCAAAGGTGAGGCGAAACCACAGCATCACAAGTAACAAATGCCAGCATGGTTGCCATGTTGGGGTGAATCATACCGGAACCTTTGGCAATGCCGCCAATTCGTACTGGGCGATCGCTGATAATTGTCTCTAGGGCAATGGATTTAGTTACCAAGTCTGTAGTGATAATTGCTCCGGCGGCGGCATCTGAGCCTGTTTCTGATAGTGCTGCTACTACCTTGGGAATCCCGCTTCGCAAAGCATCCATCTTAATTCTTTGACCAATCACACCAGTGGAAGCCAATAACACAGATTCAGATGGAATGTTTAATGCTTGACCTACTGCCAGAGCAGATTCTATGGTATCAAGGTTGCCTTGAGTCCCTGTAGCGGCGTTTGCTTGTCCAGCGTTGCAGAGGATGGCGCGAGCGCTTTGTTTGGCTTGCAAGCGTTGGCGACAATATTCTACGCAGGCAGCTTTCACTTGACTAGTGGTGAATACACCCCCTGCGATCGCTTCCGCTTCTGAGAAGATCAAAGCTAAATCTGGTAACCCCGAAGGTTTCAACCCTGCGGTAATTCCCGCCGCTTGATACCCCCTTGGTGCTGTGATACCACCTGTTATTTCTTGCCAATCTGCCATTATTTTTCCTTATAACTATTAGGTTAAATATGTCAATTTGTGCTTAAAAAAGTTCTGAGGGCTGAGTTAGGAGTCAGGAGTTATTAGTTTTTCCATACTTCCTCTGCTTCCCAGTCTCCAGTCTCTTTTATTTGCTGATGGCAATAATAATGCACTAATTGACGATTGGCATAATTGTTTTTATCTTTCGTCATAAGAAAGGTAAAAGTAAAAAAAGGAGAGTTACTGAGATCGCTCTCTAGATTATCAAGGTGCATCTACTTATTGCACTCTCTCATTTATCGAACAGAATAAAGGCGTGAGTCGTCAGAATGGGCTAAACCTTAGCGGATAGCTAAGGTTTAGCCCATTCTGACTTCTGAATTCTTCTTCAACTTCTAAGGTTTAATACTTATTAATTGAGATTATTAAAAATAATTTTATGAGATTATCCCTAAATATTAGAAAAATAAAATAAAAAAGAGAGCCACTTAGGCAGCTCTCCAGATCATCAGGGTGCATCTACTTACCACAGCATATCATTTCAAGTATGCGGGTTGTCACCATCTTTTATATGAAGATTTTGTAAAGAAGCACCGAGAAAATACTTACTTGGGAATTGGGTACAGGTGAAAAACCTACTGCAACTCCCCCATACACTCCTCATCCAGCAATGTTCTGTCTTATTAGTTACGATGGGTGAATAAGTTCGTAGTAAGGACTTTAGTCCTAGATTTTTAAGCACTGAAGTGCTTACTACAAACTCATCATATTTAACTAAGTTTGGGGGTTTAAGTCCCCTGGATTTACAGGCACAACGTTTTGATGCCTAAGCTAAATCCCCGGACGCTCTCTACGAGACGCTAAAAGCGAACGCAGACTCGCTAACGCAAAACGTAATTCGTAATTACGTTTTGCGTTAGCGACGCAGGAGCGTCATTACGAATTACGAATTCCGCCTTGCGGTACTAAGCGTTCAGTTTCTTCTCGACCAATTCGTTAGTCAGCTTAGGATCAGCACGTTTACCTGTCTTTTTCAGAACTTGTCCAACAAAGAAGCCTTTGAGGTTGGTGTTACCGTTGCGATACTTTTCTAGTTCTTTGGGATTGGCGGCTATAACTTCATCAATGATGGGTTCTAGTACACTAGGATCGGTGATTAACTCTTGACCTGCAAAGGCTTTCTCAGGAGAAACACCACTGAGCAAATCTGGCAGCTTTTCTTTAGCTTGAGCATTACTAATTTTGCCTGTTTCAATGCGAGTGATGATATCTGCTAAATTGATGGGAGTCAGGGCGATTTCAGTAATATTAAGTTTTTGCTTATTGAGGTAGGCTGCAATATCTTGAGTAATCCAGTTAGCAGCAGCTTTGGGATTTGCTCCAGCTGCGATCGCAGTTTCAAAATATTCGGTTACTGGACGATCTTCTGTCAATACTCGCGCATCATAAACTGAAAGCCCTAACTCATTTTCATAATGATGGCGTTTTTGGGCTGGTAATTCTGGTAATTCGCTGCGCCATTGCTCTAATTGGGCATTTGTCACCTCAATTGGTGCTAAATCTGGTTCGGGGAAGTAGCGATAATCGCTAGAACCTTCCTTTACCCGCATACTACTTGTGCGTTGAGCGCCTTCTTCCCACAGCCGAGTTTCTTGGATGATGCGCTCCCCTGCTTCGATTGCGGCGATTTGGCGCTCAATTTCGTAATCAATCGCCCGTTGGATGGCGCTGAAGGAGTTCATGTTTTTAATTTCTACCTTGGTGCCAAATTCCTTTCGTCCGACTGGACGCACAGAAATATTGACATCGCAACGCAGAGATCCTTCTTGCATATTGCCGTCACTCACACCGAGATAGCGGACAATCCGGCGTAACTCTTCGGCATATTCAGCAGCTTCTAGCCCAGAACGCAAATCCGGCTCTGAGACGATTTCGACTAATGGTATACCTGCGCGATTGTAGTCTACTAAAGAATAGGAAGAACCAGAAAGGCGATCGCTACCTGCGTGTACCAATTTCCCAGCATCTTCTTCCATGTGCAGACGGGTGATTCCAATGCGTTTGCGAGTTGGATTCCCCTCAGCATCTACCAACTCAATTTCTAACCAACCGTGTTCTGCGATCGGTAAATCGTATTGAGAAATTTGGTAATTTTTGGGTAAATCTGGATAAAAATACTGTTTCCGGTCAAACTTGCTATATTTAGCGATTTGACAATTTAGTGCCAAACCAGCTTTGACGGCGTATTCTAATACTTTTTCATTGAGTACAGGTAAAACCCCAGGCAAACCCATACAAACCGGGTCAATGTTAGTATTGGGGTCAGCACCGAATGCCGTAGAGCTATTAGAAAAAATCTTGGTGTTAGTACTTAGCTGACAATGGGTTTCTAGACCAATAATCGCTTCATACTCAGTTTTTACAGTCGTAGCAGTCGTCATAATATCACTATTTCAGCATAATCCTTCTTAGGGTACTATTGTAGCGGCGTATTGAGTTGCGCTGAAGACGGTTATTTGGGTGAGTAATGCTTACCCTGTTGAGCTTGAAAAAGAAGGTGCAAACCTAAAGTGAAGAAAATCTTGATTATTGGTTCTGGGGGTGCTGGTAAATCTACCCTAGCCCGCGAATTGGGAACCATTTTAGGCTTAGAAGTCATTCACTTGGATGTTTGGTTTTGGAATCCTGGTTGGGTTGAGACTCCAAAAACTAAATGGCAAAGTATTATCCAAGACCTAACCTTGCGAGAATCTTGGATTATGGATGGTAACTATGGTGGTACTCTCGACATTCGTTTGTCGGTTGCAGATACAGTAATTTTTTTGGATTTTCCCCGGCTTTTATGTTTGTCGCGAGTGATTAAACGTCGCTTGATGTATGCTGGGAAATCCAGACCTGATATGGCATCAGATTGTCCTGAAAGATTGAATTGGGAATTTCTCAAATATATATGGTCATACCCAATTATTCGTCGTCCTGGAATTCTAGAAAAACTTAGTCAAGTAACACCAAACCGACAAGTTATTATTCTCTGCAAACCCGCAGAAGTCAGAGATTTTTTGCAAAATATTTCCCGCTATTAAGATTTACTAAATTGATTTTTATTAAAATTATCTGAAAAAATAGGGGAAGTAGATATTGTTACTTATCTACTAACTAACTACCAGTAAATAAGGTTAAATTACTATAATTAAGTATTAAACTAGCAAATTAGTTCAGGGAGTAACTAAGATTATGATTGATGTCAAAACAGCAGTAAATGCTGCATATCAATATATAAAATCCATACAAGACATGATGGGTTCTTCATTAGGAGATTTGAGACTTGAAGAAGTTGAACTTTCTGAGGATAAAAGCTTCTGGTTGATTACTTTAGGGTTTGATATTCCTAAAAAACCTCCTAAAAGCCGATTAGAAGACTTAATTCCTCCCTCTCTTGCTTCTACTCCCGTGCTGTATGAACGAGAATATAAACTTTTTAAAGTGAATTCTCAAAGTGGCGAAGTAGAAGCAATGAAAATTAGACAAGTATGAAAGATTTGATTGCTTCCCTTATTCGTCGTTATTGCCAAAAAGGGGTTTTAATTGATACAAATATCCTGCTTCTCTTTTTAGTTGGGAGTGTTAATCAAGAACGAATAACTAGATTCAATCGAACCCAGCAATTTATACCAGAAGACTATGAGCTTCTGCTAGCATTTATTGCACGCTTTCAAAAGCTTGTAACAACTCCGAATATTCTCACAGAAGTTAATAGCCTTGCAAATCAACTTGGTGAACCGGAACGTTCTCAGTGCTTTGCAATATTTGCTCAATTTACTAGAAATATTACTCTTTTGGATGAATACTACGTCAAAAGTTTAGATGCTGTTAATACTGAAAAATTTATCAAATTCGGACTTACTGACAGTGGAATCCTGACTTTATCTAAAGGGAAGTATCTTGTATTAACTGATGACTTCAAACTAGCAAGTTATCTTCAGATTGTAGAAATTGACGTAGTTAACTTTAACAATATTCGTGTCTTTAACTGGAAGTAAAAATATGAAATTATTTTGGAAGCGTTAATTTCTATAATTTTATACGCAAATTAAAAAATGCCTGGGAGTGTTGCCGTGTTTCCACCCCAGACATTTTTTATTCTTAACTTGCTCCTCACACACAAATAGAGGATATCACTACTTCTATCAAATAGCAAGTATATTGAGTGACACATCTAAAATCGTACAAACAATCCAATTTCTGACAAATTAAAAAGCGCTTGGGAGTGTTGCCGTGTTTCCACCCCAGGCGCTTTTTATTTTTAACTTGCTCCTCACACACGACTAAAATATATCACTACTCCTATGAAAGAGCAAGTATATTGTGTGACACTTTCAAAACCGCACACTTGAGGGTCAATGATTTAGTGTAAAAAGTGACGTATACCAGTTAAAACCATCAGTAAACCTAGTTCGTTAGCAGCTTTGATTGAATCTTTATCGCGCAAACTTCCTCCTGGTTGGACGATGGCTGTAATTCCTGCGGCTGCGGCTGTTTTCACAGAATCATCGAAGGGGAAGAATCCATCACTAGCTAGAGTTGCACCTTTGGCTTTTTCCCCGGCTTGTTCTAGGGCAATTTTAACTGAGCCGACACGGTTCATTTGACCAGCACCTACTCCTAGTGTAGTGCGATCGCTTGTCACAACAATGGCATTCGATTTAACGTGTTTGCAAACTTTCCACGCAAACAGCAATTCGGCTAATTCGCTGTCGGTGGGTTGACGTTCAGTGACTACTTGCCATTGACTGGTGTCAGCAATTATATCATCGCTAGTTTGGACAAGGAAACCACCTGCGATCGCTTTTACTGTATCCTTGGGGCCACTGCTCAAATCAGCTAGAGTCAAAACCCGCACGTTAGATTTCTTTGCCAGGATTTCTTCAGCTTCGGCTTCACAACTTGGTGCAACTACGCATTCTAAAAATGTTTTGGTTAACTCGCTAGCTGTCGCCGCATCAATCGGACGGTTGAGTGCCACAATTCCGCCAAAGGCAGAAGTAGAATCAGCATTGAAAGCTTTTTGATAGGCTTCAAAAATACTGCTTCCTAGTGCCGTACCACAAGGATTTGTATGTTTGATAATCGTTGCGGCTGGAGTATCAGTGAATTCAGCAATAATTCGGCGTGCGGCTTCTAAATCAACTAAATTATTGTAACTAAGTTCTTTGCCTTGGAGTTTCGTTGCAGCTGCCCATCCCGTTGGAGTAGTACCAGTTTGATACCAAGTAGCGGGTTGATGGGGATTTTCGCCGTAACGCAGAGATTGCAATTGTGTACCGCTGAGGGTGTATTGCTGTGCTTCTGCGAGATAAGATGCGATCGCTTGATCGTAACTAGCAGTGTGTGAAAATCCTTTTAAAGCTGCCTTTTGCCGAAACTCTAGGGATGCTTCACCGTTATTTTGGCGCAATTCCTGCAAATACTCGTCATACTGTGCTGGATCGCATAATACAGCGAGATGGGCGAAGTTTTTCGATGATGCCCGTAGCATTGCTGGCCCACCGATATCAATTTGTTCAACAGCTTGAGCTAATGTTACCCCTGATTTAGCGATCGTTTCCTCAAAAGGATAAAGATTCACCACCACTAAATCAATCGGGCGAATTTGGTTATTTTCTAAATCTGTAATATCTTGGGGAAAATCTCGCCGTGCCAAAATCCCACCATGAATTCGGGGATGTAAGGTTTTGACTCGACCACCTAAAATTTCTGGAGAACCTGTGTAATCTGCAACTTTGGTGACAGGGAGTCCCGCATCTTTGAGGGCTTGGGCTGTTCCCCCACTGCTGATTAAATCAAAGTCAAATTCTTCAACCAAGCTACGGGCTAGGTCAATTATACCAGTTTTGTTAGATACACTCAGCAGGGCTAGACGCGCCATTGATCAATTCCTTAAAAGTAGGCTAGAAGCGAAGGATCTCAAGTTTTGCATAAGCCTTGCTTCACTTCAAGACCATAAGGATTGAAGGAGGCAGAAGGCAGGAAGAAAACTGCCCGACGCTCGATAGCGCAGCGGTAGCGAGTCAGACGCTTCTGTGTCGCTAACGCTGCGCTATCTGTTTCCTGCCTTCCTTGATAATATTGACTCGTGTAATTTATATGCTTACCAGTTTGAAAAAAGAATGCGACAAATAGACCATTTGTAGAGACGCGACTCATCGCGTCTTTACCCAAGGATGTGTTGCTGTCGAAAATACTGGAAATAGCTAAAAATTAGGCGTTGATTTAACCAACAGGTACAGCAACATTATTTAGGATAGGCTGACGGGTTTTGAGGTCAAATTTGAATCCATGTGGCAAGATATGAAGCTTTGCTCCACAAATTGCCAAAGACTCATCCTTCAAAATTTCGCCCATATTGTTGTATGTAGCTTCTGATTCATCAACAATCGTAACCGCACCTGCACCAATCACTTCAATTTGGTGATCTGTCACTACCATAGCGGTATTTTCGTCAATACCAAATCCCAAAACAGCAGGTTCCAGTATTAAAGCTGAAATTAAGCGTCCCAAGCGTCCCCGCTGAGAAAAATGCTGGTCAATTACTACCCCTGGTAAAAATCCCATACCTGGGCCCATTTCAACAGTTTCCATCCGAGGATGTGTTTGCGAATCACCTTCCACGATCATTTTATCTGGCATCACAGCAGCACCCGCACTTGTGCCTGCGATAACTATACCTTCAGAGAAACGTTTGTGAATCGCCGCATCGATTTCGGTGTCCTTGAGAATGCTGGTAATCCGAGCTTGATCTCCCCCTGTAAAAAATACCCCAGTTGCTTTACTAATTGCTTCCAATGCGGTGGATGAAGATGCATCTTCACGAGTCTCTGTATCAATAATGCGAGTATTTTCGGCTCCCAGGCGTTCAAACACTCTGATATAGTTTTCTCCCACTTCTCTTGGTAGTTCCGTTGCTGCTGTCAGAATTACAATGTGCGCCTTTGTACCCCCAGCACGTCGTACAAAATCCCGCAAAATTACGGAATCGCCATCTCTATCTTCGGCTCCCCCAATAATTACCAACTGCCGTTTGATATTACTTTCCATTATTGATGACTCCTGATTTGAGTTAGTAAATTTCACTAAACCATGACAATTAAAACTATCAAACCATCCTTATGGTAGATTGCTTGATAGAAGTAGGATTAACATTTGCGAATCAAAATTAGACCAAAAGATTTTCCGAAAAATTACCTAAATTTTCACTTACTAAATTAAATCTACAACGTCAACTGCCTCTAGAGTTATTTTCTAGAGGCGTTGTTAGCTATACTGCTAAGTGTTGATTGGAGATTTATCGTGCGATTGTGAGTAATTTGGTATTAACTCTAAATGGCAATTCCTAATGAATCCGACTTCTGTAAAGTAAGTTAGTTAAGAAAAAACGCGCTTGTTCTAGTGGTAGATGTCTGGGTTTGCCTTGGTAGACAATTTGATACTCATTCATATCTGCCCCATCTCCATGTCCAGAGATCAGCTTTTGGTGAAAAGCTTCCTCAGCAAGTTCTCGAATTTCATCTCTTAGAGCAGCTTGTGTGCTATTCATACCTTTGCTGTCTTTTTGATACCTCACTATTTATACAAATTCTTGGGTGAGGTTGCACCCTTCAAAAGTTATAGCTTTGATTACTCATCAGGATGAATTGACCGTTGTTGATTCCCGGCTGAGGAATGGAGATTGAATTATGCCTTAAGATAGTTAAAAATACTTAACAATAGAGTTAGGGTGGGTTCTGATTAGCTTAATTGCAAAGCCATCACTCTCCAAAATAAATGTGAATCAATCTACAATCAATAAGTCTGAGAAACCAGAACTCAGAATTAAAACTTCAGGGTGTTTAGCCAAAGGTTCGTAATCAATGGTTCTACAAAAAAGCAGTGATTTAGTCCGCATTAATGCTAGAAGAACGGATGTATTCGATATTTTCAACTTCAAGCATTATTTAGGGCCTAACCCTTATTTAAATATAGGGTCGCTAGTATTTGATTTTGCTCTAGTTGACTCTAGAGAGCCTTTGCCCATTGAAGATTATATTGCGAGCATTGGCGATCGCTATCCAAAACTGCGCGATCAAACTTACGAATCCCATGCCCATTTATTTGCCCAAGTTGTGTCCGAAGTCGGAAAACTGGACATGGATTTACACCTTAACCACTGGAGTGTTAAGCCATATCCAAATCTGACACGGATTAGCATCCAATCACTACATGAACGCACAAGCAGAGAAGTAGTTTATTTTGTTTGGGATTGGTTTGAAGCTATTACCCAAGACGAAAAATTCGCCTTTGATGGAGAACTAATAAGGCTACAAGATAGATTTCGCGCATCTGTCTACGGTGGTCCTACAGTTTACGCCCTATTGCGAACAGCCTCCGAGAAAGGTATTCCTGCCTTTTATTTGTGGGAAGAAGGATTAATGCAATACGGCTGGGGAAAAAAACACGTCCGGGGGGTAGCAACAACATTTAACTGTGATAGCCATCTAGATTCGGAGTTTACCACCCGCAAAGATGACTGTAAGGCTTTTTTGAAAACCTTGGGTTTCCCAGTGCCTAAAGGTGATATTGTCTTTTCCGAGAAGGAAGCCTTGGCGGCAGCAAGAGAAATTGGCTACCCAGTGGCAGTTAAGCCAGTGGTAGGTCATAAAGGAATTGGCGTCACGGCTGACATACAAGACTCAAAAGAACTGGTAGCTGCTTACAATAGAGCAGTGGCGGCCATTCCCGAAGATCAGCTAACCCGAATAATTGTTGAGAAAAGCATCTCAGGATCGGATTTTCGCTTGTTGTGTGTCAATGGTCGATTCGTCGCCGCCACAGAACGCCGTCCAGCATCGGTTGTCGGTGATGGGTATTTAACTCTTGCAGAGTTAATTCGCGAAGAAAATCGCAAACCTGCACGTTTAGATACGCCAACCTCACCAATGAGTAAAATTCAGATTGATGAAGCGATGGAACTCTATCTAGACGAACAGCGCTTATCATTAGACAGCGTGATTGAGAAAGGACGCACTGTTTACTTGCGGAAAGTTGCAAATCTTTCAGCCGGAGGTGTAAGCATCGATGCAACCCCGACAGTTCATGATGACAATATTATCTTGGCGCAAGATATTGCCCAACATTTCCAGCTGACTTGCCTGGGGATTGATGTCATTACCAAAAGTCTTGCAGAATCTTGGAAATCCAGTAATTTTGCCATCCTGGAAATAAATGCTGCACCAGGAGTTTTAATGCATCTGAAACCTTCTGTTGGTGAAAGCGTTGATGTGCCTTCTCATATTTTAGAAACCTTTTTTGAGTCAGGTACAGATGCGAGGATACCAATTATTACCTTCAATAAAATCTCAGTTGAAGAACTGCAAGCGACAATTGACCATATCCTTTTGCAACATCCCGATTGGACAATAGGTGCTGTTTGTCGTGATGCAGTTTTTGTGAATCGCTCGAAAAAAGTATTAAGCAAAGATTACAACACCAATGTCCAAACTTTGCTGCGCCATCCCAAACTTGATTTGCTGATTGCTGAGTATGCAGAAGATATCTTAGAAGAAGAGGGGATGTTTTACCAGAGTAGTAATATGGTAGTTTTGGATAATCCTACCGAAATTGAAATGATTTTGGTGCGGGATGTTTTCGATGGTTCAACTGTGGTGATTAGAAAAGGTAATGATATTTCTATTCGTCGCAAAGGGTTGATTGAAGATTATACTCTGGGTGAAGATGAACCATTTACGCGGGTTTATTTGAAAGAAACCGGGACGATTTTGTGAGTTAAGTGAATAGGTGATTGGGGAACTCGGGGCCCCCTCTGGGGATTAGGGGCAATGGGGACTGGGGACTGGGTAACTAGGATCAGTTTACTCCCGATTCAAATCTTGAAGTGTACCCAATCCCCAATTCCCTGTTAAAGCTTTCAAAGGTGGAGAGAGAGAAAAGAGCGCGTGGAGTCAGTTAAACTAAAGAAGAAATTGCTTAATAAGTTTTAATAATTCTGTTATGAGTACTGACTCACCTGTTAATTCTCCCGAAAAACCTGAATCCACATTCGGGAAACGCCTGAGAAACTTCTTAATTGTAATGGTAGCGATCGCACTTAGCGTTTCCCTCGTCTTAGGATTGCGAACTGAAACAACCTCGGCAACTCTAGCCAAGTTAAGCGAGACTTCCACACCGTTAGAAGTAGCAATCAGCAACGGCAAACCATCTCTAGTAGAGTTTTATGCTGATTGGTGTACTGTCTGCCAAAAAATGGCTCCAGATATCACTCAACTAGAAACAGAGTATGCTGACAAGATGAATTTTGTCATGCTGAATGTAGATAATACCAAGTGGCTGCCGGAAATGCTGAGATATCGGGTGGATGGAATTCCCCATTTTGTATTTTTGAGTCAGCAAGGAGAAACCATAGCCCAAGCCATCGGCGATCAACCCCGGACGATTATGGCAAGCAATTTAGAAGCTTTGGTTACTGGTTCGTCTCTTCCTTATGCTCAAACTAGCGGCAAAGTTTCCAAGTTTTCAGCCCCAGTCGCACCAACGACTAATCAAGATGACCCCCGTAGTCATGGCAGCCAAGTAGTAAATTAAGATAATTCGTAATTCGTAATTCGTAATTCGTAATGACGCTTCTACGTCGCTAACGTAATTCGTAAGTCGTAATATGATGTCCGTCAAATCACCCATAATGAACAGTTTGTAGTGGGGACTTCAGTCCCCAAAGCCAGGACTAAAGTCCTTACTACGAACATTTTTTATTCAGCTTGATTAGCCGGACGTAATGTAATACGTAATTCGCAATCAAAGATTTATTATGTAAGAGATTGGCGCTTGAGACGCTTATGAGCGTACATTAATTCGTCAGAACTGGCGATTAATTGTTCTAGTGACATATTGCTTTCTGGTGAGTAACGCTCTATCCCCATACTCATTGAAAGTTCATAGCTACGGTTTTGCTGTTGATTAAAGTTGGCAATATTTGCTTGCAGATACACTTGGATGCTATCAGCGTCCTTAAAGTAGCTGGAGATGAAAACAATGAACTCATCTCCACCTAAGCGGGCAACAATATCCGAGTTCCGAAAACTTTGCTTGAGTAATTGACCAGCATCAGTAATCAAGGCATCTCCTATATCGTGACCAAGGGTGTCGTTAATCTGTTTTAGCCCATCTAAATCAATGAAGATCACCCAGCAGAATGCTTTCGTGTGGTGAGCAATTTTTAACTCTTGTTCAGCCATCAAGAAGAAACCACGTCGGTTATGCAAACCGGTTAATTCATCAGTCAGCGATGCTTGTTTGCGGTTGCGAACTTCCTGAATAAGTTCCATCTGAGCGATTGCCTGACGACTTAAGCGACGCAGTGCATCTAACTGCTGGTAACTTAGATGATGAGGAATGGTATCTAAAACACACAATGTGCCGATTGAAAGACCATTGGGCGTAATTAGAGGGACACCAGCATAAAAACGAATTTTGGGATTACCTTTGACTAGGGGATTGTTATTAAAGCGATCGTCATGAATGGCGTTCGGAACCACTAATATATTTTCTGGTTGAAGAATGGCATGGGAGCAAAAAGACCCATCTCTAGGTGTTTCGCTCACTTTTAGTCCAACCTTAGATTTAAACCATTGGCGATCGCTATCAACTAAGCTAATTAAAGCAATTGGAGTCTTACAAATGTAGGCAGCAAGAGCAGTTATATCATCAAATGCTTCTTCAGGCAGGGTATCCAGTATATTGTATTCCGCCAGTGCTTTGAGCCTTTCTGCTTCATTGTCAGGTAAAGGAACACCTTGGGTTTTCACAGATAAGTGTCTGAGCCTTAGCCAGAAAATTCTGGGACGCTGGAAATTTTGCAACAACTGTAAGATTACCTCTCCAGCAGCAAGGCTGCGTGACATAAACATCTCTGCAACGACAATCAACATTCTGTTGAATATACAGAAATATTGTATTATATGATGTTCTTCATGCCTTTGGTTTGCTCTGTTGTTCATGTCACCCTAGCTTTCACTGTGCAAAATCCCTGAATATGTAAATGCTTACAAGGTCTTTTGCCCAAAGCCAGCTTGAAAATAATTAATTATAGCTAAAAATTATCAAAACTTATTATATCGTCAGACTTCCTTCGTCAAAACTTGATAATTTTGATACCGCTAATTTGTATAGATACACGGAAGTTGTGAGGGTCGGCTTTCAACTCCTGCAACTTCTCTTTCTCGTCTACTGGAGGCGATCGCTTAACTTTGTAATTCCTCTCGAACATCTCTGCGTAGACGCGCAGAGATGTTCGAGAGGAATTACAGCAGAAGTTCAAAATAAACTTTGCTAAATCTCTAAACACGGTGGAATAATTTTATTCTCGCTAGAGCAATTTCCAGCATCACCACATATTTGGGTCTGAAACCCCGTGCTTCACGCAATGCTTTAAAGTAATGAGTAAGGAGTAATGAGTAATGAGTGGATGAAAAATAGGTATTTACTTATTACTTATTACTTATTACTTGTTACTTATTACTCATTACTCCTTCTTAAGAGCGCCTTTAGGTCGGTGAGGATGTCAAATCAGGCTTGAATTACTCTTTATACGACTCTAAAACCCCACTGCGAATCATTAGTTGTGGCCAAAAAAACACAAAAAATACCATCCACGTTACTACAGGGATAGAGACGAGAACTGTTAGCCAGATAGTTTTAAATAGTAACCAGCTACTACTAATCAGTATTACAGTTGTGAGAACTATAGACCAGGGCTGACACCACCAAGGTTTGTAGTTCCAAGGACTTATAGGTTTTTGTTCAGTCATCAGTTTTATTTAGTAAAACTCCAAATATTTCTTTAATAATTATGGATTACTTTGACAGATTAAATTTTGTCGTACTCTATTTTTCCATAGTCAAGTTTGATAATTCGGTCTGCTAAATGAAAATAGTGATCGTCATGGCTAATCACCAGCACTGTTTTGCCCCGCGATCGCAGTTCTGGCAAAAGTTGAGTGTAGAATATTTCCTTGAATACTGGATCTTGATCGGCTGCCCATTCATCAAATAGATAAATTGGTCGATCTTCCAAGTAAGCTGTGAGTAAAGCTAGTCTTTTCCGTTGTCCTTGAGAAAGTGCCGTGGTAGAAAGTTGTCCATTTTCAACTTTTACTTTATGGTCTAGTTGCAGTTGTTGTAAATATTTTGTCGCTTGAGCATCCAAGTGAGAATTTTTTAATCCTAACAGTTCTTCAAATAAATAAAAGTCGGAAAATACCACAGAAAAATGCTGGCGATACCATTCTCGGTTCTGTTCGCTAATTAGCTCACCATCGAATAAAATTTCGCCGTTTTCAGGGATGTAAAGGCCAGTAATTAATTTAGCTAGAGTAGATTTCCCGCTACCATTCCCGCCAACAATAAATACCAATTCTTGAGGATACAGTGTTAGGTCAATGGGGCCAAATATAAAGCTATTATCTTCTTGATCTGTGTAGTAAGTGTGGGTAACACTTTTAAATTTTAAGCTGTGCCAGTAAGATTTCAGGGCAGGTGGAACAGTGGATATTTCAGTTCGACTAGCTAGAGATAAACCCAGTGATTCGATTTTTTGAAAGGCAATGCTGGCTTTACTTAATAAGGGAAGTTTGCTGATGATGTTATCCATTGGTAACACCAAGTAAGTGAAGGTCAAAATGTAACCAGAGAGAGTTTCGGCATTGATGGTCAGCAGATTCGGCAGCGCAAACAGTACAAAACCGAGGGCAAAAAAGAATATGAGTTGACCCCAGCTTGAAGTCATGGCAAAAAGAGTTAGACCGTTAACGTTGTGATGACGGAACTCGCTAGCAGTTGATTGTAGTTTTTCTGCTAAAAAGTCTTCACGTCGCTTGTAATTTAACTTGAGTTCCTTGACACCTTCGGTAATGGTGCGAAAATGTTTAAATAGCTGATCTTCATCTTCACGAGCTAGGGCCAGCAATTTTCCTCCTCTGTTGAGTAGCCACTGACAACTAGCGATCGCAACTACTGAAATCCCACAAACCATTAACAATACTAACCAAGAGAGCCAAGTTATATACGCGATACAACCCAAGACGATCGCTAAATTAATAAAGATGAAAGGCATCTGATAAACAGCATTAGCAACCGCCTGAATATCTTCTGTGAGAGTTGCCAATAATCGAGGATTCCCCAAGCGTTCTAGGTGACTCAACTCGGAAGCGAGAATCTGGCGACTCAAACGCATCCGTAATTGCAAAACTGCACTCTGAGAAAGGCGAATCAGCATCACTTGAGAAATGATACTGGTAATCAGTGCAACTATTGCCAGCCCCGCAAAACCCCAAATTATCGATGTGAGGCGGGAAGTACTACCGCTACTAGCAGCACGGCTAATTAAGGCAATCAAACCAGCACTACTACCGCCACTCAAGAATCCAGTAGCGATCGCGATCGCTACCATTCCCCACGAAGAACGCAAAAGAAAATAAATCAAATTCATGATATTGGCTTGCCAACAAACTCAGTTCGCCCTTCTATGGGAAATTTTATATTTTACAGTTAAAAACCTCTGAAAGATCACGGTAAGCTAGTTTGCATTACAGCTGATTGTGTCAATAAACTGTCAAATTAGCTGCTCAGTTTTCCAGGGTGAAATTTGCAATGACTGTGAATCTAAAGTCTTTAGAGAACCAAATTCATGTCGCGGCCGATTCCAAAACCGCTCCGATCACTCAAAGAACCCGCTACGTTCCTTCGCACCATCGACGAATTCTGTGTATCTTTCCGAAATACAGCCGCTCCTTTGGTACTTTTCATCATGCCTACCCACTCATGGGCAATGTCCGGGCTTTTATGCCACCCCAAGGTATTTTAATTGTGGCTGCCTACTTACCTCAAGAATGGGAAGTGCGGTTTATTGATGAGAATGTCAAATCAGCAACGAGGGCTGATTACCAATGGTGTGATGTGGTGATTGTGAGTGGAATGCATATCCAAAAACCACAGATTAATCAAATTAATGAACTTGCCCATCGAGCCGGGAAAATCACAGTGGTGGGTGGCCCTTCGGTATCTGGGTGTCCAGAATATTATCCTGAATTTGACATTTTACATTTGGGTGAGTTGGGAGATGCTAGCGATCGCATGATCGAATATCTAGACCAAAACTCTCAACGTCCCCAACAACAAATTCGCTTTGAAACCAAGGAACGTTTACCCTTAACAGAGTTTCCCACCCCAGCTTATCATTTGCTGAATATCAATGATTATTTTTTGGCAAATGTCCAGTTTTCTAGTGGTTGCCCTTATCGCTGCGAGTTTTGTGATATTCCCGAACTCTATGGCAACAGTCCCCGGATGAAAACACCAGAGCAAGTAGTCGCGGAGTTAGATGCAATGCGACAATCAGGCAACTTGGGGGCAGTGTATTTTGTCGATGATAACTTTGTTGGCGATCGCCGCGCCGCCATGAAGTTGCTTCCTCACCTGATTGACTGGCAAAAACGCAATGGCTACCCCATCCAGTTTGCCTGTGAAGCAACGCTCAACCTAGCTCAAAGTCCAAAACTGCTGGAAATGATGCGCGAAGCTTATTTCTGCACAATCTTTTGCGGCATTGAAACACCTGAAGCAAATGCTCTCCATGCTATTTCCAAAGACCAAAATCTGAGTATGCCAATCTTAAAAGCAATTCAGGTTTTAAATAGCTATGGCATGGAAGTAGTATCAGGAATCATCATCGGGTTAGATACAGATACACCAGAAACAGCAGACCGAATTATCGAATTTATTCGGGCATCCCAAATTCCTATGTTGACAATTAACCTACTTCATGCTTTGCCGAAAACTCCATTATGGCGGAGATTAGAAGCAGAAGGACGACTTATTTTTGATGAAAGTCGTGAATCAAATGTGGAGTTTTTAATGCCTTATGAGCAAGTTGTTGAGATGTGGCGGCGATGCATCACAACTGCTTATGAGCCAGAATTTTTATATCAGCGGTTTGCCTACAATATGGAACACACCTATCCAAACCGCATCGAAGTTCCTAACAGCCCGTCTCGAACTTCTGGGGCTAATATTCGCAAAGGTTTAACTTATTTAGCTAATATTTTGCTGCGGATAGGCATATTTAGTAATTATCGTCAGACTTTCTGGAAAATGGCCAAGCCAGCACTAAAAGCAGGTAATATTGAAAACTTGATTCACGTTGGACTTGTCGGACATCATCTGATTAAGTTTGCCCAAGATTGTGCCAAGAATCAAGAATCGGCTTCGTTTTATTCCCAAAAAATTCTCACTAAAGTTCGTAGCTAACTGTCATTGACAAGGGACTGGGGACTGGGGACTGGGGATTAGGGACTGGGAAAACTTGGAAAGTGATTCAGACCTCAACCAAGTTTTGTTCGCGACACGTTGATTATTCTAGTCTGAGACTGGGAATTTAGGGAGGCTCTGACCGCCTCCTGTCTACTTGACACTCACCGACCTAAAGGTTCGGTGATTCTTGGTTCAGCGAGTCCACTTAAACTAGACCCCTTGCGTTATCTAGCACAGAGGTGGTTCTCTCCCCAATTTTAAGCCAAAGCAACTGCTGGTTGTTGCCAGCGTCCCACTGCCTTACCAATCACTGCTAATTCTTGCATCAAGTTGTCAAAACGGTCTGGTGTGACAGATTGGGGGCCGTCGGATAAAGCTTTGGCAGGATTGGGGTGTACCTCTATCATCAGGGAATCTGTGCCAGCTGCGATCGCAGCCATTGCCATTGAAGGCACAAACTCAGACCAACCGACGCCGTGGCTGGGGTCAATCATGATTGGTAGGTGAGTCAGCTTTCGCAACACTGGTACTACTGATATATCCAGCGTATTTCGCGTATACTGGCGGTCAAAGGTGCGTATTCCCCTTTCACACAAAATCACATTGGGATTGCCAGATGCCAAAATATACTCGGCTGCCATTAACCAATCTTCAATAGTAGCCGCCATTCCTCGCTTCAATAGAACTGGTTTCGGCTGCGCTCCCACTTTTTTGAGCAAGGAGAAATTCTGCATATTCCTTGCCCCCACCTGGATTACGTCAGCAACTTCTGCTATTTTATCCAGGTCGGCGGCATCCATTACTTCTGTAATAATACCTAGTCCGCTGACTTCCCGCGCCTTCGCTAACAAATCCAAAGCACTCTCGCCGTGTCCTTGGAAGGCGTAAGGTGAAGTCCGGGGTTTGTATGCCCCGCCGCGCAAGAACTTGGCTCCAGCCGTCTTGACGCGTCGCGCTGTTTCCACAATCATCTCTTCATTTTCTACCGAACAAGGCCCAGCAACGACTACTAAAGGATGGTGTTCACCAAATACCACCGCTCCATTAGGAGTATTAACCACTACTTCTGAAGCTTCACCGTGGCGATACTGGCGGCTAGCTCGTTTATAAGGCTGCTCTACCCGTAACACCTGCTCAATCCAGGGGCTAAGTTCCTGAATTTGGAGTGGATCTAAGTTGGCGGTTTCACCGACTAGACCAATAACTACTTTGTGTTGACCAACAATTTTTTCTGGAGTTAGCCCCCAGCTAGTTAGTTCCTCATCAATGCGGTTTATTTCCGCCTCTGGGGAACCACTTTTCATTACTATAATCATGTGAAAGTTCCTGATTAATTGAGTAAAATTTTCTGTAAATGGGCTAACTTTATTGTTGCTTATCAGCCTAATTACGAGTAGTTCAAAATAAAACTTATTTACAAAATAAATAGACAAAACATAGCGCTCAGTCAGTAGTTTTACTACTAAATAACTGCATGTAGGGTATAAAAAGTATTATATAAAATTTAATTAGCAATGTTGAAGTTATAAAATTTCAACTTCAACATTCACTTCTTTATTTACCCAATACCGCAGTTATGTAATACCTGAGCGCCGTTTATTATGAGTTTTTTTGCCGAGTTTCACGCCAAGCTGCCACCATTCGTCCCCAATTGGTGTTGAACTCACCCAAACCCAGCAAACTTCCATCTTTTTCTTCATCCCAAGAGGCAGAGAGAACGCCATAAGTTATCCCTAAGACCCCCAAACCAAATAATCCCATGTTCACCAGTAGCACGGCGATGGGAGGTAGTCGGATGTCGGAGTAGATAGCAAGCAGATAGCTAACAACCAAGGCGCTAATGCCCAAAGCTGTTGGTACACCACAAAACCCAGCTACGCGTCTGATCATGCGTTCGCTGACTACTTGGGGAATTGCCATCTCTTGTTTGGTGTAAGGCACCTTTCTCTCAGCCTGTTTGACGGATTCTTGTGGCTGTGCTGCTGGTTTACTTTGAGCTTTTGCGGGTTTTTGGCGCTTTTTGTTTGGTTCAAAGGGCAAGCGACTGCGTTCAGATTCTTCAGCAGACATAAGCGGTAGTCCTATCCACGAATACCAAGGCGAGCAATCAAAGCTTGATATTTTTCGCGGCTTTCCTGCGATATATAAGCTAGAAGACGCTTGCGCTGACCAATTAGCTTTAACAGTCCCCGCCGGGAAGAATGGTCTTTTTTATTTGCCTGGAGATGTTCGCTGAGGCGGTTAATCCGCTCAGTGAGCATGGCTACTTGGACATCGGCCGAGCCAGTGTCGGTTTCGTGAACTTGGTAATTGGAAATTATTTCTTGTTTCCGCAGTTGCGTCAGGGCCATGATCGATTCAGTTTCTAGTTTTTCTAAATGTATGTAGCAGTCTCCCATAATATCACAGCCCTCAAGCTGGATGTGGAATGACCTTATATAGCTTAATATCTGTACTTTTTGATACAAAGGAATCAAGAAGCCAAATTTTTATCATACTTAAATTTCAATCCCTAATAGGGATTTTGGTTGATTGCAATACCTTGGAAGCCAATCAGCTAAACCTATTTTCAGATGTGTTTAATGGGTAGGGCAGGGAT
>NZ_KV757734.1 GCF_001712795.1 Nostoc sp. KVJ20
GCGTTAAGTTGACACCAATGGAGAGATAGCCGCCCGCCGATTTAGTCATTAGTCATTAGCACCAATAACCAATGACTCGAAATCCCCCGGCTTGAAGCCGGGGGATGAGTTAATTACTCGTCGCTTTCGCCCTAATTAACCAATCACGATCGCCAGTACAAATTTCCCGACCAGATGAGTCTCCTAAGCGGTCTAGCGCCAATAAACAAGCGTATTTCAAATCCCAAATCGGCGTATTTAGGCAAATTTTGAGTTCAGGAATTGCTCGTGAATCACCCAATTCACCAAGAGCGATCGCACACGCTGCACGAGATTTCTGAAACTGGGGTTCGCGGTTGTGCAGGTTTTCTATTAATAAATCGTAAGCGGGAGCATATTTTAGCCAGCCGAAAAGTTTCATCACATGATAATGAGCGCCATAGTCGTTATATGCCTTATCCCCATAAGTAACTAAAAGTGCTTGGGGTGCTTCTTGTGCATAGATATCCAGTAAGGTTTTTGTGGCTAAATAGCAGCGGCCAAAATCGGTTTCGTAGAGTTCGTTAATCACAAAATCTAGCACAGGGGTAGCATCATACTCGTGTACTAAATCAAGGTCGTTGGGATGATCGTAGAGTACTTGCTCTAAGTAAGGTTGAATTTCTGTAAAAGTAATTTCACCATTGGGAACACCTGCATCCAAAAGCATCCGCAATCCTCGCAACCGGAACACCAGAGATACAGGACAACGGGCAATTTCTGGGATGGCTTTGTAGTAGCGTGAATCAATCAGGTCTTGAATACAACCCCGTCGTGCATTGACGCTAGAACTTTGCAGCAGCGTCATCACCTCAGTGATTTCGGAATAGTCACCCGTGAAACGACAAACTGTAGCGATCGCTGCACTACGGGTAGGTTCATCCTCAACTTGAGTAAATTTACGTACACGTTCAAGTGACGGCTGATAGTCGGCATTAGCTAGAGTATGAATAATCACTCGATAGATTTGGCCGGGTTTATCCAGTAGTTGCGCCACCTCTTCGAGGATTTCTGGCTCTTTAGTCCCGATTTCCCCGATCGCCCACACAGTATTTTCAACAGTATAAATATCATCATCTTTAAGGCACTGCCGAATTACAGGTAAAGCTGATTCGGCCTGCAATCGCCCTAGACTTTCCACAGCCTTGCGTCGAACAATCCGGTGGTCTAACTCATCAGGGTTACTGGTTTCAATCGCCCGTACCAAAGCCGCGATCGATTGCTCAGTAGGGAAGTTAATTAAATGGGAAACAGCTATATATTTATCAGAAGCGTCTTCGAGTTGTTCTAATGGAGTATCGATAATTGCGATCGCTTCTTCTTCTGTTAACCCAAACATTTTAAAAAAACGTTTATCCATTGGTCTATAAATGGCTCTTGGATAATTGCTCAGAGGTCACGTTTATTATCGTACTGGGGATTGGGGACTGGAAACTCATTCACACACCACTCTGAGCAGGTGGCGACTTTAATAGCACTTCATCAGTTTCGGCACTAAAAGCATCTGCCAGTTCAGGACTAGCGATCGCAATGGCGCTCTCGTGCCATTCATGAATGAGAGCGTCAATCATCTCCCATGCTATGGGAGATGAATCTATCAATCGAAAAGCCTCACTTAGTTCTTTGATAAAGTCTTGCAGATCATCTTTTTCAAAGAAACTGAGCCATCCATAAGGATGTTCAAAGCCGATTTCTTTTCCAAGTAACAAAGAAAAGGCGACGGTTAATGCTTCAAAAACAGCTTTACTCTGTGTTGCTGCCTTTATAAGAAAAGTCATTTCCTCCCGGCGTAACAAAGCAAAAGACTGATCATTGCGAGTAATTGTCACTGGACGTTCTAAAGCTTTGTCCAGAACCCGCCCAGGCTGACGATTCAACTCCGTGGCTGTAATTAACTCATCTGAGTAGATATTGCCGAAAGTCGTGATAGACATAGGTTATGCGTTTTTAGTCAACGCCGATTTCATGAAATCAATGATTGTATACGTATAATTGTAGGTACTATTCATCAGGGGTCAATAGGGATAAAAGCTCTGAGCGCTGGAACTATCTCCAGAAAGGCATTTTAGATTTTCAGACTAGAGAAAATGCGGTATGAGTGATTATTTAGATGACTACGAATTTAACAACCTCGATTTTTACAGAAAAAATCATGGTTTACAGCTTTATTACAACTGGTCTGGGGAAATTTGGTGGCAAGAAACACCAGATAAATCAAAGGAAAAATTATTCTCTATTATTGGGATGAATGCTACCAAAGTATTTCTCAAGCCCGATCCTGAGTATGGCGAAGTCGGGTATCGCATCAATAGAGAGTTGGGTTTATTTTGTGACCCAGATACGCAAGAAATTCTGCACTTTTGGAAGTCACCAACAGCAAGTCAAGCAGTACCAGTAGTACACATTGCTAACCGGATTGTCCAAGGCTCAGTTAAACCAAAGAAATTTGTCATACCCAAAGGCAGCGGATATATTACCTCTGTCATGGAAATTCCTTTAGAATACCCGCATCCCTTAGCAGGAGATAGCAAATATTCAGACTATTGCCCTGGTGAAAAGTTTAAGGGAGTTGAGTACTTTATCTCAAATACTTGCCGACCCGATGCAACTGATGTCCCTCCTGCTAAGTGGGCGAGGGACTGTCCTTGGTTGCCGTGGATGAAGTTAGGATATGCTCATCCAGCTAAATTAAGATTTGAAACCACAATCTTTAGAGTAGATTCTTTTGAACAGCTTCACCCTAGCTTGGTCAAGTTGGTGAGGGAAAAAGTCCCAATTTATGAATTCACGCCAACAGAAAGTGATGAACCGAATGTAACGAGCATTCAATATTTTAAGAAAAACTTTGAGTCCTATTTACGGGGAGATATTTTTCCACTTGAGGAAACCTCTTGAGCGGTTTTTGCAAGGTGTTAAATTATGCACCGTGATGTTTAGGACGGGCTACGCCTACGCACTTTCAATTAAAAAAGCCTAAAAGACCTATCAGAAGTTGAATCGAGGGTTGTAGTTGGGTTTAACTTTTGAAGAATTCCGTAAAAAAGCTTTACCAGTGGTAACTCGATCTGAGAAGATCGGAATATATGCATTTGTCAGCTATTAGTTAGTTGCCTCTTGCCAATTGTTCAGTTTTATGTAACAGCTAAGTACTGGTCTTTAGCGAATAACCAAATACAAAGATTTTTTGGGACACTAAAAACACATCATTCATATAAACACGCATTTAGGAAACAAAACTTATGGATGAAACCTCAGAATTCACAACAAACAATAACGTAACCGCCCAAGATGTAGCAGAAGTTATTGCAGAACTTGAGCAATATCGGGAACGTCTAATCCAAGAAACTACGGAAACAGCAAAACGGGCTAAATTAATGAGAGTAAACGTCATGGCAAAACTAGAGCCTGAGCTTACCAAGATTGATTCTGCTCTCCAGGAACTCCGTAATCAACAAGCTGCTCTGAGTGCCAGCAATTAGTAATTTATTTTAATAATTTAGCTATAAGTTATATGCTCAACTCCGAAACTCAATCCGGGGCGGATTCGTTAAATCTGTCCCATGCAGAAACGGATGCTTTATTTGCAGCGGTGAGTGAGCAATTAAGCTTAAACACCTTTAACCCCGATGACCAAGAGCTACTACAGCGAATGGTTGAGAGTATGGGAGACTCACGGGGTATGGTTAGGTTGAGTTTCGCAGAGGCATTGGGTAAAATCGGTAAACCAGCGACCCCTTTATTGATGGAAGCTGTGGCAAATCATCCAAACCCAGTTGTGCGGAGAGCCAGCGCTAAAACCCTGACACTCATCGCTGACCCGATCGCAATTCCCACTTTGGTTAATGCCCTTTTAAATGATGAAGATACCGTGGTCAAAACCTCGGCGGTGGGAGGGCTTGCCAAAATAGGCGAGGCTGCTGTACCAGCGTTGCTAAAAATCTTAGCGTCAACCGAGTATCCAGAAAGTGCCAAAGGTCATGCGGTATGGGCGTTGGGATTTATTGGGTCAGAAGCAAAGGAGCATTTATATCGGGAGATTAACTCAGACTCGGCTGAAGTTCGGGCTGCGGTGGTAGGCGCGATCGCTAAAATTGCTCAAGAAGGCGCTGAAGAAGGAGCATTTCACATTCTGGTGAACGCTCTCACTGATTTATCCTTAATCGTGCGGTGTGAAGCTGCATCTGCTTTAGGCAGCCTAGCCTATCAACCAGCAATTCCTAATCTGGTTGAGTTACTGCATCATGCCGATTGGGAAACTCGAAAAGCTGCGGCTTTAGCATTGATGAAGATTGGCGATCGCACTGCTTTAGAACCACTGCAAGCTGCATTAACTGAGGAAAAAGAAGCGGGGGTTCAGGCAGTGATCAAGTTGGCGATTTCTCAAATTGAGAGACAGTTAGAGGAGGATGCTTGGGAATAAATCGATGCACATTTACAACTTGACATCTTCCTCTCATTTTGAGAGTATTTAAGCAGCAACTAGTTTTTCGTTGATTGATGAATATAGCTAGAGAAGTTAGAGACGAATGCATCTGATTGCGATTCGGAATCTCCGCATTGATGCTGCCCAATACCCCGATGTCAAAAAGCAAATTGACGACTGGTACGCAACCGTCAAGAAGGTGGAATGGCAAAACTTGGAGGAAGTTCGTAAGATTTATCGGGATGCTGAAGCGGTTGGAAATTTTACAGTCTTTAATATCAAAGGTAATGACTATCGCCTGATTGTCGGTATTGACTACGAAAACCAAACGGTTTATTACAAATACTTTCTAACTCACGCTGAATACGACAAAGGTAAATGGAAAAATGACCCTTACTTTTGACCAAGCTGCTTATAGTAGTCTGCTAGCTGAAGTTGCTCCCAAGGTAATTGAAACGGAAGAGGAGTATGATCGTGCTTTAGCTGTGGCAGAGCGCCTAACGTTTTGCAAGAACCGGACTCCAGAAGAACAAGCTCTGCATAAGCTGATAGTAACGCTGATTGAAGCGTATGAGGTACAGAACTATCCAATGGATGAATCTGCACCGCATGAAATTCTCCAGCACATTATGGAAGCCAGTGATACTTGTCAAGCTGACTTGGTGGGCATCATCGGATCGAGCGGCGTGGTATCTGAAGTTGTGAACGGTAAGCGGTCGATTAGTAAGGCACAAGCTAAGGCACTCGGAGATTACTTCAAGGTGACACCTAGTCTGTTCATCTAATGTATCCGCTCTATTAGGATTGACAAAGGTAGTTATATTTAAGAGCGATCGCTATTCTCTTTTATACTTAATCACCTGATCTAATCGGGGCAAAGCACTGACTGCGGACTCTCTAACATACGGTTCAATAGATTCATCATTTGTCAATGCTGTCAACACTTCCACTGCTCGGATATCACCCATCGAGCCGAGTGCATTGACGATCGCTACAGCCAGCGCAACATTATCTATTGTTTTTAGAGCTTCAGTCAAAATCTCAAAGGCAGGAGAACCTATTTCACCCAGCGCCATCACTGATGCAATATAAACAACGGGATTTTGGTCATTGAGCGCTGTTTTCAATCCCTGTAAGCCCTCAGCCGGGAAAGGAACATCGGGATGGTTAGCAGCAACCTGTGCCAGAGCCTTAGCACAGCTACCCCGAATGGTGGCATTATCGCTATTTATTAATGACTCTACCAGTAGCGGTACAGCGTCCGTACCAATAGCACCCAATGCCTTTACCGCCGCTCGACGGTAAGTCACATCTTCCTCATCCAAAATACCCATCAGCCGAGGAATGGTATTTTCATCACGGACATCAGCTAGTTCCCACATAGCCCGTTCCCGCAGATTGGGGTTGGGGTGTTTTAACTGTTCAAATAGAGAATCTATTGTCATAAAATCAAATTTTCCTGTCTAAATCCCCCAAATTCAATCATGAATTACGAATTACGAATTACGAATTAGTAACAACTGAGGGACTCTTGGTCAGTCACTCAACCAGATACAGGCAAAGCAACAGACTGAGAGTCCCTAAGTTTTAGAGTATGACTATCGCTCGTCTAGTCAATCCGTGTCACTATGACAGGGAGTTGATTACATAGTCGAGGAGGGCGCGGAACTCAACCAATGCTTGAGGAGACATGTCACGAGGAGAGCAAGCGCGATCGCGAGTATAAGTCATCGCGGTAACGTAAGGAGCTGTGGGTAGACCCAAAGAGCGATACACTTCACGAGCGCCTGCAATACCCCATTCGTCTAGAGGGCCAGTACCGCCCACAACTAAGCTGTAGTTGATCAAGCGTAGGTAGTGCTTGATGTCGCGGAGGCACTTGTCTTTCTTGACTTGGGTAGCGCCAGCTTCACCTTCTTGGGTCAAGTAAGGATATTTCTTGAAGGCAGCATCATAAGCTTCCTTAGCTACGTTATCGATACCAGCAGCTAGCTTTTCAGCAGCTTCTAGACGAGCACTAGCACGTTGAATGCTACCTTGAACTGATTCTAGATCAGAGGAGGTTGGGAAACGACCTGCTGCATCAGCAGCTCCAATAACCGTAGTGATAACTGATTTCATTGCTTTTTATACTCCAGATTAGATTTGATCGAGTTTTTATTTCAGTTGGCTTGACTAATAGGCTTTAGGCGTTAGCGATTAGCAATTAGCTCAGAGCAGAAATAACGCGATCGAAGTAGCTAGCAGCTTCAGCAGCTAGAGCAGAGCAGTCGCCTTGAGGAGTGTCCAGTTTGCGGAACTTTTTGCCAGCGTTAGCTTCAGTGTTGCTGTTGGTGATGTGAGCGACGCTGATAGCCTTCAGGATTTGGAAAGCGCGTACAGAAGATCCGGTGGGTACGCCCAAAGCTGTGTAGGTTTCTTTCAGACCGTTCAAAGCACGATCATCCAATACGGAAGAATCGCCAGCCAATAGTGCATAAGTTACGTAACGCAGAACGATTTCAGCATCACGTAGGCAAGCAGCCATCCGACGGGTGGGGTACAAGTTACCACCAGATTGAATCAAACCTGTGTTTTCACAAGCAATCCCTGCAATGGCATCAGAAACCGCACAGCTTGCGTTGCTGGCGATCGCATTCACTGCATCAAGGCGCTTGTTGCCTTCAGCGATGAAAGACTTAAGGGCTGCCAAGTCAGCACCACCGATAGGAGCGGTTTTGGCATCAGCCGCAATTACAGCTCTGGAAAAAGCATCAAGAACCATGAGTTCTCCTTAATATTCACAAATGGCGGATATTATTTCTGGCGTGTTCTCGATCAGATTAACTGTGAGTAGCCAAACAAAAACATAGGGGATCAATAGTACCCTAGTCTTTACTATGAGAGACAAAGTAATAATCTGTAATATTTAATTTGGGATTGGGGCATTGGGCATTGCCCCATGCCCAATTCCCAATGCCCAATGCCCCATGCCCAATGCCCAATTCCCAAAAAATTAAGACTTACGCGTTTCAATGGAACCCCACCACTGCGTAAGTCTTTAGGAAAAAATCTTATTTTTTAATTGATTAAGCTTGTTTAAGCAGATGTTTGACCAAATTATCTTTCACCATCATCTGCCGTAAGACTTCTAACAAAAAATCCTGAGCTTCTTCTTGACTCAAATTTTTTACCTGGTCTTTCAAATTTTGTAAACGAAACTGTTGCTCTAAAGTTAGTTCGATTGGGAAGTCCATCATTCACTCCTCGGATTGACTGGATCGAAGGGTATTTGTTGTTACCGCTAGTGTGAAGGCGTAAGCTGTCATTGACATTGCTTGCTAATAGTCTAGCACTGAGATATTAAAACGTCTACATTGTCAAGCCATAAGAAATAGACCCCATAAAAGTTTACAATTACACAACGACACGTCTGCCTCTCCCTTTGTAGGGAGTTTATTGAAGCTGACCGCGAATGGCTGTAATGTTTAGAATGTTTATATACCAACAACTGTAAAAAGAAAGAAGAAGGAAAACATCATCCGCAGGAGTAATAAGTAGGAGTCAGAAGATTGATAGACGCAATGGAATTTTTTCAGCTAAGTGCTGGTAAGTGGCGATCGCAACGTGCAACTCATCATCTAGCCTTCAAGCGTTCAGAGACGGGAGAATCAGATATACAGGTAGAAACTCTAGATGCCGATCATCCAGAAATCATTGAACTGTGCCAGTATCATGAGATTGACCCCAGCCTTTCAATAGGTGGGTCACGTGTGCGTTGGCTAGGCACTATGGCATGGGATAGAGAGGGTGAAGAGAATCATCAGGGGAAAACCATATTTGCGATCGTGCCTGATGGCGATAACCCAAGGCAAGGCAAATTACTCCGCGAAAGAGGTTACGCCGAAATAGTGCCTGTAGTCGGTCTTTTTCACATGGATGATGAAGATGGACTGGTGCTGACAACCGAATACGAAACAATGAGTTCCATTGAGCGATTCTGGTTTGCCAGTCCAAATATGCGACTGCGAACCAGTACAGTCAAACGATTTGGCGGCTTCAGTACAGCATCGTTTTGTTCTGAAACCCGCATTGATAATTCTGTTGAGGTTTCCAGCACAGCAGAAGTAACAGAAAAACAAGGGCCGGATGTTCTGGAAAAAAGACAGTTTTATTCAGTTTTGGGCTGGTGAATTATCTCAAGCAGAGTGATGCTTTTACTCGTGGGCAAGATTACCTGCGTCTGGTACAGGGACTTGCCCTAGAACCGGGTATGGTGGATGTGTTTGATAACCTGCGCGATCGCATTCCCATTTGCACTTGGATCGGTGAAAATATTAACACCGTAAACGCTCAGATAAATGCCTATCTAGAAGTTTGTCATGAGTGCTTTCATCCCCAAGAGCGTCGCCACATCCAAATTTTTGCAGTACCCATAGCTCAATCCTTCGGCATAGATGGGCTGTGCAACATTCTCACAAACCCAACCACCATTTTGGTAGATGTCGGTCGAGTTGCACCTCAAGACTGGTTTGGTGTAGTCGTCCATGAATACGCCCATGCCCATCTAGGAGACTTTGGTCACAACGAGCAGTTTGCTAGCATCCTATCTCATCTATGTTTAGGACTGGGATTGGAACCACCCTACTGGGAGGTAGGGATGGAAGCAACTTTGCGTAGCTGGCCTTACTGTAAATCAACCATAGATCCCTTGGAATTTTGGATAGGTCGTTGAAGGAGGCAGGGGATGTAGGGGAGCAGGGGAGGCAGGGGAGCAGGGGAGCAGAGGAGAATAACCAATTCCCAATCCCCAATTAGCCATTAATTTCTTTTGCTAAATGTTAAAAGTTATTGCTTCAATTCAAAAAGGTGAAACTGAATCTTCTAATCTAAAATATGTGAACAAAGTTTTTTGAGTAATTTACGTAGCCATTAAGCTGGAAGCCCCACTCTCTTTATTAATTAGCTATGGGTTAAATCCAGCAGGCTAATCATTTTCTCCTACAAATACTGAAATCACCCTTAGTTAAGTTTCGTGAAATTTTATCAGAATCTGAAGTTCTGATCCAACTACTCCCTTAATATGTGATTAAAAGTTGTTAACTTTAATTAAGAACATGGAGGCTTTAGAGTGCCACTTCCTCTGTTAGAATATAACCCTTCAAGTCAAAACCAGCGTGTAGCTGCATATGAAGTACCTGGTGATGAACAGCCCAGGATTTTTACTACCGACAATATACTTTCTCCGTCAGATTTAGGCGATCTGATAGAAGCAGCATATCGTCAAATTTTCTTCTATGCCTTTGCTGCCGATCGCGAAACATATTTAGAGTCTCAACTCCGTAATGGACAAATTACAGTACGAGACTTTATTCGTGGGTTAGTGCTTTCCAATACCTTTAAGAAAAGCTTCTACGACCTCAACAATAATTATCGTTTTGTTGAGCAAGTAATTCAGCGAGTTCTAGGACGCGATCCATACAGCGAGCGGGAAAAAATTGCTTGGTCAATTGTAGTCGCTACCAAGGGGATTGTAGGCTTTATTGATGAAGTGCTCAACACCGAAGAGTACCTGAGCAATTTTGGATACTCCACAGTGCCTTATCAGCGCCGTCGGATACTGCCATCTCAATCTCAGGGTGAGTTGCCATTCAACATCAAATCACCACGATACGAAGATTACCACCGTACCAAACTTGGTTTCCCCCAAATCATTTGGCAGGTCGAAGTACGCAGATTCCTTCCACAAGAGCAAAAGCCCAAAGCTGGCGATCCAGCTCTATTCCTGTCTATGGCACAAAGTGTCAATGCAACTGGCAATGCGCCACAAAGGATCTCGTCATTCAACATCGATATCGAAAAGTCTGTACCTTATCGCCAGCTGACTGGAATTAAGTAACGATTTTTGGTCGGCGGCTGCTAGTACATCGCTTTGATAATTTTATAGCGTGCATGAGTCTTGGGTTATGTAGGAGTTTTATTTAGATATAACTAAATGAAACAGACTCTATCCCACGTCTGATGCACGCTAGTTGTTAATGGGAATTGGGCATTGGGAATTGGGCATTGGATATGGTTTTTTATACAGAATTCAGGAGTCAGGAGCCAGAACTCAGCAATGTTTTCTGTGCGACTGGCGGTGCTTCGCAGCGTTAGCGAGTCTGCGATAGCGTAGCGTTAGCGAGTCTTCTCCCAAGGGGAGACGCCAAGGGCGAACGAGCGTCGTGTCTGAATAAATGGGTGTCTGAATCCCCCACTCATTCATTCTGACTCCTGTTAGCGGTAGTGCGGCGTTTAGCCCATTCTGGCTTCTGAATTCTTCTTCAACAATGTTTGATGTCTTTAAAATGAGGCTAGTTTTAGGTGTGGGATGAGCTTAAAGTACAGTTCGTCTTTTTAACATCTCCAAAAGTTTTGTAAAGTGAGCGGGAGGAGTCGCTGTCACCTCAATCAACTCCCCAGACAGAGGATGCTGTAATTTTAGTCGCCAAGCGTGTAGTGCTTGACCGGGCAAATTTACTCCCACTGAATGACCAGAACTATAAACTCGATCGCCGACAATTGGATGACCCATTTTGCTGCTGTGGACACGAATTTGATGAGTACGTCCAGTTTCTAATTGAAAGTGAATCAAGGTGAAGTTACCAAGGCGTTCTAGTATTTGCCAATGAGTGACGGCAGATCGTCCGCCTTGTTCAACGGGTATAATTGCCATTTTCTTGCGGTCTTGGGGATGGCGACCAATGGGCAAATCTATAGTGCCACTTTCAGTTTTTGGCGCACCGTAAACTACGCCCAAGTATTCTCGCCGTGCAGTTTTAGCTTTGAGTTGTGCTTGTAGGTGATGATGGGCAATATCTGTTTTAGCGATCGCGATCGCTCCCGTTGTATCCTTATCCAATCGATGGACAATTCCCGGACGCTGAACTCCGCCAATTCCTGGTAAATTGGGACAGTGAGCCAATAAAGCATTTACCAAAGTGCCATCTGGATGACCGGGCGCTGGATGGACAACTAAGCCTGCGGGTTTGTTGAGAATAAGTAACTGGTCGTCTTCGTAGAGAATATCTAAAGGGATATCTTCTGCTAGCAGTTCTAGGGGTTGTGCTTCTGGTATTTCCAGAGTGATGCGATCGCCTAGCTTGACGTTGATCTTCTTAGATGTGCAAACTCGATCGTTAAGTTGGACGTTACCATGTTCTATTAACTGTTGGATGCGAGAACGGGATAAGTCAGGTAATTCTTGAGAAAGGAAACGGTCAAGGCGATCGCCTTTGGTATTGACGCAGTGTATCGTACTCTGAAGGGGAAGCAAGCTAGGTAAAGCATCCTCAAGTGGAGTTGATAAGCGTTCGCCCTTGGCGTTGGCAAAGCCATCGCTATTTTCTTGGATTTGTAAATTAAATTCGGTCACAATTACTCTATACTAATTCCCCTTCTTTAAGTAAAGCGCGGAATGCCTTTAATTTGACGGTTAGAAATCGCGTCTACCCAGGCAAAACCTTGATTTTACTTTAGTGGACGAGAGTTTGTCATATACCCGCGAATTCTATTACCGATTGTCGAAATACTCTAAGTGCTGAACTCATTCCTGTAGTTCGTGCCATTTCCACAAACCGGGGAATGAGTTCTGTGATAATAAAAGTAGGAAATGTGGGGCTAATGAGAGACTTCACATATTGTTCACCTTGCAGCAAGCTAATTTCTAGGTTTTTGTTTTCATATCGCCAAATTTCAGGTACTCTTAACGCTTCGTAGGTACTAATTTGGGTTTTAGAGGTGACATCAATTTCAATCGCCAAATCAGGAGGAGGGTCAACAGTTAGGTCGATCTTGTCTTTCCCAATCATTAGCTTGTAGTTTTGAATATAAAAACAATCATCAGGTTCGATACCTGCACTTATATCTTTTCGCTTAAAGGTAGTTGAACCTAAAGACTCCCAATTCAGATTGAGTTCATCTAACAAAGCTTTCACCAAGTCTCCGATGATTACCTTATATCGCTCATGTTCTGGTAATGGAGCCATAATTTCTAACGTTCCTTGGCTGTATGCTACTCGACTCCCGCGATGTTCTCCTAACTCGTGGAGAATTGCTTCAAATACTTGCCAACTCACATTTTCCAGTATTATTCTTTGCCCTGGTGGAACTCGAATTTGGCTAAGTTGAAGAGTAAGCATAGGATGTTATACCAATTCTTTATGAAGCTGCATAGAATTCGATCCCCCCTAGCCCCCCTTATAAAGCAGGGTGGTTTCATACAAAGAAAGAAAAAACTTTGTGCAGTTGATTGGAGAGGGCGCGTTGTGCTTGAGGAATAGTTCGGAAACGAAGCTTGCGTGCGCTCGTAATGAAAAAGTTGTGTAAGATAGACCAATTCACA
>NZ_KV757735.1 GCF_001712795.1 Nostoc sp. KVJ20
AATTAAAACTTCACTACGTTCTATTGGAGCTAGAAGTTATCCAGACTTAGCAAAAGCAATTGAAACTGCTTTTACTCAAGTCTCGTTAACTGATATTTATAATTGGTTTACCCATTCTTGTTACTGTACTTCACCAGACTGAGAAATGCTATATTGTGCCTACCTACTAACCAACCCAGCGCTCTTGGGCAAATCCTATAGCTATTTTGGCTAGTAGTGTCACAAAAACGCCTAGTATTAAATATCCCTGGCGAGGATGGCGAGATAGCAGCACACCAATGGCTATATTTAAAGGCACAATACCATAGGCGAGACGGCTCAAGGAAATAGTGCCTCCAGAGGCTAGCAGCAAACCAATACCACAAAAGCCATAAATAACTGTAACTGGGGTCAGTTGCGTGCGTAAGCGCCACAACACATAGCCACCACCTAAGACCATAGTTAGGTTGAGCAAGTTATTAATCCACTGTTCGCTTGCCAGAATCAACAAAAATAAGATTAAAGCATAAAAGCCATAGAATAATTTCACAGAACGAAAATGTTGACGGAAATGCCATAAAAGATAGCCACTGGCAACAATCACGCCACAAAGCAAGAGATACCAGGGGTCTTGAATCCCACCAGAGGAGTTTTGAACCCAACCAAATTGCCAATTTTTTCTGCCAACTGCAATTTGCATGAGCATATTTAACCAACCCTGCCAATCAAACCCAAAGGAAGGCCGCCATCCCCTTTGTGCTTCGATAAAAGCTAGAGGGTTGCCAAAATAAATCGCACAATACAAGCTGAATAAAAGTATGCCAATAGCAGTCGTAAAACTAGCTATATAAGCAATGGGTGGTCGGCGTTCTTTCCACGATGCGATCGCCAATGCTGGAATTAGTGCCATACCTGTGGGACGTGTTGCTGTCGCCATCGCCCCCCAAAGGGCAATCCAGCCATACTGTTTTTGATCAAATGCCCGCAAAGTCGCCGTACTCAAAAACAAATACAGCCCCTCTGTGTAAATCACCCCCGTAAACATAGACGATGGATACAAAGAAACCACAGCAGTCACCCATTGCGCTGCATTGATGTCATAATGCTCCTTAACCCAAAAGTACAAACAGTAAAGCGCTGCGAAAAATGCTAAATTGTTGACTAATATACCTGCTAATTCAAACGGTAAGCCCAACTTCATCAAAACCCAGATACTTAAGGGAAATAGGGGAAAGAAAGCAAGATTGTGTTGCTTGCCGTCATTTACAAATTCATAGCCAGAAGTAGCGATCGCTCGATAATGCATAGTATCCCAGGCATCAAAAACACCCCAGCCAAAACGGGGCAAAAATTCTTCTGCTGGTAACGGTAGTTTTGGTGCAACCAGCAACATAACAGTCAAGATGAATATTCGGCTGGCAAACCATATTGCTGCTGGAAATAGGAAATCATTTTTCCATAAAGCTTTTTTTATAACTATCTGAACTTTGACCATAAGGTTGAGTGCTTCAACAAACTCCTTTATATATTCTTTTACCTATGGCTGTAACACAGCGATTTATGAGTAACATCTTGCATATTAAATCCTCCATCAAAATAATTAACAAACTGTACAGATTAAAAATTACTTAAAAGTGTTCCCTACTTGGTTGATTTTGTCAATTTTGTCGGAATTTATCTTTAAAAGTATAGTATTTATAAATACAAATTTTGTCTATATATATGAGAATTTGTCATTTGTTATTTGTCAAGAGTCATTAGTTAGTTAGTGATTTTCTCCCCTGTCCCCTTTGTCCCCCTTTTCCCTCATCTCCCCACTCCCTCTCTTGGAGTCAGTGTATCGAATATAGTGATTGCTGTTATTAAAGAGTCCCCAGCAATTTATAGTGGGAGTTGTCTGTAAATCCTTAAGCAATTGTGAAAGCGATTACTCTTGTTGGTTCCACTGGTTCTATTGGTACTCAGACTTTAGATATTGTCACTCAGTACCCAGATCAGTTTCGGATTGTGGGATTGGCGGCTGGGAGCAATGTCGAAATGTTGGCTGCTCAAATTCGGCAGTTTCGACCGGAAATAGCAGCCATTTGCTCAGAAGCTAAATTACCAGCACTCAAAGAAGCACTCATTGACCTCGATCCCCAACCGATTCTATTGGCAGGTGACGCCGGAGTGATAGAAGTTGCCCGTTACGGGGATTCCCAAACCGTTGTCACTGGTATCGTTGGCTGTGCTGGTTTACTACCCACGATCGCAGCTATTGAAGCTGGTAAAGATATTGCCTTAGCGAACAAAGAAACCCTGATTGCTGGGGCCCCTGTGGTTCTACCCCTAGTCGAAAAACACGGTGTAAAATTACTCCCAGCCGATTCCGAACATTCCGCAATCTTTCAATGCCTCCAAGGTGTTCCCAAAGATGGCTTGCGGAAAATTTTGCTCACTGCATCTGGTGGGGCTTTCCGCGACTGGGATGTAGAAAAGTTAGCAGATGTAACCGTTGCTGACGCTCTCAAGCATCCTAATTGGTCGATGGGGCGTAAAATCACAGTAGACTCTGCTACTTTGATGAACAAAGGACTGGAAGTAATTGAAGCTCACTTCCTGTTTGGATTGGATTATGACGATATCGAAATTGTCATTCATCCCCAGAGTATTATTCACTCGCTGATTGAACTGCAAGATACTTCCGTTTTAGCCCAACTCGGTTGGCCGGATATGCGCTTACCTTTGCTGTATGCTCTATCTTGGCCCGATCGCATCTATACCAACTGGGAACGACTAGATTTAGTCAAAGCTGGAAATTTAACCTTCCGTGAACCAGATCACCAAAAGTATCCTTGTATGCAGTTAGCTTATGCTGTGGGTAAAGCTGGTGGTTCCATGCCTGCTGTATTAAATGCCGCCAATGAGCAAGCTGTAGCTTTATTTTTAGATGAAAAAATTCGCTTTTTAGATATTCCCCGGTGTATCGAATGGGTGTGCGATCGCCATCAAAATGATAACCGTACAAATCCCTCTTTAGATGACATTTTGGCAGCAGATAAATGGGCAAGACAAGAAGTTTTAATAGCGACTGAAAAGTTAGAAACTCACTCGCGGATAATTTCTCTGCGATAAAAACTTTTAATTGCAGATACCCAAAAGGCAGATTTTCTGGCTCTTGACCAATTCTTGTTTAGCCTTCAGCATTAGCCTGAAGGCTAACGGCTAAATTCCTTTTTGTTCATTCTCTACCATGCTTTACTAGACTCTTTATCTGAGATAGTAATTGATTAACTAGAGACATTTGTCTTTGGCTTTTCTAATAAGAAAATAATTCCTAAAACCGGAAAAATTAAAGCTATTAAGTTCATCACTTTAAGTCCTTTTGAATCTATTCCCAATGATCCTAATAAAGATGTCTGGATGATTGAATGAATATTACCAAATATATACCAACTATAGATTCCAAGTGTAATCCATTTTGCCCACATCTTTTCTTGAAATATTCCAACTATTGCGGCAACCACAACTAAAGCAGTGATCGTCACAAAAAATATTGATGTAAAAGATATTTCATTACCAGCAGCATTATTTTTAAATATCATAATCCAAATTATTGCATTGACTGCACAACTTAAGGCAACTAAACCTAAGTATGCGATGCTGTACAGTTTTGCAACTTTCGTATAAATTTTTGTTACCATACACTTTATTCTCAGCCTTTTGATTTTCAAAAATCAAATAGCGTTAATGTATCCTTCCAAAATATAACTTTTACATACTGTAATCTTTTATACAAAATACTAAGAGGATATTTTTGAATAATTCTGCCAAATTGCCAAATAAGTTGCCTCTTCTCTGAATCATAGTCTCATTTTCAGGTAATATAGCATTGCTACTGTTAGATAAAAAATCTTAGCTTTAGTATCTATTTAAAACTAGGTTTAATAGCTTTAGCACTAGTAATTTTTACTTAAAATAAAAATTTACCTTTTCTGAATAAACCCACTATCAGACAAGGGCGATTATTAAGGAATTAATATATATGATTGCTATGCTGATTGTAGCTTGGATTGTCTTCATAATAGTATGGAAGTTGCTGAAAGCAACCGTGAGCAATGCATTGACTCTTGCGGCAATCCTTATTTTATTAAATATTAGTTTTGGTATTACTCCACAAGATATTTGGCAATACATAACCCAGTTTGCTCAAAATCTGTCGCAGATCCAAATTGGCAAGTAAAAAGAAATACTTCACTTTTGCTAATAAAAGGTGAAGTATAAATCCAATGTTCCTGTAATATTTACAGCCTTTGTAGTTCAATTATTATTTAATACTGAAATTTTAGCCAATGCATCCTTAACACTCGCTGGTAACTGACGCATAATCTTACCTCTTTCGCGATCTAAAGCGACTAAAGTCACTTTGGCGGTGACGTACAATTGTTGTCCATCAGCGGAGACAATGGCATAATCCCAATTGATTCGGACACCAGTCACCTCAGCCATCCGCGTTTTTACTACTACTGCCATACCCAATTGAATTGAACGGTGATAGCGCACCGACAGTTCTACAACTGGTAAATCGCAACCGATAACGACTAAATCAGCAAATTCAATCCCTATAGATCGCAAGCATTCAATCCGTGCTTCTTCCATCCAAGCTAGATAAGAACCGTGCCAGACAATGCCTGCATAGTCAGTGTGATGGGGTTGAACTCTCACAGGATATTCAAACCAATTCCCAAATTCATGATTTGATGGATTGTCAAGAGCGCTGGTTGGCGGTAGTTTTGGTTGAGTGGGTTTTTCTTCTGACATCTTCAAATTTCTCAGTACCTATAAATTTTCCAAATTATTGAATAGCATAAAAATTAATTGTGTTGCTGCACTTATTAATTTAATATTTACCTTCCGAGTATAGGGAGTGTTTTGTTATGCAGCCTAATCTCCAGTATGTGAGTGTTGTTACCTTGACTCTACTTAGTTTACTAGGTTTTGGGATGGTATATCCAGACAATAACCAGGTAAGCAAAAATGCGAGGTTGAGGTACGAATCTGGAGAAAAAGCTCAAGCTTTACCCACGAGTAATCAGATATCAGAAATTGCCAGACTCAATGAACAAGCTATCAAAGAATCTCGTCAAGGTCAATCGCAAGAAGCATTGCAGAGATTACAAAAAGCATTAGCTATCAGCACAGAACTTGGAGAGCGCTCTTGGGAAGCGGTAACATTCAACAACATCGGCAGAATCTACCAAGGTCAAACAAAGTATCCAGAGGCACTTCAATCTTATCAACAAGCCATATTAATTAACAAAGAACTTGGGGATCTGGTTCGACTTGGCAAAACTTACAGTAACATCGGTTACTTATTCGATATTCAAAACAAACCGGACTTAGCAATTTTTTTCTACAAGCATTGTTTGATTAATCGTGAGAAAGCTCGCTTGAATCCATCAGCACTGAGTGCGCCACAACCAGATGCTTACAGCATAACTGTGAGCCAGACATATCGCATTTTAGGTGAACGATTACTTAAACAGGAACGTGTTGCTGAAGCGCAAAGGACAATGGATTTACTCAAAGTCGAAGAACTAGAAGAATATCTCCAGAATGTGCCAGGTAATCAACGTACTGTCAAAGCTATTAATATAGCGGCAACAGAAAAACCGATTAAACAAAAGTTGGATCAAAGTGTGGATAATGCTGTTGTACTGGGTAAGGAACTGACAAAACTACGGAAAATTCCCCCCAAAGAGCGATCGCTAGAACAGAAAAAACGCATCGAGCAATTAGTCCTAAATCAACAGCAACTCCTGGATGAATTTAACGAATTTATTAATAGTCCTTCAGTAAAAGCACAGGTAGAGCAAATTAGCCTTACAGCTAGACGGCAAAATTTGGAATTGGAGAGTTTCAACCAACTTCGGGATAATTTGGCGCGATTACCTCAAAAATCAGCACTACTCTACCCACTGATTTTAAAAGATAGTTTGGAATTGGTATTGGTAACTCCTGAATCCCCACCAATTCATCGCACCGTTGCTATAAAACGCGAAAACCTCCACAAAACAATTGGTGCTTTCCGCCAAGCTTTAATCAATCCCAGTCGAAATATCAAAGCACCTGCACGCCAATTATATGACTGGCTAATTAAACCGATAGAGAAAGACTTGAAACTATCAGGTACGCAAACTCTGATTTACGCTCCAGACGATCGGTTACGCTACATTCCGTTAACTGCTTTATATGATGGCAAACAATGGCTAGTGCAGCGCTTCAATGTAAATCACATTACATCCGCCAGTCTGACTAACTTAAATACCCCACAACAATCAACTTTGCGGGTTTTAGCAGGTGCTTTTACTAAAGGTAATTATCAAATCAAAGTTGGTAATCGACAAGTTGCTTTTGCTGGCTTACCCTTTGCAACGCGGGAGGTGGAAAGTTTAGCAGCTGCGGTTCCTGAAACTACGAAGCTTTTAGACGATGCCTTTACTCCTAGAGTCGCTGTACCCCAAATGGATGATTATACAATTGTCCATTTAGCGACTCATGCAGCCTTTGTGGTTGGTAAACCAGAAGATTCGTTTATTTTATTTGGGAATGGCGATCGCGTTAATTTTAGAAATGTCGCCACTTGGTCACTCCCGAATGTAGATTTGGTAGTGTTGAGCGCCTGTGAAACCGGCTTGGGAGGCAAGTTAGGTAATGGTGAGGAAATTTTGGGCTTTGGCTATCAAATGCAACAAACCGGCGCTAGAGCCGCGATCGCCTCTTTGTGGTCTGTGGATGATGGTGGTACACAAGCACTGATGAGTGCTTTTTATGGTGTTCTCTCGACTAATAAGTTTAGTAAAACTGAAGCTTTACGACAAGCTCAAGTCTCATTAATTACTGGAGACTGGAAGACAATAAGTCACAATGCACCCTTAGCAGCGGTTAGTAACTTTAGTCATCCCTACTATTGGGCACCCTTTATTTTGATTGGCAATGGACTTTAGGTGTTTATAGTTCCTCACCTGTGCCAAAGGTTGATTTTTCCTTTTAACACCTTACAGCTAAAGGCTAAAAACCCGGTTCGTAAGGTTTAGACGTACACAAAAATCTGCGATGGGCTAACTAGGAGCCAATCACTTAATGGTAATGAAGAATAAGTCAGAGCGATCGCTAATTAAGCCACCATTACCGATTAACAGTTACCAATAATCAATTTTTAATTTGCCATCGACCTTTGGAACCTTAATACTTCTTGGCAAGAGTTTTAGAGCCTGTATCAGTTTGCATAGATTGCTTGACAAGATTAGCCAGTTCGTCTAGTTGGCTAATTGCTTCCGCGCCTTCTAGCTTCATTAGTTCGCGGTCATCCCGCATTTCTGTCCAAGTAATCCCATAATCGGACACTAAAAACCGAATTAGATGGTTATCACCCAAGCTAACCATAAACGAGGCACTATTCATTTGGTCGCCACAGGTGTAGCAGGATGCAGGATACCCGCGCCGCTCTAGAACAACCGCCAAGGCTTGGAGGTTCATTACCAAGTCTTGGACGAATTGTCGATGTTGATGTGCTAGTCTCAGAAACACTTTTGTCCTCCAGACACCACAGTCGTTTGAGTTTCTTTTATATTTTCTTTAGATTTTCTCATCCACTGGTATTGTAAACTATTCAATACAATTACTAGACAGATGATATTGAGTCGTTAATTGACTACCTTGTTTAGGGTAGTGTATCGGGGTTTTGAGGGCCGTATCAAACTATTCAGTTTGCAAATACAAAATCTCGGACAGAATTGCTAAATTTAACCATATCTTTATACACTTCTGTCAGGGTAGATTCTTGCAAGAAACGATCCGCTTTAAGAGTAACTTAAATCTAGCACTAGTCAACTACAGAAAAGCTACATATTTCGTCTTTATTGGCTACGTGCAGCCCAATTTACCGTTAGTAGATGCTATGACGTAGTTTTGCATCGTTATAGTTAGTCTTGTTTAGATGTTTAATCTATTCTCTTGCTAACGTAAATTTTGGTATGGACAAATGATTCGGTATACCAAATTCGTTCCTCCTGTACGTATAAAGTTGAGCAAATGACAATGTGAATTTGAAATTAAGTACTTAAAACTAGAAAATAGTGCTTAATACTACTTTGTTACGTGTTTTATAGACAAGTGTGAGTGTAAACTCCAGGATGGATCAACTCAACACTGACAATACCTAAACTCAGCAGAGTTATGTTGCCATTTAGGCAATATTTATAACTATTTTGGGATTATCCTCAAAAAGTTGTACTAACCAAAGTATGAGAGATTTGTAAAGATTCTTATCTTAATTTAGTTTTGCCAAATTTGACGAAATATATAATATATTTTGATTGCTTATTCAATTTGAATAATTATTTAATATGAAACACTAGATTAACTAATTCATAATTTTTAGCAAAGAACCATACCAAATTGTCAAATTAGCGGTTTTTACCTGTTTGGGTATAAATCTTCAACTAATTCAATTGCAAATTATTTGAAAAATCCACCCCTAAAAGGGGTGAGAGTATTAGTAGACTACTTGCCACCAACCAAAAGCTGGGCCGATAAAACGGATAGTTGCCCATCCTACGACCATAAGACCAATGCCTATCCAGGCACCACGAGTAGTCCACGTGACAAATTGTTCGCCTTGAGTTTTTGTGATCGGAACCCAAGACAAGATGCGAGTATCTTGACCGTATGTTTCTCCCAGTGTGCTTTTACGACGCTTTGCTTCACCCATAATCAGCAACTCAAATTCTATTTAGGTTCTAAATTTATTTTGCCAGGAATCATGGCTATAGAGAGGCGATAAATTACATCACCTTCTATAAGCTGATAATAGTGCTTGCTTTTAGACGATCGCACTTTGGTTGACAAAATTTAAATTGGGAATTGGGCATTGGTAACTGAATTTAGGCGGAATTTTCCTCATCTGTATTGGAAAACAGACTGGGATCAAGATAGTTAATGCGTGCTAAAGGACTTAAGGCAGCGAGAACTTGAGCGCCGTAGCTACGGTTAACTACACGACTATCAAGCAAAGCCACAATCCCTTGACTTTCTCGGACTGGAGCGATCGCTCTTTGTAATTCATTCAAAGCAGCGGGCAACAAATATAAACGAAACCAATCTTGATGCGATCGCTTATAAAGAGCTACCCTACCAGCTACCAGGGGATTTTCCAAAGATGGCAGGGGCAAAGTAGCAATGATTAATAGATGGGGTGCTGGCAAGACTCGTTGATGTTCTCGCCAAAATTCCCAACCACTAATTAAAATACCATTCTCATCCAAACAAGTTTTTTCTACTTGCACCCGTGAACCAAACTCTGAAGCCAGAATTGTCGCCACTTGAGCCTTTAGTGGTACATCCCCAACCAAAACAGCCGTCAATCCTGGTGCTGTCGCACTTAGACAAACTAGTGTGCGGACTTTGTGGATAAATTCCGCTTGAAATTCTGGTGTGTTGGGTAGGGGCAACTTATAGGGTACATACAGTTGAATTGCTTCCGCTTGACTCTCCGAAGAGAACTTTAGACAAGTTAAATCATCCAAACCAAGGCGCTGGCGGAAAAGAGGAGCCTCGGTTTCCGGTTCGATAGCGCTGCCAATTAAAACTACTGGTTGTCGCTGCCAAATAGGCGAGAGTATTTCCCCTAATTCCATTGGGGCGTAGTGTAAAGAAAATAAACCTTGTCGATGGGCAATAGTCGCCCAGAAGAGAGGAGGGGAAGATGAGGGGGAAAGATTTTCGTTAAGGGTTTGAAATTGTTGCCAGAAATTTTTCCAAGGTTCTGGCAATGCTTCTAATGACTCTAAAGCAGAATAGAGACGACTCAAAATTTCTATTTCTGGCTGGGAAATTAGATAGCACTGATATGGATTTGCAGGATGCTGAAAAAGTTCGTGTGTCAGTTCAATCCGTGCTTCGCGAATTGCCTCAGCTTGGTTTGGGCAAGCCAGCATGAGTTGATCCCAATCATCGGGTTGAATATCTTGGGTAAGCTGATCACGCACCCAATCTTCGAGATCATCTACCCCATCAATAATTGTAGGAATGCCTTGGGGAAAGCGATCGCCACCAGCAAATTGTCCTGTTAACCAAGCTTCTGGGGAGGTCAGCAGTAGCCCTTGAAACTCAGCACCAGGCCAAGCGTCACCTGTTCTAATCGATTTATTAGCTGGTAGCCACTGCTGTAGCCGGGGAATTTCCACCCGCAGCAGAAGTTGCTGCACCGCTTCTTGAGCAACAATAATTACAGGGCCATGCCACATTAGAGCTGATGCTACGAAACTAGTACGATACCGCCCTTGATAGCCACAAACCGCCCCGACTTGAATTAGGGCGCTACGTCCCAGGCGCAAGGCGCGTGCTACCAACCGTGCCATCGTCAAATGATGGGGCCAGGAAGGGAACCCCGCTTGCGATCGCAAAAAGTTATGTAGTGACAAATGAACTTCTGCCTCAATCACACGCTTTTAATTCCATACAAAGTGATTTTTACTTCCAATTGCCCCATTTCTATTATCTTGTCATTTGTCATTTGTTCTTTGTCCTTTGTTCTTTGCCATTGATCCAAAACTAATGACTAATGACCAATGACTAATGACTAATGACCAATCACCAATACCCTGAATTATGCCAACTTACACAGGAATTTCCAGCGAAGCCTTCAGGCATCCACTAGATCGCCAAGCCGAGCAAGCTTTACGAAATTTACCGGGATTTGATTTAATTGCTCGTAAATTTGTGGAATTTATCTACGAACGCCCTCAATTAGTCTATCTAATGGGTAACACCATCCAAGTCGGGCCGCGTCAATATTCCACTATTTACCAAATGTTTCGGGAATGCGTCCGAGATTTGGACATTTACCCAGAACCTACACTGTTTGTCTCGCAAGATCCCCAACCAAATAGCTATGCGCTGGGGCAAGAAAATCCTTACATAGTCGTAAATACAGGGATACTAGACTTACTAGATGAAGCCGAGATTCGGGTGGTGTTAGCCCATGAACTGGGGCATATTAAATGTGGTCATACTATTTTAATTCAAATGGCGATGTGGGCGATGAGTGCTGCTTCCGCCTTGGGTGAATTGACCTTCGGCCTCGGTAATCTTGTTACACAAGGCTTAATTTATGCTTTTTTTGAGTGGCGGCGGAAAGCCGAGCTATCCTCAGATCGTGCCGCACTACTAGTTGTAGATGACTTGAATCCTGTAATGTTAACGATGATGAAACTCTCTGGCGGTAGTCACAAATATGCCAATGAGTGTAGTTTACAAGAGTTTATCAAGCAGTCAGAAAATTATCAGGCACTTGATGATGATGGACTGAATCAGGTATATAAATTCTTGATGTACAATGGCGCTCAGGGTACAATGTTGACTCATCCTTTCCCTGTTGAACGCTTGCATTATTTACGGGCGTGGGCAGTATCCGAAGAATACCAGCAAATTCGCCGAGGAAATTATCAGCGATCGCCTGCTTCCGGAGCAGTTAATGTTCCAGCAGAATCTTCCGAAAATCAGACAGAAGCTTTACGCCGCCAAATTGAAGAATTACAACGAGAAATCGACAGAATCCGAAGGAATCAGTAGTTTTTAGTCCTAAAGGTGGATTTAGATCCCCGACTTCTTTGAGAAGTCGGGGATCTGGGTAGTTGACGTAAATCTTCGATGCAAAATTAAAAATACTTAGAAAATAACCAGATAATTACTCCAGTTCCCAATACACAAATAATTCCCGCTAAACCAGCTAGGGGTTTTTTATTCTTACCTGTAAACCAATCAGAGACAATACCAGTGTAATTAATTAATTCTGCTGTATCTAGGGTAGCGATCGCCCATACCCATCCCGCGTGCAATCCCCAAGCTAAACCCAAGTTACCGCTAGAGGCAAAGCGTGCCAACACCAGCACCATTCCCATCAGCCACAATCCAGGGAGTTGGGGTGCTGTTTCGCTTTGCTCCCAAACCAAATGTAGCAAAGCAAAAATCAAGCTAGAAATTGCTGCTGCTACCAAAATTGGGTAATCCTGCGCTAATTCAGTAAACAGGAAACCGCGAAAAACTAACTCTTCTATCCCACCGACTAAGAACGCTATCAAGAAAATCGGTAGCAAGATGGGTGGTATTAACTTGAAATTCGTCTTTTCAAAAGAACACCAGCCTAACCAGAATTGCCCACTAAATACAATAGCTAGACTCAGCACTCCCAAACCAAAACCTAGTGCTAAAGAACCAAGAGTTGAAAGATTGCTAACAAAACCGTAATCTGAAAAAGATTTATTAGTAAGCAAAACAACTCCCCAAAGAATCAGGGGAGCTAATAGGTAAAGTGACACCAATAACGGCATCTTTTGCTCTGGCTGTAAAGGTTTAGGAGGTTGCCAATTAAGCAATATTGCTGATACTGCTGCTACTGGCAACCAGCTAACTATCCAGCAAACAAAAAATGCCATCACTATAACTAGTGCTGGCGCATTTTCCATAAATGCCAGTAAGGCATTGACTGAAGGCTCAAAGAAAGTTATCAAAATAAACACGATAGACTCCTTGCATTATAGATTTCTTGCTGATTAATCAAGACTCTACTAAACTTGGTGACTTCTGCAAGGAGTCTAATCGTATTTTTTAACTGGGACAAAATTTTCTCAACAGAGTTACCAGTTTGCTATTAGGGTAAGGAGAAGTTATCATCATCTGAAACTTATCCTTACCATCAGCAAATTTACTCTTCGTCTTCCAAATCTTCGTCTGATTCGTCAGAGTCTATATCTTGTGAGGTCAGTTTTTTATCAGTTTCACCGAGTTGAATTAAGTGAATATGTTTGTATCCCAGTCTAATTTCAAACTCATCTCCAGGCTTTAAACCCATTGCTTTGGTATATGTAGCACCAATCACAATCTGACCATTTTGATGGACACTAACCCGATATGTCGGTTCACGACCACGGCCATCTTTAGGTGCTTCTGGACTTAGAGGAATTCCTCTAGCAGATAGCAAAGCGTCATAAAAATCGGTGAGATTGACACGAACCTGGTTATTCTTAGTAACAGTGTAATAGCCGCACTGTTTAGCTCTTTCTCGGCGTGGTAAAGTGGAAAGTTCTTTTACTTTCGCAAGTAGTGCTTTTCCGGTTAATGGCGCGGTTGCAGTTTCAGTCATTATGCTCAAATTTTCCTTACTCTCTCCAAACTGATAAACGATGTAGTCTTATGCCAGCATTTAGCTTTTTAGCATTTGCATAGAGCTACTTAAGACCCTAGTGTAAAGGGTGAATTCCTGCCGATAGGAGCCAAAAGCACTTCTATTATGGTTGTCCACAACCAACTAGAGGCTATAGTTGCCACAGACATTTATTTTGGTGATGTTACGGCACTTTTAACCATTATTCGCCATCAGAAAGAAAACTATTTTCTCCTTTGGCGCTACTGTAGCGGTGTAACTTTCAGCCACCTTTACAAATTGGTCAGGTTCTACTGCAAATAAGTCGTAGACCTAAGAAATTGCAGGTTTTTCACTTTCAGTGCTTGTCTTTATTGCCAATGAGCAAGTAGAGTTTTCTCCACTCGTCCTCTCAAGCTTTAGACAGCATAGTATTTCAATAGAGTCCTACGGGCATAAGCCCTTTTGTCCTGCCAGTAGAGACGCGAATTTTCTTGTCTCTACATTACGAATCAACAAAGCAGTAGTAGCCGCGCTGATACGGCTATTAATTCTGGTTTTGTCACTTCGTAATTTTATATTAAATACTAGCATGGACTAATAATAGCAAAATAGTTGTTTAATTTTGAATTAAAGTTGCTGGTAAATTTTTATTTAAATTCCTGGACTTGAAAGTTGAAAAAAGCAGTGGAGATTTTACTAACCCTTTATTGCAAGCGTGAGTATTGGCATCTGGCTTTTATAAAAATTTATATAATTGAGACGAGCAGTTTTGACCAATGAGTTAAATCCAAGATTTTCTTGATTGAGAGTCAGCCAAAAAGCAAAAAGTCTCGCGTGTACGGGTTTTCCAGTGCTCTAAGTTTTCTTTGAAAGTGGTGAGGATTTGTCTTCTGATTATTATCCGAAGGTGAAAAGCGATCAGAGGATTTTGCACGTCTGTCTATGGGAATAATAAGTCTCTTAACAGATGCCTAGGGCTTGATTGTCAGTACTATATGTTGAACATGGGCTTTTACACTTCTATATAATCAAAAAATTCCGTCAAGGGTTACCGAAGCCAGAATTTTCCAACCGAGACTGCTAGACTCAAGCTGACATAAAGATGTGTTGCTAACCTGACATGTATTTAATTTGGATATGATCGCAAGTTCAGAGATGAACCTAAGTCCCTCTATCCGCAAACCCTCTTTCCTTGACATTGCCAAACAGATAAATTTAATGGAAAGCTGCAATTACATTTTTGGCGTTTTATCTTAGAATTTGACAAAAATCTTGTCTACAGGGCTGCTACAACTAAAATTTTAATGGTTATCCTTAAACTAGAATCAGTCACTCTTTAATCGTCAGTATATTAACACCAGGGTTTGAATTAAGGCAAAAAGAGTATAGCTCACTTTTCGCAATTACCTACCTTGACTGATGATTTTCGAGCCTGGTGAAGCAATTTTAAAATTTTGGTTAGTGGTAATGAAAGTTATTTTTAAGGTAATTCGACAGCAACAAAATTCCTCTCCTGTTGTGCAAACCTACCTTGTGGAGGCAGAACCAGGTAATACAATCTTGGATTGCCTCAATCATATTAAGTGGGAGCAAGATGGAACTTTAGCATTTCGCAAAAATTGCCGCAATACCATTTGTGGTAGCTGTGCTATACGAATTAATGGACGTTCGGCTTTAGCTTGTAAGGAAAATGTTGGCAGTGAACTTGCCAGATTACAACAAATACCATCATCAGAAAGTAAAGTAAATGCCATTGGCGAAATCACGATCGCTCCTCTCGGTAATATGCCCGTGATTAAAGATTTGGTTGTAGATATGAGCAGCTTTTGGAATAATCTAGAGGCAGTTGCTCCTTATGTGAGTACGGCAGCACGACAAGTACCAGAAAGAGAGTTTTTGCAAACACCACAAGAGCGATCGCGCCTCGATCAAACTGGTAACTGTATTATGTGCGGTGCTTGTTACTCTGAATGCAACGCCCGTGAAGTCAATCCAGACTTTGTAGGGCCTCATGCCCTTGCCAAAGCTTACCGGATGGTAGGAGACTCCCGCGATAGCGATACCGAAAATCGTTTAGAAAGTTACAACGAAGGTACTAAAGGTGTATGGGGTTGTACCCGTTGTTTATATTGCGATTCAGTTTGTCCAATGGAAGTTGCACCATTAGAACAAATCACCAAAATTAAACAAGAAATTCTCACTCACAAACAAGCCAGCGACAGCCGCTCAATTCGCCACCGAAAAGTATTGATAGATTTGGTTAAAGAAGGTGGTTGGATTGATGAACGTCAATTTGGTTTACAAGTGGTCGGTAATTATTTTCGGGATTTAAAAGGATTACTCAGCCTTGCACCCCTAGGTTTGCGGATGTTATGTCGAGGTAAATTCCCCCTATCATTTGAAGCCTCTGAAGGGACGCAACAAGTGCGATCGCTCATTGAATCTGTGCAACAAGAATTAGGGAATAGGGAATAGGGAGTAGGGAATAGGGAATTTTCTTTCACCACTCCCTACTCCCCATTCCCCATTCCCCATTCTTCAACGCGGTTCTTGAGGTATATTCAACGGCCGTCCAAAACGGTCATATACTAAAACATCCCACTGCCCATTGTTACTAGATTCAAAAGCAATCCTACTACCGTCAGCGCTAATTGTAGGGTTACGGACTTCCGCTTGCAGGTTAGAAGTCATATTTCGTGATTGGCGTGTCTCCCGGTCGTAGAGAAAAATAGCCGATCGCCCCTGACGACTAGCCGCAAACACAACATAACGACCATCTTGTGAAACACTAGGATGATTTGCGATCGCATCAAGGGAGTTTAAACCTGGTAAATCAACCAAATCGCGAGTTACCGTATCAAACATATAAACATCTTGGCTACCCCGTCGGTCAGTAATAAAAACAATGTATCTCCCAGAAATCTGGGGGTTTAATTCCGACGCTAAACTATTAAGACTCCGACCCCCCGGATCAAAGGGATAACTCAAAAGACGAGGGTAACCAAAACACCCAGTCAGTAAACTGGAGCATAAAAATATAGGTATAAAAAAAACACGTTTCATATAATTTTAGTCATTAGTCATTAGTCAATAGTCTCACAACTCCTGACTCCTAACTCCTGACTCCTAACTCCTAACTCCTACGGGGGTGGACTTACAGTTGCACCATTGGGAATATCTAACTCAATATTTGGCCCCCGGTCTAGGACTTCAATATCCCACTGACCACGGATGGCGGTTTCAAAGACAACATAACGTCCATCTGGGCTAATATTTGGTTTTCTGACCCAGCCGCGATAGGTTGGTGTGACGATTTGCGACTGTTGCGTAGCGCGATCGTAAAGCGCCACCACTGCTCTACCTTGATCACTAGTAAGATAAGCAATATAACGCCCGGTGTAGCTTAAGCTAGGACTTTCGGCAATTGTCTCTGCTCGGTTGATCCCCGGTGTGCGAATAAACAATTGCCTCTCCAAATCGTACATTAGTAGCTGCTGATTACCGTTCCGATTCGATACAAACGCTAAAAAGCGCCCATTTCCGCTCAAAACAGGTTGCTCCTCGGTGTAGCGACTGTTGAGGGAAGTAGGCCCTATGGGAACATCGTTAGAACCACAAGATACAAGCAAACTTGTTAAACCAAAAACTAGGCTCCAATGAATTGGTCTTTGGAGCCAAAATGTAGGCGTAAATTTTTCCACCTCAATTGTTTTCCGTCGCCTCTAAACCAACTTCCACACCAACTGTTTTAAATATCGTCATCAAAATCGTTTGAATTATCTGGCCCTTCATTTGGCTTTTCAATCGGATTGTATGGCACATAATCAGTTGGGATCGCATCATCATCTTCGCGCGGTCTTCGAGGAGTTGAGTCAGTGGTGGGACGACGCCTTCTCGGTCTAGGAGCAACATCATCTTCACGACTTTCGGGACGCTGGGGCCCATTATTACTGCGGCGAGAAGGTTTTCTGACCTCTCCACCGGAAGTTTCCCAATCATCAACTTGCCTAGACGAAGAACCCCAATTTTCTTCTTCAGAGGTTTCAGAAGGGCGATTCACAGGACGCCCAGAAGTACGCCGCCGTGTTCTATCCGTTGGAGCCTGTCTTTCACTACTGCTGCCGTTACGGCGTTCAGAACGACGGGGGGGTTGCTCCTGGTAGTAGTCATCACGAGTTGAAATCTCATCCCTGCTACCCCGAATCCGGGCACGCACGGGGCGTTCTTCCTCGTCTTCATAAGGCAATGGATCTAAGTCTGCATCCATTTCAGCTTGATACTTTCTGCGATCGTTATAAGAATAGTTTCTGCTTACCTCCCGCTCATCATCCACAATAGGAGTGTTGCGCTTTGCTTGCTGGGTAGCTATACTCCGCAGGCGAATACTTTCAACTGCAAAAAATACAGTTGTACCAACTAAAAGCAGTTGCCCAAATTGCAGAATCGGGTCTAGCCGCCATCCTTGAAATACGAGAATGAAGCCGCAGAGCAAGCCGACTGCGGCAAAAAAAATGTCTTGATCCCGTGACAATTCTGGACGCACAGTGCGGAGAAAATACAGTGCTGCCCCAGCCACAGCCAGGAAAATTCCTAGAATACTGGCTGAGTTTGCTCCAAAATTTACCTGAGCCAGAAAACTGGCTGAGTTCAGCCCAAAATTTATCATTGCTGTTTTCCCGATATCAAATCTATGTTAGCGAGTCACAATTAAAATCACTACTCTAATTAGGAACGATATATTGAAGCTTCAAAGCTTCTGGCAAAGAAGCTCTGAAGCTATTCACCGAAAAGTAAAAACACCTATGTCTATCATCTACAATTACGGCCAATCGCAGAAAATCCTGCTTTTGGTGCAATAAATGTAGATAGCTGACAGACAATCGATTGTGAGAGTTGAATTAACTCTCATAAGCATTATGAACGCTGAATTTTATCTTTTTGGCTAATGAAAATTAGACCAACTGTAACGGGTATCACAACAATTGCAGTACCCCATAGCAGGCTCCAAAGAAAATTTGCTAAAGAAGGCGTCATACTTCTCAACCTTTTTTTACACACTTCATCCTAATTTTAATAGTGTATTACTTTCTTGAGAAGCCTCTGGGCGTTAACTGCCAAACTTAATAACCCTTTTGCTAGTCATCGGTTTAACTGCGTGAGCGTGTTTCCTTTTGTATTCCAGAAGGAAGTGACAGCATTTGGTTAAAATAATGATGAGAGTGCTTTACAAAGCTTCAAATTTTTTAGCGATGTCTACAACGGGCTATTCGGCGTCGCAAAGCGTACTGAGCCAGTACAATTCTCCCCCTTTGGGAGAAGCTAGCGCCTTCGCGGAGCGTCTAGTAGAGAAGGGGGTTTTCCCCATAGAGAGACTTGGCGTTAGCGATGCAGGAGCGTCACCCGAATGGCTTGCCGTTGCCTAAATTGTTTCTTTCTTTACAGACAGATAGTAGCTTAAAACGATGACTGGTGTTGACCTGACTGCTTGGATTCTTGGCCCTGTGTTAGGGGTGATGACATTTTTATTTATATTCCGGATCATTCTCACTTGGTATCCGCAAGTGGATCTGAATCGTTTGCCCTTTAATTTGATAGCTTGGCCGACTGAACCATTTTTAATCCCGTTGCGAAAGCTAGTGCAACCTATAGGCGGGGTAGACATTACACCTATTATTTGGGTTGGGATTTTCAGCCTACTGCGAGAAATTCTGCTAGGTCAACAAGGATTGTTGACTATGCTATCTCGTGTAAATTAGGGTACAGGTTACAGGGTAAAGGTTACAGGTTATAACCCTGTCCCCTGTAACCTATAACCTTTTTCCTTCCCTACTCTCCTAACCGTTCATTTCCTGCACAAAATTTGTATAGACATTACCCTGCAAAAACTGTGGAGTTTCCATAATTTTTTGATGAAACCCGATGGTAGTAGGAAGTCCAGTAATGGCACATTCCCGAAGTGCGCGTTTCATGCGGTTAATAGCAGTGGGTCGATCTGGTGCCCAAACAATTAATTTGCCGATCAAGGAATCGTAGTAGGGCGGGATTTGGTAATCTGTGTAAACGTGGGAATCAATCCGAACACCAGGCCCTCCGGGGGGGAGATAGCCGCTGATTCTTCCAGGAGATGGGCGAAAATCATGATCTGGATCTTCAGCGTTGATCCGGCATTCGATCGCATGACCTCGTAATACTACTTGTTCTTGGGTAAGCTTGAGTCTTTCCCCTTGGGCAATGCGGATTTGTTCGGCAACTAAGTCTATCCCAGTAATCATCTCTGTTACAGGGTGTTCTACTTGAATCCGGGTGTTCATTTCCATAAAGTAGAATTTACCCGATCTATCCAAAAGAAACTCAATAGTACCCGCTCCACTGTAGTTAATGAATTGGGCAGCTTTGACAGCAGCTTGTCCCATTTTCTCGCGCAGGTCTTGGTCGAGAGCCGGACTTGGTGCTTCTTCTAGTAGCTTTTGATTCCGGCGTTGAATAGAGCAATCACGTTCACCCAAGTGGATAACATTGCCGTAGTTATCCGCCAAAATTTGAAATTCGATGTGCCGGGGACGTTCAATAAATTTTTCGATATAAACGCCGGAATTCCCAAAAGCTGCTCCTGCTTCCCCTTGAGCCGCCAAGAAAAGTTTGACAAATTCATCTTCAGAACGAACTAGGCGCATACCCCGTCCGCCGCCACCTGCTGTAGCTTTGATCATTACTGGATAGCCAATATCTTTGGCAAATCCTAATCCTTCTTGCTCGGATTCTACCAACCCCTCACTACCTGGTACTGTCGGGACTCCAGCTTTTTGCATGGTTTCTTTGGCAGTGGATTTATCCCCCATCAGCTTGATAGCTTCTGGAGTCGGACCGATAAAAGCAATATGATGGTCGGCACAGATTTCCGCAAACCGGGCATTTTCTGCCAAAAAACCATAGCCTGGATGAATAGCAGTAGCATTGCGCGTCAGTGCAGCAGCAATAATATTCGGAATATTCAAATAACTTTTACTGCTAGCAGGTTCGCCAATGCAAACTGCTTCATCAGCAAGTTGGACGTGGAGAGCATTACGGTCAACGGTGGAGTGAACCGCAACTGTTGCAATCCCCATTTCTTCACAGGCGCGGAGAATGCGAAGGGCGATTTCTCCCCGATTGGCAATTAATATTTTGTCAAACTTCATTTTTTAGTTTCGATATCATTACCAGTAGATTGACATTTTCTCTGATCCAACTTGAAACAACGCTTCCGCATTATTTCAAATTATGACAGGAGATTCGCCACCCTGATTCTAAGCAAACTTGAGATTGCAGGCTTGCTGGCTCTACAGGTCTTACTACACTAACAACATTGCTGCTGTAAGTCTTGGCTAGCCTAGTAAGCTGGGCTTTTGCGTAGGCATACCCCGCCGAACACAGCAGCTCTACCCCCTTTAATATCACTTGTGCAGCTGCTAGATTTCTGTCAGTCTGATACCGCCTTGAGAAAATTTATATTTTTGAGCAACTGAATTTAGATATCACCTTACTATAATTATTTTCTTATGCTATAGTCTATCTTTAGAGAAACCATGCGGATGTGGCGGAATTGGTATACGCGCACGCTTGAGGTGCGTGTGGCTTTGCCTTGCGAGTTCGAGTCTCGCCATCCGCATTTTCGCTTGTTTAATTATAGGGTCGATAGTCAAGGGTCAAAAAACCTTAGACTATTGACCCTTAAATATTTCTCTTATTTCTAATACTTCCTCAACGAAAATCGGCGGGAATCCCATACCTTTGAGGGGTGGGAGGGATAGCCGCCCGCCTCCAAAGTCATTAGTCATTGGTGCTAATTACTAATGACCAATGACTAATGACTCGAAATCCCCCGGCTTCAAGCCGGGGGATGAGTTAAGGCAACTTTACTGTGTAAATGAGTTTGTAGTAGTGACTTTAATACTTGTATAAAGCACTGAAGTGCTTGCTACGTAATAGAATTTGACAAAACGAAAAAATCTTTCCCTATTCCCCAGCAAGCAAATTTGCCTTGTCAAATTACTAGTTTTTTATGCTTTTATAGAAATAAGTGAAGTTTTGTAAAAAGCATTGACTATTACTTTTACGCCGACAAACAACCTAGCACTACCGCCAGCTTGGCATCGCCTCACTCCGATTTGGCAAGGAGGGGAGGAGATAATTCAACAAAGTTTACCTCACACTCAACTAGCGCCTGCTTGGCAGCTAATGCTTTTGGGTGATGGCTCCCCAACACGTCACTTGGAATTGCTCACAGGTGAGCCTGTAGAAGTAGATGTTATTGATATGTCATTGATTGGCATGGACTTGGATGCTGCTCCTGAGTTAATCCAAGCTGTCCCAGGGCCGCGATTACGGCGACAAGTATGGCTACGTACTGCTTCTGGTCAGCGATTAGCGTATGCTACCTCGTGGTGGGAAGCTAGTCATGTAGATGAGTATTTACAAAACCGCTCATTACCAATTTGGGCAAGTTTAGCTCGTCTTCGCACAGAGTTATATCGGGATGTTCGAGGAATTTATTATGGTGACTCATCAGCGCTACAGTCAGGTTTTGATGTAACTGGGCCTTTTTGGGGTCGCCACTATTTGTTTTGGCATCATGGACAGCCATTAACATTAATTTATGAAGTTTTTTCGCCTTATTTAACCAAATATTTGGGGCCTATGCAATTGAGTACTATTAATACTGAGGCATAGGATTAATTTCAACAACATATCTAAATTTGTAAGATTGGTAGTCGATACAAAATCTTGCATACTGAATTTAGCTTGGTTAGATAAAGTTAATACCACAGGTGGAAGCTCAGTAAATAGAAGGTAATGTGGCTTGCTGATGACTTGCAGCAATGCCCAAGCTAGTTATATCCTCGAAGTGCTTAAAATGACGGATGTGAACTTTCCGAGACTTTCTGATAGAAGCAACTGTCTCAAGGAAGTTTCCTGCGAAATTCAACAAAGCGTGTTAAAAAAGGTAACTAACTGCGAAAATGCTGCTTTTGAAACATTCGAGAAGGTTGATTACGCAGTTTAAAATAGAAAAATTTATGCAGTTAACTGCCCTAAATAAGGAGAAGCTTTTTGGTTGACTTAACCAATCAAGCAAGTAATGAGTTTGCAATATGAGGTATAGGTTTCAATGGCACTGCCTGTTGTGTCTGTTCCAATGAAAAAAAATAAGAAACCGTCTTTGGTGCTGACGCTTTCGGCTGCTGGGTTATTGATTGGTGCGGGAAGTGCAGCATACTGGTTTACCCAAAGACAACCATCTTCCAGGAATTTGCTAGTAGGTGCAAATATTATTCCTGGTGATGCTCTGTTTGCGGTTTCTCTGACAACAGATCCCCAACAGTGGCAGAAATTGCGGGAGTTTGGGACAAAAGACACCCAAGTAGAATTGGACAAAAATTTAGTTCAGTTACGCGATCGCTTTCTGACTAATAATGGTTACGATTTCCAAAAAGATATTGCTCCTTGGGTAGGCAATGACATTGCGATCGCAATTCTTGCCCCAGCAGCGGGGAATAAACCTGCACCCAAACCAGTTACCACCAATGAAAATGCTGCTATTGAGCAGCAGTCGATGGTAATGGTATTGCCAGTGAAAAACCCAGAAATCGCCAAAAGCATTTTGGCACAACCCAAAACCCTTAAACAAGGTAAATGGATTGACCGTACTTATCAAGGGTTTGCCATTAAACAAAGTGAGGGACAATCAGGGCAAAACTTCTCGGCTGCATTACTAGATGGGCGTTTTTTAGTGATAACTGATAGTCCCAAAGCCACAGAAAGAGCTATCGACGCCTACAAAAATAAAACATCCCTAGCCACAACAGGGGGATTTGCTGAGAATTTTCCGAAAATCGCCAACTACCAACCCTTTGCCCAGTTTTACGTAAATGTGCCAGCCGCAGCCAAAATAGCCGCTGCTTCTCCAAACCGTCCTTTACCTGCTCAAGTTTTGGCTCAACTGCAAAATAACCAAGGTTTAGCGGGGACAATGATCTTAGAGCCAGAAGGAATCCGCTTAAAGGGCGTTTCTTGGTTAAACCCTAATAGTCAACGACTGCTGGCGGTGGAAAACAAAGCTGGGAAAATGCAAAGCCGCGTACCAGCAGAAACTTTAATGATGCTTTCGGGGGGCAATTTACAGCGGTTGTGGGGAAACTACATTTTAACGTCTCAGAGAAATCCCCTTTCACCGATCGCACCAGAACAGATTAGAGGTGGGATAAAATCGCTTACCGATCTCGATTTAGATAAGGATTTGCTCAGTTGGATGAAAGGCGAGTTTTCCTTATCACTGATTCCTACTACTCCAAAACAAGGTTCACCAGATGATTTTCGTGTGGGTTTGCTGTTCATGGTACAGACAAATAATCGCAAATCGGCTGAAACATCCATCACTCAGCTGGATGAAGTGATGAAAAATCAATACCAGTTCCAAGTGCAACCTGGGAAAGTCGGAGGTCAATCCGTTGTTAATTGGGTATCACCTTATGGTACGTTAACGGCCACCCACGGCTGGTTAGATGAAGATATCGCTTTCTTAGTAGTGGGCGCTCCCATCACTGATAAAATCGTTCCCAAACCCAACAACACACTAGCTAGCACAATCCCCTTCCAAGAAACAGTTCCTACAGAACCCAATCCGACAAATGGTCAATTTTTCCTGGATGTGGAACGAACTGTGAAAAATTTCCCTTTACCAACTCTAATTCCCAATCAACAAACTTTGCTAGCTGCAACGCGCTCAATTGGGATGACATCTGCTGTCAGCGACAGTCGCAGTAACCGCTACGACATTTTTATCGCGCTCAAAAAAGTTAGTAACACCACTACATTGCCTACTCCAGAAAGCAGTAAGAGTAACTCTGTTAAATAGGGTACTGGGGATTGGGTACTAGGGAAGAAATTCTTTTAAGATTGGTTGGGATCTAAATCCACATACTTATCTTTTCTAATCCCCAGTCCCTAGTCCCCAGTCCCTAGTCCCCAGTCCCTAATCCCCAGTCCCTAGTCCCCAATTCCCAATTTCCCATTTCCCCTGTCTCATTACCCTCTAAACATATAGGATCAGAACAGTCAGAAATCCATATTTTAAATTATCCACGGAGAGAACACTTTATGAATCTGGTTGTACTCCAGAACTGGCTGGACAATGCGTCTTTTGCCATATTATTCCTAACAATGCTCGTGTATTGGGGAGGAGCGGCTTTTCCAAATCTGCCTTATCTAGCCGCTTTGGGGACAGCTGGAATGGCGATCGCAAATTTGAGTATTGCGACTCTATTAGGGGCACGATGGATCGAAGCTGGTTACTTTCCCCTAAGTAATCTCTATGAATCCCTGTTTTTCTTAACTTGGGGAATTACCGCCGTCCATCTAATTGCTGAAAATAGTAGCCGTAGCCGCTTAGTAGGGGTTGCAACAGCTCCGGTGGCAATGGCTATTACTGCTTTTGCTACTATGACACTACCATCGCAGATGCAAGCGTCAGAACCCCTAGTACCTGCCTTGAAGTCAAATTGGCTGATGATGCACGTCAGCGTCATGATGTTGAGTTATTCTGCTTTGATGGTGGGTTCATTATTAGCGATCGCTTTCTTAATTGTCACTCGCGGTCAAAATATCCAACTACAAGGCAGTTCCGTTGGTGCTGGTGGTTATCGTAGTAACGGCTACCGCTTGCACAAAGCGTCTGAAGTAATTTCTCAATCACCAGCCCCCGCTGTCGAAAATAACGGCTTTGCCCGTTTTGAAACTAGTAGCAATGGCAACGGTAACGGTAACACTGCTGTTTTGAATTTAGTGACTACCCCTGAATCTCAAGCCGTAGCATCTGCTGAACCTCTTTCACCCCAGCGCCTTAGCCTTGCCGAAACCCTCGACAACATCAGCTATCGCATCATCGGACTAGGATTTCCCCTGCTGACAATTGGCATCATTGCCGGTGGCGTTTGGGCTAACGAAGCCTGGGGTTCCTACTGGAGTTGGGACCCGAAAGAAACTTGGGCATTAATCACCTGGTTAGTATTCGCCGCCTACCTTCACGCCAGAATTACTCGCGGTTGGCAAGGGCGTCGTCCCGCAATTTTAGCCTCCGCCGGCTTGCTTGTGGTTTGGGTTTGCTATCTCGGTGTAAATCTTTTGGGTAAAGGTTTGCATTCTTACGGTTGGTTTTTCTAAGAACCGTTTAAATAAAACTACCCCACCCGCGCTGCCGCGCACCCTCCCCTTGATAAGGGGAGGGTTGGGGAGGGGTAACGCGAGAATTATAGGCTAATTTACCGGATATCAAATTATTACTAAATTTTTATTTAACCAGTAGTAAATCTATAAAATCATCATTTTATTTCGGATGAACTGTTATATCTCTGGAAAATATAGATTTATTGACAGGAGATTTTTATGGAAGATGGATTTGAGAGACTAAATCACGATGAAGTTGTGTCTATAGAACCAAACACTTTTAATAAGTTAAATATTGCCAAAACTTTTAAAGTCCGTGATTTGATTACAGCAATTAAGGAATATATTGGAGCAGAAGAAACAGATGAAGTAAATTTGTATACCCAAGGATTGAATTGTGAAGTTTTGCAATTTAGTAATTTGGGATGGAAAAAAGGAAAAGTGAGACTTGCTTTAGAATTTTGTCCTGATGAATCTGAGTCACCACTTGATGAAATTTTTCAAAAACTCAAACAAGTGGAAAATTAATATCAAATGAGCAAAAGAACCCTGACTTCTTAAAGAAGTCGGGGTTCTGGACACCGCGACACATTGAGATTTGTTGTAAAGTCCAAACATTTAAATATTTTCATCGTTAGTGATCGCTCGGCATAGATCCTGATTTAATCTAAAATGGAGTTCAAATATTCATCCACGAAGATCAAAGCCTCATTACAGCAATTTTCTTATAATCTAATTATATCTCATCTAGCAGAGGTAAAACTATGACTATTGAACAAACAGTTCTACAAACATTCCGAGAATTACCACCAGATAAACAGCAAGAAGTTTTAGATTTTATTCAATTTCTCAAATATAAATTATCAGTTAAAAAACCATTTTCCATATCTGAACATCAAAAAACTTCAAGAGACAGTAAAGACGTTACTGATTTTTGGTCAGCTTTACAAGACTTTAGACAAAGGGTTGATTTAGAAAGTATTGATGATGACACTTTTGAAAATCTCCGGGATAAGTCACCAGGAAGAGAAGTTAATTTATGAGTCTAAATTATTTACTAGATACTAATATTTTGTCGGAGGCTAAACGACCTCATCCCAACGAGAAAGTAATGGAAAAGCTAAGATTATATAGACAAGAAACAGCCACAGCTATCCTAGTTATCCATGAAATGTTATATGGTTGTTTCCGTCTTCCTATTTCTAAAAAACGTCAAGATATAGAGGATTATATCAACAACGTAATTTTAGCAGAAATCCCTTCATTTGATTACGATCTAAAATCTGCACAATATCATGCTCAGGAAAGAGCTAGATTATCAAAAATTGGTAAAAATCCTGGATTTATTGATGGGCAAATTGCGAGTATTGCAGTTACAAAGAACTTGATTTTAGTAACGAATAATGTAGCAGATTTTCAAGATTTTGATGGTATAAACATAGAAAATTGGTTCATTAATTAAGATACCGCATTGTTTATTCAATTTGTTATGCGTATTGCTTTGGTTTGGACATCACCAATGCGTTCAGTTATTTCCAAAGACTGATTGTAGAGTGCGTAAGCGTAGCCCGTCGTAGACATCGCTCGGCATAGATCCTGATTTAATCTAAAATTGCCTAATCACGAAGACGCAATAAATTCCCTAATCACAAAGACGCGATAAATCGCCGTCTCTACAAAGGAATGATTATTGTAGAGACGGCGATTTATCGCGTCTCTTGCCTTAACCGAACAGTATTGCGAGGTTCACGAATGAAGCTCCGAGGTTCATTAATGGAGTTCAAAGACTCATCCACGAGTATCAAAGACTCATTCACGAGTATAAAAGACTCGTCCA
>NZ_KV757736.1 GCF_001712795.1 Nostoc sp. KVJ20
CTGTTTCAACAAAAATCATTACAGCAATCGCCAAAACTCTTGGTGTAGAACTGATTGAGATTATGTCTGACTTACGTGTTGAAGTTTCCAAAAATATTTGTACTTCTAGTTGATTTTTGTACTCTGAGTTGTTATTATAGATATATGAAAACAAAAGACGACCGCCCCAGCCTACGAAACTTGTGCGATCGCCCTTTGACCCTTTGCAGGAATCTATATTATGACTCAATCAGTTTACACACAGCAAACGGCTTCTAGCTTAAACTACAACACGCCAACAACAGTTACAGAAGTTCCCTTCAAAGATGAGCAAGCCCTAGCTCAAGCAGAACTGAACAACTATATCGAAACCCAAGCCGAAGCTGTAGCCCCAACCCAAGACCCCCTGACTGCTCGTGACCGTCGCATCATTGGCGAGATTATCGAAGTCCAACCCGAATCAGTTCGCACCATCTGGATTGAAGGGGGAATCACAGTATGGGTGCAATTCGTTGACAGTGGACGACTGCCATTCGACCGTGACTGGTTTGCCAAAAGAGTTGCAGAGGTCAAAACGACACTTCCAGAAACTCCATTGGAGCGCAATGAACGCCTCAGCGATGAATTAGAAGAAGCTTGTGTCAAGTTCAACCTGTGGCATCCCCAGATTGATTGGTTATCCTTCAGTACTAAACTTTACCGAAATAATCAGCTAGTAGGCTACATCGGTTGCAATCTTGAGGGTTGGTATTCTAGACCCCGCACATACGGCATGAACAGATTCGCATCGAGTGCAGAAGAAGCGATTACGTTTTTGGGAGTCCGATCAGTTATAGCAGCGTAACCACTGACATAAAAAGGGCGATTGCACATCAAGAATTGTAATCGCCTCTACAGTGTAATAGGTAACAAACATCACAATGGCATACACCACAGAAACTACGCCCTCTCTTCAAGTAGCCGAGTTGGATGATTCACCAGAGAAAATTTTTCTACCGCCAACAGACCCGAATGCAGAGATTATCGAAATCCCTGGTTACAAGCTCGTTTACGTCAATGGAGCCTGCCCTAGAAATTATCGGGTTTATAAAGGTCATTCAATGATTGGGGTCATATTTCAGCACATCACCCACTGGTATAACGCTATGGATCAGATTCGGTACGCCCAGGCAGAAGAAGCAGCAGTTGGGTTGGATGAATTCATAAAAGTAGCAAAGAAATCCAGAGTTACAGATAAAGCCATAGCAGCATAGTTAACTTCACCAATTACAACCATGCAATCAACAATATCAATTCCACACGGTTGGAAATATCCTCGTTTTACTTTAGGACAACGTACAGAGCAGGGAATTATCATCGGTATCAAGTATTACCTAAGCGATAGTCTTTTAACATACGAGTATGGCGAAGGCTGGCGGTACATCGTCATGCCTGATATCAATTCTATTGATGAAGGAAATCACTTAGAGAACGAGATTAAATTACTGACACCGCAGGAATTGAGAGCAGAGATTCAGGCTGAAATAGAACAATGTCTACGCCAACTTGAACTGCTTAAGTACGAATTAAAAGCAATTCCTGGAGGTGTAGCTAATGGCTAAATCGCCCAAAAACTGCTCTGACCTCACGGCTGCTAGCTTGCTGCTTTTCTTGCGCCGCTATGGTGGTTCTGCTCCTTTACACAGCATTAATTTCTCACGAACAGTAATCCAATCATTACTCGATAGAGAACTAGTACGAGTGCAAAATACCAAACACGGTTTTTTACTGACAATTACACAAGATTCTGACAAATTGCCGACGAACTAAGCCCATTAACTTACTAAAACAAACACAACAAATACAACACCATCATGGAAACTATCAAAATCAACAACAGCGTCTTTCTCATCCCACCTAGCCAACCTAAACTGCAAGCCAACTGTGCCAAAGAATACGGTCAATTCCTTCTAGATTGCCCTCCAAAAATCACAATCTTAGAAGCGCAAGCCGGAGGATATCTCAAAGGTAACAAGGCAGACTTTGCGATTGCCATCTCACGCCCTGACCGTTTACTCACAATCAACGAAAACTTTACCAACGAACCCTTTACCGAACTGTGGGTCATTCCTGTAACTGGTGGGTTAAAAGACCAGTTCAAAGGGCCAGCCTCAATGCTGCTTTGTTTCTTGATGCATCGCCGTAGCAAGGACTCGTTTGCTGCGCTGTACAATCACTTCGCCCATCGTGCTTTTCAATCGTGGTGTGAAGACGGAATGGCGGGAGATCCGAAAGAGTTTTGTTATAGCGCGATCGCTAACGTACTGAAAAACTACATCTTCTGCGCCGAGTTTCAGAAAGTGGAAGGAGCGCTGGGAACGTATTGGTTTATTCAGTGGTCGTACCGCAACCCTGAGTCCGATTTTGAAAAGGACGCTTTAGTTGCAGCAGAGATGATTCGCTCTGGTGCGGAGTCGGGGGCGACATTGCACTGGGTGACTAATGAAACTTATGAAAGATGGGCAGAGAACGCAAATAAGACAGCTTTAGCACTGCCATCTGTGTCTGAAACTGAAGCCAGAGCATCTCTACAACCACAGAATCAGCAGGTATTACCACAGGGTAACAAGCGGTAATTGATAACAAACAAAGGCGATTCAGCTTTGAGTCGCCATTAGCCTAAATATTCAATTTATCAGTGATTATGGAGGTCAACAAATGAAGAAAAAATGGACTCCTGAAGAATTAGAAATTCTTGATGAAATGTCTGAAGCATACACACCTAAACAGATAGCATACAGACTCAGAAGACGAGGCTATCATCGCACAACTTTAGCTGTTCATAAAAAGCTCTATGCGTTGGGTTATTCTGCACGTCCCACTCTCGACAATTATAGTTGTAGCCAAATTGCTCAAGCTCTTTCATTGAATCCCTGTACTGTAGCTAAATGGGTAAAACGAGGCTGGCTCAAAGCTATTCGGCGTTCTGCGACAAATTATCTAGTTAAGAGTCGGGATTTAAAACGCTTTTTCAAAAATCCTCCACAATCAATCAAAAAGCGCATTTTAAGGATAGATCCGCAGATTATTAGGTATTTAGTGGGGTAGCTAAACAGTATTTAAGTCTAAAGCAGAGGAATTTTTAACAATGCGAATAACCTACCAGTACCGTTTACGTCTAACTCAAAAACAAATAGACATATTTGAACACTGGCTCGAATTATGCCGTCGCCAGTACAATTACAGGTTGGCAGAAAGGTTTAACTGGTGGGAACAAAACCGTTGTGATGTTAACCGATGCTCTATAGTTTGTTGCAGCATTGCACCGTTGAAAGACCAACCAAATCGTTGGTCACAACAAAAGGATTTAGCTAATACTAAAGCTCTATTTCCTGAGTATAAAGAACTTCCTTTGCATACATTACAAAATGTAATTGCAAGAGTTGATAAAACTTACACTCGATGGTTGAAAGGTGATAAAAATGGTAAAAAGTCTGGTCGTCCTAGATTCAAAGGTAAAGGGCGTTATCGTTCTTTAACTTTCCCCGATCCAATTAAGCCTGAACACATTCAAGGTAAGTTTATTCAGTTGCCTAAAATTGGAAAGGTAAAAGCAATATTGCACCGCCCCATACCTGACGATTTTAAAATCAAAACTGCTACTATCACGCGGAAAGCTGACGGCTGGTACATCGGACTTAGTTTAGAAGATATGACTGTGCCTAGTCTTAAAACTGATGCCATACCTACACCAGATAACACAGTGGGTATTGACATGGGTCTTAAGTTTTTCTTAGTAACCAGTGACGGTGAAGAAGTTGCTATTCCCCAGTATTACCGCAAATCACAAAAACGCCTGAAACGCCTGCAACGTCAGTTGTCTCGTAAACAAAAAGGGTCAAAACGTAGAGCATTAGCAGTAAAACGAGTTGCCAAGTTGCATCAAAAAGTAGCCAACCAACGTAGAGATTTTCATTACAAAACTGCTCTGTGGTTGCTGTCTAAGGGATACAAATTTATTGCTTATGAACATTTAAATATCATAGGTCTAGCTAGATCGCGACGATCGCGACTAGCCAAATCAATTCTTGACGCAGGGTGGGGTCAATTTTTGGTAATCGCTAGTCTCAAAGCTGCAAACGCTGGAGGCGCAGGATTGCCACAAAACTCACATAAATCAACCATTGAATGTTCTGATTGTGGTCAAGATGTACCAAAAACACTGGCTGACCGATGGCACAATTGCCAGTGTGGTGCAAGCTACGACCGTGACCACAACGCAGCACGAAATATAAAACATAGGGCGGTGGGGCATCGCGTCCTTTAAAGCTCAGTTAATGTCCGACCCATTGGGGGGAGTCGCTGAGAAGCTCAGGTTGTCCCAAAAGGCAATACTGGGAGTATGTCACGGCGTGGAGTATGAGACTTTGGTAATTTGTACAGTGATAACGTAGATGGTTCAGAAAAATTAACTCTGCTAGTCGGTCTGGGTGTATAACTAGAAAAATAGTGATTAACTCTACATCATGAGGTTTTAGTTGTGGTGTTTAAACCTGAAGACGTTCTAGAGGGTGGTCGGTCGATTCGTCCTTATTTGGGAGAACTTTTAGGAAATGATGCGGTTCAAGTAGACAATAAATTGGCTGAACTTTTAGCGCAAGCTCAAGCAGGGCAATCAACAGATCAGCAGATTTTAGAAATCCTCAAAAGTTACTCAGACACACGTAGTTGGATAGCGGAGTTTCTGAGTGAGAAACAGGTATCAAAAGGTTTTGAGCCACTTCCAGGTCAAGGTCAACCGATATCTGCTCAAAAATATAATTGTCCTCAAGGAGATTATGTTTGGTATCGTCGGATTGTCGGTGCAACAATACCGATTTGCCCTACTCATGGTGTAGAGTTAATCCCTGCCACTCATTAATATGTATGCCAACCAAATTTTTAGAAAGTCTGGGTGGAAAACTTGCAGAAAACTGGGCAGCAAACATACTGACACCAGCTTTTGTTTTTTGGTTAGGGGGACTACTTGCTTGGGTTTGGCGTTTTGGACGAAAACCGTTGGAAGATTCGTTCAAACAGCAACCAGAATCTTTGCTAATTGCTGTTCTGGTAAGTGGTTTACTAATAATTGCTGTCTCAGCTTTTGTAGTTCAAAGGTTTGATTTACCTGTTTTGAGATTTTTAGAAGGCTATTGGTTTGCTTGGTTACAGCCTTTAAGACGTTGGATGATACACCGACAAGAGCAAGACTTTAAACGAAAAGATAAACGATGGCAAGCTCTGGCTGATAAACAAAATAAACAAGTTCTGACTAACGAGGAATTAGCCGAATATGTCACGCTAGATGGACAACTTATGCAGTTTCCATCTCAGCTTAATAGATTAATGCCTACAAAGTTAGGCAATATTCTTAGAGCAGCTGAAAGCCGCCCTTACGATAAGTATCGACTGGATGCAGTAATTTGCTGGTCTCGCCTTTGGCTAGTATTACCCGATGGAGTCAAGAAAGAACTACAGGAAGCAAGGTCAAGTTTGAACACAGCAGCCCGTTTTTGGCTTTGGAGTTTGCTATTTATAGTTTGGGCTGTTTGGGCTTGGTGGGCTGTTCCTGTTGGGCTACTCGGAATTATATTTACCTATTACTGGGCAGTTGATGCCGCAAGTGTTTACTGTAGCTTGCTAGAATCTGCTTTCGATTTATACCGATTAGAACTTTATAAATCTCTTCGCTGGCCAATCCCGATAAATCCTGAGCAAGAACAAGAGTTCGGTAAGCAATTAACAGTCTACTTGTTGCGGGGATCTGATCAGGACACTCCAACCTTTACGCCACTAAAAGACAAGTGATTGTTATGAGTGGTGAGATTTCGTAAATAAAATTTACTTAAATATTGTATCTTAAGAGACAAGTAAAATTAAACAGCCGTTAGAATTTTGATAAATTTTCCAGAGTTTTGCTAAAAAGTACCATATTTAATGAGTAGAGATGCTTTAGTAGTTGGCATTAATCAATACAATTTTTCAAGACTGTCAGCTTTACGATCACCTGCAATAGATGCAGAAGCGATCGCCAAGCGACTTAGTGAAGCTGGAAATTTTCATGTCAAGAGATTGCCACAACTTCTAGACCCCTTTGAAGATAATGCTCCACGGATATCACCACATCAGGAAGTCAAGCTGACAGATTTAAAAGATGCTTTAGAAGAATTATTTTATCCTGAAGGTCAGAGCATTCCTGATACAGCCTTGTTTTATTTTTCTGGGCATGGTCTTCGCACAGGTCGGCGGATTAAAGAAGGTTTTCTAGCTACCAGTGATACTAATCCTGATGTGGGAAACTGGGGACTAAGCTTAAAGTGGTTACGTGAATTATTACAAGAAAGCCCAGTAAGACAGCAAATTATTTGGTTAGACTGTTGTTTTAGTGGTGAACTACTCAATTTTACCGAAGCTGATCCAGGTGAACGTGGCAATACACGCGATCGCTGTTTCATTGCTGCTTCCAGAGAATTTGAGCCAGCCTATGAAAATGTGGGTGGAGCAAATAGTGTCTTGACTAACGCAATTTTGCGAGGATTTGACTTGGCTAATGTATCTAACCAATGGGTGACGAACGAAACATTAGTGGCATTCTTGCGAGAAGAATTAAAAACCGCACCCCAAAAATTCATCTCTAATAATTTGGGGTGTATTAATATTATTTTTAAAACAGAAACAGGCAATAAACAAGCTGTTCAACCTGCTACACCAACTGCCAATCAGCCAAATCAAACAGCTAAATTAGCAGAACAGTTACGAGCTTGGTTTACTGCTTTACGCTATGACTTTGAACAGTATGAAATTAACAATGAAACTTATTTTGAGTGGATTATTAATGTCATTAATCCCATAGGACGCAAGCGTTATAACCGAATTTTGGTACGCGGCATCACAGGAGAAGCTGAAATGAAAGATGTTGCCGCCTTGCGAAAGTCAGTCAATTCTCAAAGAACAGATATAGGTTGGCTCATTACAAACCGCCGTGTTAGTCGGGCTGCTAAAGATGAAGTGAGCAAGCAAGAAAACCAGGAATTGTTTTGCTATACCCTTGATGAGTTGCTGGATCGAGATGCCGATTTTAGTGGCTATCTCAACTGGCTGGAAGATGAAATTAAGCAACGAGGAATTGACCGCACCTATGTACCCTTAGCTTGTACCAAAGAGGAATTTGATCTCATATCAAAGCAGAAAATGGGCATTAGCTGTTATGGTGAAACTGATGGTTGGATTGATGGTTATGTTGATCGCTGGCTTGATGATCCTGCTAAAGAACACCTGTCCATTCTGGGTGAATTTGGTACTGGCAAAACTTGGTTTGGATTGCATTATGCCTGGACTGCCTTGCAACGCTATCGTGATGCTCAACACCGGGGAGTAGAACGTCCACGTTTGCCGTTAGTTATTCCCTTACGGGATTATGCAAAAGCAGTCAGTGTAGAATCGTTATTTTCCGAGTTCTTTTTTCGTAAGCATGAAATTCCACTGCCTGGTTATTCTGCTTTTGAACAACTCAATCGCATGGGTAAAGTGCTATTGATTTTCGACGGCTTTGATGAAATGGCAGCCAGGGTAAATCGCCAACAAATGATTAACAACTTCTGGGAACTAGCCAAAGTAGTAGTACCAGGGGCAAAGGTAATTCTCACCTGTCGCACCGAACATTTTCCAGAAGCCAAACAAGGCAGAGCTTTGCTAAGTGCAGAGTTGCAAGCATCTACAATTAACTTGCCTTTAGAAACACCGCGCTTTGAAGTGCTGGAATTAGAAAAATTTGATGACGAGCAAATTCGGCAGGTACTAGCGTTTCGTACTGAACCAGAGACTGTAAAAAGAGTAATGAATAATTCGACACTGCGGGATTTAGCACGTCGTCCCGTAATGACAGAACTTATTATAGAAGCCTTGCCAGAAATTGAAGCGGGTAAACCAGTTGATATATCACGGGTATATCTATATGCTGTGCGGCACAAGATGGAGAGGGATATCAAAGCCGAACGCACTTTTACTTCATTGGCAGATAAACTCTACTTTCTGTGTGAACTGTCGTGGGAAATGCTTTCTACAGACAAGATGAGCATGAACTACAAAGAATTTCCAGACCGCATTCGGCATTTGTTTGGTTCTGTAGTTCAGAAACAAAGGGATTTAGACCACTGGCAATACGACATGATGGGACAGACGATGCTTATTCGTAATGCTGATGGAGATTATACTCCGGCGCATCGTTCTTTCCTAGAGTTTTTTATTGCTTACAAGTTAGCTGCTGAATTAGGTATATTAAACTCAGAATTTGTTGAAATTGCTAGATCGCAATCACATTTATCTCATGAATCACCACAAGATTATACATGGTCTTCATATTTTCAGAGGACAATTAATCATCAGGGTGAAATTATACCTATTTTACCGCTTGGTAGATTCTTACAAGAACCTTTTGAATATCTATCAAAAACGATTGGTCAGCTAACCTTGACTAGAGCAATTATCGATCTATTAATTTTAATGATTAAACCCGGCACAGAAACAATTGAAGTGCTAAAAAATATTGTTTTTTCGACTAAAGGGAAAAATCAAGAAGAAGTTAATTTTCTTGGAGGTAATGCAGCGACACTTCTTTTAAAACTAGATAATATCAGTCTTAAAGGTTGTGATCTTCAACGTAGTGTAATTTTAGGAGCTGATTTTACCAATGCCATTCTTCAAGATGTTGATTTTACAAATGCAAATTTAGAAAATTCAATATTTAATATTGGACTGGGGAAAATTTTGGCAGTTGCATCCAATTTTGATTCCAGTTTGGCAGCTACGGGTGATGATAATGGTGATGTTAGGTTAGTACGTTTTAGAGATGGTCATCATATTTCAACTCTTAAAGGTCATAAAGCTCCAGTACGCACAGTTACCTTTAATCCTAAAGGAGATATATTAGCTAGTGGTAGTGAGGATAACACAATACGTTTATGGGAAACTGCTACGGGCAAATTGCATTACGCTCTTCCAGGACACACAGGCTGGATCTGGTCTGTTATTTTTAGTCCTGATGGTAAAACATTAGCTAGTAGTAGTGGTGATAGCACAGTTATATTGTGGGATGTCCTTAGTAGTAAACAAATTGGAGTTTTAAAAGGACACCTCGGCCCTGTTAGATCAATTGTATTTAGTAGTGACTCCAAAGTTCTTGCTAGTGCTAGTGAAGATCAAAAAATACGATTATGGGATGTAAACACGAAAAAATGCTTATGTAATTTAAGTGGGCATAACGATTGGGTATTAAATGTTACTTTTAGCCCAAATGATAAAATTTTAGCCAGTGGTAGTACTGATTGTACAGTTAAGTTATGGAATGTTGATACCGGAGAATGTAGTAAAACTCTACAACTAAATAAGAGTCCAGTTAGGTCAATAACTTTCAGTCCTGATGGTAAAACTCTGGCTTGTGGTAGCGAAGATCAACAAATTAAGTTATGGAATGTTGAAACTGGTGAAAGCATATCTTTAGAAGAAAATGCTGATCGGGCTTGGGTTAAATCAGTTTTATTCAGTCCTGATGGTAAAACTTTAATTGGTCAAAATCCTATTTTGCAAGAAGCTGTAAATCAGGTTCAGTCAATTGCTTTTTGTAAAAATACTGTACTAGCTAGTGCTAGCAGAGACCAAACATTACAATTATGGGATGTTATCACTGGTGAATGTCTAAGTGTTTTACAAGGTCATACTGACCGAGTTCTAACTCTTGCTTATAGCCCTGATGCTGAGATACTAGCAAGTGGTGGTAATGATTGCAAAATTATACTGTGGGATATCGCAACGGGTAAAGCTCTGCATCATTTTCTAAACTTTAATAATCCAGTGCGATCAATTGCTTTCAGTCCTGACGGTAAGATTTTGGCTAGCGGTGAAGATCATATTCTTCACTTATGGACTGATTTAAAGAATGAGCCTAAGCGTTTGAATAGTTTAAAAGGTCATCAAAAATGGTTGTGGTCTGTCACCTTTAGTCCAGATGGTAAGATTTTAGCTAGCGGTAGTGGTGATCGCACAATTCGACTATGGAATGTCAAGACTGGAGAATGTGAAAAAATTCTATCTGGTCATACTAGTCCAGTAAGATCAATCTCCTTCAGCCCAGATAGTAAAATTCTTGCTAGCGGTAGTGAAGATAAGACATTACGATTATGGAATGTCAAATCAGGAAGATGTCTTAAAATTTTACGAGAGCATGTTAGTTGGGTACGAACAATCGCTTTTAGTCCAGATGGGAAATTTTTAGCTAGTGGTAGTGAAGATCAAACATTAAGATTGTGGCATACCTCAACTCGTAAATGTGAAAAAGTTTTTTCAAATCACACCAAAGGTATAAGGTCAATCGCTTTTAGTCCAGATGGGAAATTTTTAGTTAGTGGTAGTGATGACGAGACTATCAAGATTTATCATAGTGTAGAAACTAAAGAGGTAATTGAAAATAAAACTTTAAGAATCCCTCGTCCTTATGAAGGTATGAACATTACAAATATAATCGGCTTAACAAAAATTCAGAGAGCTACATTAAAAGCTGTAGGAGCCAAAGAAGATTCTATACTTTGAACTGAATCTCCTCCCTGTGTGCATTCGTAATAAAAATACTTGTAAAATTTACCCTACAATCCATTTAGACTCCGATATTTTCAAATTATCCATAATAACTTGCATAAAGCTTTAGAAGCCTGCAACATCACTGGTGCGAAAACATACAATCGTGCTGCTAAAATGTCTGCCATGTCTCAGTTTGAATCGCATAAGCAAAGATTCTTCAATCATTTATTAACTAGCATGAAATGCCCACAGTTAATTAAAGCAATTGAGAATGATTTAGCCCAAGGCAATGCTGTTGTAATTCAAATAGTTTCCACCAATGAAGAATTACTCAAACGCCGACTCAATGAAGTTGCACCCGAAGAATGGCAGGATTTGAACCTTGATTTAACACCACGGGAGTATGTTCTTGACTACTTAGTAAGTGCCTTTCCCGTACATCTGCATGAGATTCACTCTGGCGTTGATGGAGACGAACGCTCCGAACCAGCCTTTGATGCCGATGGTTCACCGATTGTTTCATCTGAAGCTGTGGCTTTGAGAGATGCCTTAGTAGACAAACTCGCCAGCCTTGATCCAATTCCTGGTGCATTAGAACAACTGCTGTGGCATTTCGGTAACAAGCAAGTCGCTGAAGTCACAGGTCGTAGCAAACGAGTATTGAAAGACGAAGCCGGACGCTTGTTTGTGGATTCACGGGGTAGTGGTGCCAATATTGCTGAGACTAACGCATTCATGGCGGGAGATAAACAAATACTCATCTTCAGCGATGCAGGTGGTACAGGCAGAAGTTATCATGCTGACTTAAATGCTGTAAATCGTAGAAGGCGATCGCACTACCTGCTTGAAGCCGGCTGGAGAGCAGACAACGCAATTCAGGGATTAGGGCGATCGCACAGAACCAACCAAGCATCTGCGCCCGTGTTCAGACCAGTCACGACGAATGTGCGCGGTGAACGCCGATTCATCAGCACTATTGCTCGACGGCTGGATAGCTTAGGCGCACTCACCCGTGGTCAGAGGCAAACTGGCGGTAACGGTATGTTTGATGCCAAAGACAATCTAGAATCGAACTATGCTGAATATGCTTTATACGAGTTGTTTAAGCAGATTTTTCAAGGTCGATTTTATGAAGTTCCTCTGGGGAAGTTTGAACAGATGACCGGACTCTCGCTCACTTCCACTGAAGGTGGAATGAAGATAGACTTCCCACCCTTGCGACAGTTCCTCAATCGCCTGCTGGCTTTGACAATCGGGATGCAAAATACGATTTTCCAGCGTTTCGAGTTGCTATTAAGTCAACAAATCGAGACTGCGATCGCAAATGGTGTGTTTGAAGTTGGAGTAGAAACACTTCGGGCTGATAGATTTTGTATCGAAAGCTGTGAATCAGTTTATACTCATCCTCAAACTGGTAGCGTGACCAATTACTTAAAGATTGAGCGTGTCCAAAAGAACAACATCAAAACGGCTGATGAAATGCTTGAGTTTGTTGTTAAGTATCAAGGGCAACTCATGAGCAATGAGAAATCCGGTAATGCGGCTGTGAGCATTCCTACGCACAGCTTCTTTGATGACCAAGGCGGGGTGATTCCAAGAGTTCTACTTGTTCGTCCACAGAAAGAAACGCGTGTCCCTGTCGATAAGTTGGAATCGTCCACTTGGAAGCAGGTTTCGGCTGATGCGTTTGTTGCAGCTTGGTCGAAGGAAGTTGACCAATTGCCCAGATTCACTACTGATTATATTCACCTTGTGACTGGGATATTGCTGCCAATCTGGAAAATGCTACCCCAGAAGAACAATCGAGTATATCGGTTGCAGACCAGCGATGGCGAGAAAATTCTGGGTCGGGTGGTCAGTGCAGTAGATATTCAATCTGTGGCTGAACAACTCGGACTTAAGAGCAAGCTGTTGAGTCCAGAGGAATTGGTTTCACTGGTGTTAAACGAAGGTTATTCCCAGCAGTTACCGGGTGGCGTAACCTTGCGTCGTTCATATATTGCCACAGAACCTCGCATAGAACTGGTTAATGCTATCTCACTGGCAGAGCGACTCTTAGCTGTTGGATGTTTTACCGAGATCATCAACTGGCAAAAGCGCCTATTCATTCCGGTTTCAGACAAAGCCCCAGCTATTCTAGCGGCTGTGATTGAAATCTTGGGATAAGTCAAAAGCTGATGTATCTAATTAAATACATCAGCTTATTTTTCGCTCAAACAAGAGTGTGATGACCTCACTTGGTGTATATACATAGTCACTAATTACACATAGATACTCTTACGTGTAATGCTGCATGAATCACGGGGCAAAATGATTAGCCAATTATAAAATTCACTTTTCCACAAAAAATTCTAATTGAGAATGTTATGGAAAATAAGGTCTTGACCTAGAGCGCACTCTAGGTTTTATAGTCTTGGTATGACAAGCAAATTCACCATCCAACAAGTTGCTGAGGCGACGGGGTTAAGCATCCACGCTTTACGTTATTACGAGAAAGTGGGTCTGTTAGCACCGATTAAGCGTGCCTCAAACGGTCATCGGCGGTATTCTGCTGAGGATATTGTCTGGTTGGAGTTCTTGGTGCGGCTCCGGGAAACTGGAATGCCGATTCAAAAAGTGCAAGCCTTTGCCGATCTGGTTCGTCAACACCCGGATCAGGTCAGTCAACGCCGTGTACTGCTAGAAAAGCACCGCGAACAGGTCAAACAACATTTAGAGGAGTTGACCAATCATTTGCAGGTGATTGATTTGAAACTTGCACATTACAAGCACCTCGAAACAACAGGGGAAAGCGATCACAACTGTATCTTCTGGAAACATTATCTAGAAAATGGGTTAGATGACCAAGTGAACGAATAATTCTCACAACGATTCAATATCAGGAGACAGAATGATCAACTTTCAAGGAAAGGTTGCCCTCATTACTGGGGGTAGCTCTGGGATGGGTCGTGCGGCAGCGATCGCGTTTGCCAAGTATGGTGCAAAGGTCGTTATTGCAGCCCGTCGCGAAGATCAGAGTCAGGCGGTGATTACCCAAATTTGTAAGATGGGTGGAGATGCCCACTGGATTAAAACAGATATGACGAATCCTGAGCAGATTCGCTCGCTGATTGAGCAAACTGTCGAATATTATGGTCGCCTCGATTTTGCCTTCAACAATGCTGGAACAGAAGGCAAATTTGCACCCATGATCGAACTCTGTGAAACCGATTGGGAGCAGACTATCACCGTCAACCTAAAAGCAGTTTGGCTCTGCATGAAGTATGAAATCGAACAAATGCTCAAACAGCCCGGTGGCGGCGCAATCGTCAATACGTCTTCTTGGCTGGCAAAAGGTGGGTTGGCAGGCTCCACCATCTATTCAGCGAGTAAAGGCGGGCTGGATAGTATGATCCGACCTGCTGCTTTGGAGTACGCGCCGCACAACATTCGGATCAACAATATTAACCCTGGCATCATTGATACAGAAATGTTGCGACGCTTTTTTCATCCGGATGATGATGCAGCCAAGCCCTTCATTGATCACATTCCTGTCCAGCGTCTGGGTACATCAGAAGAACTGGCAGAAACAGTGGTCTGGCTCTGCTCTGATGCAACTTCCTATATCACCGGACAAACGATTTCCGTAGATGGTGGTTATACCATTCCAGGGCATCGTGTTGCCTAAATCTGTGATCTAGTGCTTGGAGAAATGAAGTAGATGAAAAGGCGAAATGTATTGATTGCTTTATCCGGGTTGGCTGCGATTACCGCCGATGCTCTTTATCCCACTGCTGCTTATGCGAGAGAACTGTCTCCCATTGAATTGCCTTCTGGCTTCCAATATCCTAATGGCATTGCGCGTACTAAGGATGGCACACTTTATGTTGGTTCTGTTACGAACGGTCGTATCCTACAAATTTTTCCAAACGGTAGGATTGAAACACTTTTTCCGGGTAACAGCGACATATTTGCTGTTACTAGCCTCCGCCTAGATGAGGCACGAGAAATTTTATGGGGAGCTTCTCCTGATGTTTTAGGCACACCTCAATCCAATGGTGAAATTGTTCGTAGACCAGGGCGAATTTTTGCACTCGACATTCGCTCAAAGAAAGTGCTGCAAATCATAATGATGCCTGATGGTGGTTTTTCCAATGATCTTGCACTCGACATGAATGGCGGTGTTTATGTTACCGATAGCTCACGCCCTCGAATTCACTACCTCCCACCTGGAGCGACTCAACTTCAGACTTGGGCCGAAGATGAGCGATTCCGCACCCAATTGCGATTTGGACTGTCTGGAATTGTTCGCAGACCGGACGGTGTTTTATTCGTGACGATGTACTCTGATGGTCGATTGTTTAAGGTAACGCCGAGAATGGTCGAAAATCCCGTGATTGAAGAAATTACGCTACCTCGCAAAATCGATGGTTCCGATGCGATCCAGTTAGCTAGTGATGGCTCTCTCATTATGCTTGAAGCCGGAATCGAGAGTGGCAACGGTCGCGTATTACAACTGCGCCCATTGGAGGCTGGAGCGAAATCTCAATTTAATGTCTTAGCATCCAGGATGGATTTACCCGTTAATTTAACCGTTGCAGCCCAGGAAGTTTGGGTAACAGAATCGCTCTTCCGTCATCGTCTTGTGCCAGGACAGGAGAAAAAGATTCCGAATCGTTTTTTTGTTCGTCGTTTTGTGTTGCCGTAGATATATCTGAATTTTTCAAACGCTGCCAGTCCCCAGGCTGAATCTGTCCCCTTTTTTCTTACCCACTTGACAAATGTGCAATTATCTTAACCTGTCACGGGTGTCAGAAACCTGACAGTACAAGTGCAAAGCCTGTGTGAGGAGCCAGCTAACGACCAAGATAAGCGGCGGTAGACGACCGGGAGCAACTCTGCCAATATCTTCTATCCGTCCGCTTCATCAACTTGTTAAGCTGCGTCGCTACAGATTGCTCTTTATTGCCCTGTGCTTACGAGCCGTGTCTCAGAAATAGACTGCGAAATGGCTTTTGCAGACATGAACCAAGCAGCACCGATCAGTGTCGAGTACCCTCCAAACAAAAAAGCTGCATATCGCCCTGCTGTTTCGGGTTGCATATTGCTCATGAATTCTGAAAAACCAGCAAGAATTGGAATTTCGCCCAACATTCCTGGCAAAGCAATACAAATTGCACCCTGTAACCAGTCTTTCTGCTTAATGTTGCGCCACTTCATCAGTCCCAGAGAAACAACAGCGTAGGAAATGCCCGTAAAGATTACGTTGAGCCAATACCCAACAGCAGAACCTTCAAAGAAGGATGAACCAGTCATGCGATAAACTGATGTCCCTGCTGCCCAGATGACGAAGCCGAGTGAGATGAAGCCAATCTTGTCTTTTGTACTCATGGTTTTGCCCTGCTTAATGATGTTAACGTAATAGTCGTTTCGTTAATTATTAACGTAATAGCTATTACGTTAACTGTCAACTCATGAGCCGACCTACTGAACCTCAAAAGAAGCAAGAACTTCTGGAACAATGTCTATCTGCTGCAATCGAGGCAGGAGCATTGGATTCGAGCATCAATATGATCGCTAACAAGATAGGCACTAGCGGACGAATGCTCGTTTACCACTTTGGCTCAAAACAAGAATTGGAGCGACAACTCATTGGTCTGTTAGAGACTCGCTTGCGCCAAAAGCTATGGTCATTTCAAAGCCTGTCGCTTGTAGGAGCAGATTGTCTGGCAGAACCATTACTCGAAATGTGGAGCCATTTGACTTCACCAGACATGCTGGGCTTGCTGAAATTGACGATGGAGCTAAATCAACGTGCCATACAAGGCGATTCAGAAACACAACGTTTCGTAGAGCAAGAGAGCCAAAAATGGATAGATTCTCTGTTTAATCTCACAAATGACAAAACTACTGCTTTATTGCTATTCCACTTATTTCAAGGCGCAATCTTAGACTTCTTGACTACGGGAAATGCACAACGTGGGCAGCAAACCATCAAGGCTTTCACCGAAACGCTGCGGTAGCTTCAACGCGGTTGTCGTTCAGATCGTCTCGAAAAGATGAAGAATTGCTTAAGCGACGACTTGATAAGATTCCGTCCGAGGAATGGAAGGATCTCAATCTTGACCTAACTCCACGGGAATATGTTATGGAAAATAGATCAGCCGAAGAAAGTTTGATGGTTGGGACATGAAGTACTTAGTGTGAATTTGCGGTAAGCTGACAATACCTTACCGCAACCCAGTTGCGCGATGATGCGATTTAAACATCTGTATCCAGGTATATTCAGAGGCTACTATCGCTACTTCTGCTCTGCTGGTGATTTTAGCTAGCAACCATCTAATGTCTGGCAATAGCTCAACCTACCTCACTATTTTTAGTTAGGAGCAAGTGTTAATTCTTCACGCTTGTTATAGTTAAACTTATGTTACAAAACCCAATGTAGTTAATCAAGCTTTCATCGTAACATGGTTAAAAATAGCGTTAATAAAAAGCCAGATAAAACAATTAAAAAGCGGCATCGCTTTTTTCTCAATCCTTATAGTGATTGTGCGTTCACTAAATGCCCCAAATGCGATACTAAGACTAAGTTACGCAAGTTCCCTTTGGTAATCCACATTGAACCTAAGCAGCTATTTTTACTAAATAAACAGTGTAAATATTGCCCAAGCTGCGACTTAATTATTGCTAAAAAACAGGAAATTGAGCCATTGATGGCTGCTACTTTTATCCAAACAAATCCTCAAATTGTAGGTAATAACTATGTAGTTATGGGAACAGTTGATAAAAAAGATTGGAAGGAAGGCGACAAAAATTTGCTTTCCCCATCGGAAATGATCGGACGCACATATGTCTTCAAAGATGTTTATAATTTTGAAATTATTCCAGCAGGTTGGTATCCTAATGAAGAAAAATAATTCCAAAAAATTCTAAGTTTTTTATCATTATTAGTGAAGCTCAAAAAATTTTGCTAAGATTGATGACTCATTTCTTTTTAGAACGATTTTTTCTCCGAGATTGCTTTTGCATTTTTTTCTTATCCCTAGCTTTATTTTTAGATTTTTCAGATGTTCCAAGACTAAATCCTTCTGGAATAAAAATATTATATGATGGCTCTCTCTCTTCTGGTTGGAAACAACTCCAACTCTCCATTTCTAAGATTATATCTTTAATAAAAGAATACTTTGTATTGTTACGTAGTCTATTTAAAGCTTCTTCTCTCTCTACTACTAGATAAGTGCTTACATCTTCTTGGTCAATAAAAAACAAATCAACCAATTCTTCTTCAAATGCCCGATTTATTTGTTCTTGCAGTTCGACTGCACAAAGCTGTGCGCTATTGGTTACTAAAGTAGTTTGGATATAATAATCTTCTTTATCTAAAGTAGAAAACAGCTTGGCATAATATTGTATCACCTGTTCTCTAGTAATGACTTCTTGAGCTATTAAAACCAATAATGCTTCTAATGCAGCACCCCTTACATATTCATTGGCTTCTGGATTTTCTATGAGTTGCTTTATCGGCTCAATATTTGAGCCACTAACAGAAGCAAGTATTCTGCATAAATCTTCAGTTACTATATCTCCAGTTACATCTAATGCCACATCCCCAGGAACTGAAAAAAACTTGATAATTGCAGGATATGCTGCTACTTCCCTAAATTGTGCCAGTAAATATAAAGCATGGGTATGTAAAATATAGTCTGATTTTTCTAGTAGCTCTTCTAAATTGTTACTCAGTTTGTCTAAAATTTCTATTAATATAGATGTAATGGTTTCTCGCTCTTCAATGGCTCTTTCTAACGCTAAACGAGGAAATTCCTTAGTGTTATTTTCTAGTTGGGCTAAAATTTCTTCTATTTGCATCTGACCAAGATTAGCACTATTACTACTAATTAACTTAAAGTAGTTTATCAAACTGTGTACTGTAATTTATTAATTTCATCAAAACAGAATACATGCGTCAGTCGCCAGAATACAGAAAAGGTATTTTGTGCGACTGGCGGATAGCGTAGCGTTAGCGGTAGCGAGGAACTTCAATTGATGATGTATCAAAAAATGTTTTACATCAAGCGATGTGAATTGATTTTTTATTGTTTGTGAGAAATTTGCGATTAAGCGGCTTGGAGCTAGTCCTCCTCAATATGGGGATTTTGAGTAGAAGAAAAAGCTTGCCAATTAGATAACGGTGAGGCAATTTTAGAAACAGCGATCGCTTCTGTTGGTATTGTGCAGTTATACAACTATGTGTAATGCTAAAAATTCTAAAGCGTAATTATAGTTAGGGAAGAATGCTTTTTGGAAACTGCATCTAACGCTTCTGTTGTGCCAGAAGTGGACAAGTTGTCCGTTCCAAAAACGAACCAAAGTATTGGTATGTGGATAGATAAGTATTTGAATAAATTCAAAGCTATACTCTTTAAGTATTTTACGAGTTCCGTGATACTAGTATTTTCGTAACAGATGGTTATAACTTCAATCAAGAGCAGCTTCATCAGGTAATGCCTCAAGTTGTAAGCCTACAGAATTTAGATAATTTTGGTCATTCAAAACTTGTGCTGGTAATTTATTTGCATTTACAGCCGCTCTTACCAAGTCTTTTGCAAGAATATTTCCGCTTAAAGTTTTAAGTACTAATGTTCCTCCACTCGGAATACCTTGTTGTAAAAGACCTCCCTGGTAAGCATAATAAACAAGTTCCGAACCCTTTAGAAAACTAATATCAGTAGAGTTAGTGGGTAAACTGTTAAAATTGATAGCTATTGGTTTTCCGTTGATAACAGCATCTGTTTGGGCCCTACCAACACAAGGCATTAGGCTAATACAACTAACAATCAAAAGAGAATCTATTAAGGGAACAAATCTCATAAAGCTAGCTTTTCAGTTCGAGTAAAATTAATCAGTTTCAGAACTTTAAGCATTAAAAGGGGAGAATTAGGGGAGAGGGAGACGCGGGGATGCAATTTGAATGATTATTAGCTTATCTATTAACTAGATAGACCGAAGTAAATATTAAGATAATAACCATTAAGTAAATAAACTGTTAGGGTAGTTACTAATACTTTGTAATTAATATTACTTATATAAAGCAATAACACAGATGAATCCCATAGCCGACTACCTATTTGTTATCTGGAAAAGGTGTTAGTTAAGGCTTAAGGGGATTAAAACTGAAACTGCCGTGACGAGTTCAAGCGCTGGAAAGTTCTGTGCTTGAGCTAGTCTTCAAAGCCGATGATGCAATCGGTGTGGCTGACTCTGAGCCATTACATAGCAGATGGTTGAGACAATAGCTCCTTGCTGTTAAATTTGAGAGCGAATATAAGTCTGTGGCTTCTGATTGGCTGGAGGCAATGTAGTTTAATCGGTTATCAATCATTATCAGTACTCTACTGTCACAACTACACAGTAGCAATCCAAGAACGAGCTGTTTGTAAGCAACGCTGGCTGCCTTTTTCTCTTAACCGCTCGCACAATCAATAAAATTTTTCAAATTTAGAACTGCTAGACCGCTAATATATATTTTTGGCAATTATTCATTAACAGAACGTTCAAATACTATCGAGAGATTATTTGCTGGCATTTGGTAAGTCTGCTTTAAGGTGAAATGTTCTGCCCTAGCTGCTGCCACTACATCATCTAAGTTACGCACACCCCACTCTGGGTTTTGAACGCGTAGATATTCGTCAAAAGCTACGTTACTTGGTGTCGTATGTTCTCCATCTTGTTTAAAAGGCCCATATAAATAGAGGATACCTCCTGCTGCTAATATCCGACCCGCTCCTGCCATCAGACCAAGACAGGCTGACCACGGTGAAATATGAATCATATTAATGTTGACGATGGTCGTAATTGGCTCTTGTTTCAGCCACTGGCTTACTTCCCCCTTCTCCACTGCCCAAACTGGTTCTCTAACATCAAGATATTGCGGTGGATAAACGTTATTACATCCAAAATGTTCAGTCCATGCAGTAATGCTGGCTCTTGCTTGTGGATTTGCATCCGTTGGTAACCATATATAATCGCTGAGTTTGGACGCAAAAAAAACTGCGTGTTCCCCAGTACCGCTGGCGATTTCTAAAATAGTGCCACTCCCAGGCAATACCTGTAAAACTACTTCTAGAATTGGTTCACGGTTGCACTCAGTTGCTGGCGCGTATTGTCGTGCATCTTGTAGTGTCATCCGTGTTGTGTTTACATAGCTGATTTCATGCTACTCTCTTTAACTCCAGCTAAATTACTAAAGTTTGATTTTCCTAGTGGGCAATGCCTACAACAGGCTACGCCTACAATAACTCACTCATACTTTTGAATTTAGCCGAGGCATCACTGTAAAATGTTTAGCTCTCTAAAAGGAGATGGGAATTCTCATCTCTTTTTAAGTAACTTCTAAATTTTTTATAAGAACTGAGATAAAAATAAACTTTAGAAGTTTTTTAGTAAAACTTGATATTTAATAAGTAAGCCTAAAATTTAGCCCTGGCTCGTTTAATTGGAAAGGAGCCAGGGCAATCTTAAAAACTTTCATCAGCTATACTTTTGTAATTTAGACACTACTCATGTCAATCATTGCAGTTATAAATCAAAAAGGAGGAGCAGGTAAGTCAACAATTTCTGTGCATCTTGCACGATGGTTACAAAAACGAGGTGAATCTGTACTGGTTGTAGATGCTGATGCCCAATGCTCATCTTCTAAATGGCTCGCACGATTAGAACAGGTCATTCCTTGCCAAGTCCTTCAAGCACCTGATGCACTATTGGATGAGTTACCTAAGCTAGTTGAGTCTTATACATGGGTCGTTGCTGATGGCCCGGCAGCTCTATCTGAAACTACCAGGGCATTAGTTTTAACTGCTGATTTAGCGATTATTCCGTGTCAACCTGCGGGCATAGACCTTGAAAGCGCTTCTGACACTGTACATTTAATTCAACAAGCACAGCGAATTCGACGGGGAGAACCTAAAGCCGTAATGTTTGTTAATCGTGCCGTAAAAGGAACAAAGTTAAAAGATGAAGCAGTTGAGGTACTTCAACTCATGCCTAATGTCACTGTTTTAGAGAATGTACTTCATCAACGACAGATTATTGCTGACTGCTATGGACAAAATGCTACTATCTTTGATTTATCTGGATCAACTGCCGGAATTGCTAGGCGTGAGCTTGAGCAATTATTTAAGGAATTTTTAGAGGTTTTGAATGACTAAATCAAGACAATCACTTACTCAAGGGCTTTCTGCTTCCATTGCCCAAAAATTTATTACCGATCCTAAAAGTGTTGAATCTTCTCAAACATTATCTATTCAACAAATTCAACTTCCTGCCAAGCAACCTCGCCGTTATTTTGATCAAGAAAAACAAGCCCAGTTAATTAAATCAATTGAAGAACATGGAATTTTAGAACCTTTGCTGGTTCGCCCATTAGCAAACGGTAATTACGAGTTAGTAGCTGGTGAAAGGCGCTATCGAGCAGCGCAGTCAATTGGACTAAGTGAGCTTCCTGTAGTTTCTAAGGAATTAGATGACCAACAAGCTCTCCAAGTTGCGCTTTTAGAAAACTTACAACGAGAGGATCTCAATCCAGTTGAAGAAACTGAGGCTATTCTTGATCTCTTGTCGCTAACGCTAAAAATTAGTACTGATGAAGTTAGTTCTATATTGAATCGTGCGAACCATGCCAAAAATCGTCATCAACAGTTGGAGGAAAACGTTTTCCTCCAACTTCAAGCCCTCGAATCAATTTTATCTGGACTAGGGAAATTTTCAGCAGAATCTTTTCGTACTAGTCGTTTACCATTATTAAATCTCCCTGCTGAAATATTGAAAGCGCTGCGTGAAGGGAAAATAGAATTTACGAAAGCAAGAGCGATCGCACAAGTTAAAAATGAAGATCAGCGTCAAGCCTTGCTTAAGTTAGCGTTATCCAAAAACTTGAGTTTCAGGGAAATTAAGCAAAAAATTAAAGAACTCAATGTCAGAGAAGAAATACCACCTAGCACAAGCTATGTTCAAAGATATTCCCAAATTGGAAAACAACTTAAAAAAACATCTGTTTGGAATGATGCAAGCAAACGAGCAAAGTTAGATAAGCTACTCTCTCAGTTGGAAGAGTTAGTAGGAAAAGTTGATGAATAGTACTGAATATAAACTTGATAGGACAAGGCTATTTCTGGTTCAGGAGAAAGTGTTGTACAAGGGAATTGGTGTGTAGAATACGGGAGTTCACCAGTCAAGCTAAATTCAAGTAAAGGTGTTGATGAAATCTACCCAGCGTCCATCTAAACCACAACAACCAAAGTCTAGCAACCAAATTCCTGAGTTTCACCCTACCCCAGATGATGGCAAGTTGCTGGAAGAACTCACAACTGACCAGCAGCCCGGTCATGCCCCTGTCGATGTAAACCACCCAGAACCGCCAAAAGTTGAACAGCAGCCAACTGGCAAGCGCAACAAGAAAAAAATAGATTCACCACCAGTAACCAAACCTCATATACCCTTCCAAGACCGCTCCGAAGAACCAGAATTACCGCCA